>NZ_JBHUYV010000021.1:0-153165 GCF_042667905.1 Streptomyces sp. NPDC057287 | reverse complement strand
GCGCCCGTCTTCGGACTGGAGACGGCGACCACCGAGTGGGTGATGTTCGACGAGCCGAGCGCGGCGTAGTCGCAGTACGTGCCGAAGGTGCTCGGGCCGCCGTCGGCGCTGAACCAGTAGCGCAGCTTCACCGTCGACAGGTCGATCGGGGCGTTGCCCGTGTTCAGTACCTGGAGTCCCAGCCTGATCTGGTTGTCACCGGTGGCGGAGTCACTGTTCTTGTACCGGACCTTCACCGCGCCGGTACCGGTCGAGCCGCCCGTCTTCGTGGTGGCGGTGACCGCGGCCGACAGGGCCGAGGTGTTGCCGCCCGCGTCCCGTGCCGCGACGGTGTAGCTGTACTGGGTGGCCGCGGCGAGGTCCGGGTCCGTGAACGTCCGGGTGGTGGCGTTCCCCGCCAGCACCCCGTTGCGGTACACGTCGTAGCCGGTCACGGCGACGTTGTCGGTGGAGGCCGACCAGGAGAGCGAGACGCTGGTGGCGGTCGTCGCCGTCACGGTGAGGCCCGTCGGGGCCGTCGGCGCCTCGGTGTCCCCGCCCGGCCCGCCGCCGCCCTCCACCAGCAGCTCGGCGTAGATCGCGAACGCCAGGGCGAGCGCCGCCTGGGCCCAGAACCGGTGGTAGGTGAACGTGGGGGCGGCGCCGCCGTCCAGGTAGGCCTGCACCTTCGGCCAGTCGGGGTCGTCCTTGTACCAGCTGCGGATGTCGATGAAGGTCGACCCCGGCTCGATGGTGTCGCCGTTCGGCATCGTGCCCGACCATCCGGCCGGGATGTACACCTCGTCGTTGAACCGGTTGTAGTCCCGCCGGGTCTCCGGTACGGAGATGCCCTTCGCGGTGGCGTTCAGGGCCATCGCGTCCAGCAGCGCCTTGGCCAGCGCGGCAGCGTCCTCGTCGCCCGACTTGGCGGCGTAGTAGGTGAGCGTCTTGACGTACGCGGCGCCCACACCGACGTCGTTGGCGTAGTCCACCACCGTGACGTGCAGGCCCGCGTTGTTCCCGGGGGACGCGGCGTTCCAGGTGTCGGGCCGGCCCGTCCAGTTGAGGGTGGAGGGGAAGCGGAAGCTGCCGTCGGCGCCCACCGTCGTCTCGGACGAAGCCCAGGCGACCCACTTGGACAGCACCGCCTCGGCGGCCGCGTTGCCCGTCTCGTGGTAGTACGCCGCGAGGCGCTCCATGCCCCACGCCTGGAAGCCGAACCAGTTGTTGCTCGGCGGGTCGTGGTACACCGGCTGCCAGTCGTACGCCATCCCGTAGAAGGTGGGCGTACCGGCAGGCGGCGCGCTGTAACTTCCCTCCCAGCTGTTGGTGCAGCCGCCCGCGAAGGCGCCCTCACTCGACTGCAGCCAGGTCAGGAACTCCAGCTGCCGGGTCAGGCTCTTGGACCAGTCGGTCCTGGCCGTCGCCGACTTGGGGGTGAGCGACGGTACGTTGGACAGAGCCCACGCGGCCAGCGGGTTCTGGTAACCCTGGTGCGAGGCGCCGTCACCGATGCGCCAGGCCCAGCCGCCGCCACTGCCCGCCGCGGCACCGCCCCAGGCGTAGTACCAGGACAGCAGGTAGTGCTGGGAGTCACGGCCGGTGGCTGCCGGGCAGGACGCCGGGTCGGTGCAGTTGCCGACCCGCTTGAAGTACTTGTCGAACATGGCGTAGCGAAGGTAGTCGCCCATCTTGGCGGCCTTCGCCACCGAGCTCGCGACCTCGCTCGCCTTGCCCTGGGCCGACGCCCAGCGGTACGCCCAGTAGGCGGCCTGCACCGCGCGGGCGTCGGCGTCCGGCGCATTCGTGTACTTCCACTGCTTGGCATAACTGGCGTCGCCGACGAACAGATCGAGATATCCGTTGGGGCCGCCGTACTTGAACAGGTCCGTGGTGGGCTGCGGAACCGTCTCCCACACCGACTCCTGAGCACCGCGCTGGTACGTGTTGATGAAAGAGGCCCCGGCGCCCGGCCCGGACTCGCCGCCGGTGCCCGGCTTGTTGCCGTAGCCGTAGACGTTGTCGAGGTCCATCAGCCAGTGCATGCCGTAGACGTCCATTGTCCCGTAGGACGAGGCGAGTTCGGTGGCGAGCGGGTCCGTGCCGACCTTGACCGTCCCGTCCAGTGCGGAGGGGTAGCCGCTGGGCAGCGGATGCTCCGGGGCGTAGGTCGCGGGAGCCGACGGGTTGTAGGAGCCGGCGGTCGACTGGTCCGCGTGCTGGGGAATGATGGTCTTCTCGGCCACGGCCCAGGCCGCGTTGAAGGGCGCCCAGTCTCCGGTCACCCTGCCGTACGCGGCCTCCAGCCACATCCAGAAGCTGACGGCCTCCGACGTGGTCTGGTGCCCGTGGTCGGGGGCCTCGACCATCAGTGTCTCGACCGAGTGGTACGGCAGGCCGTCCGGGCTGAAGTAGCCGTTGGCAGACGACTTGATCTTGCCGTACTGGGTGAGGAAGGCCTGGGTGTAAGGGTCGTCGGCCGCAGCTGCGCGAGCGCCGGTGCCGGCCGCCGGGGAGGCGGGCTTCGCGGCGGCGATGCCCTGTGTCATACCCATGGCGAGGAGGCTGCCACCCAGGGCGCTGCTGAATGTTCTACGTGATATCGACACAAATCCTCCATTGGCGGGTGTCGTTGGGGAAGGGGGGCGGTGGAGGGGAGAGCGATTGCGCAGGGGCGGGTGAGCCGGAGCGGCTCATGTGGCCGACGGTCAGGGTTCGATGCCCCAGGCAGGCTCGCCGTCCAGGTAGACGGTGACCTTCGGAGCGTCCGCGTAGGGTGCGACGGTGTCGTGGCTGTAGTCGTCCGACTCGTCGAAGTTCGACCAGTCCGTCTTGTTCAGGCGGAGCTGGATCTCGCCGGTCGAGGCACCCGGGGCCAGGCTGCCGCCGGAGAAGCCCACTTCGAGGTAGTGGTCGGCGCCGGTCTTCGGGTTTCCCGGAGCGGTCACCCGGTGGGTCACCCGGGAACAGCCGAGCTGTGACCAGTCGCACCAAGTGCTGTATGTGGAAGCCCCGCTGCCGGAGGTGAACCAGTAACGGACCTTCACGTCCGGGAGGCTGATCGTCGTGCCGCCGGTGTTCACGAGTTGGAGGCCGGGCTTGATCTGGTTGTCGCCGGCAGAGGAGTCGTTGTTGCGGTACTGCGCCTTGAGCACGCCGGGATCACCACCCTCCCCCGGGTCGCCGTCGTCGCCCAGAGCGGTGCGCACGGCGGCGTGGGCGGGCTTCGGCAGCAGGTTCTCGTCGTACAGATTGGCCGCCCCCTGACCGGGGAACGTGCTCGGAACCCAGGAGTACTTGTCGGTGTAGTCCCAGACCGTGATGCCGACACAGCGCTCGACCGCCAGGCAGGCTTCGACCACTTGCCGGTAGTACGCGGACTGCGTAACGGTCTTGGCGGCGTCGGCGGGCAGCTGCATGCGCACGTCGAGCTCCGTGACGGCGACGTCGAGGCCGAGGTCGGCGAACCGCTGCATGTTCGCCTGCATCTGGTACGGGAAGCCGTACTGGACGGCCAGATGCGCCTGCATCCCGACCCCGTGGAGAGGGACGCCCTCGTCGAGCAGTTCGCTCACCAGTGCGTACATGGCGTCGCTCTTCGCGCCGAGCCCTTCGATGTTGTAGTCGTTGAGGTACAGCTCGGCGTCCGGATCCGCGGCATGGGCGGCGCGCAGGGCGGTGGCGATGTAGTCGCTGCCCATCGCGGTGTGGAAGGGGCTCGTGCGGAAGGTCCCGTCCTCGTTGAACGGCTCGTTCACCACGTCCCACGCGGTGACCTCGCCGCGGTAGTGCGTGGCCACCTCGGTGATGTGGCCGGTCATCGCCGCCTCTACCTGCCCCGACGGCAGGGCTCCGACCCAGCCCGGCAGCTGGCTGTGCCAGACGAGGGTGTGCCCGCGCACCGTCTGGCCGTGCTGCGCCGCGAAGTCGGTGATCACGTCACCCTTGGCGAAGTCGAACCGGCCCTGGGCGGGCTCGGTGGTGTCCCACTTCATGGAGTTGCCGGGCGTGATCTGTCCGAACTCGGAGCCGAGGACGGCCGCATAGGCGGCATCGGGAAGTTCGGGGTTGTCGGTGGCGGAACCGAAGTACCTGCCCTGGGCGGCTGCCAGTTCGTGCAGCGTGCCCTGCTGGGCGGCGGCAGCCGGTCCGCCCGTCGGAGCGACGATGAGGGCGAGACCGAGGGCTCCGGCCAGGAGGGCCGACAGCCCACTGGTACGGCTGGGTCTGCAGCACTTCACCGAGCTCATGGCAACGCCTTCCTCTGTCGGGCGGGGTGGAGCGTGGCGGGGAGCGCGTCTGCGCCCCCGTCACGCCCTTTGTCCGCCCGGTGCTGGGGGAGAAGGGGAGGGGATTGGAGCGTGCTGTGCAAGCCGTACTGTGGGAGCGCTCCCAAGGTGGCGTGGTGATGGGCACCTGTCAAGTCTTAAATCACAACTGCCTTACGGGCGCGTTAACGCGGCTACACCTTGAACGGGCGCCCCACTGTGCTCAGTTGCCTGCCATGAGGGTGCTGTGCCGTCCGCCGGAGTGGTGATTCCAGCCGGTGCCGGGGGTGACTTCGCGCCGCAGTCGAGGTGTGCCCGGGAGGCGCGGCGAGCGGCCCCGGGGCCGCTCGCATCAGGTCTACGCGCAGCTGTGGCGTGCCGTGCCGGTGACATCGGGAGTGGACACGTTGGGTGACACAGGTGTGCCCTGCGGGAGTCGGTGCATCGGCGTCGGCCACTTTCGGTGGATGACTCGCACGGCGTGCGGCCGATGCCCGTCGCCAGGCGGTGCCGGGAGCCGGGAAGGTCCTGAAGTGACTGGCAGGAGGCGTGGGTGAGTGTGAGCAGCGGGGTGAAAGCGCGAGCGCGGTGGGGGAGCCGGCGACGTGTGCGGGCCCGGATCCGGAACGCGGCGTGGCTCTGCCTGTTCGCGTCCCGATGCTCACGGAGAGTGCATGCGGGTGGCCGGGTGCCGGAACGGTGATCCGCTCCTGGCGGCGTACGCGAAGACGTCCGCGGGGCTGTAGGGCCGCCGGGGGGCCGGGGATGCGGGCGAGCGACGACCTGTCTCCGGCCGGCGGGTGAACGGTGCCCGGGCCGGCCGCGGTCGGAGGCGCTGCGGGGGCTGTCCTCGGCTCTCCCGGTCTCCGGCTCGGCCGCGGGTGATGGTCGTGATCGCGTCCGCCTGTCATCATGTGCCTGACACATAGTCGAATCCCAGGAGCGCCACCGATCATGCGCATGCCCCGCCCTGCTACCGCCGTTCTCGCTACCGCGCTCGGCTTCGCCGGCATTCTCGTCACCGCCCCCGTCGCCGGTGCTGCGGCCCAGGCCGGCTGCCAGTACAAGGTCGTGTGGCCGACCGCCGGTGTCTACGAGAACCCGAATCCGAACAGTGTGGTCGTCAAGACCAAGTACGCCGGTGACATCGTCGGCGCATCAACCTGCGAGGGCGCCTCTTACAACGAGTACGGCTACGTGCTGGTCACCACCGACGCGGCAGCTGACGGACGGGGCTGGGTGCGGGAAGGGGCGGTCGTCCCGGTCTGACGGACCTTCGCGCGCAAGTGCGGTCAGGGCCCAGGAGACCGGCATGGTCACCGGGCCCCGGTGCGGTCGTCGACGTGGAGGGCAGGCACTGCCCTCCACGTTCACCGGCGTCCCGGCCCTCGGGTCGCCCGCCTTCCCCTCACGCTCCCCCCTGAGTGCGGGGAAGGGGCGAGCGCCTCTCGTTCCGGCCGTCCGGCGTGCGTAGTGCTCCACGTGGTCATCGGGTCGACGCGGTCATGACCCGCTCGGCCCACCGGGCGTCCGACGCCGATCTCCGGCCCAGGCCTCGGGCCCCGCGCGGACGCCGAATCAGGCCCGGGCCCGGCGCGGACACCTCTTCGCAGCCGCCATTCGGGACGGCGACATTGCCGCGCTCCTCGGCCGGGTGTCCTGCCGGGCCGCTGTTCAACCGCCTTCGGCGGTGCGCGCACGGTTTCAGTGCGCGCGGACGACAGCGCGGACGCTGTCGATGCTGCCGCAGTCGGCCTTCACGTGCTTCTCCCGGTCGCGGAGGAAGGTCGCGCCGAGTTCGGCGCGGCGCTCCTCCGGCACGTTCTCCCGGGCGCCGTTGAGGATCGTGCGTTCCTCCTCGTCGAGGTGGTGCGTGACGGCTTTCGCGAGCTCCTCCAGCTTCTCGTCCCACTCGTCGGAGCCCACTTCTCGCACTTCCATCAGGGCGAGGAGCGCTTCGTTCCCCTCGTGGTGCTCTTCCTCCCCGTGCTCGATCTCCTCGTTGTCCACGTTGCGGAACCGCTTGAGCGCCGGGTACACCTCGGCTTCCTCGGCCTCTCCGTGAGCGATCAGGAGCGTGGCGAACTCGCTCAGAGCCGCCCGCCGGTCCTCCTCGACACTCCTCATTCGGCGCAGCAGTTCCTCCATGCTGCGATGGTCCGCAAGAATCTCGGCTACCACGTCACGCGTCTCGGACACCACAATCTCCTCTTCTGGACGGTGCTTCGCTGCTACCCCCAGGAGAGGCGGACAAGCGAGACGGCCGCTGGGGGCTTTCCCGGGCCGACATGGAAGAGCAGGAGCACCGCCCGGACAGGGTCCTGGGGCGCCGGTCCCGGGCCGCGCCTCGTCACGGCATCGGCGGCTGCCGGCGGTAGTCGCCCGGTGGCACACCCACGACCCGCTTGAAAGCGACGCTCAGGGCGCTCTCCGAGCCGTATCCGACGGAGTGCGCGATGGCGGCGAGCGTCTCCCTGCCGTCCCGTAGCTGCCGGGCCGCAAGCTCGATGCGCCAGCGGGTGAGGTACTCCAAGGGGCCCTGGCCGACCGTCGCCTTGAAGCGGGCGGCCAGAGTCGAGCGGGAGACCGCTGCGGTGCTTGCCAGTTCGGCCACGGTCCAACGACGCGCGGGGTCCCGGTGGAGGCAGGTCAGGGCCGCGGCGATCACGGGATCGCCGAGACCGGCCAGCCAGCCGGACGCCGCACGGGGATTGCGTGCGAGGTGCAGCCGCAGTACATGCACGAGCATGACGACGGCGAGATGCTCGGCCACCAGCGTGGCGGCCATCGGCCGTTCCGAGAGCTCCTGTTCGATGGCGGTCAGCGCCCATCGCACCGTCTCCGCGTGCTGGGTCTCGGACGGGATATGGATGACCGGCGGCAGTCGGTCGAGCAGCAGTTCCTGGGCACGGGTACCGAAGGAGAATGCACCGCCGATGAGGAACACGTCGTCGCCGTCGCCCACCTGTGCGACGTCGCCCCCTGCCGCGGCGAACACCGGGCCGGCGTCGACGGGCGGGGCCTCCATGTCGCTGCGGAGGGTGAATGCGCGAGGACGGGTGAGCAGGTAGCAGTCGCCCTCCGCCAGGCCGACCGGCTGGTCGACACCGTCGACCTCCAGCAGGCAGGAGCCGCGTCGCACCGCGTTGAACTTCACGGCCTCGGGAGCCTCGAACCGTACGGCCCACTGTCCCCCCGCCGCCATGCTCGCGGACAGACGACCGCGCGGCTGCAGCAGGGTCAGCACATCCTCAAGTGGATCCACGGCACCTTCCAGTCTGGACGCCGGCTGAAGAAACACGGACTTCCAACCATAGATCGTCCAGATCGCTCGACGTAGCGTGGAGCCATGACAACGAACCACCTCCATCCCCGCAACGCCGCGAACGGCGAGTCCGCCCTCCTCACCACTCCCTTCGGCCCCCGCGCCTCGGCAGGCGAGGTGATCGATGGCGTGGACCTCACCGGCCGCCGTGCCGTGGTCACCGGAGGCGCCTCCGGCATCGGTGCCGCTACGGTCCGCGCCCTGGCCGTCGCAGGCGCAGAGGTCACGATCGCCACACGCCGCCCGGAGTCCGCCGAACCGCTGGTCAGAGAGCTGGCCACGGTCGGCGGCGCGGGCCGCGTGCACACGGAGGCCCTCGACCTGTCCGACCCCGCCTCGGCCGTCGCGTTCGCGCGGGAATGGCGCGGGCCACTCGACATCCTCGTCGCGAACGCAGGGATCATGGCCCTTCCCACACGCACTCTCACCGCGGGCGGCTGGGAGGCGCAGTTCGCCACCAACCACCTCGGCCACTTCGCGCTGGCCACCGGCCTGCGCACGGCCATGGCGGATTCCGGCTCCGCCCGGATCGTGGTCGTCAGCTCCGGCGCCCACCGGGACGTGCCCTTCGATTTCGAGGACCCCCACTTCGCGCGGAGGCCCTACGACCCATGGGTCGCCTACGGGCAGTCCAAGACCGCCGGGGTGCTGTTCACGGTCGGCGCCCGCCGCTGGGAGGCCGACGGCATCACGGCCAACGCGCTCAACCCCGGCTACATCCTCACGCGCCTCCAGCGGCACCTCGACGACGACACCATGCGCTCGTTCGGTGTGATGGACGACGCCGGCAACCTGACACCGCTGCCGTACTACAAGACTCCCGAGCAGGGCGCCGCCACCTCGGTCCTCCTGGCGGCCTCACCCCTGGTGGAGGACATCACGGGTAGGTACTTCGAGGACAACCAGGAGGCGCCGACCGTTCGGGACGACGACGATCAGCCCGGCGGCGTCGGCGCCCACGCACTGGCCCAGGAGGCGGCGGACCGGCTCTGGGAGTACAGCACCGAGGCACTCCGCGGAGCTTGACCCGCTCTTGGTCAGCGGGAGCAGGCTTCCTGCTTCGGCTCCGCCACCGGACGAATCCTCAGGGTCGAGGCGTCAGTGCCCGCTCGCCGGGGCGAGCGCCGTGAACCGACGTCACTCGGTGATCTGTGTGTGTGCCGGTCCCGAGCCGTAGCGGTCGAGGAACTCGTCTCCCGGTAGGTCGAGCGCATGAAGTCTGGAGATGGAGAACACCTCCGTACCCTCGCCCACCTCGTCGCCGTCGGGGATTCGGTAGGCCTGCACCATGCCGAGGACCTCGAAGCCGCCCTCCCCGGCGTACTCGGCAGACTCCCGCTCGGCACAGGCGACGGCCTCGTCGAGGGACCGCGCCCGGAACAGCACGACACGTTCCTCGTAGGGACGGTCTTCCCAGGTCAGCCACCTGTGGAAGGTTCTGGCCCCGTACCGGGCCTTGGGCTCTTGCTCCGTTGCCCTGCTGTCATCCCCTCGCGCCACATCGTGATCGTCGCAAAGAGGGATTCACCTCCGCAACAGGCTTCTCGCCGTTGTTGATCGCGTAGGCGACGTCTCAGCCGTTCTCCTGGTGGAGGTGGCCGGCGTGCCGCCGCCGATGAGGTCGAATCCCTCGGTGACGCCGAACGCCCCCGTCCAGACTCCGTGAGACCGGACGACCGCCGCACCGGAGCGTGCGGCGGTCGCCCGCGTCACCGGGTCCGGTCCGTGAGCGGACCGGACCCGCTCACCTCAGTTCCGGCCGCCCATGGCGGGCGGGGCGGCGTCGGCGCCCCATGCCGTAGGCCTGTCGGAGAGCTTGATCGAGATCGTGCCGGAACGCAGCAGGTCCTCGTGGGAGAGCCAGCTCCGACGCAGGTTGCCCCGGAGAGTGGAGACGGAGGAGACGTACTGGAGCTTCGAGGCGTTCGCGCCCGGGGCCACGATGCGGATCTTCCGGCCGTGCTCGGGCCGGATCTCGACCTTCTCGAACATGGGCGCGCTGACGATGTAGGTCGCGGAGCCGGGCTGGGCCTCGAAGACGCCGGCCATGGCGAACACGAGCAGCGACGAGGTGGCGCCGAGATCGTCGTTGCCGGGCATGCCGTACGCGTCGTCGGTGAACAGCGTCCGCATCGCGCGCAGCACGGCCGAGGTCTTCCACGGCGCGCCGGTCCACGCGTACATCCACGGCGTGTGGAAGTCAGGCTCGTTGTTCGGGTTGAAGGCGAAGTTGTTGTGGTAGTCGTACGCGCCGGTCACCCAGGACTCCGAAGCGGCCTTCGCCGGATCGGAGAGCACGGTCGGCAGATCGAAGAACGTGTCGAGCCGCTGCTCGGCCTTGTCCTCTCCGCCCATCAGGCCGAAGAGGGTCTGCGGGTCCTGCTGGGCCAGCCACTGGTACTGCCACGCCGTGCCCTCGTGGAAGGCGCCGGACTGGGTGGGGTCCGGATCCCCGGCGACGGTACCGTCCGCGTTCTTCGTGACCGGGAAACCGGTGAAGCCCTGCGAGGTGACGTCGGTGTCCCAGAGCGTGGCGAAGTTGTCGCAGCGCGCGGCGAGCGTCGCGGCCTCGGCGTGATGGCCGAGGCCGTCGGCCATCGTGGACAGTGCGCAGTCGGCGAGTGCGTACTCGAGCGTGGCCGAGCCCGCCTGGCGGCTGTCGCCGTACAGGTAACCGGGCAGGTTCTGGTAGCCGACCCAGCCGTTCTCGACGTATGTCGGGTTGCCGTCGCGACCCCGGAAGAGGGACTGGTCCGAGGGGACGTCGTTGACGTTCTTCCAGAGCGCGTCGAAGAGTTGACGCGAGGTGCGGTCGTCGAGCAGGCCGCGGTTGTAGAGGTCGACGATCCACGGGGTGACGGGATCGCCGCTCATCACGTTGGTCTCGCCGTTGCCCAGTCCCCAGCGGGGCAGCCAGCCGCCGTCCTGGTGGACGCGCAGCACGGATGCGGCCATGTCGGCGGCCTTGTCCGGGTTCAGCAGGGCCACCAGCTGGTTCTGCGAGCGGTAGGTGTCCCACAGCGAGAACATCTGGTAATACGTGGCGTCCGCGCGGTGCACCTTGTCGTCGAAGCCCCGGTAACGCTTGTCGACGTCGGACCCGATCGAAGGGTGCAGCAGCGAGTGGTAGAGGGCGCTGTAGTACGTGCGCTGATCGGCGGTGCTGCCGCCGGCCACCCGCATGCGGTTCAGCTCGTCCTGCCAGGCGTCGTGCGCCCCGGTGCGGGCCTTGCCGAACGAGGACGGCTGCTCAGCCTTGCGGTTGAGCCGCGCGCCGTCGACCGAGGTGTAGGACAGGCCCACCGATGCGCCGACCCGGTCGCCCTCGGACGGGTCGAACGTCAGCCAGGCGCCCGCGCGCTTGGTGCCGCGCGAGGCTTCGCGCTGGTTCGGGGTGAGGGTGTCGTCGGACCAGGTGCCGAACTTCGAGAACTTCCTGTCGAACGTGGCGCTGAAGAAGACCCGGTAGCGCTCCTTGCCCGTCTCGCCGCAGAAGTTGCCGCCCTGGAGCCACCCTTCGACGGTGTCGTCGCCGACCACCTTGATGCCGCCGGCATACGTGCTGCCGTTGCTCTCGCCGGTCTCGATGAGGACGTTCTCCTCGTCCGAGCCGGCGGGGAAGGTGTAGCGGTGCTGACCGGTTCGTTCTGTCGCGCTGAGCTCGGACCGGATGCCGTTGGCGAACTTCACGCCGTAGTAGCCCGGTGCGCGGGTCTCCTCGTCGTGGCTGAACTTCGCAGCGTACTGGGCCGGATCGGACGAGGTGACCGCCCCGGTGGTCGGCATGAACCGGACATTGCCCATCGTCTGGCAGCCGACGCCCGAGAGGTGCGTATGACTGAAACCGAGGATGGTGTCCTGCGCGTAGTCATAGGACGCGTACTTGTTCAACTGAGTGTCGGGGCTCAGCTGAACCATGCCGAACGGGGCGGCGGCACCCGGGAAGGTGGTCCCGTCGCCGTTGTTGCCGATCGACGTGTCGACGAGCGTGGTGGGGTCATCGGCGAATACCGGTCCCTGTTCCCTGGCATCGGCGACTCCGGAGGTGACGGACGCGGCGGTCAGGGTGGTGGTGATCAACAGGACGGTGAACGCGCGCTTCAGCGCTCTCATCGGGCGAGCCTCTCTTAGACAACGTTGTCAAACTCGATTCGATGATCTTTGCCTTCGTGATGCTGTCCCGTCAACCCGTTGTCGATCACGTTCGGTCCACGAATGCCGCCGTAGGCGTATCCACGGCGCAGGTCCTCGGACGCCGGGATGACGCCGACGCCGACGTGGCCGTGGGCGATCGCGGCGTGCAGTCCGGCACGGTCAGCTTGCTCCGGATACCCGGCGGGATCCATGAAGTCACGGCGGGGGATCCTTGACCGGGTTCACCCGTGCGCGCTGAGTGCACGGCTCGCGGACCCGCGACAGCGCGTCCGGCACGACGTCTCCTTGCTGCCCGTCAGGGTCAGGGGGACGCAGGCGTGTTTCTGGCAGTTCGATCCGGAGGGAAATCGCATGACACCGCAGATCCTGCGCGCCGAGGACAGGGTGCCGACGCCGTGGAGCAACGGCGGAGGCGTGACGTCGGAGGTCGCGGTTCATCCGATGGGCGCGGCGACGGACGACTTCGCGTGGCGGGTCAGCGTCGCCGATGTGGAGCGCGGCGGGCCGTTCTCCGCGTTCCCGGGGGTCGACAGGATCATCACCGTCGTCGACGGACCGGGCGTGACCCTCACCGTCGACGGGGCCCCGCACACGATGGACGCACCGTACGAGCCGTTCGTCCTGTCCGGCGACGCGGTCACGGAGTGCCGGCTGCTCGACGGACCGGTGGTCGCCTTCAACGTGATGGCACGGCGTGCCGAGATGACGGCGCGGGTTCGCGTGGTGCGCTCCGGCACAGCCGTGTCGCCCGCGGCCGGGACCCGTGTGCTGGCAATCGTCCTGGACGGGTCCGCCGTGCTCGAGCGGGCCTCTGTCCGCCTCGGCCGCCTCGACGCCGTCCTGCTCCCGGACGGGCACGGCGAAAGCTTCGGCGTCGAGGGGGTCTTGGCGCTCGTGGACCTCGTGGCCCGCCCCGGTGGCTGACCGCGCCTGCGTCAGGACCTCGAACGCGGCCGTCAGGACCTGCGGCAGGGCCGGCTGCCGGCCTGCTGTCCCACCCCGCGGTGTCATCGCCGCGCCACCGCCCCGGCAGGAGCACGCCGTCGTACGCTGCTGGCGTGCACAGTGTGGAACTGCTTCCCGACGAGGCGACCGACCGGGCCGTCCGGGACGTGTGGCGTCGTCTGGCGGACCTGGGCCTGCCCAGCCAGGCCACGCACCAGCATCCGACGAACCGGCCACACCTCACGCTCGCAACGGCGGACGCCCTGCCGGTAGAGGTCCACGTTCAGCTGCGGCGGACGTTCGCAGGCCTTCCCGTCCCGCTGCGCCTCGATGGGCTCCTGCGCTTCTCAGGCCGCACGCAGGTGCTGGCCTGGGCGGTTCGGCCCGACGACGTCCTGCTGAACCTGCACCGGACGGTGTGGCGCATCGTGGCTGAGGCGTCACCGAGCGGGCGGCTCAACCCGCTGCTCGACCCCGTCCGGTGGGTCCCGCACATCACGCTCGGCCGTGGACGACCCACGGCGTGGGGCGCCCTCGACGCCGGGCCGCTCGTCGTCACGGCGGACGCTTCGGCTTCATCGAGGGGCCGTTGGACCGAAGCCCGGTACTACGACTCGCTCACCCGTACGACGGGCTGTCTGAGCCCAGGTCCGGAGTGACTGCGTCGACCAGGATCTCCGGCCGGCGTCCGGGCGTTGCTCACGCCTGAACACAACAAGGCCGAAGTCGGCTGGGCGGTGGCGGTGACCTCGGCGATGAGCAGGTGAGGACGGCCTGCCGTGCCGAGGACGGCCGCGGTGCGCCCACCACTCTGGCCGGCTCCCCTCCCGGCCACTTCGGCCTGAACCGGCCCTTGGAGCTCGCCGAAGCGGTCCACCGCGGGGAGATAACGCGCACCCGGCTGATGGAGCTCGCGCCGCTGGTCCTCGCTGCGGCCGACGACGGTGACGCCGTGGCCTGCACGCTGGTGGACCGGCTCGCTGCCGAGGCCGTCGCCTTCGTCGCCGCCACCACGGCCCGGCCCGGCTGCGGACCGGACGCGGTGCCGCTGGTCCTGGGTGGCGGACTGCTGCGGTCAGGGTGCGTCCGGCTCCACACCGGCATACGGGAGGCACTGCACGCGGCGCACGGGGACCCGCAGATCGTCATCCCCGACACTCCGCCCGTCGTCGGCGCTCTCACGCTCGCCCTGGACGCGGCGGCGGCGCGTACGCCGGGGGCCGTGCCCGACGTGTCCCTCGACTCCCTCGCTGCCCGGGTCGGACGCTTCCTCGGCTGACACCCGGCGCGGGTGATCGGCGATTTCTTCCGATATGGGCAAACCTTCCCTCCGGCTGTTTCGAATGCCTGGTAGGAAGCGCTGCAGGAATCCCGCATCGAGTGGGTCGACCGTACAGGCGTCCGGCCGCGGATCGAGCTACTTCCGTGGCTGGTGAACCACCCACGGTCAGGGAGATACCCCGTCCGGGTTGCCGACCGCCCGGGCCGCAGCGCCGACGACCGAACCGGAGAGCCGAAGCATTCTCGCGAGGGAGCCCCCATGAGCGGCAAGAAGGTCGCCACACTGTCCCCGCCTCCTGGAGGCGCCCCGCCGCGGGGCGATCCACTGGACGGCATACCGGCGGCGGGTACCGAGAGGATCCTGGCGCAGGTACTGGCCGACGTGATGCATCTGGACCATGTGGCCGCGGACAGTGACTTCTTCAAGGACCTGGGTGCCGATTCGCTGGTGATGGCTCATTTCTGCGCGCGGGCAAGGAAGCGTGCGGACGTTCCGCCGATCTCGATGCGAGACGTCTACGCGCACCCCACCGTCGGCGGTCTGGCCTCGGCGCTCGTGCCTGGCGAGCCTTGTGTTTCCGTCCGGTCCGCTCCCGCTTCCCCGGACGTCTCGGTGTCGCCACCCACGGATGCGACGGGCCGGGCCAGGTACGTCCTGTGCGGGACCCTCCAGCTGCTGACCTTCCTCGCCTACTCATGCCTCATCGGCTTTCTGGGGGTCCGGGGCTACGAGTGGATCTCCGCGGGCTCCGGCGTGACCGATGTGTATCTCCGGTCGGTGGTCGTCGGCGCAGCGGCGTTCTCGGGCCTGGCGGTCCTGCCGGTGGCGGTGAAGTGGATCCTCGTGGGGCGGTGGAAGCCCCAGCAGATCCGCATCTGGAGCCTGGCGTACTTCCGGCTCTGGGTGGTCAGGACACTCACCCGGTCGAACCCCCTCGTGCTCTTCGTCGGATCGCCCGTCTACACCTTCTACCTGAGGGCTCTGGGCGCGCGGATCGGCGCAGGGACGGTCGTCTTCTCCCGCCACGTTCCCCTGTGCACCGACCTGCTGTCCCTGGGAAGTCGCGCCGTCATCCGCAAGGACTCGTTCTTCACCTGCTACCGCGCCCGTGACGGCATGATCGAGACCGGCACGGTCACGCTCGGGGACGATGCTGTCGTAGCCGAGGCATCCGTTCTCGACATCGGGACGTCTCTCGGCGAGCGCGCGCGGCTGGCTCATGCGTCGGCTCTGCACCGTGGGCAGGCGGTTCCCCCGGGCGAGCATTGGCACGGTTCCCCGGCTGAGCGCGCGGACGAGCCGTACGAGGTGGTGGACCCCGCGCCCTGCGGCCCGATGCGCAGGTCGCTCCACGGCTTCGTGCAGTTGCTGAGTGCCCTGCTGGTCTATCTGCCGCTGACGGTGGGCGGCCTGGGGATACTTCTCGCCGAAGCCCCGCAGCTCTCGGCTGTGCTGGAACCCGGACCGTCCATCCTGACGACCTGGGTGTTCTACCGCGACGCGCTGCTCGCCTCGTTCGTACTGCTCTTCGTCGTCGTGCCCCTCGGATTCCTCGTGCTGGCCATCGTCCCGCGGCTGCTCAGCCGCACCATCGTGCCGGACAGGGTCTATCCCCTCTACGGGTTCCACTACGGGGCGCACCGGGCGATCACCCTGCTGAGCAACCGCCGCTTCCTCACCCGGCTCTTCGGCGACAGCTCCGCCGTGGTCCCTTACCTCCGACTGCTCGGGTACGACCTCTCACGCGTGGAGCAGACGGGGTCGAACTTCGGGACCGAGGTGAAGCACGAGACCCCCTACCTGAGCACCGTGGGCACGGGCACGATGGTCGCCGACGGGCTGTCCGTCAACAACGCCGAATTCTCCAGCACCTCCTTCCGCGTCTCCCGCGCCGCTGTGGGTCCCCGGAACTTCCTGGGCAACAGGATCGCGTACCCCTCACGGAGCCGGACCGGTGCCAACTGTCTGCTGGCGACGAAGGTCATGGTCCCGGTGAGCGGAAAGGTCAGGGAGGGCGTGGGCCTCCTCGGCTCGCCGGCCTTCGAGATTCCCCGGTCGGTCCAGCGGGACAGCAGTTTCGACCGCATGAAGGACGGCGAGGAGCTGCGCCACGGCCTGGCCGCCAAGAACAGGCACAACGCCGCTTCCATGGGGCTGTATCTGCTGGTCCGGTGGATCTACGCATTCCTTGTCACCCTGACCGTGTCGGCCTCCGCCGAGCTCTACACCTCGGTCGGTGCCGTGGCGGTCGGGCTGGGCAACGTCCTCGTCGTTCTCGTCAGTACCGCCTACTTCGTGCTGGTGGAACGCGCGGTCACGTCGTTCCACCCGCCGGGCCCGCTGTTCTCCTCGATCTACGACCTGCGCTTCTGGCGGCGTGAGCGCTTCTGGAAGGTGCCGTCGGAGACGTATCTCCAGCTCTTCAACGGGACGCCCTTCAAGAGCCAGATATGGCGGCTGCTCGGCGTGCGGATCGGGCGCCGGGTCTTCGACGACGGCTGCTACCTGACGGAGCGCACGATGGTCTCCATCGGCGACGGCTCCACGCTCAACGCCGGGAGTGTGGTCCAGTGCCATTCGCAGGAGGACGGCACCTTCAAGTCCGACCACTCCACTGTCGGTGCCGGCTGCACGCTCGGGGTCGGGGCGTTCGTCCATTACGGAGTGACGATCGGTGACGGAGCGGAACTCGCTCCCGACTCCTTCCTGATGAAGGGGGAGTCCGTCCCCGAGGGCAGCCTGTGGGGCGGCAATCCGGCCCGCCAGAACGACCGAATCGCCGCTCGGGACCAGGAGGCGACACGATGAACAGGGCCACGGGCAAGGACGCGGAGTACTGGCGGGATGTTCTCACGGCTGGAGGCTTCACCTCTGTGCCGCGCTGGACACGTGCCCCGGAACCCGGCCACGCGGTCGTGGACGTCGACGTTCCCGACGCGCTCGTCACCGGCCTGGAGGCGCTGACGCGGTCGCTGGACGTCTCTCCCACGTCGCCGCTGCTGGCCGCACACGCCAAGGTGCTGTCCTCGCTGTCCGGGGAGCAGGGCGTGACCACGGGCTACATGACTGATTCCGGGCCGATGCCGTGCCGGCTCACCACGCTGCCCGTCACATGGCGGGCGCTGGTACTGCGAGCGGACAGGACGGAGAGGGAACTCCTGGCCCACCAGGACTACCCGGTGGAAGCTCTTCGCAGGGAACTCGGCCTCCCCGCGATCGCTCCCGAGGCGGTGTTCGATCCGGCGGGCGGCGGCGTCACGGTCCGGGACGCGGCGCTGCAGGTGGCGGTCGTCCCGCACGACGACGGGCCGGTGCTGCGGCTGCGATACAGGACGGACCTTCTCGACGAGGAGTGCGCGACCCGGATCGCCGGCTACCACCTCACCGCGCTCACCATGATGGCTGCCGACCCTGGTGCGGTACACGGGCGGCAGAGCCTGCTGTCGCACGAGGAGCACCTCCACCAGGTGGACGGGCTCGCGGGACCGCACCGTGTCCTTCCCGACCTGCGGTTCCACGAGTTGTTCGCACAGCGGGTACGCATGCATCCGGACCGGGTCGCGGCGGTCCAGGGCGAGCGGCGCTGGACCTACCGAGATCTCGACATCCGGTCGGACAGGCTGGCCCAGGCCCTGCTGGGCGCGGGGCTCGCCCGACAGGGCGTCGTCGCCGTGGTGAGCGAGAGGAACCTCGAATGGCTGGTCGCGATCCTGGCGGTGTTCAAGTCCGGCGGCGTCTACCTGCCGGTCGAACCGCGTTTCCCGGCTGATCGCATCGCCACCATGCTGAGCCGTGCGGACTGCCGGCTGGTGCTCACCGGACCCGGCAGCACCACCACACTCGACCGCGCCGTCACGTCACTGCCGGGCGTACGGATCTGCCCCATCGGGGCCATGTGCGAGCAGGCCCGCGAGGACACAGGTCCTCATGCGGCGGTCGGCTCCGGCGATCTCGCCTACGTCTTCTTCACCTCCGGATCGACCGGCGAACCCAAGGGCGCGATGATCGAGCACGCGGGCATGCTCAACCACCTCTTCGCGAAGATCGACGACCTGGGGATCAGGGAGAGCGAGGTGGTCGCCCAGACCGCGCCCCAGTGCTTCGACATCTCGCTCTGGCAACTGCTCTCCGCCCTGCTCACCGGCGGACGGACCCTGCTGATCGGCCAGGAGGCGATCCTGGACGTCAGGCGGTACGTGGACACGCTGGTGACGGGCCGGGTCGGGATCGTTCAGATGGTGCCGTCCTACCTTGACGCGGTCCTGACCTTCCTGGAGCAGTGTCCGCGCGAAATGCCCGATCTGCGCTGCGTCTCGGTCACCGGCGAAGCCCTCAAGAAGGACCTCGTCCGACGCTGGTTCGCCGTGATGCCCGGAGTCAGGCTGGTCAACGCCTACGGCCTGACGGAGACGTCGGACGACACCAACCACGCCGTCCTGGAGCGGGTCCCGGACACCGACGGGGTGCCGATCGGCCGCCCGGTCAACAACGTGCGCGTCTATCTCGTCGACGAGCACCTCTCCCCGGTGCCGCTGGGCGCCCCTGGTGCCATCGCCTTCTCCGGCGTCAGCGTGGGCCGCGGATACATCAACGACCCCGAGCGGACCGGTGCGGTGTTCCTGGAGGATCCGCACCGAGCCGGTGAGCGGCTGCACCTCGGCGGCGACTACGGCCGATGGCTCCCCGACGGGCAGCTCGCATTCCTCGGCCGCCGTGACGCCCAGGTGAAGATCCGAGGGTTCCGGATCGAGATCGGTGAGATCGAGAACGCGCTGCTGCAGACGGCCGGCGTGCACGACGCCGCCGTGGTGGTCGCCGACCGCGACGGGCTCGGGCCGCACCTCATCGCCTTCTGCAGCGGCCCGCGCCCCCTGAGTCCGGGCGTTCTGGGGGAGCGACTCGGGGACACCCTGCCCGCCTACATGGTCCCGTCGGTCTTTCACTGGCAGGAGACGCTGCCACTGACGGCGAACGGGAAGATCGACCGCCGTGAACTGACCGTACGCGCCGCGTCGTCGGACTCCTCCACCGCCCACGAGGACGTCGACATGCCGCGCACCCCCACCGAACAGCGACTGGCAGAGGTCTGGGCCGACGTGCTCGGAGTGCCACGGGACGTGGTGGGCCGGAAGGACAACTTCTTCGACCGCGGCGGCACTTCGCTGTCGGCGGTCAGGCTGGCGATCTCCCTGGACCGGGAGGTCTCGCTCAAGGACCTGGTCCGCCATCCCGTACTCACCGACCTGGCCTCGCTCGTCGACGGACGCTCCACCCCCTGACCGATCACAACCCTGAGGAGATCACCATGACTTCTGTGGACATGACCCTCCAGCCGCTCGCTCCTGAACGGGACCGGGGCCGTACCGCGATGGTGCGGGTTCCCGCAGGCGACGACCCGGCCACCTGGCTGCCGGGAGCCAGGGACGGGCTCCGCGTCGCACTCGACGAGCACGGTGCCGTCCTGGTCCGCGGGCTGGACCTGCGGAATCCGGAGGCCGTCGCTGAAGTGCTGCGTCTCCTGGACGTCGAGGCGGTCGTGGAGCGTGAGGCATTCGCCACCAGGCAGACCTACCACCCCGGCGTCTACTCGTCGTCCGCATGGCCTCCCAATCAGCCGATGTGCATGCACCACGAGCTGAGCTACACGCTGGACTTTCCCGGCCTGCTGCTCCTCGTCTGCCTGTCCGAGCCCGGCACGGGCGGGACCACAGGTCTCGCCGACGCGGCCGGGGTGCTCGAGGACCTGCCGGACGAACTGACCGAGCGGTTCGCACGGGAGGGGTGGCTCCTGACCCGCAGCTACAACGGTGAGATCGGGGCGACGGTCAGCGAGGCGTTCGGGACCGACAGCCGGGAGGCCGTGGAGAGCTACTGCCGCGACCACGCCGTCTCCTACGAGTGGCAGCCGGACGGCGGCCTGCGCACCGCGCAGCGCCGTAGCGCCGTGGTGCGCCACCCGGTCGACGGACGACGCTGCTGGTTCAACCAGATCGCCTTCCTCAACGAGTGGACGCTCGCACCCGAGGTGCGCGGCTTCCTCGTCGAGGAGTACGGAGCGGACGGCCTGCCCTTCAACACGTGGTACGGCGACGGCGAGCCCATCGAGGAGGACGTCGTCCGCCGCATCAACGCGGTGTACGAGGAGCGCACGGTGAGCCGGCCGTGGGAGGCCGGTGACCTGCTCCTCGTCGACAACATCCGCACCGCGCACAGCCGGGAGGCGTTCGAAGGCCCGCGTGACGTCGTCGTCGCCATGGCGGCGCCGACCCGGCTCGACACCTGTTCGCCCACGATCGGAAGGACTCCGTGATGAACGCCGCCCCCACCCTCTCCGCAGGAGGCCCCACGGCGGAAGGCGCCACCGTGCCTTCGTTCGCGGTGATACCCGGCAGCCAGGTACGGCACGCGCTCGAGGGACGCGAGAAGGAGATCGTGGAGGTGGTCGAGGCCGCCTACAAGCTGCACGGAGACGCTCGCACGGTGAACCCGCCCTCCTCCTTCCTCCGCTTTCCCGACCGCCCGACGTCCCGGATGATCGCGCTGCCCGCGTCCCTGGGCGGCGAGTCACCCGTCGACGGACTGAAGTGGATCTCGAGCTTCCCCGCCAACGTCAGGTCCGGGATCCCGCGCGCCTCCGCAGTGCTGATCCTGAACGATCCGGGCACCGGCTATCCGTTCGCCTGTCTGGAGAGCTCCATCATCAGCGCGACGAGGACCGCGGCTTCCGCCGCCGCTGCCGCCGACAGGCTCAGCCGCGACCGGCCCCGCCCCACGCGTGTCGGATTCTTCGGCACGGGTCTGATCGCCCGTTACATCCACACCTTCCTGGAGGGCTCCGGCTGGTCGTTCGACGACATCGGGGTCTACGACCTGTCCGCCGACAGCGCCGCCGGCTTCCGCCTCTACGTGGAGCAGTCCGGCAGTGCCGCCGCCGTCACGGTCCACCACTCTCCGGAGGAGCTGATCCGCACGAGCGATCTCGTGGTCTTCGCGACCATCGCTGACCAGCCGCACGTCGACGACCCGGCGTGGTTCGACCACAACCCCGTGGTGCTCCATGTGTCCCTGCGGGATCTCGCCCCGAGGGTCCTGCTTGCCTCGACCAACATCGTGGACGACATCGACCACTGCCTCCGGGCGGCCACCTCCCCCCACCTGACCGAGCAGCTCACCGGAGACCGGGACTTCGTCCAGGGCACCCTGGACGACGTGATGGAGGGGCGTGTGACCCCGCCCGGCGACCGGCCCGTGGTCTTCTCACCCTTCGGCCTCGGGGTGCTCGACCTCGCGGTCGGCGGTTACGTCTACGAGCGCGTCGCACGCTCCGGCGAACTGCGCGTCATCGACGACTTCTTCCACGAACGGCGCCGATACGGATGACAGAAGCTGCACCGGGCCAGGAGAGCCCGCCCACCCACCGTGCAGCAACCGGAGGAGGAGTTCGTCGTGTCGGTCATCACCGTTCCCCAGGCATTCAACGAGGAGGAGCTCTATGTGGACGTCGAGCCGGTGTTCGGCCACCCGCTGCTCCTCAAGTGCGAAGGCTTCAATTTCGCCGGCTCGATCAAGCTGAAGGCGGCTGCCGAGATGGTCGCCGCGGCCGAGCGCGACGGCTCCCTGACACCTGATTCGGTGCTGGTCGAGTCCTCCTCCGGGAACCTCGGTGTGGCGCTGAGCATGATCGCGGCGAGCAAGGGGTACCGCTTCGTCTGTGTGACCGACGCGCGTTGCAACCTCGCCACGAGACTGATGATGGAGGCGCTGGGCAGCGAAGTGCACATGGTGGACGGCCGGGAGGCCAACGGAGGCTTCCTCGGTGCCCGGCTGGACCACGTCCGTCGGCTGTGTGCGTCGGACGACCGGTGCGTGTGGCTGAGTCAGTACTCCAATCCCGCCAACTGGAAGGCCCACTACCGGACGACGGCGCCACAGATCGCACACTCGTTCCCGAAGCTCGACGTCCTGTTCGTGGGTGCCGGGACCACGGGGACGCTGATGGGGTGCGCGCGCTGGTTCCGGACCTGGAACAGGCCCGTGCAGATCGTCGCGGTGGACACCGTCGGTTCGGTCGCCTTCGGCGGGACGCCGGGACGCCGGATGATCCCGGGCCTCGGCATGAGCATGCGGCCGCCCCTGCTGGACGAGTCGTACGTGGACGACGTGGTGCTGGTCGAGGAGGCGGACACGATCTGGGCGTGCCGTCGCCTCGCCAGGCACGGCTTCCTCTTCGGCGGCTCCACCGGCACGGTCGTGAGCGGGGCGGTCGAATGGCTCGCAGGCAGGAGGGCGCGAGACCTCACGGCAGTGGCCGTGGCCCCGGACCTCGGCGAGCGCTACCTCGACACCGTCTACCAGGACAACTGGGTCCAGGACCTGTACGGGGACATCCCGCCGGACCTCGCCGGGCGTGCCCCGGAAGCTTCGGGGCCGCGCGGCCCGCAACCGCCCGAGCGCTCTTCGCGTACTCCGTCGGGCAGCGGGCGCACGGGCTGAAGAGCGACCGCTGGTCCTCCGCCACGCGGCACGAGCGAAGGGGGTGCGGAGTGGGCGCCGCTCATCCTCACCTCGCCGCCCGAAGCGTCAGCATCCGGCTCGCGTAGCCACCTTGCCGAGCCTGTGCGGGCGCACGGTGCGAAGTCCGCCGCCTCTGAGGGCGATACGCGCCGAAGGGCTCACCACGAGATTCGGGAGGATGCGTGGCTCATGTACATGACCGCCTTGAGCCACCGGCCCCGCCCTCCCGTAGCCCTGACGCGGGCGGCCCCTCCATGCCGCGCGGTTCCTCTGCTCGGCCCATGGGGGTACATGCACGCAGTCGGTGACAAGGAGGGAAGTCCCGCTGATTGGGGGCATACGTCCTTTCGTGAGGATCATCAGCGAGCGTCCGCAGCCCGAAGCACGCAGGAAGTGGCAGAGCCATTCAGCCGCCGTGGCGGCCGTGGCCGTGACGGCGGTGGCCGGCGCGCGGGCCGTCGACGCGGACAGTGCCTGGTACAAGGCGCTGGACAAGCCGCGGTGGCAGCCGCCGTCCTGGGCGTTCGGTGCGGTGTGGACACCGCTCTACGCGTCTGTCGCCTGGGCCGCCGGCCAAGGGCTCAGCCGTGCCCGCGGTTCCGAGCGCGCCCGCCTGGCAGCCGGTGTGGGAGTGAATCTGGCCTTGAACGTGGCGTGGAACCATCTGTTCTTCCGCCGCAGGAGCCCGCGGGCCGGTCTGGCCGGCACCGTGCTTCTGGATGTCAGCAACATCCACCTCGCCCGCCGCCTGGCGGCCACCGACCGCGCGGCCGCCGCCGCCCTCGCCCCCTACGCCGCCTGGTGCCTGTTTGCCACCGCCTTGAACGTCTCGCTCGTGCGACGCAACCGCGCCGGATGACGTGTGGCAGGCGCCGTCGTCGGTGAGGATCCCTCGCCGCAGGCGAGGCGGCACGGTTCGTCTGCGGCGGTGTCGGCAGGGATTCCTGCCGACACCGCCGCAGGCCGTTCTCAGTTCTGGTTCAGCGGGAGTGCGATGTCGACGACCTGGCGGCCGGCCGGGAACGCGCCGACGAGGGACGTCTCGCCGTCGAGGATGTTCACCCGGTAGAAGCGCTGCTCACCGCCGGTGGTCAGAGCCGCGAACCCGCGGTTGGAGCCGTCGGAGGCCTTGTAGTAGATGTCGAATCCGGCCCGGGGTCCGGCGTTCACTCCCAGGTTTCCGGCGGGCGCGAGGGTTCCGGCGTTGGCCGGGGACTGGAGCGAGACCCGGTCGTTGACCGTGTCGATGTCGAACAGGGTGGTGGCGGTGTCCGCGTCGAGGTCGTTGTTGGTGTAGGCGGCCCCCGTGACTCCGAGCGCGGTGGACGGTGGTGCGGTCGGGTTGGTGAGCGTGCCGTCGACGGTGGTGTTCCGAGGGGCTGCGGGGTCGTCGATGTTGTGGCGCAGGTTCTGTCCGGTGTCGCTGATGACGCGCAGCCGGTTTGCGGCGGGGTTGAAGTCGACGCCGAAGTTCCTGCCCGTCAGGGCGACGGTGAGCTGCGAGACCTTGACGGCCTGAGCGTCGCTTTTCACGGTGTAGACGCCGCCGCGGTCGCCGACTCCGTAGAGCTTGCCGTTCTGGACACGGAAGTCGATACCGACCAGCTTCCTGTCCGCCCTCAGGCCGGACACCTTGCCGAACGACCAGCTGTCGCCGGGATTCGTGACCCGGAAGCCGACCAAGCGCTGGTCCGAGGTCAGCCCCACGCTGACGAGGCCGGGCGAGGCCGCGCGTTCGCGCGGACCGAACGGGGTGGGATCGGTTCCGGCCGACGCGAGAGCGGGCGCGGCGAGGGACAGCGCGATGACGCCGGCGGCGGCCGCGGAAAGAAGACGAGTACGCACGGTTGCACTCCGAGCAATAGTCCGACCGCCCACGGAGCGGGGCGGGTGCACCCGTCGTTCGGCGCCACCGTCGCCATGGTTTGGATCTCGGGCGCAATATGCCCCAAATGGCGCACATGGGGTGATCCGCGAGCCGCACTTCGAGGGTGGCGAACGTTTCGCGGCGCAGGACGGGCCTGGACGGCCAGGACTACTGCGTCAAGGCCGCGCCGCGAGTCCGGAGGCGACGCGGCCGGCATCTCATCAGGGCCGGCCGCCGATGAGATGCCACGCCGACTCCGGCCGGCGGACCCTGAGGCCTCGCGTCACCACCGGCCCCACGGACCCACCTGCCCGGTCGAGCCACTCGGGTGCCTCGAACGGGCAGGGATCGCGGACTCAAGCGGTGTTAGTTGCCGTGACCTTCGGAGTAGCCGTGGTCCTCGCCCTTGCCGTCGTCGTGGCCACCCTTGTCGTCGGAGTAGCCCTTGCCGTCGTAGTCACCGTTGATGCAGGTGTTACCGAAGCTCGGGTTCAGCAGACCGATGACGTTCAGCGAGTTGCCGCACGCGTTGATGGGAACGTGGATGGGAATCTGGACGACGTTGCCGGACAGCACGCCCGGGGAGCCGTAGGCGATCCCCTGTGCGCCGGCGTCGGCGCTGGCAGCGCCCGCCCCTGCGAACATCAGGGCGCCTGCAGCCGCGGTCATGACTGCCGCGCTTCCGAGCTTGAACATGAAGTCTCCCGCAGAGTGTGAGTGCCACCGCCTGGATGCGGGGGCTTCATTCACCATGCAGGTCCGTCTCCGCCGAGTTCCTCGACGCGCCCGTCCGTCGCCGCCGTTCCCCGCAATGGACGAGCCCTACAGGGTTGCCACAGCCACGCGGTCTGTGCCGGCGCCGTCGGCTGCCACGTGGCGGCCGGACGACGTCGAGGCCGGGGTCGCGAGGACACCCTGGACGAGGGAGATGGGCAGGAGTAGTTTCCCTGCTACGCAGGTCCGCGATCGATGAGGGGTGCAGCTCCTCCTCGGAGCATCTGACCTGGGGTGTTGCTACGACCGCCGGCCAGCCCGGGGTGTTGTCACGGGCGTGCCCGGTCGGGATATTCGCTGGTCGCCGCTTGCTGATGGTGGTCATACTGCCGCGATGGATCCAGTGACTCTTGAGACCGGCCGTCTGGTGCTGCGGGCCTTCACGCCGGCCGACGAGGATGCGGTGTACGAAGCCTGCCAGGACGAGGACATCCAGTTCTACACCCCGGTGCCGGTGCCGTACCGGCGTGCGGACGCGGAGAAGCTCGTCGGCGAGAAGCTGCCCGCACAGTGGGCCGAGGACAGGGACTGCACTCTCGGCGCGTTCCGCAAGGACACCGGCGCCCTGGTCGGCTCGTACTGCCTGACCCTCATCAGCCGCGGCGTCTGGGAGCTCGGCTACTGGGCGGTCAAGGAACAGCGCGGACGCGGGTACTCGGTCGAGGCCGCTCGGGCCTTGTGCGACTGGGGCTGGGCCACCCTCGACGTCCACCGCATCGAGTGGTGGGCCATGGCCGGGAACACCGGCTCGCGTGCCGTCGCCGAGAAACTCGGCTTCACCGTCGAAGGGACACTGCGAAATCGCGGCATCGCCAACGACGGCGAGCCGCACGACTGGTGGGTGGGCGGACTGCTGAGGCCCTGACGCTCGGCCCGGTGCTTCGCCGGGCTGTGCGACGTGCGGACACACCGGTCTCCGGTACAGGCAATATCTCCGCCGGAGCAGGCCTTTCGTCCCGGGCAACGGTACGAAAGGTGATCAAAACGGGGGCAATTCACCTCCCCGCATGCCGAAGTCCGTGGCTCGGGCTGCTGGACCGCAGCGGTTCCTCGTGGGTCACCGCACGTAGCTCAGGACGAGGAGGCTGCCGGCCGAGGGGAGCCCGACGGCAGGGGAGGGTGAGGCGAAGCGCCGGCCAGTCGTCCACGCGCTCGAATCCGATGGAGTCGGCAGGAGAGGGTAGACGTCCGGCATGACTGCTCCTACCGGGATGTTTGCCGAGTTGGCGCAGGACGCCAGACCGGACGGACCGCCGTGGCTTCCATGGGTGCTCGTGGCGTTCGTCGTCGTCAGCCCGTGGATTCTCTAAAAGCTGTATCAGGGCGGCTACTTCACCAAGCGGCGCTGACCTGGTCCGCGGTGGGTGCTGCGGCGATACTCCTCCGGCAGGTCCGCGACCCTGCTCCTGGGCGCGGACGCTGCCGATGGCGCGGTCGCGGGCCAGGAGTTGGGTGGCGTGCGCGCGGCCGAAGCCGCGGAGGCGTGGACCAGGGTGGCTCACACGGTTGGTGCTCCCCGGAGAGGTGCGGGGGCGTCAGCGGGGTTCGAGACGCAGCGTGGAGGAACGGGCCCGCTCGGTCAGGACGTGCTCGACGATGCTGGTGTACCGGCCGTACTTCTCCCGGTAGGCCGCGTCCACGCCGGCGTACTCGCCGGGGTCGGCGTCGCGGAAGGTGACGTCGGCCCGGACACCACCGGCCTTCACGCGCCCCTGGTGACGGGACCGGGTGCCCCGGTACCAGGGGCCGTCGACGCCCTTGACCGAGCGGACGTAGAGCCGGTCACCGGCCCGTACGACCCACATGGTCACGGGCGCGCGGAGAGTGCCGTCGCCGCGTTCGGATTCCAGGTCCAGTTCTTCCGCCGCACCGATGCTGGTCAGGTCGGAGTCGTTCCAGGTGGTCATGGTTCTCACCTTCCATGGGCGGGAGAATGCGGGCAATCTCCGGACGCCCGGCGAATGGGGCTCGGGCAGGCTGCGGTCGCGCGGGTGGGACGTCAGGCTTCGGGGATGGCACGGCCGTAGTCGGCGAGGGTGACGGCCTCCGGGTCCGGGCCGCCGCGGCGGCCGGTCTCCAGCGCGTCCAGGGCGGCCAGTTCGTCGGAGGTGAGGTCGAAGTCGAAGACCTCGATGTTCTCGGCGATGCGGTGGCGCTTGGTGGACTTGGGAATGACCGAGCGTCCCTGCTGGAGTCCCCAGCGCAGCAGGACCTGGGCAGGGCTCTTGCCGTGGGTCTCGGCGATTCGGGTGACGGCCGGATCCTCCAGGACGCTTGTGCGGTGCTCGCCGTAGCCCGGGTAGAAGGTGATGCCACCGATGGGGGACCACGCCTGGTTGAGGACGCCGTGGGTGTCGTCGAAGTCGAGGACCTCGCGCTGCTGGAAGTAGGGGTGGATCTCCAACTGGTTGACGGCCGGGACGACGCTCGTTGCGTCGATGAGGGCGGTCAGGTGGTCGACCATGAAGTTGCTGACGCCGATGGCGCGGACCTTGCCGTCGGACAGGAGCTTTTCCAGGGCGCGGTAGGCGGCGACGGTCCTGTCGAAGTCGGACGGCAGGGCCTGGTGGAGGATCAGCAGGTCGATCCGGTCGACGCCCAGCTTGGCGGCGCTCTTGTCGAAGCCGTGCAGGGTCTCGTCGAAGCCGTAGTCGCTGATCCAGATCTTCGTCTCGACGAAGATGTCGTCCCGCGGGACGCCGGAGTCGCGCAGGGCCTGGCCGACCTCGCGTTCGTTGCCGTAGGCGGCGGCGGTGTCGATGTGCCGGTAGCCGAGGTCGAGCGCGGCCGTGACGGCGGCCATGGTCTCGTCGGGCGGTGTCTGGAAGACGCCGAGTCCGAGCGCGGGCATCTCGACGCCGTTGTTGAGGGTGAGGGTCTGCATCAGAGGGTCCTTTCGTTACGGGATGCCCGTGAGGGCACGATGAGGGTCAGAACGGTCGCGACGGCCAGGGCGAGCAGCACGGTGGAGCCCGTCAGGGCCGCGCCCGCGCGGGTCGCGATGTCGGATGCCCTGTGGCCGGTGGAGACGTGGGCGGCCATGGCGGTCAGGATGCTCAGGCTCAGCGCGCTGCCGATCTGGTGCACGGTGTCGACCAGGGCCGCGCCGGCCCCCGCGTCCTCCGCGACGCCGTCGACGCCGCTGGAGGTCATGGGGGCCAGCGCCAGCCCCTGGCCGGCGCCGATCAGCATCATCGGCAGTGCCACACCCGTCAGGTGGGGCGTGTGCAGGTTGAGCAGGCTCAGCCAGGCCATGCCCACAGTCGTCAGTGCGACCCCCGCGGCGAGTACCCGCGGCCTGCCGAACCTCTCCAGCAGCCGGGACACCCTGACCGCGAAGGCGAAGTTGACCAACGTCATCGGCAGGAAGGAGAGCCCGGCCTGCAAGGGAGTCCATCCGTAGACGCTCTGCACGAACCGCGCGGTGAAGAAGAAGAAACCCATCATCGCGCCCATGTAGAGCATTCGGGTGACGTAGGCGCCGCCGCGCTCGCGGCTCGCGAAGAGCCGCAACGGCACGATCGGCTGCGTGGCCCGCCGCTCCACGCCGACGAACAGGACCAGCATCGCCGCGCCCGCTCCGAGGGGGAGCAGGGTGGCCGGTGTCGTCGAGCCGTGGTCGGCCGCGTTCACGATGCCCAGGACCAGCGCGGCCGATCCCAGGGTGGCCAGGTGTCCCCCGTATCGCTCGGCACTCCGGGAACGCCGGGACGGCCCGGATCGGCTGCCGGCCCGGCAAAGGCGTCGCCGGTCTCGTGGGTGGCTGCTGCGCGCACGGTCTTTCCTCGCGTCGGTCGTCATTCGGGCCCTGTCCCGGGCCGCCAGTCTTTGGCTTCTGCCAGGTAACGGCACCTCGGCGGGGGAGTGGGAGTCACTGCCTTTCCAGGTACTGGCAGTACCTCGCAGGTCCGACCCGGCGGACCTACCGTGGAAGGGCCGCCATACCCCCGCAGACCGATCGAGAGGAGCCTGCCGTGCTTTCGTACCCGATGTCGGGCCCGGCCCGTCGGCCGAGGCGACCGGCTCGCCCCGGGCCGGACCGGTGCTCTGCCACAGCACTGCTGGGCCGCACCCGGCCTCTGCCCGGGCCGAGCCCGCTCCGCACGGGCTCGGCCCGGGCACAGCCCGCCGGGCGCGGGAGCGAGGACGACACCAGGACCAGTGCATGGCCGACAGCATGAAGAAGGACGTGGCCGCGGAAGTACGGGAGTTCCTGGGCACCCGGCGCGCACGGCTCACCCCGCAGCAGGCCGGGCTCCCGGTCTACGGCGGGAAGCGGCGCGTCGCGGGGCTGCGCCGGGAGGAGGTCGCACTGCTGGCGGGCATGAGCGTGGACTACTACATCCGGCTGGAACGCGGGAACCTCTCGGGTGCCTCGGACTCGGTGCTCGAAGCCCTCGCGCACGCCCTGCAGCTCGACGAGGCCGAACGCACCCACCTCTACGACCTTGCCCGTGCGGCCACACCGTCCGGCCGACGGCACACGGCGACCTCGTCGCGGGTACGGCCGACGATCATGCGCCTGCTCGACTCCATGGCCGACGTGCCGGCCTACGTCCGCAACGCCCGCTTCGACGTCCTGGCCGCCAACACACTGGGCCGGGCCCTGTACGCGTCGGTCTACGACTCGCCGCTGTTCGCGCAGCGCGGCCCGGTCAACAGCGCCCGCTTCATGTTCCTGGACCCCGCGAGCAGGGAATTCTGGGCCGACTGGGACAAGGGAGCCGACGACGCCGTCGCCTTCCTGCGCACGGAGACGGGCCGCTCGCCGCACGACAGGGCACTCACCGACCTGATCGGTGAACTGACCACCCGCAGCGACGACTTCGCACGCCGTTGGGCCCGGCACGACGTGAAGTTCCACCGTTCCGGGGTGAAGCACCTGCACCACCCGCTCGTCGGCGACCTCGCGCTGCCCTACGAGGCGATGGAACTGCCGTCCGACCCCGGCCTGCGCCTGAACTTCTACACCCCCGAACCGGACTCTCCGGAGCGCGAGGCCCTCAACCTCCTCGCCAGCTGGGCGAGCACCGCCACCGGCGTCCCCACGGCGAACGACTGACCACACACGAATTGAGGAGAACCGTTCCATGCAGTACCGACCGCTCGGCCGCACCGGTGTCCAGGTCAGCCCCCTCTGCCTCGGCGCGATGATGTTCGGCCCCTGGGGCAACGAGGACGAGGCCGACTCGATCCGGATCATCCACCGCGCCCTCGACGCGGGCGTCAACTTCGTCGACACCGCCGACGTGTACTCCGCCGGTGTCTCGGAGGAGATCGTCGGCAAGGCGCTCGTGGGACGCCGCGAGGACGTCTTCCTGGCCACCAAGTTCTTCATGCCCATGGGCCAGGACGACCCCAACAGGCGAGGCGGCTCACGACGCTGGATCATCCGCGAGGTCGAGAACTCCCTGCGCCGACTCGGCACCGACCACATCGACCTGTACCAGGTCCACCGCCCCAGCCCCGACACCGACGTCGCGGAGACCCTCGGCGCCCTCACCGACCTCGTCCGCCAGGGCAAGGTCCGCTACCTCGGCTCCTCCTCCTACTCCGGCTCGCAGATCGTCGAGGCCCAGTGGGCCGCCCGCGAGCGGAACCTGGAGCGGTTCGTGACGGAGCAGCCGCCGTACTCCGTCCTCGTCCGCGGCATCGAGGAGGATGTGCTCCCCACCGCGCGCCGTCACGGCATGGGCACCCTCACCTACAGCCCGCTCTCCGGCGGCTGGCTCTCGGGCCGCTACCGCAAGAACGCCACCGAGGGTCCGGCCTCCTCCGCCCGCCCCCAGGCCCGGTTCGACATGAGTACCCCGGCGAACCGTCGCAAGCTCGACGCCGTCGAGCAGCTTGCCGTCCTGGCGGAGAAGGCGGGCCTCTCCCTGATCGAGCTGGCCGTCGCCTTCGTCGTCAACCACCCCGGTGTCACCTCGGCGATCATCGGTCCGCGCACCATGGAGCAGTTGGAGGCGTTCCTGCCCGCCGCCGACATCACCCTGTCCTCCGACGTGCTCGACGCCGTCGACGAGATCGTCGCCCCCGGACTCACGGTCAACCCGGTCGACAACAGCTACGGCGATTTCGAACTGCGGGCCGATCAGCGGCGCCGCTGAGACGATGCTGCTCAAGCCGCCCGGACCGCGCCCACGATCGCCGCGGCAAGACGCACCAGCGACACCAGACCTCCGGGGCCGAACACGAGTATCCACAGGGCAGGCTGCCCCGGCGAGGACCGGTCCGCGGCGGTCACCAGGGCGACCGTGGCCGTCAGATGGGCGCAGGTGAACACGAGCCTGGCGGTGCGGTGGCGCAGCGGGAGCAGCGACGACAGGAGCCAGAGCAGGCCGATGAGCAGGACGAGCAGGATGAGTCCCATGTGGCGGACGGTCTCCGTACGGAAAGGGTCCGGCCGGCCGCGCGGAGGCGGCCGGCCGGACGTCTGTCGGGGTCGGGCGGGGGAGCGGGTCAGTAGCTGCTGTATCCCGAGTCGAGCGGGATGCTCTTGTCCAGACAGAAGTGTGCCGGGGAGGGATCGGTTCCGGCGGATGCCGGTGCCGTGATGTCCCAGGGATTGCCGCTCTGGTCAGTGCCGAAGTTGCACGGCCCGAACGGGTTGGGCCACAGCGGGTAGTCCTGGTTCGGGTCGGGAATCTTGCTGAAGTCCTGGAAGTCGCCCTTGATCACGGGCGCCGCGCCACCGGCGGTGCCGTCCAGCTTCATGGCCGTGCCGTCCAGGTAGAGGTACTGGTCGGGCATGTGACTGGAGCGGAGGTAGGGGCGGCCGCTCACCTTGCGCACCGACCCGTCGGCGCAGACCTTCAGGCTCAGCTCCTGCCAGATGGGCGGCGCCTGGCCGAAGGCCGTGCCGACCAGGGGGGAGAGCAGCTCGGTCTGGAAGAAGTTGGACCAGATGCCGTCCGCCAGTTCGGCCACGGCGTCAGGTACACGGCTGTCGCTGTCGGCCTTCTTCTGCCAGTTGTCGACGTTCTGCTTGGGCGCGTCGGCGCTCAGCATGGGCCGGTATCCGATGGAGCCGCCCGATGTGTACAGGGTGGCGACACAGGTGCCTCCGGTCTCCACCGGGGTGTCGTCGTCCTTCACCACTGTCGGCTTCTTCCCGGCGTAGGCGTAGGAACGGCCCGGGAGGACGCCGGTTGCCAGTGGATCGGCGGCGTGACTCTTGTTGTCGTGCTGGTTGAGGTTCTTCACCGAGTAGCGAAGGTCGGGCTTGGCGATGCCGTAGTCCGTGGCGAGCGCGGAGAAGGTGTCCAGCATGAACTTCGGCAGGTGCGTATTGCCCGTGCGGTTCCCGTAGTCGACGTACTCACTGCCCGGGATGACGGTGCCCGCGCTGTCCTTGACGAACGAGACGGTGGTCCGCGCGCGGATCTTGTAGGAGTTGTCGTCGGTGTCGAACCTGGTCGGCTTGGTGGAGCTGGTCGGCCGGTCGGTGTACGGGTTGGCGAACCCCACCCAGGTGCCCTGGCTGGTGCCGTCCGGGTGGTTGACCGGGTCGGTACCCGCAGCCGTCACCTGGGAGCGCCAGGCGGTCATCGCGCTCTTCGTCGCCGGCATCACGCACCCGGTGGTGGGACCCGCGGTGCACGAGGGCAGAGAGGTGATACGGCCGGTGAGGTCCGTGGCCCAGTCGTAGAGGTTCTGGCGGCCGGAGAGCGGTCCGCCGATCCAGGAGGCCGGGGCGGAGGTGTCGATGTTCTGGTCCTCGTCGAAGAGGGCTACGGCGTCGACGCTGCGTTCGACGTAGGTGCCGGTGATGGGGACGAAGGCGACAGCGTCGAAAGCGATGTCCTCGTCGCCGGTGCCGTCGGACGTCACGGAGCTGAGCGTCACCTTGGGGACGTTACCGAACATGAAGGCGCCGATCGAGACCCACCGGTTGCCGTTGCCCGGCTGCCGGACGATGCGGGAGCGCACACCGCTCTTGGTGGTGACGTCGTACTGGGCGAGCTGAGTCTGCGCCCCGTGGTCGGGCAGGTGGACCAGGACCCGGGCCGGCTGGCTGAGGGTCTTGTTGAGGGTCCAGGTGCCGGTGACCTTCATCTTGCCGCTCTCGGCGCCGGCCTGGCGGGTGTGCGCGAAGGAGAAGTGGCCGCCGTAGCCCGCTCCCAGCTGATGGAAGTCGATCTTCGAGGGGTAGAGGCCCTTGGAGTCGGCGGCGAAGTTGAGGCCGAACGTGCCCTGGTTGGTGGTGGGTGTGGTGCACCCGGGACGGACGGACGGTGTGCCGTCCGGGAGGTCGTCGATGACGAGAGCGCCCGAGGGGAGGCCCGAGGTGGAGCAGTTGGGCGGGTAGGGGGTGCCGTCGGGCTGTTCGGCGTAGGTGCTGTCGAAGCGGACGAGCTCGTTGCCGCAGGAGTAGGAGCAGTCGCTCTTCCAGGTGCTGCTCTGGTGGTACCAGCACTTCAGATCGTACTGGCCGGACGCGTTCTTGTGGGCGCAGGGACCGGCCTTGGAGCCCGACACCTCGGGGGCGTTGGGCGTGTACGACTTGCCCGGCTCGCAGGTGTTGCTCGCGTCGCAGAACTGGTTCACCGGCGGCTTGGCGTTGGCGCGGTTGAGCGGGGCGGTGACCACGTCACCGTTCCACCAGGCGGGACGGTACGCGGAGATGGGGGTGTTGGGTGCCTCCAGCAGCTCCGGCGGGTGGCCCGCGAAGCCGATCACCTTCTCCGGGTAGGGCCAGTCCTGCGGGTGGGCGGCGTCGGCGTAGGAGGTGTCCATGAAGGAGGCGCGGTTGGCGGGGTACTCGGGGTTGGCGGGGTTGTTGGCCCATCCCACTCCCCAGGCGCCGCTGTTCTTGGCGCTGTCGGCCTGCGGGTAGAAGCCCGAGTTGTAGGCCCAGAGTGCGAAGAACCAGTTCTCGATCTTGACCGGATCACCGTTGTTGATCTTCATCCCGGCGTTGCGGATCTGGTTCCACTTGTCGGTGAGGATCTGCAGGCCGGCCGCGACGTTGACCGCGTAGTCCAGGGCGACGGCACGCTGGGTCTGGTAGGCCCAGGCGGTGTCGGAGGGCCCCTTCTCCTTGCCGGCGAGACGCATGTGGTCGGTCACCTGGGTGATGCCGTAACCGCAGTCGGCCTCGGCCCAGTTGATGTCCCAGTCATCGGCGCTGCTGCTGTTGTAGATCTCCAGCCCGTAGTAGTTGCCGATGAGGGGGTTGGCGGTGACGCCCGGGACGGCGAAGCGGGCCGCCTGCCACATGTTGGACTCCTGGGCGGTGATGCCGAGCATCACCTGCGCCGGGACGTGATCGCCGTCGACGAGCGCCCTCTTCGGGAAGAGGGTCTGCGGCGCGTACGCCGGCATGCCGAGGTTCTTCCAGTTGGCAGGGCGCGACGCCTTGGCGTTCAGGGTGCCCATGATGGCCTGGTCGACGGCCCACTCCACCTGGCGAGGCTTGGGCTGCATGGCCTGGTTTCGAGGGTCGTTGCGCGGGACGGAGCAGTACCGCTCGTCCTCGACGGGGTTGCTCGGCGAGGCGGCCGCGGCGAGGCCGCTCGTCGCCCGGGCCTTCTTCCCCGTGCCCGTGCCCAGGCCGGGCGTGGGCGCAACGCCCTGCTCGGCGTCGGCGCCGACGACCGCGGCAGGGTCGACGACGAAGGTCATCGTGCGCTTGCGGCCGGGCAGGCTGACGCCGAGGGTGACGGGCCGGGGCTCGGCCGCCCCCTCGGAGGTGACCCGGGAGTCCTTGCCGTCCGTCCAGGCGGTGCTGGTGATGACGGCCCGGCCCTTGGTGGACGCGCGGGCCCCCTGGGGAGCGTCGAGCAGCCGGACCGCCTTGGGCAGGGCGCTGGCGGTGGCACCGCGCTCGGTGCCCGTGAGGTAGACGCGGCCGTCGGCGGAGCGGGTCACATCGACGGCATCGAGCTTGCCGTGCCCCAGCGACGCAGCCTTGCGCCCGGAGTCGGGAGACTTCAGCTGCCCGGCGCTCAGGTGACGCACGGTCGCCCGGTCACCGGAGCGGTCCAGGAAGGTCAGGCCGCCGTCCTGGTCCGGTGTGAGGCGGAAGGGCACGGCGTCGGTCGCTGCCAGGGTCGAACGGCGGCCTTCGGCGGAGACGGAGACGATCCGGGAGGTGTCGGCCGCCACGATGCGCCCTCCACCTGCGGGGACGGCTGAGGTGAGCTGTCCGGTGACCTCGACGGGCGCAGCGACCTCACCGGTCGCGGCGTCGACGCGCAGCAGCCGGGTTGAGGACTTGTCCTCGCCACCGCTCTGCGTGAGCACGGCCTCCTCGCCCGTGCCGCAGCCAGGGTTGTAGTACGCCAGGCTGACCTGGCGCCGGAGCTTCGTGACGTCACCCGTGGTGAGGTCGACCACGGCGGCGAAGGCACCGCGGGCGAACAGCTCGGCCTTGTTGGTGAAGGTTCGGGGCGCGTAGACCACCACGGCCCGTTCGCCGGAGGCCGTCACACAGGCATTGCCGATCCAGGCGTCGGTGTCGAAGCCTGGCTCGGCGAGGGTGGCAGCCGTTCGCCAGGCGTACCCGGCCCGTTCGTCGGCGACCAGCAGGTGCAGGCCCTGCGCATCCCCGGTAGTGGTCCACATCCGGTCCCGCGAGGTGCGCCAGCCCCGGCCGAGCGCGGTGTCACGATCCTTCTCGGGTATCCCGGCCTCCGCAGCGTCAGGCCGACGCTCGGGCGTGTCGGCGCCCGGAGAACCGCTCCAGGGAGTGTCCGTCGCGGCGCCTGACGCGGCCGGCTTCGGTGCGGGGGGCGCGGGTGCGGCGGCCGCCTGCAGGGTGCTGGCCAATAGTCCTGCCAGCACGACGGGTACCGCCGCTACGAGGCGGAGGCCGCCTCTGGGTCTTGGCATGGGGGTTCACTCTCTGTCCGCGCTGTCGACGCTGCTTCGGTGCGAGCGGACATCCGGGGCGCCATCGGGCGGGAGGAGGCTCGCAGCCGACCATGCTGGAACCTGCGCGTCTCGGCACGCTCTCCGCGCCGTCTCACGGACCGAGGACCGGTCACAGCCTCCGCCCCCGTCCGGTGCCGCTCTGCGATGCCTCCGCGTGCGGCGTACGCCTGGGAGGTGCGGACAGGCTCACCGACTTGGACCGACGGGCGCTGTCGCCGCTGCTCCGGACGCACGTGCATCCGCGGCCGGTTCGAGCGGGACATGAACAGCTGCCTCGACCCGGAGGACGTGGGACTCTCCTCGCGACAGCCACTCAGTGGCGTACCGCCGGTCACCGCCCGCTTCCGGGCCCACGCCGACCGGATGCCGCCGGTCAAGCATCCGCCGCGGCGTCACCCGCAGTCGAAGACGGCTCCGTAGCGGAACCGTTGCGCGACGCGGCGAAGGCGGCGAAGGGAAGTCGGTACGCTCCCTCTTGGCCTCGAAGGCCCAACTGCTGTGAACAGGGGACGAATCACCATGAGTAGCACACCTTCCGCCAATCACTTCAAGCCGCTCCAGGAGGGCGACCCGGCTGTTGTGGGCGGCTATCGCCTGGTGGCCGTGCTCGGCACGGGTGGCATGGGCAAGGTGTATCTCTCCTATACGCCGGGTGGCCGGCCCATCGCGCTCAAGGTGATCCGCCCGGAGTTCAGCGAAGACCCCGAGTTCCGGAGGCGCTTCAAGCAGGAGGTGCTTGCCGCGCAGCGGGTGCAGGGTCTGTACACGGCGCCGGTCATCGACTTCGACACCGACGGCGCTCAGCCCTGGCTCGCCACCGCCTACGTGCCGGGCCCCTCTCTCGCGCACGCCGTGGCCGAGCACGGTGCACTGCCGCTGCGCAGTGTGTTGTTGCTGACCGTGGGGGTCGCCGAGGCGCTCCACGTCATCCACGGCGCACGCATCATCCACCGCGATCTGAAGCCCGCCAACGTGCTCCTGGCCTCCGACGGTCCTCGCGTGATCGACTTCGGTATCGCCCGCGCGGCCGACACCACCGCGCTGACCGGTACCGGCGTCAGCGTGGGGACCCCGGCATTCATGGCGCCCGAGCAGGCGTCGGCCGGCACTGTCACCCCAGCCACCGACACCTTCGCCCTGGGACAGATCGCGGCCTTCGCGGCGATCGGCTCTCCCGCCTACGGCAGCGGGCCCTCGCACGCGGTGCTCTACCGGATCGTCCACGAGGATCCCGACCTCGGACGGCTGCCCGCGGAGCTGTTGCCCTTGGTGGCCCGCTGCCTCAGCCGCGACCCGGCCGGCCGGCCGAGCCTGACCGAGATCATCGAGCTGTGCCACGAACTGTCCCCCGTCGCGCTGCGCCAGGGTGAGGACTGGTTGCCACAGGCGGTCGCCGGATCGATCACCGAGCGCCTGCGCCTGCCCGAGCCGGCCAGAACTCCGCCGCCACAGCCCGCCGTCGCGCCGACACCGACCCAGTTCTCTCCGCCGAATCCGGCGCCGGGCGCAGTGGACCCGTACGCGCCGACCGGCTTCGCCATGCCCTCCGCGCCGACCCGGAGCGCGCCGAGAGGGCCGGGAGCGGTACCACCGCCCGGGCACCCGATGCACCCGACGCAGGGCCACCACGCCCCGGTGCCCGGCTACCCGACGCCTACCACGCGCCCGGCGGGCCGTCACACGCAGCCCCCCGTCAACCACGTCACCTACGCGCCCCCGGCGCCCCGGAAGCCGAAGCGCACCGGGCTGATCGTGGCCGCGTCGGTCGTGGGCACGCTTGCCATCCTGGGAGTCATCGGCTCCCTGCTGCCGGACGGGTCCGACAAGGACAAGAACAGCGGGGCCAACTCGCCGAGCCATAACAGCAGTAGCGATACGAGCGGCGTCGGGACCTCAGGTGGGGACCAGCAGAGGGCGGACCCGAAGCCGGTCTCGTACAAGGGCATCGACCTGACGGAGAGCTACGAGATCATGCTCGCCGACAGCCCGCCACGCCCGGTCGAGAGCGAGGACGTGGCCTATGGCGACGGAGATCTCTACTTCAGCGTCGTGCGTTTCCTGGAAGAGGCAGCGATCGGCACTGACAACGGGAAGCTCGTCCTGCTGAACAACACACAGAAGGGCTCCCTGCAGACCTGCCGAACCGAGACGCGCTACACCGAAACGATCCGCCTCGACCAGCTCAGCAACGGGTCGGAGATCTGTGTGCTCAGCAGCGCCGGCCATATCGCGGTGGCCACCTACCGTGGCAAGTCGGGCGAGAACGACCCCGGCTCGTACGTCACCATCGACCTGCAGATCTGGCGCAACGCCGAGCAGGCCAAGGAGAACTGACGACCTCGCGCCGGGCTGCCCTCACGGGCGCCTGGGCAGTGTGCTCGGGCCTCCCGAGCTGGGCAGGGTGTAGGGCCAGGCCGGCTTGGTGGGCCGTATCGATCTGACGAATGGTGAGTGGTCCTGCTTGCGTCCGGGGACAGCGCACGAATGGCGTTGAGAAGCGAGAGCACCTGACATGGTTCGGCCTCTCGTCGACCGCGTGCCGAGGCGACCCTGCCCGTGGCAGAATGACGGGATGCTGATCCGAAAGGCCGATGCCGCGTAGGCGTCCGAAGGGGCTGCGCGCCGAGCGTTGGCGGCCCGCGAGAGGTCGCCCGGTTCGCCGATCGGTGGTGTCACCGCGGCGACTCGCGCAGCGATCCGGAAATCGGAGGAGGACCGGCCGGGGGCTGTGGCTGCTGCCCTGGCCGAGTGTCGGCGCCATCTGAATCAGCCGGGGCGCGTGCTGCCGGATCCGATGATGGGCTGCGAGTGCTGTGATCCCCTGGTGGCGCGGGACCTCTTGGAAGACGTGCTGCAGTGGCTTCCCCGCGGCGCTCGGGACGACTTCGGCAGGATCGTCGGCACGCTTGATGCCGAGTTCGACCGCCGGACCGTCCCCCTCAGCCCTCACCTCACGCTGGCAAGCCCGTGGGGCGCGTGGGGGTGGTGGCGTCAGCGCTTCCTGGAGAACTGAAGGGCCCGTCGGCTCCGTTCGTCTGCGGCGACGTAGCTGTCCATGAGTGTGGGCAGCAGCTGCCGGTCTTCGGTCCGTTCGTTGTTCAGCGGTTCCTGACGGCAGCCGAGGGTGGGGATTCGGCCCGCCCTGTAGTCCGGCTCCGGTGGTCACTAGGTTCGGATGATGACGATCACGTATGAGTGGCGAGCCGACGTCGACAACGCGGCTCTCGACAAGCTGCACGCCGAAGGATTCGATCATCCGGTCGGGCGGACGGACTGGACCTCGAGACTTGAACGTCACAGTCTCGGCTGGGTCTGCGCCCGGGAAGATGATCGGCTGGTGGGCTTCCTCAACGTCGCCTGGGACGGCGGCGTCCATGCGTTCGTGCTGGACACGGTCGTGGCTCGGCGCAATCGTTCGAGCGGGGTGGGAGCCGCGCTGGTCAGGGTTGCTGCTGAGAGGTGTCGTGCCGCAGGGTGCGAGTGGATGCATGTCGACTTCGAAGAGCACTTGCGATCGTTCTATTTCGATGCCTGCGGCTTCAGGGAGACGGCGGCAGGACTGATCGCCCTGTGACCTCGGGCCTCCCCGCCCTGGGGACGTGTCCAGGAGCCGGGAGGGAAGGTGCTCAGCTGGCGACGTGCTCTTCGGCGGATGAGCGATGGCACGGCTGTCACCTGCCGGGGCCCGGGGTGCGTCGTACGTCGAGTTCCAGGAGAAGACGACGTCCCGGACTGCGGGCACCTGTAGGAGCGCACCTTGTCCCAGCAGGCGGGCCGGCACCAGGACGCCGCCCCCCGGTCGTCGTACCGGCCTGTGCGAGGCTGACCGGCATGACTACAGACCGATTCGAAGTGGGGCGTCAGATCGCCGCTGCCCCGGACAAGATCTTCGCGCTGCTGAGCGACCCGTCGGGCCATGTGGCGATCGACAGCTCGGGGATGCTGCAGTCCGCCGACGGCGAACCGGTGCGCGCGGCCGGCGACGAGTTCGTCGTGCACATGGACAGGGAGTCGCTGAACGACTACCCGCTCGGCAAGTACGACGTCACCGTGATCATCACGCGGTTCGAGCAGGACGTCCTCATCGAGTGGACCATCTCCGGTCAGGTGCAGCCCCCGATGCGGCACCTCTACGGCTACCGGCTGGAGCCCGCCGAGGGCGGCACGCTGGTGACGTCGTACTACGACTGGAGCGAGATCGACGAGCGCTACCGGGAGGCGGACATCTTCCCGATCATCCCCGAGGCGGGACTGCGCGCGACCCTCGGCATCCTGGCGCGGACGGTGGAGTAGGAGATACCCGCCCCACCCGGCCCCGCCCCACCCGGCCCCGCCCCACCCGGCCCCGCTCCACCCCACCCGCCCCGCCCCGCCCGGCCCCGGGCCCGCCCGGCCCCGCCCCGCCGGGCCCGGGGCACCTCGGACCGAGAGGATCAGGCGGGATTCGGGGCGGGCATCGCCGGAGCGACCGCGACCTTGCGGGTCTCGCGCAGCATCAGCAGTCCGTTGACCACCATCAGCGTCGCGGTCAGGCCGTGTACGCCGAGCGCGGTGGCGACGGAGCCGTGATGGGCCAGCACCGTGGTCATGTCGCCGTAGGCGGCGAAGGCCTCCACCAGTAGCACCCAGCCCAGCGCCCGGCGGTGGCCCGTCACCAGCAGGATGCCCAGGACCAGGGCCAGGACGACGTCGCGGATGCCCTTGATGATCAGGAAGCCGCCGCCGTCGCCGGACGGCCGGCTCGGCAGGCCGAAGCCCGGTGCCGTCGTCTCCGGGCTCAGGATGAACTCCGTCCCGAACCAGAGGATGAAGAGGATGAAGACGGCGGTCAGGACGGTGTTGATCTTCTTCAGCGACACTGTTCGATCTCCTTGCGGGACTTCGCGAGTGGAGCCTGATGAGTTGTGTGGGGCCTGGTCGGACGGCCTGAGCCCGTGGGCTCAGGCGAGGGCGGCGACCAGCAGGGCGAAGGCACCGATGATGATGGCGACGCGGATGTAGTGGAGGCCGTCCCAGCGCTTCGTCTGCTGTTTCCAGTCGGCGGGCCGGTTGTCAGGGGTCCACGTCTTGCCCCGGTTGTTGATCGGGACGAGCAGCAGGATTGACATGATCACGCTGACCATCAGAAGCGTGCCGGCGGTGACGACGAGGCCGGCACCGTGGTGGTGCCACCCGGCGGCGGCCCAGATGCCGACGAGGGCGAGCGAGCCGATGTACCAGAACGGCATCACGGCGCCGAGCATCCGGCCCCCGTGGGCGCGGCCGAGTTGGCCGCTGTCCTCCGGGAGGGCGTTGAGGATCGGGTTGATGACGAAGGCGACGGAGAACTCCACCCCCACCATCACTCCCACGACCACGGTGGTGACGATCTCAAGTGCGTCGAGCATGGTGCCCCCTGGCATCTAGTGCTGCTAGCTGACGATGCAACGCTAGTACTGTTGCCGCTCTATTGTCTAGCGGTGCTAGGATCGACTCATGTCGGTACAGGAACGCAAGGAACGCGAGCGGGCCGAGCGTGAGCGCCTCATCGTGGCGACAGCCCGCGAACTCGCCGAGCAGCAGGGCTGGGACGCGGTCACCACCCGCCGGCTCGCCGAGCGCATCGAATACAGTCAGCCCGTTCTCTACAGCCACTTCCGCGGCAAACGGGAGATCATCGGCGCCGTCGCCCTCCAGGGCGCCGCGGAGCTGGCCACGGCGGTGCGGGCCACGACTGCCACCGCGGACGGCACGCGTGCCCGGGTGTACGCCCTCGCCCGCGCCTACCTCGACTTCGCCGAACGCAACCCCGCGGTCTACGACGCCATCTTCCAGCTCGACGGGGGCCTCGCCTACGCCCAGGAGGAAACCCCGGAGCCTCTCAAGGACGCCTTCGCCGCGCTGCTGGAGTGCCTCGGCGAGGTCGCCGGAGACGGCGTCGCCCCGGAGCTGTTCACCGAGATGTTCTGGGCCTCCCTGCACGGGATGGCCACCCTGACCCGGTCGGGACGGCTGCTGCCGGAGGACACCGAGCCGCGGGTGGAGCTGCTGGTGGACCGGCTCGCTGTGCTCTCCCCACTCCGCTAGCCAACGCCCGAGATGGAGCGGCCCGACCCGCGTCCTCGCCGTTCGCCCGGTTGGTCGGCCCGAGCGGAGGGTGGGTCGTGCCGGTCGGCTCCGGCGGAGGCGATCGCGGGCGGAACACCGAGGTGCCGGAGGCGACTGTGCGTGCTTCTCACACGGGTGTTGCTCGGCTCAGCACAGTGACACTGCGGGTTCCGCCGCCCGGCCCTGCGGGCCGTTCGGCAATGCAGCCGACGTCGCAGCTGCCCCGGAGGGGCTGGTCGGATGAGGGCTGGCAGCAGTTCCAGCTCGCTACGCGTCGCGGGACATGGGCGAGCACCGGGACGTCACCGGCAGTGGCCTGCTGCCCAGGCGGGACCCCCATCTCGTGTGGGCTTCGGATCCGTTCGCGTCGCCGGCCGGCCAGGACGTCGGGGTGGCGGGCGGTCCGTGTACGACCTCGTCAGTTCACCGGAGCTGAGAAGATGAGGCGGGTGTCCGTGTTCCGGTATCCGGCGCGGGTGAATGCCGCTGCCATCGGGTGGTTGCCGAGGTCGGTCGTTGCTGTGACACGTTCCGCGCCTTCTGTGGCCTGGAAGCGGGTGATGGCGGCGAGGATCTCCGAAACGTAGCCGCGGCCGCGCAGCTCCGGGACGACGCCGAGATAGCCGACGTTGCGGTTGTACGGAGTGGCCGAGGGGATCGCGAGGCCGGCCAAGGCCCCGTCCGGGGTGTGCGCAAGGCGCCACCACTCCCGCTTGCCGGGCCGGTCGAGGTAGAACTGCAGGCTTTCGCGGGCGGCGGCCTCCCGTCCGTTGGCGGTCTCGCTCTCGAGGGTATGGGCGTCGAGAGTGCCCTCGGCGACCCGCAGCATCGCTTCGAAGAAGACCTCGTCGTCCGGTTCCGGAGAGAACACCAGGCGCCTGGGCTCCGACGGCAACGGCTCCTCAGGCGTCCACTCGAACTGCAGTCGCTCCACCTCCACGCTCAGGCCCGCGCGTCGAGCGGCCTCCTGGCGCCAGGCCACGGCCGTGACGTGCTCAGGATCGTCACGCCACGAACCGGGCAGACGCATGAGGTTGTACAACGGCGGGGTCTCGGCGCCCGTTTCGCGGAAGGCCCGGTGCCCCGCGTCGAGGAGCGCGGCGGCCAGTGTGGCGCGCTGGGCGGCAGGCACGTCGTCGGCCATCGCGAGACAGTCGAGCGCGAGCGGATGGGCGCTGTCGCTCTGTCCCCACCACAGGGCACGTGCCAGGACCTGGCCGTCCGAGCTCCAGGCGGCCCAGGTCCATTCCGGGCGGTACTGCCTTTGGGCGGCCTCCTCTTGATACGCGTCGGAAGCGAGGCGCCACACGGGCTCGGTGGAGGTGAGGGCCAGGACTCGGTCGAGTTCTGTGCCGGGGCCCGGCACGGCGGACAGGCGAGGAGCGGCATTGCTCGGGAGGGTCATGAAGGCACCTTTCAGGCGCGAAGCCCATCGGTCGGTGGCGCGTCGGCGGGGCGACCGGTGGAGTGGAGGCGGCGGGCCGGGCCGCCGCTGGCGGACGGGCGCGCGTCACGGCCGACACACGTCGTGCCGACCGTGAGTGATCATGCCGGGGGTCCGTGCGCAGGTCAACGCGATTGACTGCGCGGTCGGGCGGTCCTGCGCAGTGGAACCAACGCCTGACGGCTGCCGGTGCTCGTGGCGGTCCAGCGCGCCGGGTTCCGGACATCCTGCGGGTCACACTGCCGCGATCCGCAGGTAAGCCCCTTCGCCTTGGTGGCTCCGCGTGCGGAAGGTGCGGCGGTAGGTGTCAGGGGGGACGCCCAGGGTGCGGTTGAAGTGTCGGCGCAGAGTGGTGGCTGTGCCCATGCCGGTGGCGGTGGCAATGGCGTCGATGCTGTCGTCGGTCATTTCCAGGAGTTCCTGGGCGTGACGGATGCGTTGGGCGAGCAGCCACTGCAGAGGGGTGGTGCCGGTCGCGGCCCGGAAGTGGCGGCCCAGGTGGCGGGAGCTCATCCGGGCCTGGCGGGCCAGGTCCTCCACGGTCAAGGGCTGGTCGAGCCGTTCGATGATCCAGGGCAGCAGTCCGGTGAGGGGGTGGTCGTCCTGATCGGGCACCGGCGCGGTGACGAACTGGGCCTGGCCGCCGGAGCGGTGCGGTGGGACGACCAGGCGACGGGCAGTGGTGTTGGCGACGGAGGAGCCGTGGTCGAGGCGGACGAGGTGCAGGCACAGGTCGAGTGCTGCGGCTTTGCCGGCGGAGGTGAGTACGCGGCCGTTGTCCACGTAGAGGACGTCAGGGTCGACTTCGACCTCGGGGTAGCGGGCGGCCAGGGCGTCGGTGTGGGCCCAGTGCGTGGTGGCGCGCTTCCCGTCGAGGATGCCCGCAGCGGCCAGGACGAACGCCCCGGTGCACAGCGAGACCAGGCGGGCGCCCGCGTCGTGGGCGGCCCGAACCGCGTCGATCAGGTCTGCGGGCGGCTCCGTGTCGGTGTCGGCCCAGCCGGGGACGATCACCGTGTCGGCGTCGCGAAGATGGTCGAGGCCGACTTCGGGCTCCAGGCGGAAGGGTCCGAAGGGCACGGCCGCGGGCCCGCAGACCTTGAGGTCGTACCAGGGAACGGCCACTGCGGCGGGGGCTGAGCCGAAGACCTCGTAGGCAACGGACAGCTCGAAATGCAGCATTCCGTCGGTGACGGCCAGCGCGACAGATCTCATGTCCGAAAGTGTACGGGCCATGTCGTTTCAGACACTCGCGGTTGACCGTTCAACTAGGAAAGGATCGTTCCAGCCGGGCAGTTGCCCGGGCCGAGCACAGGAGAATGCCTTGAGAGCAAGTCAGATGGTCACGGTGTACGGCGCATACGGACACACCGGCAGATTCGTGGTGGCGCACCTCCAGGAGCGCGGATTCATCCCCGTCCTGTCCGGGCGCGACGCCCGGAAACTCGAAGTACTGGCGGGGGAGTACCCCGACCTCGAGGTCCGTCCGGCATCCGTCGCCGACGAGGCTTCACTCGATGACGCGCTGGCCGGCGCGGCAGCCGTCATCAACTGCGCGGGGCCCTTCGCCACGACAGCCGCACCGGTCATCGAGGCGGCCCTGCGGGCCGGGATCCCGTATGTGGATGTGGCAGCCGAGATCGAGGCCAACGCCGACACGTTCGCACACTTCGCGGACCGGGCCCGCGCCGCCGGCGCGGTCATCGTCCCCGCGATGGCCTTCTACGGTGGTCTCGGCGACCTGCTCGCCACTGCCGCCATGCGCGACTGGACCAGCGCCGACGAGGCGCACATCGCGTATGGGCTCGACAGCTGGGAGCCCACAGAGGGGACGCGTGCCGCGGGCAAGGTCTCCGTGGAGCGGCGCGGCGGCCGACGCGTCCGCTTCTCGAACGGGCGGCTTGAGTACCACACCGACGATCTGCCCACCGTGCAGTGGCCGTTCCCCGACCCGATGGGGTCACGACCCGTCGTCGGCGAGTTCACCATGGCCGACGTCGTCACCATCCCCAGTCATCTCTCCATCCCCGAGGTCCGCACCTACATGACGACAGAGGCGGCCGCCGGCGTCGCGGCACCGGCCCCCTCGCCCCCCACCGCCGTCGACGAGCGCGGGCGCTCCGCACAGACCTTCCTCGTCGACGTCGTCGTACGCTCCGGCGACACCGAACGCCGCGCTGTGGCCCGCGGCCAGGACATCTACGCCGTCACCGCGCCGCTCGCGGTGGAAGCCGTCCACCGCATCCTGACCGGACAGACCCGCACGAGCGGTGTCGCCAGCGCCGGCGAACTCTTCGACGCACGCGACTTCCTCAGCGCACTCTCTCCGCACATCACCCTCGAACTGCACCCATGAGCAGCGGCCACCCACCCCTCCGGTGCTGCCGCGTTGGCAGGCACTCAGTGCTGCCGAAGCCCGTGAACGTCACCCGCCCATGTACCTGAATGCCTATCAATCCCGTGAGCAGCGCCCGCGAAGCCCACATCGGGTGGCAACCGGCCGGACCTGACACCGAGGTCTCAGCGGTTCGAACGCCAGCGGCGGGAGGCGGCCGCTCCACGTCGTTACGCATGCCCGGTTCTCTCACTAGGGTGGGCACGTCGAAACACACGAGGGGTGGGGATCGAACTGTGGCGAGAAGGCCGGACGGCACTGAGGTCGCGGCGGTGGTGCAACGGATCTTCCGCGACGGGTTACTGAGCGGGAAGTCCGCGTTCCAGCCGGAACTGGCGGCGTGGACCGACGGGACCGCCTCCGATCTGCGTGCCCGCTTCGTCGACCGGCCGGACGAATCGTCGGACACCTTTCTCGTCAAGCTGCGCCGGCAACTCGCCGACGCTCCGGACGAGACGATCGTCCTCGCCGCCGAACTGCTGTTCGTGAACATGGCCCCGCTGGTCCCCGAACAGATCGGCCTTCCGAAGAAGCTCCAGATCCTCCGCGAGGTGCTGTCCTGGGCCGACCACCACCTGGACGTGGACCAGGACATGACGCCCGCCCTGAAGGGTTTCCTCCACGGTGGGCAGGGTTTCCTCAACTACCGCTGGGCGCAGTTCCAGATCCTGGTCCTCCTCGTGGAGCGGCTCGCCGGGACGGAGCGCCCGGAGCGGCAGGCCCTGCTCGAAGACCCTTGGCGGTTCCGGGCCCTCTGCTTCGAGATCCAGGACTCCGTCGGCCACAAGAAGGGCCGTGCCCAGATCCACGTACTCCTCTTCACGCTCTTCCCGGGCGACTTCCAGCCCATTGCCAGTGCCCACCACAAGCACGAGATCCTCAAGGCGTTCGCGGACGAGCTTCCCGCCCCGACCGGCAACGACGACAAGGACCTGCTGACTCTCAGCGGAGCGCTCGAGGCACAGACGGGACAGACCGTCGACTTCTACGACGAGCCCTGGGTCGGCCGCTGGCGCAAGGGCGCGGTGCAGCACGAGCAGCGCGGCTGGCTGGTGCGCGGCCACAACGTGGACGGCCACGACTTCATCCCGGCCTGGCTCGGCCAGGGCTACTGCTCGGTCTCCTGGCGGGAGGCTCCGGAGATTCCCGCCGGCGCCACCGAGGACGAGGTCCGGCAGGCGGTCGCCGAGGCCATGCCCGAAGCCACCGCCCCGATGCGTGCCGCAGCCGCCTACCAGCTCCATGTCTTCCTGACCGTCATCCAGCCGGGCGACCTGGTCGTCACCGTCACCGCGGACGAGGTGCACGTCGGCACGGTCCAGGGCCCACCGACGTACGACCCCTCCGAAAGCCTCGACAACGCCCGTCGCCGCCCCGTGCGCTGGGCGACTGCTGAACGCCCTCTTGTCCGGGCCGACCTCCCCGAGAAGGTCCAGGCGCGGCTGCCGTTGCCACCGACGGTGTACGACATCAGCAGCGTGGCCGCCGAACTGGCGGAACGCGCGGGCCTGGAAGCCGTGATCGCCGAGGTACTGGTGGACGTCGATGTCACCAGACCCCTCGAATTCCCGGCGGTCACACAGGAGCTTGCGGACGAGCTGCTCATGCCGCTGGAGTGGCTTCGGGAGACGGCCGAACAGCTCCAGGACCAGCTCCAGCTGGTGCTGCACGGCCCGCCCGGCACCGGGAAGACCCATGTCGCTCGCGCGTTGGCCAGACATCTGGCGGGCCGGGACCGGGTGGAGCTGATCCAGTTCCACCCCTCCTACACCTACGAGGACTTCTTCGAAGGCTTCCGTCCCGTGCGCGGCGACAGCGGCTCGGTCGCGTTCGACGTGCTGCCGGGACCGTTCAGACTGCTGGCCGAGCGAGCGCGGAAGGACCCGGCGAATCCGTACGTCCTGATCATCGACGAGATCAACCGGGCCAACCTGGCGAAGGTCTTCGGCGAGCTGTACTTCCTGCTGGAGTACCGCGAAGAGCCCGTCACCACTCAGTACAGCCCCCACGAGCCGTTCCACCTGCCCGCCAACCTCTTCCTCATCGGCACGATGAACACCGCCGACCGCTCGATCGCGCTCGTCGACGCCGCGATGCGCCGCCGCTTCGCCTTCCGCCGGCTCTCCCCCGAGAAGCCGCCGGTGCGGGGGCTGCTGGCCCGCTGGCTCCACGCCCGCGGCCTCCCGGACACCGCCGCCCTGCTGCTGGACGAGCTCAACTCCCGCCTCGGCGACGCCGACCGCGCCATCGGCCCGTCGTACCTGATGAAGCCCGCCGCCGTCCGCCCCGGGGGCCTGGACCTCATCTGGCGCACCCAGATCCTGCCGCTCCTGGAGGACCAGCTCCACGGCACGGGCGTCGACGTCGAGGCGGAGTACGGCCTGGACTCCCTGCGCGCGGCTGTCGCGCCGCCACACCCGCCGGCCGCCCTCCCGTCCCAGGCCGTCGCCTCGCCGGACAGGCCGCTCGACTCCCCGTCCCCGACCGGCGAATCGTGAGCCCAGACCTCACCCTCACCGTCCAGGAGACCGGTTCCGGCGGCACCCACCAACTGACGGGTGACCAGGTGGCGGCCCTGGTCGCCGTGCCGGACCTGGTACGGCTGACGCCGGCACCGGGCGGGCGCTGGACCGTGCGTGGCAATCAGAAGGTGGGCACGGTGCGCCTGCGCACGCGATCCGGCGGGTCGATCCATCTCAGCCTTCGTCCCAAACTCAGCATCAGGGACCTCCTCTTCCTGCTCTCCTACACCTCCACCGACCCCTGGCGCCCGGAGCCGGTCACCGCGGCCACGGCGGACGACCTCCTCCCCGCTCTCGCCGACCTGCTGGCCCGCGCCGCCCGCCGCACCCTCGAAGCAGGTGTCCTGCACGGCTACCGAGAGGTGGAGGAGGAGCTTCCCCTGATCAGAGGGAGCATCCGCACCACGGCCCAGTTGCGCCGCACCGGGCTGCCCCTGCCGATATCGGTCCGGTACGACGACCACACCCCGGACATCCCCGAGAACCGCATCCTGCTGGCAGGCATGCACCTGGCCGCGTACCTGCCGGGCGTCCCCCGGTCGACGCGCCTGAATCTCCGCCACCTCGCCGAGCGCCTCCACGGCGTCCGCCGTCCCCACCCCGGTGAACCCCTTCCCACCTGGACCCCGACACGCCTGAACGCCCGCTACGTTCAGGCCCTCAGGCTGGCCGAACTCCTCCTGTCCGGCCGCTCGATACGACAGGAAGGAGGCGCACCGGTCCCGGCGGACGGCTTCCTGCTGGACCTGCCGAAGGTCTTCGAACGCTTCGTGACGGTGACACTCGGCGAAGCCCTGGCCCGCCACAGCATCCGCTGCGCTCCCCAGGACGGCCACCGCCTGGACGTGGCCGGCCGGGCATCCCTACGCCCCGACCTCGTTCTCTACCGCGAGGGCCGCCCGATCTCGGTGATGGACGCGAAGTACATGTTCCTCAAGCCCACAGCGCCGCCCGTGGAGCACCTCTACCAGCTTCTCGCCTACTGCACCGCTCTGGGCGTCACTCGCGGCCACCTCGTCTATGCGGCCACGACCGCGGGCACGGCTGCCGTCGAGCACGTGATCCGCCGTTCCCCCGTCACGATCACCGCCCACGCCCTGAACCTCGACGAACCCCCCGCGGGACTCCTGGCCCAGACAGCCGCCCTGGCCGTCAGAGCAGCGTCGGCAGCCTCTGCCTGAAGCGGCCTAGGAGTTGTCCGGCCGGTCATGTGACAGAGCTGGACGGAGACGGTGGTATTTCCTGCTTGCTGAGGGGTCACAGGTATGCCGACTCCACCCAGCCTGTGAATTGGCCGCCTACTTGACCGGCGAGCCAATGGACAGGGGAGATCTGGTCACCGTCCCGGTCCCGGGCGTGCACGTGGATGGTGTGGTCCTGAGACGGATCGTTTTGGTAGAGGTCCCGGGAATTCACCGTCAGCGTGAGGTACGCGTACTTCTGCGAGATCGCCTCCAGCCCCGCCTCGGGAACCGCAGGCCACGCGTCCAGATCCCACCGAACAGCTCCGGCATCCGACCCCAGAGCGGCGATGAAGGGCTCAGCGAGGTCCAGCGGACGACCCCAGTCGAACACTCGGATCGGCAGGCAGTCTGCAGGGTTGTCGCCGGCCTCCGACGAGCCGTACTCCTTGCCGGCTGACGCCCACCATTCGAGGTCGGGCAGTACGTGACGTACTTGCGCCAGGACATCCCGCGACCTGATCACGGCTTCGAAGTCGACCTCTCCCTGACCGACGTCCGCGATGTCCAGCAGGGCGCGCACCGCACGTATCGCTTCAGCCAGCTCGGCGGTTGTGAGGACAGCAGCCGCAGCAGAGTTACTCATCCCGGAAGCTTAGGACGGCACCCACAGGCCGGCCCTCGCAGTTGTCAGGACCGGAGCCATATTGCAGGCGCCGAACGCACGTGGGCGGTAGGAGCAGATGCGGGAACTGGCGAAGAGGGTCATCCAGTGCATTCGTCTGCGCCGCTGCCAGGGCGTGCCTTACGTTCAGCGCCACGGCAGCGGTCAGAGCTGGTGGCGCACCCCGGCCTCCTGCTGGGCCTCGGTGAGCTGCTCGCGCAGGTCGCCCTCGATGGACTGGCGGGCCTTGCCTCGGCGGAAGAGCGGCAGCACAGTGCGCTGCTTGCCGTCCTCGACAAGCAGGGCGAGCCCGCCGTAGAGCGCGAAGACTCCGATGCCGAAACCGGTCCAGCCCGCCGCGACCTGGTACGCGTTCCCGAGGCCCGCCTCGTAGAGTCCCGTGAGGGCGAAGCGCACCGCGGTGAGGGTGAGCAGGACGGCGAACAAGGGCTTGGACTGCGCGGCCGCCCCGGCGAGCGCGAGGACGAACGGGACAAGCGCCAGGAGGAAGACGGCCTGTGCAACCACCGGCTTGCCGGGCGGGGAGTCCAAGGACGTCACGCTCGTTCCCGCCCAGGCGGCGCCGAGCAGGAGCAGCGCCGTGCCGGCGCCGGCGTCGCGGGCCATGAACGCGAAGAGCCCGCCGATGAGCTGGAGCGGGACGACGAAGATGAGGACGAGGAGCAGAAGGATGCTGCTCTGCGCGGCCGGCACCCAGCCGACCTGCAGGGAGGACAGGACCGTACTGCCCATGCCGAGGGCGAAGAAGCCCAGCGGCAGCGGGCTGGCAATCGGGCGCAGCACGATGCGCGTCACTGCGTCGGTCTTCAGCGGTTCTGAGGGGCCGTTCGGGCCGGAATCCTGGGGCACCGCGCAAGCGTACGAGTTCTGACCGGGTTGCGGCCACGCGCAACCGCAGGCAGCGCCGGCGTTCGCGTCTTGGTGGCCGGGGCGGGCATGCCGCCGCGGCTGGTGTGCGGCACCGCACATCGCCGAGCGCCTCGCCGGCGCGGACTCGGCCGGCTCCGGACGCGACGAGCTCCGTTCTGATGCACCGCCCGGTTCGGGCCCCGGTACTCGGCGGCCGTGGGGTCGGCCTTCGGAAGGGCCGAGGCGCCCTTGATGCTGCCGAGGACGATGAGGGGGAGGCGCTCCAGCCGGTAGCGGCGAGTCGGCGCCACCGGACGGCGGTGATGATGTGGAGGCCGAGCACAGTTGCGAGGACAGCGGCGCCAGGCCCGACAATTGGGGGCACGGCCGGTGAGCTGGTGCTGGCCCTGCACGGCCGGATTCCGGTGGACTCCCTGAAGGTCGGCGGCGACCGGCGCCTCTTCGACCAGCTTCCGGCCTGGGATCCGGATGAGCAGGACGTGACGCCACGCCACCTCGCACGCCCCGAGTACGCTGCGGTGCCGGTCACTGGCGACGCCGTTCCTGTGCCGCCCGTGGGCTTGTCAGTTCCGGGCGGCCTCCGACGCGGCTCGAACTGGGCAGCCCTTTCGAACCGGATGAGCGACAAGGGCGGCAGACCGGGCCCATGGACTCAGGACTTGCCGCGCTGCTGGGCGCCGCTGGAACGACCACCCGTGGCCCATCATCTGGACCAGGACCGCCGACGAGATCCTCGACAGGTCGCCGGCCACTGCCGGTGAACCTCTGACCCAGGTCATCAGGCACTGTCCGGCGGATCATGCGACCGGGATGGCACCGATCAGGTCTCGCGAGCCTGACTGCGTCCGGTTGCGAGGCGTTTCTGCCCCTCGGGCACGGGCAGGACCGCCAGTGCGGTATCTGCAACGTTTCGTAGCGTCTCCGGGTTCAGGCCGGCCTTGCCCACCGCTTCGATACCGCGGACCACCGTCAGCAGCAGTGCTGCCAACCGCTCCGGATCCGCAGCGCTATCGATGTCGCCGTGGCGCTGGGCGGCGCTGATCTCCGTCCGCAGCAGGGTCAGCAGAGCCGTCATGGTCTCGGCGGACCGCCCGGCGACCGTCGGATCGTGCTGGGCCAGTTCCGCCACGCCCTTGGCCAACAGGCAGCCGCGGCGCTCGGTGTCGGAGGCGGTGTTCTCCGCCATCAGGTGCACGTATCCCGACAGCCGGGCCAAGGCCTCCGCGTCCGGGGCGCCTGCCAGCCGCCCTTCGGCCACCTCGACGACCGCGGTGCACCAGTCGTCGAACACACGGTGGAACAGCTTGCCCTTGTCGCCGAACGCGCCGTACAGGCTGCCCTTGCCCAGGCCGGTCGCCCGGGCGATGTCGTCCATCCGTGTTCCGGCATAGCCGGTCACCCAGAACTGTTCCCGGGCCAGGCCCAGGACCTGGCGTTCGTCGAATGCGCGTGGTCTCGGCATGGTCTCACCCTAGCCATTCTTGACTCGATCGTCCATTACTGCCTACGTTATGGACGATCCATTCCATAACTCGAGGGGTTCGACATGCCAGGCGCACTGCAGGAGAAGGTGGCCGTGATCACCGGAGGGACCAGCGGGATCGGGCTGGCCATCGCCCACCGTTTCGTCCGGGAGGGCGCTCGGGTCTTCGTGACCGGCCGGGACATCGGCCGCCTCGAAGCGGCAGTCGACGAGATCGGCCCCGCGGCCACCGGCGTACGATCCGACGTCTCGGTCCTGGCCGACCTGGACGCGCTCTACGCGCGAGTCCGCGAGGAGGCCGGACGCATCGACGTGCTGGTGGCCAACGCCGGAGTCGTCGCCGACGCCGCGCTCGGCGCCCACACCGAGGCGAACGTCGACCTGACGCTCGCCGTCAACGTCAAAGGCCCGCTGTTCACCGTTCAGAAGGCCCTTCCGCTGCTGGCGGAGAACGCCTCCGTCCTGGTCATCGGCTCGAGCAACAGCATGCGTCCCAATGAGCAACTCGAGGTCTACAGCGCCTCGAAGGCAGCGGTGACCAACCTCGTGCACAACTGGGCCCGGCAGTCACGGGAGCGCCGATTCCGGGTCAACGTGCTCAGTCCGGGACCGACGCGGACCCCCGGCCTGCTGGGCGCCGCCGGGCCGGACGTCGACCAGTTCGCGGAGGCCGTCGTGCCACTGGGGAGACTGGCCGACGCCGAGGAAATCGCCGAGGCCGCTCTGTTCCTGGCTTCGGACGCCTCGTCATTCGTCACCGGCGCCGAACTCTTCGCGGACGGCGGCTACACCCGGGCCTGAACGACTGGTGCGCATCGCACCTTCACGCCCGACGGGCCGTTCCGGGAATTTCTGCCGTAGGAACAGGTGCGGGGGTACCTCCTGATGGCAGGAGGTACCCCCGCACCACCGCGTCGTCGGGACGCCCCTGTCCGGCTGTTCCCGCCAGGACTGCGACATCACCGGGTCCGCCTTCTTCCGCTCGTCCGGCTGGTGCTCCTCGGGCTCTGCCGCGAGGTCGTCGCCGACACCGTCGACCGGCGCAAGCTGGGGCTGGCCCAAGCCACAGGATCGTCCCTGCCTTCCGTGGTGCTTGCCCCGGTGGGCGTCGCCGGGTCGATCGCGTGGGCCGCTCCACGCGGTGGTTGCCCTCCAGGCCGTCTGCTTCGCCCTCGGCTTCCCGGCCCGCAGCTCGATGATCGCCCGCATGCTCCCTGTCGAACTGCTGTCCGCTGTTCTGGCGGCAAAAGAGGGCGACGGCGAGTCCGGGGAGGCCGGGTGCTTGCGAGGGTCGGCCTTTGCGGCGGTGCCGTTTGCAGGCCCCGCCCCGGTTTGCCGGGTCAGATCTGTTGCGGTCCGGGTGCGGACGGGCCCAGGGCCTGTCGGAGTGCGGCCGGAAGCTGTTCGGACACCTCATCTCCCAGGCGTTCGAACTCCCTCTTCAGCACGGGCGTAGCCAGCCGCGCCACTCCGTGGAACTCGACCTGCGCACGGTAGGTGATCCGGGTGCCCCCTGAATGCGGCTCAAAGTGCAGGTCGTCCGTCGATGTAGCCGTCTTGTTGCGCCCGACGAAGGTGAGCCGGTCGTTGCTCATCTGCGTCAGTTCGTAGCGAAGCTCGGTGCGGCGTCCGCGGAACGAGGAGACGTTCAGCCACTCCGCGCCCACCTCCGGCAGGGCACCGGCGCTGACCGGCCGACAGGTGATGGTGCCGGGGTCCCACTGTTCGGCGTGGGAGAAGTCGGCCATGTAGGCGACGATCTCGTCGCGCGGACGGTCCGAGTGCATGACGCGTTCGACCTTGATCACTACGACTCCTGGAGATCGCATGGTGTTTCGTGCCCGGGCTGGGCACAGCTGTCTCCTTCCCTGTGCGCGATCATCGGACGCAGGTCCTACCGTGCTGACGAGTGGCGGGCGCCTCGCGTCGTGCGGATCATGAGGTTGAGGTTTACGGGTCCGTCTCGGCGCACACGTCCGGGCCGGCCCACCGCGAGACCAGGTCGGCGGAGTGGCGAGGAGCGCTTATGCCCGTTCTCCCGAGTGCGCTCGACGCATTGCGTGAGCGCGCTGGCGAACTCTTGTTCGAGCGTGTAGCCGGTCCGGACGGTCCTCGGAACAGGGATGCGATACACAACACGCCTGGTCCCCGTTGGTTTCCGCTGGACAGCCCGGTGCGCCGCGTTCACGGGGACAGCGCGATGTTCATCGGTGGGCTGTCGGCGCTGCTCCTGCAGTCCCTCCATCCCGTAGCCATGGCTGCGGTGTCCGCTCACTCCGGGTTCAGAGGCGATCCCTGGGGGCGGCTTCAGCGCACCAGCACCTTCCTCGCCACCACGACGTACGGCACGGCTGACAGCGCGCGGTCGGCCTGTGAGCGCGTCAAGGGTGTGCATGCGCGAATCCAAGGCGTAACCGACGAGGGTGTGCCGTACCGTGCCTCCGATCCCCACCTGCTGGAGTGGGTGCATGTAGCCGAGACCGGGAGCTTCCTCTGGGCGCACCAGAGGTTCGGAGTGCGGCCTCTCACGGAGTGTGAATGTTCCCGGTACGTCGCGGAAATGGCGCGCATTGCCGAGGCGTTGGGCGTCGTCTCCCCGCCTCGGTCGGTCCAGGAGCTGGGGGCGCGCCTGGAGGAGTACCGAGCGGAGCTGCGGTGTACGCCACAGGCGCGGGAGACCACACGATATTTGCTACTGCGGCCCCCGGTACCTGTTCTCGCGTTGCCGTTCTATGCAGCCCTGGCGAGTAACGCTGTTGCCCTTCTGCCCCGCTGGGCGACTGCTGAACTGAACCTTCCGCGCTGGGGGGTGGGGGAGCGGTGGGTGTTGGTGCCGAGCGGTCGAGGGGCTACAGGCTTGATCAGATGGGCGATGCGCGGGCCCCGGGAAGGGGTACGGCCCTGAGGGTCGGGGGTGGTGGATGGTCCGGCAGGGGGGGGCTGTCATGTGGCGGTGGCGGGCTCGGTGCGGAGCAGCGCTCGCCCTGCTCGGCGAGCTCCTCGCGATGGTGATCGCGATGGTGCTGAGAGGGGCCGTCCGTGCAGCGTGGTCGCCCAGGATCAGGACACACCGGACACCGCTGTGCGACGCGTTGCCGAGCGCGTCCGGCCTGCTCTCGACGTGGGGCGGTTGTTCCTTCATCATTGCTGTCATGTCCACTACATGGCGAGCGGTCCTCGCCCTGACCACGGCCGCCGCCTCGGCTCTCGTCCCTGTGGGGGTCGCGCACGCCGATCCGACCGTTCCTGAACATGCCGTCATCGTCTGCGACAGCGCCAGCTTCTACGCGAACTATGACAGCTCATCCGGCCCGGCCGGGCTCAAACGGACCCTCTCGCGCGGTGACAAGGTCGGGCACACCAGGGGCGCTCACCCGGTCTACAACGGTTGGGCTGCCACTTTCGATTTCGGACCGAACGACTGGGGCTTCGTGAGGCAGGAATGCCTCGGCGGTTACGGATCCTGGTGAGCCCTCTGAAGCCACGACGGAACGGACGAGTCATGACCCGGATGAGTAAGCTCGCAGCCCTGACTCTGGCCACCGCTGCGGTTCTGATGACGGCAAGCCCTGCGGGCGCGGCCGACGGCACGGTGGGAAAGCGCGAGACCGTCTGCGCCCAGGACCTCTTCGTACGGGTCACCGCTCCCCACGGAGCATGGATGGGCACTCTGTCCCGCGGCCAGACCTTCCTAGTCGAGGAGGGGGGCGGGGACTGGGTCTACGGCTTCGCCTACGGAGACATCAATCGCAGGGGGTGGGTGCAGAACGGCTGGTTCTGCTGAAGCCGCCGTCGCGTCCGTGCGGACGTCGCTGCCGGGCTGTGCAGGGCCGCGACGCACTCGTGTCGCGTGATCCTGTCGAATGCGCCCCTGCTGGACCGCTGCCGGTGCAGCAGGCGCCGCCGCCCAGGTCAGGGAGAACGGCGGCCGGTCCCACCTGCCCGGCGCGCAGGCGTTCCCCGCTGCACGACACCTACGGCTTCCCCATCGACCTCACCCTGGAGATGGCCGCCGAGCCGGGGGGCGACGTCGACGTCGACGTCGAAGGCTTCACCGCGCTCCTGAACGCTGCCCCAGGTGGTGAAGCAGCTCCCAGGGCGGCCGCGGGGGGTGGCTCTGCCCAGGTCGCGGACCCGTAGGAACAGGGAACGGCTGTTGCAGCCGACAGTAGGTGGTCATCGTCTCCGGCTTGTGGCGCACTGTCATTCATTGGGACCATCTCCGCATGTTCGAGTTGCTTCCCGAGAGCGGTCTCCGACTTCCTGGCCGTGCCGGCACCCTGCGCTTGGGCATGGACGAGCGCGCCGCCCAGTGGGCTGTCGCCACCGTCGCGGATGTTCGCGTCGGTTGGGTCTGCGGTGCCCGCTGGGCCTTCACCGCGCAGTACCGGGGTCTGAGGCTCGACGCGTACGGAGACATCACGGACCGCCGGGGCCGGCAGCAGCACACCTCCGGCCTGACCGGCATCGGCCTCACCCGCGATCCCTTCACGGCTACCGGGCCGTCTGCCTGTCCAGTTGTCCTGTGCGGCATCGACCTATTCGGCTACCCGACCGCCGAGGTTTCGGATGCCCTCGGTGACAGCCTGCCCTCGACGCTCCGGCTCAGCGGCGACGGACTGTACTTCACCGCCGTGTCGGTCCACGCGGAAGCCGTACCGGCCGCGATCAGTTAGCAGGAGGTTGCAGACCGGCTGCTCGATGGCACCCGGATGAGCCAGGCGAACGGGCCTGCCGTCGCCCCGCGGGCAGGACGCCGAAGCAGAAGCTGTGTGCCCTGTGACCGGCCGGGCAGTCACCTGACTTTTTTGTTGAACCATCCGAGCGACTGGACGACGGACGCGCCGATGACGAGGATGCCGAGAGGAACGATCGTGAACCAGGTGGCATCGGCTTTCATGGCCGCGAGCAGGGCGATGGCGCCGAGGGCCAGTGCCAGCAGCACAAGCATGCCCAGAAGGACACGAATCTTGGAAACCAACGGAGGACTCTCCAATGTTATGGCGGGCTTTATTGACCGGACAGTGTTCGCTACCCGTTGGACAGCTGGAGACCGTTGCCCAGCAGGGGAGTGAGCAAGCTTCCCGGCGTGACACCACGGCTCCTTCAGGAAGCTCATGGGATGAGTCTCCCGACGCTGCCCTCCCGAGGCGTCAGTAGAACTACGTAATCGAATACGTAGGTGCACCCGTTGGCTGCCCGGGGCGGGGCAGACCGACGGAATGCCCGACACTCGATGGAAGCCGGCTTCTGTCAACGCGGGCTATTTCGCCGATACGGCTGGGCTCAGGGTGATGCGCTTGAGGGCGCGCGAGCGTTCCTTGAGCTCGGCGGCGGTGCGCTCGCCGAGGGCTCGGAGGCCTCTGATCAGGGAGTTCGTGGTGCGGGTGTCGGCATCAAGAGCGCGTTCCGATTTCCCTTTCGGGCGGCGAACCGGAACGTGGATGCCGATGCCAGCATCGAATCAGCCCCTGTCGGCCAGGGTCGGCAGGCCGTCGGCGGCTGCCTTGTACAGCGCGGGCAGGACGTGCTCCCGGGCGGCAGTGATGTCCGGGATGGAGCCCGGCACGACGTCGGAGACCCACAGCGGGGTGGAGTCGGGGGCCGCGAGGAACTGGACGGTGCCGGCGAAGCTCTTGTGATTCTGGCTGCACCACAGATCGTTGCCGTTCTCCCGGGTTCCGGCGAGACGGTCGCTCTCGACGAGCGTGCCGTCCAGGATCACGTGACTCAGTACCGGTTCGCGCAGCTGTCCAACACCTGGTGTAGGTAGGGGGCTTGAGCAGCGAGGACGTCGATGCCCTCGTGGAGGTAGCGGTAACCGGTGGCCTGCGCGACGCCGGCGTCCCTGGCCAGGCAGTGCACGCAGCCATGCTCGCGGAACCAGCGCAGCACCAGGACCGCCTGACGGAATGCGCTCGGCGCCCGTGACCCGCGCGGTGTGCGCAGACGACGCCGGTTTGAGACGAGCAGCCGGGAGAGGTAAACCACTATGCGGCGTGGGACATCAAGCGTGGCAGCATAGGTGACCGACGTGAGCCTCTGGTTGAGCGGACGATCTCGTGGTGAAACTGTCCTACCAGGGACTTCGCGCCCTCTCCTGAAGAGGGATCGCCGTATGTACACGAAGGGTTTCCGTGGGCAGCGAACTGGGTTCCGCAGTAGTCCTGATCACCGGCGTCATGGCGGCAGGGAAGTCCACCGTGGCGGAGTTGCTGGCCGGGCGGCTGCCTCGTGCCGCCCACGTGCGCGGCGACGTCTTCCGGCGGATGGTGGTGTCCGGCCGGGAGGAACTGCTGCCAGAAGAGACCGCCGAGGCCAGAGCCCAACTGGAGCTACGCTACCGGCTGTCCGCGCTGGTGGCTGACGAGTACGCGGACCACGGTTGGACCGCGGTCGTGCAGGACATCGTCCTGGGGGAAGACCTGGACGGGTATGTCGCCAGGGTGCGTACACGACCCCTGTACGTTGTCGTGCTGACACCGTCCACGGCAACCGTGCGGAGTAGAGAAGCCCAGCGGCCGAAGACCGGATACGGCGCCGCTTGGACAGTCGACGCCCTCGACCGGACTCTACGCGAGGAGACGCCGCGTATCGGGCTTTGGCTGGACACGTCGGAGCAAACCCCGGTCCAGACAGTCTCATCTATTCTCGACAACCTCTCCGCCGCCCGAGTACAGGCCGACTGACCGAGGCTGACTGGGTGCTACTTCACCTGAGCGATACGGCTGTTCGGGCTGCCTCGTCATTCTCATAGCTGCGTCTCTGATCGGTGCCGCTGTCACGATCTCGCTCATGGAGAGTTCGTAGAAGGAACCGCTTTGCGCGTGCCCAGATAATCCGTATGCCGGGACTGGGCGCTGCGGCGGAGACGAGATCGAGTGACTTCCCAGGCGTCCGGTTGTCCGTCTCTCTCAGTGGCTGTTGTTGATCTGAACTTGAGGAGTGCTGGTCGGGGCGGGAGTCACCTGAACTCCCGACCCGACCAGCACTCCTCCGCCGTCGTGACCTCCGCGTCCATCACATCGAGCGACAGCATGACCGCGCGCACCGGGTGGACGTCACGTCGCCGAGGTGCCCGGCCGCACGGCGGGGCCAGAGCACCCACAGGCGCGACGCCTGGCATGCCGCCACCACCAGGCGTCCTGGCAGTAGTGCGCAGCTTGTCACCCGAGCGGTGGGAGGCGAGGACGTCCGCAGCGGCCAACCGGCGGCGACTGAAAAAACCGCTGTCCGATCACCGGAGCACGGTGATAGACATCCAGCGTGGAAAAGACTCTTGAGTTCCCTGACCTGTTGCGACTGATCGATGAACGGTCGACCGCTTTCCGCGCCGTGGTCGCGGCCGCGCCCGGTCTCGACGCACAGGTGCCGACCTGCCCCGGGTGGACGCTGTTCGATCTGGTGAAGCACCTGGGTGGGGGAGACCGTTTCTGGGCCGCCATCGTGGGCGCGGGGTCTGCCGACGCTCCCCCGGCCGAGGCCGTCGCTGCGCGCGCCACGCTGGAAGTGCCGCAGGAGCGTGAGGCCCTGCTGGCCTGGCTGGACGCGTCGACGCAACTCTTGCTGGGCGCCCTGCGGGAGGCAGGCCCGGAGAGCGGTTGCTGGACGTGGTGGCCCGCGTCGCAGTCACCGCAGACCGCCGGCGGCACCGCCCGGCACCGGGTCCAGGAGACGGCAGTGCACACCTACGACGCCCAACTCGCCGGGGGCGCCCCGCAGCCGCTGCCGGTCGAGCCGGCACTCGACGGTGTGGAGGAGTTCCTGTTCACCGTCTGCGCAACGCCGAGCGCTTGGCCGCACAAGCCCACGGCCTTCGACTTCCACGCCGCCGAGGGCCGCTCCTGGCGCCTCACCGTCGACGGTGACGGCGCACGTACCACCCGCATCCCCGCGCCCACCGCCGCGACCGGCGAAGACGGGGACGCAGCCGGCGCCTCCGTCCACGGCACAGCCAGCGAGCTGGTCCTCTACCTGTACGACCGGATCCAGGCCGACTCCTTGCACGTTGACGGAGACGCAGGGCTGCTCGACCTGCTCCGCGCCTGGGAGCCGGAGGAGAAGTAGGACGTAGCGGGGGCTGTCGGCCGCGCCTCATGCCGAGGAGACACGACTCCCACCGACAGGTCGGACGCCGAGTGCGGCCCGGGCGGGACTCGGAGCCGGGCGCGGGCGTGATCGACTCGCAGTCGGTCAAAGCGGACGCGGTCGTCGGCCCTGACAGCTGCGGCTTCGATGGGGTGTCGGGGATGACGGGCGTGAGCCCCAGGGTGCCTGGCCGCTTCGGCTGGTAGGGCCGCCGTCGGCGGAGGGCGGGCACGCGCAGGAGTTTCGCGAGCCGGGGCACCTTGGTGAAGCGGCCGGTGTGGTTAGGCGCCGGCGACCGCGCCGGAGCGCGAGTGGCAGGGTGAGCCTGGTGCTGCGTGACAGCGTGAGCAGAGGTTGCGCTCGGCGTCGTCCGTTTCGGACATGCGTTCGGTTTGGGCGCCCGTCAGACCTGCATGCTGTCACGCAAATTTCTCAGAACATGCCTGGTTCCACTGCGAGTGAGAACGAGTTGTGACAGTGAATCCGCGATCCCGACTGCCCCCGCCGATCATTTTCGATCTTGATCCGGGAAAGGATCGTTTGTGAGAATCCGACCGTCGCGAGTTCACGGGCTTGAGTCTCCAGCAGGGGGAGACCGGAGGGTGGGGACGTGAACGGCCACACGCTCTACTCGATCGGCGAACTGGCCCGACGGTCTGGAACCTCGGTCAAGACCATCCGGTTCTACTCCGACTGCGGACTCGTACCGCCCGCTGACCGCAGCCCGGCCGGCTACCGCCTCTACGACGACGACGCCGTCGCACGCCTCGATCTTGTGCGAACCCTGCGCGACCTGGGAGTGGACCTATCGGCCATCCGCAAGGTCATGGACCGGGAACTCACGCTGTCGGAGGTTGCCGCAGCACACGCCGACGCGTTGGACGTGCAGATCCGAATCCTGCGGCTGCGGCGTGCAGTGCTGACCGCCGTGGCGAAGCGCAGGGCTACCCCTGAGGAGACACATCTGATGCACAAACTGGCCAAGCTCTCCGAAGTCGAACGCCGACAGCTGGTCGGCGATTTCCTCGACGCCGTGTTCGGCGGTGCGGGTACCGGCTCCACGTTTACGGGAATCATGCGCTCGATGACTCCGGAACTGCCGGACAACCCCGATACGGAGCAGGTCCAGGCGTGGGTGGAACTGGCCGAGCTGTCCCAGGACCCAGACTTTCGCGCCCTCGTGCGGCAGATGGTCCAGGAGCAGACGGCCGGGTACATCCAGGGCAGTCCACCCACGCTGAACAGCGACTTGGCTGCGATTGTCCGTGATCAGATCTCGCCGGTGGTGGCAGCGGGTGTCGAACCAGCGGCGCTCCGGGCCGATCCGATTGTCGCGGTCCTCATGACCCGCTGCGCACATCTTCTCGACTGCTGTGACGACGCCGAGTCGCGGCGGCAGTTCCTGGCCCGGCTGGAGCGCATGAACGACCCTCGCAGAGAGCGGTACTTCTCGCTGCTTGCGGTGATCAATGGCTGGCCGGCCCCGGAGAGCCTGCGGCCGGTGCTCGACTGGGCCGTCCGTGCTCTGCAGGCTCGGACTCAGGGATGACGGGTCGGCTGCGGAGCGGGATGGACCGGCTGTCGCCGAGGTGAGATCCAGGCCCTGCTGCACATCATCCGGCAGGGCGTGAACCCCTGGGTAGGAGCGGACGCATGGAACCGCGCCTACGCGTCGTCGGTGTCCTCGCGGATGCCCGGGTCCCGGAGGGGTGCCGCCCCCTCCGTGCCCCAAGGGCCGCGAAGTTGCACCGGTAGCGGCACATGGAGTTGATGTGTCAGCGAGGAGAGCCCGGCTGTCACGCCGGGGCTGCGGCAACCCCTCCCTGCTGGGTGCGTGGGCCGGGCACCGTCGCCCGGATGGGCAAGTCCAGGTCGAGGCGGCTGTTCACGTCCAGCTCGAACCGGCCGTACGGGTTCACGTGGGTCCAGAACAGCGGTGACGGCGCCCGGTGGTCCGCGTCGGTGAGCCTGTCCGTCCACTTCGGATCGGCCAGGACTTCCTGCATCAGCAGCGTGGTGACATGAAGGCTGAGGATGCGGAGTTCTTCGCGCATGCTGCGAGTCGCATCCCGAGCTGGTCGTGCTACTCGACGATGAGTCTCGGCTTGGTCATCAGACCACGTGCTCCTCGTCGTCTTCGAGCTCGGGCAGGCCTGTGGTGTCGTACCCCATGGGGGACACGGCGTTGTGCATGCGCTGCACAGCAGCGGTCAGTGCGGCCGCGGCTGCGATGCCTTCCTCGCGGGCGGCCAGCAGCTCGCCGAACTTCGCTTCCGTGTTCCCGTTCCCGTCGATCCGGATCCGGCCCTGCTCGTACGCGTGCCGTACAGGGGCGGTGGACTGCTCGACTGCCTGTCCGAGGATCCCGACCAGGTAGGACAGGGTTCCGAGCGCGGTGTACGAGTCGGTGGGGGCCTCCCAGCCGGGTCCGGTGCTCTGGGAGGCGTGGTTGAAGGCGCGGATGCCGTCAGCAGCGTCGGTCAGGTGCTGGGGAGGGGTGTCGTTCATCGTCTCTCCTTGGGAAGGGGCCGCCAGTGCGGCAGCGGGCACTGACAGGAGCCGGGCGGATCAGGCCGGGGCGGGCTCGGGCGAGCCGAAGCAGGCCCTGACGAGGGCGGCGATCTCCGCCCTGATGGCCTTCGCGTGTTCCCAGGCCACGTTGCCGTCCCGGATCGCCTCCTCCGCCGAAGCTGCCGTCGCTGACGCCTTGCTGAGGAACAGGCGGGAGCGGTACAGCAAGTCGGCACACATCGACCACAGTGAGGGGCGGGGGCCTTGGTCCACAGGCGTCTCCTTGGCGGGTGAAGGGGCAATCCGACAGTCTGGCAGCGCGCACCGGCAGGGTGGGGCGGAACGCGAAGGTGCCCCGGACCGGGAGTCCAGGGGCGCCGACCGTGGGCAGTGCCAGGCCGGCTCGACCACGCTGATCAGAACCACGCTGATCAGATCGGTTCGCCACAGGATGATCTGCTTCGTGCTGTGCCCGTGCCGGCCGGTCTCGCCGTGGGCCGGCGAGCCGCGTGTCCTCCTCCAGCCACCGGGCCGGCTGTTCCCGGTCGCCCGGACCGGTCAAGTACGGGGCGCTGGTGATAGCGGCCGGTCGGCCGCCACACGTCCACATGGTCACATGGCCGAACCAGCCGCAGTCTTGAGGTTCGGCACCGTAGCGGGCGCACGTCGCGCGGCCGCCGCGCCGGGAGTTCCGGTCCTGCTGCAGCCGTACGGGGCAGCACCCGCTGTCGGTCCTCCTCAGCCCGTACATCTGTGCTGAGAAGGAGCCTCAGGATCCCCCTCCTCGCCCGGCCGGCATGACGGCCTGAGACCTGCCGGTCCCGGCCCCGGCCGTGCTGACACCGTGCAGGCCGGCGACGCCGGTGTGGGTGCGGGCGTCGTCGCCGGCGCGAACTCCGCGACGGACGGAGCCGGCCCACCCGTGACCGACCCCCGCAGTTGATCGTTGCCACCCGTACTGGCGGCCGGAGCCGCGGAGGCCGACGAACGTGGACAGGACAGCGAAGCTGATGAGTGTGGACAGGACAGCCTGCCCCGGACAACCGCCCGTGCCGCCCGGCCCGAGAGTGCTCGCCCACTCCCACGCCCTGCGGTTCTGGCTGGACCCGGCCAACCTCGCGGCCCGACTCGACCAGGCGGGCCCGGTCGTCCGAACCAGGACCGGCCCGGCGACCGCCTTCCAGGTCAACGACCCGGCATTGCTGCGCAAGGTCGGCACTGATGAAGACACCTTCGGGTTCTGGGGCCCGGACCCGAGCCTGCGCGACTTCACCGGGAACGGGGTGGTCGGCCTCGAGGGCGCCGCCCACCGGGAGCGGCGCGCCGTGATGAGGCCCGCGTTCACCGCGTCCCGGCTCACCGGTCTCGGGCCCAGCGTCCAGGCCCGTACCCGGCGTCTTCTCGCCGACCTGCCCGCGGACCGGCCGCTCGACATGCGGGTGGAGATGAGCCGACTCGCCTGCGGCCTCCTCGTCAGCTGTGTCCTCAACAGCGAGCTCACTCCCGACACCCTGTCCAAGATCGCGGCCGCCCGCTCCACACTGTCCGGCGGCATCTTCTGGCGCTACGCCCTCGCACCCTGGCCCTGGGTGCCCGTGCCCCGGCGCCGCGCCTGCCGCCGCGCGCTCACCGAACTGGACGAGGCCGTCTGCCAGGTGCGAGCCCGCCACCGGCCCGACCCGGACGGCCAGGACCTGGTGTCCCTGCTCGAATCCGCCGCTCCCGAGAACCCCCACGTGGTGCAGCGCGACATTCGCGCTCTGCTGATCGCCGGCATGGAGACCAGCGCCTCCACTCTCGCCTGGGCCTGCTACGAACTGGGCCGCCACCCGCACTACCAGCAAGCGCTCCGGGACGAAGCCGACGCCGCGCCCGACACGAGCCGCCTCCAAGCACACCAGCTCCCGCTCGCGACCGCCTTCGTTCAAGAAGTCACCCGCCTTCACGGCATCCCGTTCCTGGTCCGCCGCACCCGCCACCAGACCTGCCAGGGCGGTGTACAGATCCCGGCCGGAGCCGTGGTCACCCTGCCCCTGGGGGCCCTCCGCCGCGACAGGGACCGCTACCCCGACCCGGACGTGTTCGACCCGCAGCGCTGGCTCCCTCACAGCGAGCCGTCGCCGGCCCCCGCCGCGCTGCTCGCCTACGGCCTGGGCCCCCGATACTGCCCCGGCGCTGCCGCGGCCGATGCCATGCTGCCCGTCGCTCTGGCGACCCTGGCCGGCTCGCGTACGCTGCGCCCGGCGCGGCCGGGCCGCAAGATCGGCGTGAGCCTGGAACTCACACCGACACCGAAGGGCCTGACCATGTACGCCACACCATGCGAACCCCGACTCGCCGACACCACGCCGGCGCCGCCCAGCACGAACGTCGATTCCCGTTCCGGGGCGGCTTCCACCGAAAGTGGTCACGTGAAGAAGCCCGGGGTGCCAGGACCGTCGGGCTCCGGCACCCCGAACGGGGACAGCTGTGGGACGGGGGTGTAGGAGACGATGCTGTCCTCGCAGGGACCCTCGGCGAACACCCTGAAGCATCGTGGAGGGGCACGAGGAGAAGGCCCATCCGCGGCAATGAGGTGCCTGACTGCGGGGAGGCTGACCCAGCTGCAGGGCCATGAGGTCCGGCCTCCCGTCCGAAGGCCGCCGAGTAGTGAGGGACGTCGGCCTGACGCTGCGTCAGGCCGGGCCGGGCGGCAGCAGCGACCCCAGAGGGCCGAGATCGAGGTTGAGATCGCGCATCGTCAGCCCGTAGCGGTCGCAGAGCTCTGACATCCGGTCTTCGAGGATCATGAGGGTCATGCCGACGCGCTCTTCCTGCGCCTCGGTCAGGTCGCCCTGGTCCACGCGGTGGACCGCAGTGCGTTCCATGAGTTGACGCAGGAGCTCAACGATCGTGAGCACCAGCTTGATCAGGTCTCGTTCCACCGTGTCCGGGTCGGTCTCCAGCCGCCGGGCCGGGGAGGAGGTGGACGCCGACCCGGCGTCGTCCGCGGCGGCGGGCAGCAGACCGAAGGCGTTCGCGGCCGCCTGCGCCACCTCCTCCAATCTCCCTTCCGCCGGGGCCGGTGGGGCACCGGCTCGGCTCTCGGACACGACCTCGGCCCGGGTCTCGACTCCGGCTTCTGCTCGGGTCTCAGCCGAGTCTCCGGCACCGGCTTCAGCTAGGGCCTCCGCCCCAACTCGGCCACCGGCCAGGGCGTGGGGTGCCGATTCGGACTGCATGTACTCGCCTCCTGCGCGGGCCGTAGTGGTCCGTGGTCTTCCGTGGTCTCCGTAGTGCTCTGTGCTCCTTCGCTCTCCCCGCGCACCCTGGCGATCTCGTACGCGCCCGGGAGCTTGCTCCGTGCCTGCCGGGGCACCGGTCGCGAGGACAGTCGCATGCGCGCCCATCCTGTCGGGCCTTCCCCACCGACTGGTCCAGGTGCCGCCTGCCGTCCGGAGTCCATCACCAGGGTGCTGGGCTGTCCGGCGTGATGGAGTGGATGACCGCGCGCAGGTTCACCCTCACCAGATCGACGTCCGCGACGGAGAGGACGAGATCACCGGTGAGGACCGCACCGCCGGTCAGTAGGCGGTCGAGCAGGTCGATGAGGGCTACCTGCCGGCCGGACGGCAACTCGTCGTCGAACCCGGCGGTGTTCAGGCTCTCCGTCACGCGGAGTCCCCCGGCCGCAGCCGCCCGGAGCCTGCCGTCGCCTGGGTCGGCACCGGCTGGGCCTGGGCCTGGGCCCATTCGGTGAAGGAATAGGGCACCCACGGCCCGGTCACCTCGATGGCGACGCCGGGCGTCCCATCGACCAACTCCGTCAGCGCGGCGGCAAATTCATCGACGAACTGCGCCGGTACCAGGTATGCGTCGTTGACCAGGTTCTCGCCGCGGGCTGCGCCCAGCGCGCCCTGTTGGAGGCGGTGCGGGATGTGAGCGGTCGCGTAGCCGGCGGCGGTGTCTACGGCCCGCTGGGCCACGGCGCCGGCCACTCGGTAGGTGTCCGCCTGGCGGGTGCGCTGGGCGCGACGGCGCTTGAGGTAGTCGCGGCCCGGGCTGTTCCCGATCCGGCCGTCGGCCGCCCCGCCGGACGGCGCGTCGGTGCGCTCCCCGCCGGTGGCCGGGGCGGAGGACGCCAGGACGGCCTCCGGGTCGGCGAAGATCTTGACGCCGAGCTCCACCTGGCCTGTCAGCAACTCCAACGCCTGCCGGAAGGCCGGGGCGTTCTCGGACAGCATCGCGGCCACCCGCGCGTCGTCGACGTAGACGGTGGTCAGGCGGAGCGGGAGCAGTGTGGTCAGGGCGGCCGCCGCCTGGATGCACCCGTGGTGGGCGCGAGCCAGAGCCTCGAGGCGCCCGAGATCTTCCAGCTGCTCCTTGAGCGCATCGCTGCTGAAGGTGTCCTGCGGGACGTCCGCAACGATCGCGGCCAAGCCCTCGTGCCGGATCAGACGCGGCGGGTCGCCGAGACCACCCAGGGTGTGGACGTACTGCGACAGGCCGTCACCGTCACCGTCACCGTCGACGGCTACGGCGTAGACGTAGACGAGAGGGGCGGGTGGGGCGGGGGCATCACCACGGGCAGTCGGTGAGAGTTCGTCGGTCGGGACGATCTGGTCGGGGGTGTTCACTGCTCCGGGTCTCCTTCCCGTCGGGGCTGTTTGCGCCGGGCGCCCCCGGCGGGCTCCTCGGCCGACTGGGTGGTGCGCTTCCGCGCAGGCCTACGGTCGGACTCCCGCCGAGTCCTACGGGCGGGCTCGCCCGGCACGTCGTCGCCGGGCTCCTGTGCCTCCGTACCGCCCGATGCCCGCGCCACCGGCTCGCGTGCCGGCCGGCGAGGGGCCGCCGACCGGGCGGCCCGCTCCTCCGGTGCGGCCCGTACCGGCTTGCGCCGCGCGGGCCGTGCCGCCGCCCCCGTCGCACGCACTTCCTCTCCGTGTGCGGCGGCCGGCTCGGGGGGCTCCAGGACCGGCTCGTTCGCGCGGTCCGCGGGCTCGGCATCCGGCAGGGTCTCATGACGAGCCCACCGGTCCACGCGCTCGCGCGCATCCTCGGGCCCGTGCTCCCCGAGGGCCGGCGACTGAGTCTGCGCCGCACGCAACTGCGCTACCTCGGCACGCAGTTGCTCGATCTCCAGGGCCTGCTGACTCTGGTCAGGCACGACCTCCCGCCCCGCGGGCCTGGGCGCGCGGGACGAGAGCGACGGGTCGTTCTCCCACCAGTCGATGCCCATCTCCTTGGCCTTGTCGACCGAGGCGACCAGCAGGCGCAGTTTGATGGTGAGCAGTTCGATGTCGAGCAGGTTGATCTGGATGTCGCCGGCAATGACGATGCCCTTGTCCAGAACGCGTTCGAGGATGTCGGCGAGGTTGGCCGACGATCCCTGCTGCTGGCCGGTCAACGATGCTGCGGCGGGGCCGCCCATGCGAGCGGCGGCGAATGGTTCGGACAAGGGTCACGCCTCCTGCGGTGGGGTTCAGCGACGCGCCGGAGCGGCGCGCCTGCGCGGTGCCGGGGCTACCGCTTCTTCCTGGTCCCCCTCGTGTGCTTCCTGCTCGTCGAACGCGCCGTCCTGCTCGTAGCCGTCGTCGGCGTAGCCGTGCGCCTCGTCCGTGTCCTCGGAGCCGTCGGTGTCCTCGGCGTAGGCCTCGAAGCCGTCGTCCTCCTCCGCGTCCTCGTAGTCGGCGTCATCACCGTCCTCGTACGCGTAGTCGCTGTCGTCGTATCCCTCTTCGGAGTCGCTGTCGGCGTACTCGGCGTCTTCGGACTCGGTGTCGTCGGACTGGTCGGCGTTCTCCTCGTCCTCCATGGCCTGGTCGTGGTCGACCACGACCTCGCCGTCACGGATCTCTCCGCGCCAGCCGTCGGTGGCCTCGCCGCGCATCATGATGAACTTGCGGTAGAGCTTCAGGTCGAGCCGGGCCCGGCGGCCCTGGGCGCGCCAGATGTTGCCGGTCTTCTCGAAGAGTCCCTTCGGGAAGTACTCCAGCACCAGCAGGACGCGGGTCAGGTTGTCGGTCACGCGGTGGAAGGTGACGACACCCTTCACCGTGCCCTTGGCGCCCTCGGTCGTCCAGGAGATCCGCTCGTCGGGGATCTGCTCGGTGACGCTGGACTTCCAGCTCCGGGTGGACTTGGCGACCTTCACCTTCCAGTTGCTGGAGGTGTCGTCGGACTTCTCGACACTGACGACGCCCTTGGCGAAGGTGCTGAACTCCTGGAACTGGGTCCACTGGTCGTACGCCTCGCGCACCGGCACGCCGACGTCGATGTCCTCGCTGATGAGTACCGACTTGGACTTGCCGCCACCGGACTTGCTCCCCTTGCCGAACAGGCCCTTGACCTTGTCCGCGACGACGTCCTTGGCGTGCGAGGCCCCGGCGGAGAGAGCGGCCTTGGCCGGTGACTTGCCCTCGGCCAGCGCCTGCCCGCCCTTGCTGAGGGCCTTCCAGGTGTTCGACCCACCACCCTGGCCGGGCTCGCCGAGCCGGGAGGCCGTCTCGCCGAGCTTGTGGCCCAGCGAGCTGACGGCGTGCTGGGCGCGCGCCTCCAGGTAGCCGGTGAGCTCTTCCTTCAGGCGGCCGGCGGCGGGGTTGTCGGCCACGGACTTCTTGATCTGGGTGAACGGTGATTCAGCCACGGTCGCCCCCATTCTTACGACGGCCGGCGCTTCGCTGGGATCCGGCGGAGGACGAGGCCGCCGTGGAGCCCTTGGCGGTCGTCTTCTTGCGCGCACCCGACGTGGACGCGCCGGCGGAACCGGAGGCCGAGGCCGGCCTGCGGGATGTGGGAGACGCCGAGGCGGACGAGGAGCCGGACGACGGACGGCGGGCCGCCGAGGTCTTCTTGGCGGCGGTCTTCGTCGCCTGCGCGGAGCGCGAGGCGTTACGCGACCTGGCCGCCGGCTCCTCCTGGCCGTCGTCCTCCTCGTACTCCTCCGTACCCTCGTCGTCCAGGTATTCGTCCTCGCCCTCTTCGCTATCCGGGTCCTCGTCGAACTCGAGTTCCGGGTCGTCGTAGCGGTCGCCGTCCGAGTCGCCCGTTGACTCCTCGGCGTCGTCTCCGCCCTTGCGCTTGGCGCCCGTGACGCTCTTTAGGGTCTTCGTGCCCTTCGCCTTCGACGCGCTTGCCGCGCGCTTCCCGGTCTCCGCGACCTCGTCGGCCGTGGCCTCCGGGTCGGTGAGCCCCTGGGCACGCTCGTGGAGTGAGTCGGAGAGGTGGTTGACGCGCTTGGTCAGCGCCGAGTTGGCGGCGGTCTTCGTCGCGCCGACCAGTTCGGTCCGCACCTGGTCGCTGAGCCCGGCCAGCAGCGGGCTGGAGGAGGCCATCTTGAGCAGCTGCTGCGGGTCCAGGCTCAGTTTCTTGCCGGCCAGGAACATTCCGAGCCCGATCGCGACTTTGGCCTTCTTCGTACGGCCCAGGAGATAGCCCCCGACCAGGGCTGTGCCGATTTTTGTGTTGGTCATCATGCGGTGTGCACCTCGTTGATGGAAGTAGGTGGACAGATGGGATGAACGGAAGGGAAGAACAGGGGGGAGGGAAACAGTGCGGAAGCGTGGACGGCGGGTGGAACGACGTGGGGAGGTCGTCAGGGAGCAGCAGCTCGTGCCGCCGGGCCGGACGGAGCGGATCTCCTCAGCCGGGCGGCTGCCCGTTCGCAGCTATACGCTGCTGCTGGGCCTCCAACACCTCTAGTCGGTCGAGGAGTTCGTCCTCCCGTCGGTCGAACTCCTGCTCGTTGATGCGGCCCTCGACCAGCTCCTGTTCGAGAGCGATCAACTCCCTTCGCACCGGTGCCGGATCGTAGAACTGGCGCTCCGCGGTCTCGGTGAGCTGCTGGGTCACCCACAGCGCACCGCGCACCGGTGCCAGCGGCAGCGTGACCAATTGCGAGAACAGACCCATGGCGACGGGGGTGACCTTCCTCAGACGAAGCTGTAGGCGGGCAGCGGGCCGTGCAGGTGGTAGGCGTAGGCGTCGCCGCGGCGCTCGGCGTCCTCGTGGACGGCCTGCGAGAAGTCCGCCGCCTTGTCCCGCTCGACCAGGAACGACACGTTCAGGAAATGGGGTTCTGCCGCCTGGGCCGGTGCGCTGTTCACGGCGGCGGGGCTGAGAGCGCCCACGATCTCCTCGCCGGTACGGCGCTGCCGCTCCTGGACCTCCTGCGAGATGATCTCGCCGAGCCGGACCTTGGTGTCCCGGGCGTCGGGGTTCCGGCGGGTGTCCTCGTTGAGACGCCGGGCCTCGTCGCTTCCGGTCAGGATCTCCCGGAGCAGGTCCGCCTCGTCGCGGGAGACCTTGAGGTTGTATTCCAGGCGACCGTCCAGGTCCTCCAGTCGGCCTCTGTAGACGTCCTGCTGCTCGTCGAGGGCGGTGGCGACAGCCGCGTCGTCGGGCCCCAACAGACCGAACTGCATGGGCAGTACGGCACCGTCGGCCATGAGCTGCTGCAGGACGGCGTCGTGTGCGGCGAGGTCGCGGCGCTTGGCCCGCAGCCCTTCGGGCGCGGTGCTGACCACGGCTGCCAGGCCGGCGCCGTGGACCACGCGCAGCTCGCTGCCGTCGGGGCCGACTCCTTGGAGCCCGTCGAGGGCGAGCGGGTGGTCGCCCGGGGTGATGGCGTAGACGTACGTCGGCATGATGGTCAGTCCTCTCGACGGCGCGGTGCTGAACGGCGGTTGGCGGGGGCCTTGCGGGGGCGCTGCTCGGGCTCTTCGTCGCCGTCACCGTCGTTTCCTTGCGTGAACGAATCGGTGAACGCCTCAACAGCGCCCGTCAGTGCTCCTTTTGACTTGCCCTTCGCCCCTTTCTCCGTCATATCACCGACAAGATCGGTCAGTTGGCTCGGCGCCTTTCGGCCGGATTCCAGGTCGAGCCGATTACAGGCCTCGGCGAAGCGCAAATAGGTGTCGACACTCGCCACGACGATGCGGACATCGATCTTGAGTATCTCGATTCCCACCAGGGACACCCGGACGAAGGCATCGATGACGAGCCCCTTGTCCAGGATGAGTTCGAGAACGTCGTAGAGCGTTCCACCTCCGCCTCCACCACCGGACGCGGCGGGGGCACTGCTCTGCTGCACAACACTCATGGGTGGAGAACTCCTTGGTCGCAGGGGGTCACGGAGCCGCGCCGGACTCGTGGGTACGCGAGGGCCGACGGCGCGGATACCCGTGGGTGCGGGCAGGTCGGCCCCGTGGACGCACGCGGGACAGCTCGGTGAAAGGGCTGGTGAACACGTGTTTCCAGGGGTGCTGCCCAGGTGTCAACGACGGTCGATCTGCCCCTTGGAATAGCGGTGGGTCTGCTCGTAACCCAGCAGTTCGCCCGCCTTGTCGAGGTCGACGCGATAGGTCGCCATGACGCTGGCCGTGTCGGGGATGCGTTCGATCTCCGTGACCTCCACATGGGCCGTCCAGCCGCTGCCCGAGGGTTGGAGGGAGGAGACGGAGTGGGGTTCGCGACCGGTCAGCTCGGTCAGCTGGGTTGCCGCCGCACGCAATGCGGAACGGGCAGTGATCTTCGTGGAGTGCGGACTTCGTTCATCGGAGTCCTCAGCACGTGGTGGTGTCATGATCCAGATCCGTAATTCGTCGTCTTTCGGTCGGCGCATCTCGATGGAAAATGATGCTTTCGGTTGGGTGCCCGTGCTCCGGGACCCTATGCAGACGTGTCGAAGAATTTTATCGAGCCGCCAATTATGGGGGTGAGGACGCGATAACAGACAGTTGCTCAAGCAACGATGAACCCTTGGGAGACCGGGGTCGAGGGCCCTCGACCCCGGAGACGTCGGGGCCCTCGACACGCGGGTGACCTAGGCCACAACCGCGAACAGGCAGCAGTGCGGCAGCCCCTGCTGCCTCCTGGATCGCCGTCGGCGGTGTATCGGAGCAGAGCCGGGTGCTGGGTGAGCATCTGAGCCAGTTCGTGCAGTCGGCCGAAGACCAGGCGTAGCTGCCGGCCGAGCTGGTCCATTGCACGCGTGAGCAGGCGGTTGCCGGCGAGGGTGACGGACTGAAGGCGGTGTTGGCCGGCACCTCGGCGTCGTCGGTGCGAGCCTTCGCCTGAGGGGTTCTGTCATGACTGCTGCCAGCCCGGTTGTCCTCGAGTCTGCGGCACAGGCTGTTGCTCCAGGTCTCCGTCGCGGGCAACACGACCGCGCCCGCACCGATCGAGGGCATCGCCACGGTCCCCGCGGAGAACGGTGTCACGGTCTCCTGGAAGGCGGGCGGCGACCCGTCACTCGACCACTACCGGGTGCTGCGCGGCACGTCCGCCGACGGGAAGTGGAACTGGACCCCGGTGGGCGAGATTCAACATCCGCCGCTGGAACCCGGCGACGCGAACGTTCGACCTCCTCGGCACGGGCGAGATCTCCGATCTCATGTCGTGGCACGACGCCGACCGGCCGAGGGCGACCACGCTCTTCTACCGCCTCACCGTCCCGTACGCGGACGGCACGGAGTCGGGCGCGACCGAGATGGCCGGCGCGATCGCCTGAGCCCGGGAGCCGTACCCGGGCCGGCGGTCAACGCTCCGGGTACGGCTCCCCGCAGGCACGGCAGTACCTGGCGTTCTGGTCTGCCGAGTGCCGCCCGCACGCCAGGCAGACCAGGCCCAGCCACCGGGCCTCGCCGCCCTCGTCCGCCGTCGCTGCCGGGGCCCGGACATCGGGCTTGATCGTCAGCCCCGGACGGCGGCGTGGCCCGGATTCCGTGCGCGGTGCCTGCCGCGGCCGGCCGGCGAGTCAAGGCGATCACCCCACCCTTGGACTCGGCGACCAGGCCTCGTCCCAGGCGCAGCCGGAGATCAGGGATACCTTTCCTGCGAGTCGCTTCACGAGCTGCCGGCCTGCCGAAGTGCGTCGGAGACGGACTTGACGCCGCCGTGCGCCGTCATGCCTCCGTCCACCGGGATTTCGGCGCCGCTGATGAACGACGACTCGTCCGACAGCAGGAAGACGACCAGCGGGGCGACGTCGCCGACGCTGCCGGTGCGGCCGAGCGGAGTCTCGCGGATGTTGGCCTCCCGGAAGGCGGGAGCGGCCGATGCTGTCATCTCGGTCTCGATATAGCCCGGGTGGATGGTGTTGACGCGGATGCCACGTGGGCCGAGCTCCAGAGCCGCCGTCTTCGACAGGCCTCGCAGCGCCCATTTGCTGGTCGTGTAGGCGACCGGGTAGTGGGCGGTCAGAGCAGCCGAGGAGCCGACGTTCACGACGGAGGAGCCGGCAGGCATGAGCGGCGCGAGGTGCTGAATTCCGAGCAGCGGACCGGTGACGTTGACCGCGTGGACGCGCGCCATGTCCTCGGGCCGTACCTCCCCGATCCTGGCGCGCCAGGTGATGCCCGCGTTGTTCACCAGGCCGTGCACCTCGCCGTACGCCTCGCGCAGCTCGGCGGCCAGATCGGCCCAGTCCTTCTCGCTGATGACGTCGAGACGGCGGCAGCCGTCAGTGGATTCGACGTCGGTGGCGATGACGCGGGCGCCCTCGCGGGTGAGGGCCGCGGCCTCGGCGGCGCCCTGGCCGCGTGCTGCGCCCGTGACGACGACGACCTTGCCCAGGAGCTTCCTGCCGTACCCCTCGTTCACGGCCGTTCCCGGTCGCGACGGCGGCCGGCGGGCAGAGGCAGAGGCACCACGCCGGAGACAACCGTGCTGTTCAGGGTGCCCACGCCCTCGACGGTGAGGCTCACCGTGTCACCCGGCTTCAGCGGGGGCGGGGTCTGTTCGCCGCGCAGGCCCCAGAGTTCGGCGAGGCAGCCGCCGTTGCCGCACGTGCCGGAACCCAGGACGTCACCCGGCACGACCCGGGTGCCGCGCGAGGCATAGGCGGCCATCTCCTCGAAGGTCCAACTCATGTTGGAGAGCAGATCCTTGCCGATCACCTCACCGTTCACCTCGGCGGTGAGCGCGAGGCGCAGCAGTCCCTCGGCGTCCCGGTACGGCTCCAGTTCGTCTGCGGTGACGAGGTAGGGGCCGAGGGTGGTGGCGGTGTCCTTGCCCTTGCAGGGGCCGAGGCCGACCTTCATCTCCGCGGACTGGAGGTCGCGGGCGGACCAGTCGTTGAAGACGGTGTAGCCGACGATGTGGTCCCGGGCCCGGTCGGGGGTGAGATCGCGTCCCTCGCGGCCGATCACCGCGCCCACTTCGAGTTCGAAGTCGAGCGCCGACGAGCCCGGGGGCATCGGCACCGTGTCGTGCGGGCCGTACACGGCGTGCGGGTTGGTGAAGTAGAAGGTCGGCGCCGCGTACCACTGCTCGGGGACGCCGGCGACGCCGTCGACGGCGCGGCGGACGCCCTCCACGTGCTCCTCGAAGGTCACGAAGTCCCGTATGGACGAGGGCTGCAGGGGAGGGAGCAGCCGAACCTGGGAGACGTGCGGGCCGGGCGGTACGTCCAAAGCGGTCGCACCGGCGGCGAGGAGGCCCTGGAGCCCGCCGACCTCCCTCAGGAGTTCGGTGAGTGAGGTGACGCCGGGGAGGCGGTACAGAGTGCCGTCCTCCTCCACGACGGCCACACGGGGGCGGTGTCGGTGCTCGAAGCTGGCGAAACGCATGTGCGGCTCCTGAAAGAGGGGGCGGTCGAGGTGGATGCGTATCAGGCTCGCCGATCTCGGTGACGTCGCTGATGTCGGTGTGCATCTGGCGCATGTGCTCGACGACCGGAGCGGGCATGCCCCCTGTCCTCGACCCACGTCGTGACGTCCTCAAGGAAGAGGAGACGGCAGTCGGCCGGACGAGGAGCGCGTGTGGTCATCGAGCCGGTGCCCTTCGGCCGTCGTTGACTCGGAGCCGTGCGGGACAGGGGGCGAGGTTCTGCGGTGGAGGGCCGGGGACGCGGCCGAGTGGGCCAGGGCGTGGACACCGGTGCCGCGTCCCCGGGGCCGAGCGCCCTTCTGGCTAGACGGGCGGGGCGATGAACACGCCGCGGTCGGGGTCGTTGAAGGACTCCCTGGCGACGATCTCGCTCATGGGGTTGGCGGTGCCCCACTGGTCGGTGACCTCGGGCTCGGAGAAGTCGTAGACGTGCGGGTGCCAGGTGTCCTCGTCGAGGTTCTCCAGCTCCGTCGTGTACTCGACGGTGTTGCCGTGAGGGTCGAGGAAGTAGGTGAAGGTGTTGTCGCCCGCCATGTGCCGTCCGGGACCCCAGACCTTGCGGAAGCCGGCCCGCATCACACGACCGGAGCCGCGCATGTACTCGTCGATGCCGCGCATCTCGAAGGATACGTGGTGCAGGGCGGTGTGCGGACCCTGGGCGATGGCCATGGAGTGGTGCTGGTTGCTGATCCGCATGAAGTGCATCACCTCGCCCATGTGCGGGGAGCTGAGTGTGTCCGAGAGGGCGAAGCCGAGGTGGCGCTCGTACCACTCGCGAGTGCGGTTGAGGTCGGGGGAGTTGAGGACGACGTGGGAGAGCTTGACCGGGATGGCCTCCTTCTCCTCGATCTTCCGGTGCTGCCGGACCTGGACGCCGGCCGAGACCTCGATGGTGCGGCCGTCGACGTCGAAGAAGCGGAAGCCGTATCCGCCGCCGGGGGTGTCCACGGCACCGGGCTGCGAGATCAGCTGTACGCCGCCGGTCAGGAGCCGTTCGGCGAGGGTGTCGACGTCGGCCGGGTTCGCGGCGCCGTAGGAGACGAGGTCGAGGCGCTTCTCCTCGGCCTTGCGCAGCCGTACGACGTACTGCTCGGGGGAGCCCTCGGCGGCCAGGAAGGAGATCCCGGAGTCCTCGGAGACCTTGGTGAGGCCCCAGACGCCGGCGTAGAAATCGAGCTGCTTGTCGTAGTCCGGCACCGCCAGGTCGACGTGGCGCAGGTGGGTGAGCAGGCGTGCGCTCATGGTGGTTCCTCCTCGTTGAGGTCAGGCGAGTCGCAGCAGGGCGGCGGCGTTGCCACCGCGTACGGCGTCGAAGTCGGCCACGGCCAGTCGGGCTGCGCGCAGTGCGGCGACCGGGTCCTCGGCGCCCATGTCGAAGGGGAAGTCCGAACCGAGCAGTACCCGGTCCGCTCCCGCGGCCTCGATCAGTGAAGTCAGCACCCGCGTGTCGTGGACGAGGGAGTCGAAGTAGATCCTCTTGAGATAGCTGCTGGGCAGGTGGGCGCATCCGGCACCGGCGTCGGTGCGCGCCGACCAGGCGTGGTCTGCGCGGCCGACGTGGGTGGGCAGGTAGCCGCCGCCGTGCGCGGCGATCAGCTTCAGCCCGGGATGTCTGTCCAGGACCCCGGAGAAGATGAGGTGGGAGAGGGCGACGGCGTTCTCGGTGGGCTGGCCGACCGTGTTGGACAGATACCACCGGTCCAGGCGCTCGTCCAGGGTGCACCCGAAGGGGTGCAGGAAGATGAGCGCGCCTGCTTCCTCGGCCTGCGACCAGAACGGCTCGTACGCAGGGTCGGACAGTTCCCGCCCGGGGGCATGGCTGGAGATCTCCACACCGGCCAGCCCCTGGTCGAGGGCATGGCCGAGGGCGCGTACGACGAGATTCGGGTGCTGGAGGGGTACGAGTCCCAGCCCGCGCAGCCGTTCGGGCGACCGGGCGCAGTGCGCGGCCGTCGCCTCGTTGGCGAGCCGGTACACCTTCTCCGCCGTGTCCTCGTCCGCCCAGTAGTGGTAGTGCGAGGGGGAGGGACTGACCAGCTGGACATCCACGCCCTGAACATCCATCGCCGCGAGTCGTACGGTCACGTCAGTCATCTGCGGGACGCAGTCGCGAACCATGGGACCGCTGACAGCCAGGGCATCGGGGCCGTTGCGCCGGGCGTCCAGTTCCTTGGCCCCGGCCAGTCCCGGGAGGCCGGCCACGAGCGCCTCGATCTCAGGAAGCAGGACATGCGCGTGCACATCCACGGTCGGGATGGTCACGGCGTCTCCCGGAGCATGGTCATGGTGCGGCCCATCAGGCCCGGCACGTCGGCGTCGCGTGCGCCGTCGAGCTGCCACTGCCCGATCTGCACGGAGGCCTCGACGACGGGACGGACGCGAGTGATCCGGCGCTCGTAGTACGCCTGGAGCAGCGAGTCGTCCCAGTTGCCGGAGGCGGTCAGCATCTGCGCGAGAACCCAGGCGTCCTCCAGGGACAGGGCGGCACCCTGGGCGAGGGTGGGCGGACAGCAGTGGGCGGCGTCGCCGATGAGGACGACCCGGCCGCGGTGCCAGGAGCCCTCGACCAGCATGCGGTCGAACCAGGTGTAGTTGACCTGGACGGGGTCGGCGATGTGCGCGGTGATCTCCGGCCAGAAGCCGCCGTAGGCGGAGGCCAGGCCGCGCATCTCGTCGGCGTACGACTCGGGCGGGATGGAGGCGCGGTCGCGGTTGGCCTCGACGACATACGCGTAGAGCGTCGTCTCGCTGGTGGGGCAGTACCCGGCGATGTGGGCCGGGCCGCCGTAGGCGAGGTCGGTGCGGGTGAGGCCGGCCGGACGCGGGGCGGCGATGCGCCAGATGGCCATGCCGGTCGGCTCGGGCTTCGCGGTGATGCCGATGGCGGCGCGGGTGGTGGAGCCGAGGCCGTCGGCGGCGATCACCAGGTCGTAGCGGCCTTCGGTGCCGTCGGTGAAGCGGGCGGTGACGCCGTCACCGTCCTGGTCCAGAGTGGTGGCCTTGACTCCCAGGCGTACGTGGGCTCCGCTCGCACGGACCGCGTCGATGAGGATCTGCTGGAGCCGGGGGCGCTGCATGCCGACCGTGGCGGGGAGGTCGTCGCCTCCGCTGCGGATGTCGTCCTGGGCGTGCAGGACGGTGCCGTCGGGGGCCGTGATGCCGACGGATCCGAAGCCGTACCCGGATGCCTCCACTTGCTCCCACACCCCCAGTTCGCGCAGTACGCGCAGGGCGTTGCCCTGGAGGGTGATGCCGGAACCCGCGGTGGCGTTCCAGTCGTCCTTCGCCTCGATCAGGTCGACGTCGAGGCCGGCCCGGCACAGCAGGACGGTGACGGCGTTACCGGCCGCGCCGCCGCCGATCACCAGGACAGTACGGGCATGACTCATGGGAACTCCTATGCTCCGTGTGCTACTTGACGGCGATCGGGTTGACCGGGCTGCCGACCGCACCGGTGATGGGAAGGGGAGCGGCGGTGAGGGAGAACTCGTACACACCGTCCGCCACGCAGTCCTCGGCCAGTGCGTCGAGGTCCCACATCTCGCCGATCAGCAGGCCCATGCTGGGGATGGCGACCTGGTGCAGCGGCTGGAAGGCGTGATCGAACTCGTTGGGCCGAACCTCGAAGCCCCAGGTGTCGGTCGCGATCGCGGCGATCTCCGTGCCGTGCAGCCAACCCGTCGCGGTGAAAGACAGGCCGGGAGCCGGACCGCCGGCGTACTCGCCCCAGCCGTCGCGGCGCACTCGGGCGAGCTGCCCGGTACGTACGAGGACGATGTCCCCGCGTCCCACGCGCACCCCCTGGGCTTCTGCCGTCGCCGTGAGGTGCTCCCCGGTGATCGCGAACCCGTCGGGCAGCTCTCCGTCCTCGCCGATCACACGGCCGACGTCCAGAAGCACTCCGCGCCCCGCGACGTGCGGCGCCATGTGCTCGATCCCGGTGACCAGGTCACCCTCGGAGGTGACGACCTTCTCCGCCGGACGCCCGTTCCACGCCTTGCCGTGGTCGAAGATGTGCCCGAGCCCGTCCCACTGGGTGGAGCACTGCAGCGGCATCGCGATGACGTCGTCGGCGCCGCCGAGCCCGTGCGGGAAGCCCTGCCCGGTGACGACGGCGTCGGTGCCGGTGTCGAGCATGGTGTGGACGGGGTTGGTGCGCCGGCGCCAGCCTCTCTGCGGGCCGTTCATGTCGAAGCTCTGGGAGAGGGAGAAGCTCACGCCCCGTCGGACGAGCGCGGCGGCTTCGCGGCGCTTGGCCTCGTCGAGGAAGTTGAGAGTGCCGAGAACGTCGTCCTCGCCCCAGCGGCCCCAGTTGGAGTAAGCCTTGGCGGCCTCGGCGATCGAGCCCTCGGGGTCCGTCCGGTCGAGGGTCATGACGCCTCCGCGATACAGCGGGTGCGCTGGATGCCGAGGCCGGTGACCGACCCCTCCATGACGTCCCCGTCGCGCAGCAGCCGTCCCCAGTGCATGCCGTTGCCGGCCGGGCTGCCCGTCAGCACGACGTCGCCCGGCAGCAGGTGCGCGGACTGTGACGCGTAGGAGACCATGCGTGCCACGTTGAAGATCATGTCCTTGGTGGACTCGTCCTGCATGGTGTCGCCGTTGAGTTTCAGCGTGAGCCGCAGGTCACCGGTGTCCGGGACTGATTCGGCCGGCACGATCCAGGGGCCCAGCGGGGTGAAGCCGGGGGCGTTCTTGCTGCGCAGCCAGTCGGTGCCGATCTGCGGCATGTCGCGGCGGAAGACGGTGGCGCGGTCGGTGAGGTCGTTGGCGATCGTGTACCCGGCGACGTGGTCGAGCGCCTCCTCGACCGAGACCTGGTAGGCGGGCAGGCCGATCACGGCAGCCAACTCCAGCTCCCAGTCGGGCTTCTCGGCCCACGCGGGGAGGACGACGTCGTCGTACGGGCCGGTGATCGCGCTCGGCAGGCCGATGAACACGTAGGGCAGGTCTTCCGTGGCCCGCCGATCCATGATCTCCGCGGCCTCCGCGCGCCGCTCCTCCTCGGGACGTTCGTCGCCCGGGGCGCGGTGCGCGACGTGCAGGTCGATGACGTGCTGCCGGTAGTTCGCGCCGGACTGGAACACCTGCCGAGGCTCGACGGGCGCGTGGACCCGGAAGCCGGCCAGGGGCTTCGTCGGGCCTGTGTCCGCTGCGAGTGCCCGCAGCCGGGGGAGGGACTCCTCCCAGACTTCCAGGAGAGCCCGGATGGTCAGCTGGTCGTCGCCGAAAGCGGCTCGCAGGTCGGTCACCTGGGCGTCGGGGGTGACGAGAGCGGGGAACGCTGGCCCGTCCGGGGCCGAGAGCGTGGTGAGGGCGAAGGGGCCCACGAAGAGTGCGGACGCGACGGATGCAGGTTTCACGAACATGTCCTCCTGATTGCGATGTGACTAATCTGGACCTGCCACCGCGATCATGGAAATCGATTGTGTGGATGCGTGTCATCCATGCTGTTTATTCGGCCAGGTCGGCGTCGTATCGCAAGAGGAAAGCCCATGAATCTGTCCCGCTTGGACCTCAATCTCGTCGTTGCGCTGCGTGCTCTCCTGGAGGAGCGCAACGTCACGCGCGCCGGGCAGCGCGTCGGGCTCAGTCAGCCCGCCATGAGCGCCGCGCTGGCTCGGCTGCGCCGCCATTTCGACGACGACCTCCTCGCCCGGGTGGGCGGCCACTACGAACTCACCGCCCTCGGGCAGGTCCTCCTCGATCGCACGTCCACCGCCTACGACGTGCTGGAGCGCCTGTTCGCCAGCCAGGCCGACTTCGACCCGATGGGAGAGAGCCGCGAGTTCAAGCTGATCGCCTCCGACTATGCAGTTGCCGTGTTCGGCAGCAAGCTCGCCCGGGTCGTGCACGAGGAGGCTCCGGGCATCCGCCTGCGCTTCACCCAGCCACCGACCACGGTCGTCGACGACACGGCCACGCTGCTCAGCACCACCGACGGCCTGCTCATGCCGCACGGAGTGGTCAGCGACTTCCCGGCCACCGACCTCTACCAGGACAGCTGGGTCTTCCTCGTCGCGGACGACCACCCCAGTGTGGAGGACCGGCTCACCCGGCAGGACCTGGCCCGGCTGCCGTGGGTCACCTACCAGCGCACCTACGACGCCCCAGCAGTACGCCAACTCGGCATGCTCGGGATCGAACCACGGGTGGAGGTCTCCGTCGACAGCTTCCAGGTGCTGCCGTTGCTGGTAGCAGGGACCCGGCGCATCGCCCTGATCCAGGCCCGCCTCGCCCGCCTGCTGACGCCGCTCGCCGCCGTGCGGGTACTGGAGCCTCCCTACGAGGCGGTGCCGTTGCAGGAGGCGATGTGGTGGCACCCGGTGCACACGCACGATGCCGCTCACATCTGGTTGCGAGAGACGGCTGCCCGGGTCGGCAGGCGCCTGGCCGACGCCGATCAGAAGCCGATGGCCTCCTGAGGGGCCGCGGGGCGCTCGAGCACAATCCACGGGATGGATCCGAGGCATCCGAAAATCGGATCGCAGCGGGACTGGGCAGGTGCTCAAGGGGACCGCATAGTCGTGTCACGTCACTGTCCCCGCGCGCCGAGGTCCTGGCCAACGGACCGGGCGCCCCCGCATCCCCCTCCCGCCTCGCGTTCCGGAGTGCCGCCGTGCCTGCTTCCCGTTGCCCCGCTTTCCCGTGACTGTGGTCTGTCGGGCATTCAGGGCAGGCTTCCTGTCGCTCTGTTCACGGTTGGCAGTGGGGCTGCCCCGCCGCATCATGTTTCCGAGCAGTCCTGATCCCCGCCCGCGAGTTCACAGCGCCGGTGAGGGCAGGGTGGACCGCCGTACGACCAGTTCCGGCTGCAGTACGACGCGCGTGTGCTCGTGACCGGCGTCCTGTGCCGTGTCCTCGACGAGGAGGCGGCCGGCCTGTCGTCCCGTGGCGACAGCCGGCCGCCGCACCGTGGTCAGCGGCACGACGGCGAGCGCGGCGAACTCGAGGTCGACGTTCTTGATGCCTGTCCTGCGGCGCGCGACGCCGTCCCGGACCGTAGCCGAATCCAGTCCGCCTTCCGGTGCCCGGATCACCTTGGGAGCGGCTGCGGGCGCCTGCCGGGCCATGGTTCAACGGCTCCCTGGGGCTGCGGTACTGCCGCGTTGCACGAGTCGAGGGGTCATCGTCGTCTGCATGGCCCTGTCCCGTCTGCCTTCCACCCGCTCGATGAGCATGCGGGCGGCGGTGGAGCCCATGGTGTGTCCGGCCTGGTCGACGCTGGTGAGCTGCACGGGTGCCAGGGCGGCGAGGGCGGTGTTGTTGTAGCCCACGAGCGAGAGGTCCTCGGGGATGCGCAGGCCGAGTTCGTGGGCCGCGCGGTAGATGCCCAGAGCCGCGACGTCGGCGCCGGTCATGACGGCGGAAGGCCGGTGTTCCCCCGTCAGCAGGGTCATTCCCGCCTTGAAACCGCCTTCGTCGGAGTACGCCGCGTGCAGCACCTGCGCGTGCTCGGCGAGGCCGTGCCGTTCCATGGCTTCGAGATAACCGGCGGTCAGGACGATCTCGGGGGTGCGCTTCCAGCGGTTGGCCTTGGTGCCGGGGGCCGAGACCAGCGCGATGTCGCGGTGGCCGAGCGAGACCAGACGGTCGACGACCAGGCCCGCCCCGATGTCGTCGGCGTCGACCACCGAGTCGTGGGTGTCGGAGCCGTCGTGATGGCCGAGCACCACGGTCGGCGTCACCGCGGCCGTGGCGAGGACCTCGTCGCGGGAGGTCCCGGGGGCGATGAGGATCAGTCCGTCCATCTGGCGGTCGACCATGGAGCGGATGGTCTTGGCCTGATCCTCCGCCGAGAATCCTGCTGCGCCGATCAGCACGGTGTACTCGCTGTCGCGGAGCTCATCCTGGATGCCGTCGAGAATATCGGCGAAGAAGGCGTTGCGTACGTTGTCCAGCAGGACGCCGATCGTGTAGGTCCTGCCGCGCATGCCGCGGGCCGCCGCATGCGGCCGGTAGCCGAGCTCTGCGATCGAAGCCTTGACTTTCTCCTGCATGGCAGGGCTCACGCCGTAGGCATTGCGCATCACCTTGGAGACCGCGGCGGTGGACACGCCGGCATGCCGGGCGACGTCTGTGATGGTCACGCGTCTGTTCTGCCTGGGTGTCGCAGCCGGGTCCATCGTCAGTGCTCCGGATCTGTAGTCGTGAGTGTAACGGTCTACACCGAACACTCTATGCGTCGTCAAGTATTACGCCGTAATACGTCAGCGTTACGTCTCCGTGTCTTGACGGGGTGGTGGGGGAGGTGCAGGGTGTTGCCCAATCTTGATGGAGAACGTTTTACACGCTCTCCTCGCGGCAGGCCCGCCCGCTGTCCTTCGTGCCACTCCTTGCCCTCGCCCTCCCCTCCATACTTCCTGGGAGTCTTCCGTGTCCCCTCGTCTGTCCCGTGCCCACCGCGTACGTCTGAGCCTGTTCACCGCCGGTGCAGCCTCCCTGTCGCTCCTGGCCACTGCCTGCGGCGGCAGCGACTCCGGTTCCTCGTCCACGCCGAAGGAATTCAGCTACCTCAGCGTCACGGAGAACACCGCCGTCAGAACGGCACTGACCACCCTGTCCAAGGGCGCGTGCAAGGCGGAAAACAAGGCGCTGCCGCTGAAGACCGAGACGGTCCCTCAGGCGAGTCTCGACCAGAAGCTCCAACTCCTGGCCGGTCAGGACGCATTGCCGGTGCAGTTCGCCGCCGGCAATGCTCCGGCGCTCACGAATCAGCTCGAAGGATCCGGGAAGATCGTCGACCTGGAGAAGGAGCTGAAGGAACTCGGCGTCCTGGACCGGATCGAGCCCGCGGCCGTGTCGACGGTCAAGGCGCTGTACGACGGCAAGCTGGCGGTGCTGCCGTACGAGTACAACATCGAGGGCATCTTCTACAACAAGAAGCTGTTCAGCGAGAACGGCCTCTCCGAGCCTGCCACCTGGGATGCGCTGGTCGACGCCTCCGCGAAGCTCGAGAGCAAGGGCGTGCAGCCGTTCTCCGCTTCCGGACAGCAGGGCTGGCCCCTCACTCGTCTCATCAGCGGGTACCTCTACCGCAGCCTCGGCCCCGACGCGCTCGAGAAGGTCGCCGAGGGCAAGGCCGCGCTGACCGAACCCGAGTACGTCAAGGCCGCCGAGGAAGTCGCCGAGCTCGGCAAGAAGGGCTACTTCGGCAAGGGCCTCGGCTCCATCGACTACGACACGGCGATGAACCAGTTCCTCAGCGGCAAGGCCGCCATGTTCTACATGGGCAGCTGGGCGCTGAGCAACATCTCCGACGCCGAGCAGAACAAGATCGGCGCCGAGAACGTCGGGTTCATGCCCTTCCCCGCAGTGGCCGGAGGGAAGGGTGGGATCGGCCAGTACCCCTCCAACGTGGGTCTGGGCATCACCCTTGCGAGGAAGTCCTTCGACGGCAGGACGGGTGACTGGACCGCCTGCATCGCCAGGAACTACGGCGCGACCGTGCTCGAGGGGCAGGGTGCGATCTCCGGCTTCAAGGTCAACGACGACGTCAGGGACGCCAACGAGGTCACCACGCAGGTCAGGGAGACCATCGGCGCGTCCAAGCAGAACGTGTTGTGGTTCGAGGCCCTCTTCAGCACGAAGGCCACCACGATCAGCCAGACCAACGCCGCATCCCTGGTCAGCGGCAGCATGACCCCGCAGGAGTACATGCAGACCGTGCAGGACGCCCTGACCGCCCATTGACCGACCGGGGGCGGCCCACCTGGCCTCCTCCTCGCACACCCCGCACCCCTGGTGTGCCGCCCCGGTCCCGTACGGCAGGTCTCTTCAACGGAAACGAAGTGGACACCACTCATGCACCGCGTCCTCGGTGACCGCAGGGCCATCCTGATCCTGCTCGGTCCCGCTCTCCTCGTGTATTCCCTGATCATGCTCGTCCCGATGGTGTGGTCGCTCGGCTACTCCTTCACCAAGGGCAACACCATCGACGGCTTCACCGGTAACGGGCTGGACAACTTCCAGCGCCTGTTCTCCGACGATGCCGCACGGGACGCTCTCTGGTTCACTCTCAAGTACGGCGCTGTCGTGACGGTGGGACAGGTCGTCGCCGGCTATCTGCTGGCCCTGCTGTACGTCTTCTTCCTGAAGAAGTCCTCGCCGCTCATCCGCACCCTGGCCTTCTTCCCCGTCGTGCTGCCCACGGTCGCCGTGGGCCTGCTGTTCCAGAAGTTCTTCCAGGTCGCCCCGCAGACCGGCCCGGTCAACTCACTGCTCAACGCGGCCGGCATCGACTCCATCGACTTCTTCGGAAGCGCGGGAAGCGCCTTCTGGGTCCTGATCGTCATGGACATCTGGCGCTCCATGGGCTTCTACGCCGTCCTGCTCTTCGCCGGCCTGGTCGACATCCCCGACGAGGTCCTCGAATCGGCCCGCCTGGACGGAGCCTCGGGGCTCCGGCTGATACGGCACATCGTGCTGCCGCTCTCCCTGCCGGTGCTGATGTCGTCCCTCATCTTCAGCATCAACGGCACCCTGAAGGTCTTCGACTCCGTCGTCGCCCTCACCAACGGCGGCCCCGGCAGTGGCACCACACCTCTGACCCTGTACATGTTCCAGACCTCGTTCACCTACAGCGACTACGGCTACGGCAGCACCATCGCTCTGCTGCTGACCGCGGTCTGCCTGCTGGTGAGCCTGGTCGTCCACCGCGTCTCGCAGCGCGACCTCACGGAGGGCTGAGCGCCATGGCCATCGACACACCTGTGAAGACCTCCGCGGGTCGCCGGCGACGAGGACCCTCCGCAGCTGCCGGGCCGGTCCGTCGGGCCCGAGCACCGCGCCGGCTGTGGGTGAAGATCGTCGTCGCCCTGCTGCTGGTCGTCGAGATCTACCCGCTGCTCTGGATGTTCCTGACGTCCCTGAAATCCAACGACGACTACCTCAACAACTCCACCTGGAGCCTGCCGACGACGTGGCAGTGGGGCAACTACTCCGAGGCCTGGACCACCGGCCACCTGGGACTCTACGTCCAGAACAGCCTGCTGGCCGTCCTGCCGGCCCTGGCGCTCATGCTGCTCCTGGGAACGGCCGCAGGATTCGCCCTGCAGATCATGGTGTGGAAGGGCCGCAGCCTCACCCTGCTGGTCTTCCTCGCCGGCATGATGGTGCCCCCGCAGATGATCCTCCTGCCACTGTTCACCGTGTACTTCCAGACCGGCCTGTCCGGCACCCTGTGGCCGCTGATCCTCACCTACACCGGCACCGGCCTCCCGCTGACCGTCTTCATGATGGCCACGTACTACCGCACCGTGCCCCGCGAACTCTTCGAGGCCGCCACCATCGACGGCGCCGGCATCCTGCGCGCCTTCTGGACCATCAGCGTGCCCCTGGTCCGCAACGCCCTGCTCACGGTCGGTCTGGTCCAGTTCCTCTTCATCTGGAACGACCTGCTCATCGCGTTGACCTTCACCAACGACCAGGACCTGCGCACCATTCAGGTCGGCCTGCTCAACTTCACCGGTGACTTCGGCGCGACCCAGTACGGTCCCCTGTTCGCAGCCATCTGCATCAACGTGTTCGGCACCCTCCTGATCTACCTCTTCCTCAACCAGAAGGTCATGAAGGGCCTCACCTCGGGAGCGGTCAAGGGCTGACCCCCACCCCTTACCGAGCTCACTCCCGCACGTGCGAGAAAGGCCCCCTGTGCTCCCCCCTCAGCCCTCCCCGGTATCCGTCGAGCACCTTCCGGACGGTCTCGGCGTCGGAGTCGCCACACCCCGCCTCACCTGGACACTTCCACCGGATGCCGGCCGGCAATGGGCTTATGAACTGGAAGTGGACCGCTCAGGTACGGTCCGCCGAACAGGACGCGTCGACGACGAAGGCCAGGTGCTGGTTCCCTGGCCCGGTCAGCCCCTCGCCTCCCGGGAAAGCGCGACAGTCCGAGTCCGCATCTGGACCACGAACGCCGACGGCCCGTCGGCGTGGAGCGAACCCCGAGCCATCGAAGCCGGCCTCTTGGACCCCGCCGACTGGCTGGCGGTCCCCGTGGGCGCCGGATGGGACGAGGACCCGGAGGCGGAGCGCCGTCCGGCGCGGGTCATCAAGGATTTCGAGCTCGACCGCCCCCTCGCCCACGCCCGTCTGTACGTCTCGGCGCACGGCCTGTACGAGGCGGAGATCAACGGCCGCCGTGTCGGCGACGAGACCCTGGCCCCTGGCTGGACGGTCTACCCGCACCGGCTGCGCTACCGCACCCACGACGTCACCGGCCACCTCACTGAGGGCGCCAACACCATCGGCGCCTGGCTCGGTGACGGCTGGTACCGCGGCAAGTACGGCTTCGACGGTGGCACCCGCAACATCTACGGCACCGATCAGGCACTCATCGCCCAACTGGAAGTGAGGTACCGCGACGGCACCACACTCGTCGTCGCCACGGACGGCACCTGGAGCGCCGCCCCAGGCCCGATCCTGACCAGTGGTCTCTACGAAGGTGAGACGTTCGACGCACGGCTGCACGACCCGGCCTGGTGCACACCGTCCCGCGCCGCATCCGAAGAGTGGACATCCGCACGAACCGGCCGTCGCGACCCCGCAACCCTCGTCGCACCGACGGGGCCACCGGTGCGCTGCACCGAGGAGATCACTCCGGTTTCCGTCACCCGCACCGAGGACGGCCGGCACCTCCTCGACTTCGGGCAGAACCTCGTCGGACGCCTCCGCGTCACGGCCGAGGGCCCGGCCGGCACCACCATCACTCTCCGCCACGCCGAAGTGCTTCAGGAGGGCGAACTCGCCACCCGCCCCCTGCGCGAGGCGTACGCCACCGACACCCTGGTCCTCTCCGGGAGTGGACCGCTCACCTGGGAACCCCGCTTCACGCTGCACGGTTTCCGCTACGCGGAAGTCACGGGCTGGCACGGCGAACTGACGCCGGACAAGGTGACCGCCCGCGTACACCACACGGACATGCGCCGCACCGGCTGGTTCGAGTGCAGCGACGCACTCGTCAACCGTCTGCACGAGAACGTCGTCTGGAGCATGCGCGGCAACTTCGTGGACATCCCCACCGACTGCCCGCAGCGCGACGAACGCCTCGGCTGGACCGGAGACATCCAGGTCTTCGCCCCGACCGCCGGCTACCTCTACGACTGCTCCGGCATGCTCGACTCCTGGCTCACCGACGTCGCTCTCGAACAACTCCCCGACGGCACCGTCCCCTGGTACGTACCCGTCATCCCGGGCAAGCCGATGTGGACGCCTGTCCAGCCCGGTGCGGCCTGGGGAGACGTCGCCACACTCACGCCCTGGACCCTTTACCAGCGCTTCGGCGACAGCGACCTCCTCCTCCGCCATTACCCCATGGCCAAGAGGTGGGTCGACCTCGTGGAACGCCTTGCGGGACCGAGCCGCGTGTGGGACACCGGCTTCCAGCTGGGTGACTGGCTCGACCCCGCCGCTCCACCCGAGGACCCCGCGGCCGGCCGCACCGACCGATACCTCGTCGCCACCGCGTACTTCGCCCACTCCGCTCGCCACCTCGCGCTCTCCGCAGCCGAGTTGGGAGACGACGCCGAGGCCGCACGGTACTTTGCCCTGGCCGATGAAGTGAGCGACGCCTTCCGCCGTCAGTACGTCATGCCGTCCGGCCGCATGACCAGCGACAGCCCCACCGCCTACGCCCTGGGAATCACCTTCGGCCTGCTCACCCCTCAACAGAAGCACAGCGCGGGGGACAGGCTCGCCGAGCTCGTCCTCGCGGACGAGGCCCGGATCGCCACCGGCTTCGTCGGGACTCCACTCATCTGCGACGCACTTACCGACACCGGCCACCTGGACGTGGCCTACCGACTACTCCTGCAGACTGACAGTCCCTCATGGCTCTACACCGTGACCCAGGGCGCCACCACCATCTGGGAACGCTGGGACAGTCTGCGCCCCGACGGCAGCCTCAACCCCGGCGGGATGACCTCCTTCAACCACTACGCCCTGGGGGCCGTCGCCGACTGGCTGCACCGCGTCGTCGGCGGCATCACTGCCACAGCCCCCGGCTACCGCGAAATCACCTTCCGTCCACGGCCCGGCGGCGGCATCAACTGGGCCCGCACGCACCACGAAACGCCCTACGGGAACGCATCCCTGTCCTGGGAACTGACTGCCACCGGTATGACGGCCCGCTGCACAGTCCCCGAAGGCTGCCGTGCCATTGTCGAGCTGCCTGGGTGCGAGCCGGTCACCCTGCAACCGGGTGAACACGTCATCGACACTGCGAAGATTATCGGCGCTGCTGCCTGAAAAATCACCTCGCTCACCCCGGATGGCCGGGTGCAGATATTCCCTGCGCCCGGTCATCCCGGTTTGAGAAGTCGCTTTGTGGGCATTTTGTATCCCCGTCATTGATGGCTGCTATCCAGCGGAGAGGGCCGCCTGACAGGGGGTGCGGGACACGGCGTCCTTGACGGCACGCAGAGGCCCGGGAGAGCTATCTGGGTCAAAGGGTGACGGGTGTCCCGGACCCCGGGGCAGTCGGCGTCGCCCCGCTCTTCGTATCAGCCCGCGGAACCGTGGACACGCTGGCGCACCACGTGACCATCGGCTGACCGCCCTAACAAGGCCAGGGCCCGGCGTTGTTGGCAGAGCCGCTCTACGCGCGGATCCGGTGCTTGGCCCATGACAACAGCTCGTCCTCGGCGAGACTCCTGACCCACAGATCGGCCTGCTCCGCCTCCATGCCCTGCGGGCACGCTCCGATCCCGATGACGCGGAGACCTGCCCGCCGTGCGGACTGCATGCCGGTGAGCGAATCCTCCACGGCCAGGGTCTGCTCGGGCGGTACGCCGCAGAGACGTGCGGCTTCCCTGTAGAGATCGGGCTCCGGCTTTGGCCGTAGCACCTCGTCGGCGACCACGACGTGGTCGAAGAAACGGAGGAGCCCAGCTCGCCCGAGGCATGACTCCACCATCGTCCTGGGGCAGTTGCTCGCCACGGCGAGAGGGATGCGGCCGACAGCTAGCCGGACCAGTGTGGCGGCTCCGGGCATGGTGACGGGATCCTGGTCGACCAGCGCGGTGAAGGTGCTGAGGAGCGTGTCCGTGAAGTCGTCCACGAGGTCCGGCTTTCCGGCTTCCTCGGCCATGAGCGCCCCGCACTCGGTGAAGTGCACGCCCTTGGCTCGGTCGGCGAAGCCGGTCGGCGGTTTGACCCCAAACGCGCGGAACGTGACATTCCGGGCCTCCTGCCAGTGCCGCTCTGTGTCCATCAGGGTCCCGTCGCAGTCGAAGACGATGGCGGACGGGGACCAGGAAAGTACGGGGTGAACTGTCATGTGACTGCCGTTCTCAGAGGCTGCGCCGACCGGCGGCACGGGCGCAGACGGGTGCCTGGATGGGTCATCCATTCGGAGAAATGAGGCGGAAGTGTGCGTGGTCGCCGAACCACTCATGTGCCACGTGACGTTTCCGGCCTGTCAGGAGGCGCGATCCTCCCGCCTGGCTGAATCTGAAACATCGTAGGTGTTACGTTAATTTGGCCCTTCCGGGCTCCGCAATCACCATTTCGAGTGACGTGAATATCCTCGAGGGAGATGGTGGCCTCCTCCTCCCGCGGCGCGGACTGCTCTTTGGGGAGCAGGCAACTTGCCTGGTGGGGAAGGGTCTCCAGGGTGTCGACGCCGTACCGGCGGGGCGAAGTTCGGGCTTTCCGTGAAACGTTTCTGCATAGCAGCCGGTGAGTTTGCGGAAGTCAATGCAAAGTGTGCGCGGTCGAAGAATAATAGGATCTTCCGTGCGCTGTGGTCGGGCCTTAAGTGCAGAGGTGTCAGCTCTCCCCATCGCGACCGTTGGAACATCTGAACGAAAGTGGAACTGAAGTGCAAGACAGGGCCCGCGCCACCCGCAAGGAGCTGCTCGAATCGGCAGCGCATCTATTTATCGAACGAGGATATGCGGGAACAAGTGTCAATGACATAAGTGATCACTCCGGAAAAACGAGCGGAGCGATCTATTTCCATTACTCCAGCAAGGAGAAGCTGGCACTCGCGGTGATCCATGAGCAGTTCGCCACCTGGCCACAACTCGGGGCCCCCTACTCCGCGCCCGGCATCCCCCCGCTGGAGAAGCTGGTCGTACTCAGCTTCGGTGTCGCACGGTCTCTCAGCGAGGACGTCGTGGCGCGCGCGGGCGCGCGTCTCTGGGCGGAACGCCGCACCATGAAGTCCCCCGTACCCACACCGTTCGACGGCTGGGTCCTGGCCGTCACCCGCCTTCTTGCCCAGGCCCGCACACGAGGTGAGCTGGCGGACGGGATCGCGCCATCGACCGCGGCCGTGACGCTCGTTCACTCCTTCTTCGGCCTCTGCATGCTGAGCGAGGAGGCGCCGAGCAGCCGGAACTGGGCGGAGCGGCTGGACCAATGGTGGCTGATCATGCTCAAAGCTCTACAGGTGGAGCCGGAGCCGGCCGTTCTGCTCGCGCGTGCCCGGGGGCGGATTCCTGCCGCGCCGGAGGACCTGGTTCCGCGCCATGGCTGACCAGGCCCCGCGCTCCTCGGCCGCGACGTCGACGCTCCCCGACACAGGCGCAGAGTGGATGACATCGACGAGGGCACGGAAGCAGCGCCAGCAAGCTCCCAGAGGCGGAGCTCCTCGTCTCGACGCTGCCATCCATGTCATCCTGTTTCAGGGGTAGGGCGCAGTCGTGTGGCTAGTACGGGCGCTGGCGGGGCGCTCAGTCAGGTCAGACGAAGGATGCTTCCACCGTCGAGCTCAGTGTCGCTCCCCGCCCGGATGGATGGTTGCTTGCGTGCGAGCAGTTGCGGACACCGGGTCAGTGTGTCATCCGCCGCTTCGCCGTCGTGAGCGGCAGCGCCGGACCGCGTCGCCTACTGCGGATCTGAGGACGACGGGCCGCAGAACGCTGCAGATGCTCCGGCTCACAGGCGGTCCCGCCGCCGCCCTGGCCTGGGCGCCGGACGGGGAGCTCATCGAGGTTCTTGGCCGCGAGGGAGCTGTGCACGTCTGGAACTGCTGCGGGGCACCCCGACGCATCGGTTTGGGAGACACGAGCGTGTCACGGGATGGTCCCCGGTAGTCGGCGCCCACCGCTGTGGCGTACATCCGGACGAGGTCGGTGCGGGAGCGGGCGGTGTGGAAGGCGCCGTACCGGCGGAACTCGGCAGCGCGGACACGAGGGCGTGCGCGGCAAGTAGCCGGGCCAGGCTTTGACGGAACAATCAGGCGTCAGCCGGGAAGAGAGCGAGCAGACGCTCCCGCTGGCGGGTTCCGAGACCCTGAATACGGCGGGTCTCTGAGATGCCGAATTCGTTGAGGATTTGGCCAGCACGGATCTTCCCGATGCCAGGCAACGCCTCCAGGAGGCGGCGGACGGGCGTCCTGGCAACGACGGGATCGTCCCGTCTCAGGACGTCATGCAGCGTCACCTTGCGGTTTTTGACGTCGACGAGTAGCGCGGCGCGCTCTTGTCTCATAGCGACAGCCTTCTTCAACGCGCTGTTTCGGGCCTCGGCTGTCAACTTGGGCAGGGTCATGAGCATTGCTCCTGTGCATCTCGTATCCGGACGCGGAATCACCGTCGACACGCGGTTGGTCTGGTGCCTTGTCTAGTGCCCCCACGAGGCGGGCGTATGACCGACTGGCCGTCCTCTTCAGCCAGTACTGGGTCTCCGGCCGGCGTGGGCGGTCTCTGGTGAGGTGAGGCGATGTCGAACAACTGCGTTGCCCCACGTGGTCTCGGGTGTGGTGGCGACCCGCTGGTCGCGGGAACCGAGAGTAGTCATCCGGGGTCGGTCCGTGGACGCGGTGATGAGGTCGGAGATCAGATGCACCGCAGTGTCGTGCGGTTGCTCAGCGGTGGGCGCCCCCCGTGGAGCTTGCGTACTACGTGGGGGCGCACGACTCGCTCTCGGCTGGCGTTGGGGGCCTTCACCGCATGCAGCGCAACGTCGAAGAGGACTTTTACGCAGGGGCGCTGCCGGCGGCGTGCGCGGGCGAGCAGATCCGTCCGGACCCGCGTCTCGAGGTTGGTGGAGTCGACGATCGTTGTCCGTGGCCGGGGGGTCTGGTCTTCAGATGCAGGTTTTGGATGTCGATGGCGACTGGTGTTGCGGATCGGTCTATCCTGGAGTCCGTTGCGAGCTCGCGGAGGTGGTGAGTTGCACGTGCTAGCTGTCGGGCGAGCGGGCGGCGAGAGTGGGCCGGCCGTAGTCAGGCGGCCGGACCAGGATGCACAGGGGGCCGGCCGGGAGGTGCGGGGAGTTCATCGGGTGGTCTTTTCGTCGGGAGCGGGCAGCCCCAGCCGGGTCGGCTGGAGCTGCCCTCGATCACGGCGTCCGAGGCACGTTGCGGGGGGCGTCGTCGGTGGTTTCGAGGGTCCGGCGGGCGTGGCCGATGGCACTGGCGACGTAGCTGTTGCTCATCGGGCTGTCGCCGTCATCGATCCGATCCTTGAGTTTCTCCAGCCGGGGCCCGGGCGGTCGCGGGCTGCTCGGTCAGCCACCTGGTGTCGTCGTCCACGGCGCAGTTCTCGATCGCAGCCAGGCGGTCGGGGTCCGGGAGACTTGCGGCCGGGTAGGCCTCACCTTCTCAGACCCGGGTCGCCATATCTGAGCGCTACCCCGTCCAGGAGCAGCTCACAGCCCCACCGTCCGGTGTGCCAGCACCTCCGTCTGGACAGTGGTCGTGGTCGGCCCGGCTCCCGCCTCGGATACCGTGTCCCTCTACGGGGTGCCATAACGGATGTGACGCCCCCCACCGGAGGTAGTCAGCGTATGAGTTCGAAGCGCAGCAAGAATCCAGCCCTGCCCGTGCTTGACGACGCGTTCCGACTGGCGTCGGTCAAGGACGCCGAAGAGTCCACCCGTGACCTGGCCGCGCGGCTGGCCACCACTGAGCTGCGCCGCGTTTCCCACCCGGGCCGGATCACCTGGGAGCCCACCGATGAGGCCGAGCCCGTACCGGTCCCGCCGACTGTGGTCGACGGTGACGGGGACCTGTGGCTGCGGGACCGGGGCACTGGCACCTGGACGATGCCCGAGTTCAACGCGAAGGAGTTCCCGGCCCGCTGTGGCGAGGTTTTGACCTGGAACGAGCTTGCCCGCGAGTTCGGCCCGCTTACCGCACTGGCCGACGACCGCCGCATAGGCGGCGGCCGGCGTCGCTGACCGCGCAGCTTCTGGGATGACCGCCCCCTGAAGCGTCCGTTAGGGGTAGGTGGGAGCTCCAGCTCACCGCCGAGCTCGACGATGGCGGCGACGTCGCTGTCCGAAGAGCGGCACGGCGCGGCGGCAAGTCGCGCAGGTGCCGGTGTGGTGGCCGGGGTTGCGTGGGGAGGCGCGGGCCGCGCGGCGGCCGTGGCGGCGCCAGATGTCCCGGGCATTGGGCGTGGGTCAGGCCGAGCAGCGCGGCGAGGGCACCGGGACGGCGCATGTTGGTCTCTCTTCTGATTTTGAAACGAGTGACGGGGAAAGCAGGGCGGCCACGTGCCGGTGCTGTGGCCGTCGGTGCACCGCTCGGGTCAGGCGGCGAGAAGATGCTCGGCCGGGGGAGTGGTGTAGGTGGCTGGGTCGGCGGGCCTGCCGTCGTAGCACTCCAAACAGGGCCCCAGGGTTTTGAGCGGTATTGGCGGAGTGCACTTGTTCCGCAGGTGCCGTATTCCGACGCGGAGGTGCCGCAGATGCCGGGACAGCAGCGCCCACAACGGCATGCCATGATCCGGTCTCATGAGTGACCGTTCGCTTTCACCCCCTGGCTGGCTTCGTGGGCAGACAGAGAGCCTCTTCCAACCTCAGGTTGAGGCGTGGTGAAGGGCGAGAACGGTCTTCAGGATGTCGGTGATCCGGTTGGTGCTGCAGCGGAGCCTCCGCAGAAGGCGGCAGCTTTTGAAGGTGGCCATGGCCTGCTCGCCCCTCTCGGCCACTTGCGGCACGTGCGTCTCACAGGCGCGCACGCCGACCTCAAAGCCGCCGACCCCCACAGTTCGAGCGTGACCGCCATCGCCGCCCGTTGGGGCTTCGCGCACGCAGGCCGCTTCGCCGCGGCCTACCGCCAGCTGTATGCCACGCCCCCGGCCGACACACTCCACACTCGAAGCTGAGAACGCGGAGCGGGCTGATCATCCCAAGCCTGATCGCGGTCTATAACGAACTCGTGCACGGCTAGGAGCTGTCCGGGCGATAGACACCACCACCCACGCCGTGCTGTCAGGCCTCGGCCGGCGCCGGCCGGGGACGAACGTGTCGACCTCGCCGCCCGGCTGCCCGCCGAGGCTGCCCTCATCCTCACAGCCCAGATCCTGACCCTCGGGACTACGCGGGCTCGGTGCACCGCATGCCCTGAGACCGCGGTCGCGCGGGGCGGAGGCCGACGGAACGGCCTCCGCCGCGCGTGGTTCAGATCGTCAGGAGCAGCTGACGCCGTTCAGGGTGAACCCGGTGGGCGCGGAACCGGGTGCCCCCGATCCCTGGAAGCCGAACGAGGCCGAACCGCCGGGCGGGACCTTCCCGTTGTGACCGGCGTCGGTGGCGGTCACGACAGCTCCGGACTGGCTGGCGGTGGCGTTCCAGGCGCCGGTCACCTTCTCGGAACCGCTGAAGGTCCAGTTGAGGCGCCATCCGTCCACAGCTGTGCTGCCGGTGTTCTTGACGGTCACGTCGGCGGTGAACCCGCTGCCCCATGACGAGCCGACCTTGTAGGTCACCGAGCAGCCGGCTCCGGCGGACGGAGTCGACGTAGGCGTCGGAGTGGGGGGCGGGGTCGGCGTGGGAGTGGGCGTGGGAGTCGGGGTCGGGGAGGGGGACTCACCGGGATCGCCGTCAGGCAGCTCACCCCACTGCTGTGACGTTCCGTCCAGCAGCACCAGCCTCGGCGCGTCCACCGGGGTGGAGCCCGGTGTCGTCGGCAGGCCCGCGTACGACCAGTCGTTCGACGGGTCCCAGGTGCCCGAGGAGGTGACCCGGAACTGCACCTCCTTGCGGTAGGCCGACTGCCCGGCCGGGGCGATCACGGTGTTCGAGCAGTCCACACTGATGTAGTGGACGTCCCCTTCGTACTGCCTGGCGCCGGAGGCCGCGCCGCACTGGTTGTAGTTGGTGGTCACCGTGATGTCCGCCGGCGAGACCCCAGGCTCCAAGGTGAAGTAGTAGCGCAGCGAGGCCTTGGCCAGCGACCTGGCCGGCCAGGCCGACTTGTTGACCAGGTACGCCTTGATCTCCGTGAAGTTCGCCCCGGACGCGTTCACCGACGCCTGGGCCAGCACCTCGGGCCCGTCCGGTGTCTCGGCCCGGGGGAACGAGGCGAGCGGGGCACCGCCGTATTCGGCGTACAGCCGGGCGAGGGCACCGGTGAAAGCGGCGTTGTAGTCGGTGGCGACCTCGTTGTTGACGTAGTTCTGCCGGTCGTCGGTGTAGGAGTCGTCCGCCGCGCCCGGCCCGCCGACGAGCGCGCCGTACAGGACGTGGCGAGTCTCGACGGGGTTGGTCATCTGGTCGGTCCACGACCCGTGCGCGGTCCGGTGGTGCGGCTTGGTGGGCGGGGTGGCGCCGAAGCCGACGACATAGCTGGCCTTGCGCGGGTTGTCCCCGAGGGCGTAGTTGATCTGGCGTACCGCGAAGTCGTGGTAGCGGGCCTTGCGGGTCGCGTCACCGGAGAGCCAGTCGCTGTAGGAGAGCGCGGCGAAGGCCGTGTTCGCCGCGTAACGCAGCGATCCCCAGGAGTCCAGCACGGCCTGGCCGCCGGGGGAGTACGCCACCTTGGCGCCGTTCACCCCGGTCGTCCACCAGTCGAGCCAGCGGTTGGAGTCGTCGATGTACCTCTGCTTCCCGGTGAGCTTGGCGAGCATCACGTACGAGCCGTACGAGGTGTCGTCCCAGGAGAGCGTCCACCGGTATGAGCGGGTGGAGGTCTGCGGCTCCGTCGACAGGCCGTCGTAGTACGTCTCGGCCTTGGCCAGGTAGGTGGCGTCACCGGTGGCCTTGTGGAGCCAGATCGCGCCCCACACCAACTCGTCCTGGTAGCCGCTCCAGGAGTTGTAGTACGACTTCGCGTCTGTGATGCAGTCGCTGTACTTGCCGCGGTAGGTGTCGGCGAACGAGTAGAGCTGCTTCGCGTGGGTGAGGAGCTTCGCCGCGTACGCCGGGTCGTCGTCGACGAAGAGCATCGAAGAGGACGCCATCGCGGCAGCCGTCTGCCCGGCGAGGTCGGTGCCGGGGCAGGATGCGTCGATCTTGTACGCGGGCCGGGCCATGGACATCACTTCGGCGGGGCCCCACCACTTGTGGTCGTCGCCGCCGTTGCCGACCTGCCCGTAGAGCACGTTGGCGGAGGGGTGGGCCCTGACGAAGTAGTCGTTGGCGAAGCGCAGGCTGTCCTTCAGGCGAGCCAACTGCCCGGACGCGGCGTAGGCGTCCCTCTGCTCGATACCGCCCCAGGCCAGCACCGTGGCGCTGTAGGCCATCGGCAGGCCGAACTTCACGTGGTCGCCGGCGTCGTACCAGCCGCCGGTCAGATCGAGCCCGACGTCCTTGCCGTCGTCCATGCCGGAGTCGCCGCGCCAGGAGACACGGTTGTCCTCGGGAAGTTTGCCCGAGCGCTGGGCCTCGTAGAAGAAGAGTGACTTCTGCAGGGCCTCGCCGTAGGCGAACGTCGGTGCTGCCTGCGCCGGGGTGGCTGCCAGGGGCATGAGTCCGCCGGCGAGCAGCGCGGCCACGCCGGCGAGGGTGACCCCCAGACGGGAGCGGCCGGTGGTGCGCGGCGGAGAGTGGCGGGATATCGATCTGTGGAACGCGAGGGAAAGGGAGGGCAGTCGCAACGGATCGTCCTTCGGTGCGGCGGGCGGCGTGTGGTGCCCGTGGTCGTACCGGACCGGCGGATGACATGCCGGACCGGGCCGACGGGGCGGTGGTGCGGCTCGTGCGGAAGTGCGGCGTGCGGGTGCTGAACGGTGCAGATGCGCGGCTCGTGCGACGGGGCCGGTGCGGGGTGATACCGGCCCACGCGGAAGCGTCGGCAGCCCGGAGCGGCGTCCGGCGCGACGGGCGTGGGAGCGCTTCCACGGACGTGCTCATGAAGCCAGTACGGGCCCGCGCTGTCAACGGGGCACGTAGAAAAAGAGGGGAATCCCCGGGGCGCGGCGCCCTTGACCGGAGCTCCGCGGGCGTGGTTCGAGGCTCCGATCCGCTTCTGCTTCGCCATCGCCGCCCGACCCCGCGCGCGATCCCGGTCCGCGACGGCGATGCGACATCCGCTGAGCAACGTGTGCACCCCGCCGAGGATCGACCGCATTCGGTGCCGTGAGGTGGCGGACGCGGGGTAGTCGGAGGTCACCCGGACAGCGCTTTTGCCGCCCGGCCTGATCCCACAGCCCCCGAGGAGCACCATGTTCACCTTCAGCGCGTTGTCCCGGCGACTGCAGCGCAGTGCGCGCAAGGTGTTCGGATGGGAGCAGCTGCGCCCGGAGCAGTTGCGGGCGATGAAGTCGGTCATGGAACAGCGCGACACTCTCGTGGTGATGCCGACCGGCGCTGGGAAGTCCGCCGTCTACCAGGTGCCCGGGGTACTTCTGTCCGGCCCCACCGTCGTCGTCTCCCCTCTGATCGCCCTGCAACGGGACCAGGTGAGCGGTCTGTTGAGACGGGCCGGTGCGGACGCCGCGGCCGTGAACTCCACCCAGAGCCGCGGCGAGAACGACGCGGTGTGGGACCGGATCAGCGAAGGAGACGTCGACTTCGTCTTCCTCGCCCCGGAGCAACTGGCCAAGGACGAGGTGGTCGAGCAGCTCGCGGCGGCACGGCCCGCGCTGTTCGTCGTGGACGAGGCACAGTGCGTGTCGACCTGGGGGCACGATTTCCGGCCCGAGTACCTGCGGCTGGGCCAGGTGATCGACCGGATCGGCCGCCCGCCGGTGCTCGCCCTCACGGCGAGCGCCGCCGCCCCGGTGCGGGCGGACATCGTCCAGCGGCTCGGCATGCGCGACGTGCGGGAGGTGGTCACCGGCTTCGACCGGCCCAACATCCACCTGGAGGTCATCCCTTTCCGGAGCGCCGCCGACAAGCGCCGGGCGGTGGTCGAACGCGCCGCCGCCGAACCCAAGCCCGGGCTTGTCTACGCGGCGACCCGCAAGGAGTCCGAGGAGTACGCCCGCGAGCTGGGCGACCTGGGGCTGGGCGTGGCGGCGTACCACGCCGGCCTGCCCGCCAAGGAACGCGGCGCGGTGCACGACCGTTTTCTCGCGGGGGAGCTGGACGTGGTGGTGGCCACCTCCGCCTTCGGGATGGGCATCGACAAGCCGGACGTCCGGTTCGTGCTGCACGCCTCGGTGCCCGGCTCCCTGGACGCCTACTACCAGGAGATAGGTCGCGCCGGACGGGACGGGAAGCCGGCCCGGGCGATCCTCGCCTACCGGTCGCAGGACCTCGGCATGCAGCGGTTCTTCGCCGCCGGACGCCCTGACCCGGACACCGTCTCCCAGGTAGCCGGCACACTGGAGGAACACGCCGGCCCGGTCCGGCCGAGCGACCTGCGCAGCGAGACGGGCCTGACGGCCAGTCGGCTGACGGCCGTCGTCAATCTACTGGAACAGGTCGAAGCGGTACGCACCACCGAATCGGGAGACCTGGAGACCACCGGCGCCGCCGATCCTGCGGAGGCCGCCCGCAGGGCCGTCGAACTCGGTGACGCACACCAGCAGCTGGAGCGATCGCGGGTCGACATGATGCGGGGCTACGCGGAGAACACGGGCTGCTTGCGGCGATTCCTGCTCGGCTACTTCGGGCAGGAATCGGAAGCCGGGGGGTCCTGCGGCTCCTGCGACCGCTGCGAGGCCGCCGCACTCTCCCTGGACGGCCCGAAGGCGGCCGCGGGGGTGCTGGCCGGCACCGGCGGACCGGTGGGCCCGCAGGAGGTGGGCCGCGCCGACGACGCCCCGCACCCCTTCCGGCTCGGTGCCCGGGTCCGGCACGGTCAGTGGGGGGACGGCTCGGTGATGAGCCAGGACGGCCGTCGGCTGACCGTGCTGTTCGAGACGGCGGGCTACCGCACGCTCTCCCTGGACGTGGTCGAACAGAACGGCTTGCTGACGTTGCGCTGAAGACCGCGGCCGGCGCGGACCACGGGCCGGGCCGCAGGCACTTGAGCAGATCGCCCCGGTCCGGCCCATTGACGCAGTCATGCCTCCCCCACATCATCTTGGGAGCGCTCCCACGAGCGTCGCACCGAAGGCACCCCACCGACCACATACCGGGCGTCTTGCCGGCGCACGCGGCGCTCGCCCCAGGAGGACACGTCATGCCGCTCGCACACCTCCCTCGCAACCGCCGGTTAGGCCGGCCGCCCCGCAGAGCCGGAAGAACAGCGGGCAGACGCCCCGCAGCCGCGCTCGTCTGCGCCCTGGCCACGGTCGCCGCGCTCGCGGCCGCTCCCCCGGCGCCCGCCGCGACCGGCCGGACCGTCGCGGCCCCGGGCACCACGACGACGGCCGTCGAGGAGGCGTCGGCCGTCGAGGTCTCCGTCAACGCGGGGGTGGGGCTCGGCACCATCGACAAGGCGGCGTTCGGCGTCAACCACGCGCTCTGGGACTCGCACATGAACGACTCCGAGGTGACCGGCCTGCTGGGCGAGGCGGGCGTCGGCGTGATGCGCTACCCAGGCGGCTCCTACGGCGACATCTACCACTGGAAGGACCACACCGCGCCCGGCGGTTACGTGGCGCCCCACACCACTTTCGACGAGTTCATGAGCAGCGTCCGCGCCTCCGGCTCCCAGTCGATGATCATCGCCAACTACGGCACCGGCACACCGCAGGAGGCCGCCGACTGGGTCCGGTACGCCAACGTCACCCGCGGCTACGGGGCGAAGTACTGGGAGATCGGCAACGAGATCTACGGCAACGGCCACTACGGCAGCGGCTGGGAGGCCGACGATCACCCGGACAAGAGCCCGCGTGAGTACGCCCGCAACGTCCTCTCGTACGCGGAGGCGATGAAGGCGGTCGATCCGACGATCAAGATCGGCGCCGTGCTGACCACGCCGGGCGACTGGCCGGACGGCATCGTCGGTGCGGGGGACTCGGCCGACTGGAACCACACAGTGCTGTCCGCAGTCGCCGGGACGATCGACTTCGCCATCGTGCACTCCTACCCGGGCGGCGCCACCGCCGACGAGGCCCTGGACCGGACCGCCCGGCTGCCCGGACAGCTCCGCGAGGTCCGCCGACAGATCGACCGGTACGCCGGGGAACGCTCGTCGAAGATCGGCATCGCGCTCACCGAGGTCAACTCCAACGTCCAGATGAACAGCCGGCCCAACGGCCTGTTCGCTGCGGACACCTACATGACGGCGCTGGAGAACGGCGTCTTCAACGTCGACTGGTGGAACGTCCACAACGGGCCCACCAAGGTGGAGACGGTGGATGGCGATACCGACTTCAACGACTTCGGCCTGCTGTCCAGCGGCGGCTGCGTCGGCGACGTCTGCCAGCCGGGCGTGAACACGCCGTTCCACCCGTACTTCGGCATCAAGTCGTTGACCAAACTGGGTCGTCCCGGTGACACGATGGTCGCCGCCTCCACCGGCAGCGACCAGGTCTCGGCGCACGCCGTGCACCGGGCCGACGGCACGTTGAGCGTGATGCTGATCAACAAGGACCCGCTGAACTCCCACACCGCGGACATCAGCTATGCCGGATACACGCCCACTGCCCAGGCGCCGGTCGTGCACCGCTACGGCCGCGGCGACACCGATGTCACCCGGGTGGCCGCCACCGCCGGGGGCGATCAGGTGCTGCCGCCGTACTCGATCACCACGATCACCGTCGCCCCGCACTCCGCAGCGGCCTCGGTCGGCGCGCCCAGCGCACCGAAGACAACCGGCGTGGGCAGCTCGACCGCCACGGTGAGCTGGGCAGCCCCCGCGAACGGCAAGGCGGTGCGCTACGAGGTGTACGAACGCTTGGGCGCCAATGCCCAGTTGCTCGCCACCTCGACCTCCACCTCGGCGACGCTGCACAATCTGCCGCCTGGCTCCGAGCACACGGTCAACGTCCTCGCCCGGGACGCCGACGGCCGCCTCTCGCGCCCCTCCGAGCCGCTGACCTTCGCCACCACGGCTCCGCGCGACAGCAGCTGCCTGGTCAACTACCGAGTGGACAGCGGATGGGGCAACGGATTCGTCGCCACCGTCACGGTCGCCAACGTAGGTGACACCCCGATCAACGGCTGGACCCTGGACTTCACCTGGCCGTCCACCGGCCAGACCGTGCAGAGCTCCTGGAACGCGAACGTCACCAGCTCGGGCGCGCGCGTACATGTGACCGACAACGGCGCCAACGCCGAGCTGGCCCCGCACAGCGGCTCAACCGCCACTTTCGGCTTCGTCGGAGCCAACGACGACGCCAACCCCACCCCGACGACGTTCACCCTCAACGGCACGGTCTGCCGAACCTCCTGATCCAGTGCCTGCGGCCCGGCCTTCCGGTCGGCTGGGCTGCGGGTGCGCGGGTGCGCGGGGGCGGGCGGGCCGGGTCAGGTCGCCGTCGCACACTCCAGCCCGAGCGCGGCGAGCTGCTGGCAGTCACTGCCGTGGGGCGAGCCCGCCTGCGTGCAGGTCATGCTGCACGACGCGGACGACGACCTGTTCGGTCTGTGGATGTTTCGCGGCGGGGCCCTCGTGGAGGCGGGTATCCCCGGCACCCAGCGAGTGCTCGCTGTTGCCTCGCCGTGGGGCGGACCCCGGCTTGCTGGTCCGCACCGGCCTGGGCAGAGGCGAGGGCTGTCGCCGGCCAAAGCACGTACAGGACGCGCCGCGTGCTGGTGACCCGGCCCCGACTGCGGCCGGAGACACGCTGAAGCCGCCGTTGCCGCCCCTACTGTGCTCCCCGCGCCCGCGGGGATGGGTCCCCGTGGGCTGTTCACGTCGCAGCGACGTGAACAGAGCCACCGGCAGTGTCCGCGACATCCCTGCGCCACGAGAAGCGCGCGGGTGAACGCGGCGCAGAGTGAGCGAGGTGCGGACGCGGGGGAAGGACCCGAGACGCTGAAAATTGCCTCTGAACCAGGCGCGGACAACGATCTCGACTCTCCTCATTCTCTCTGTTCAGAGGCACTTTCCGTGTTCGTGATCAGATCTGGACAGCCCGTTGTGCGAAAGGCCGAAGCGGGATCCCGGTGTCGGCATCGGTCAGTGGTTGCGGGGCTTGCCGAACTCTTCTATCAGCACGGGATACTGCTCCCCACCGTGGCCGGCGGCGATCGCGCGGTCGGCCATCGTTTTGATCAATTTCGGCAGTTCGGCGTTGACGCCTACCGCTTCGCTCTCTTCGATCAGGTGAGCCATCGCGCGCGCGTCGGTCTCCAGGGCCGACACCTCGGCCGGGAAGGAGCCGCTGTCGATCTGCTCGGCATACCCAGGCAGCCATTCGGCCACAACGGTAGCGATCTGCTGGGCAAACGGTGCATACGTCGCGGCGTCAACACCGGCCGTCCTGAGCAGGGCAGTGCCCTGCAGCCAGGCGTTGAGGACGCTCCACATCATGGCCAGGCCGGCCACGTCGTACAGGGATGCCAGCCCATGGTCCGCGCCGAGGTAGGTGACGGTGCCGAGCGCGTCGAGTGTTGACTTGTGTGTTTCGAAGTCCGACTGCGGCCCGCTGTGCAGGATCACTGCCTCGGCGCTGCCGATTGTCGGCGGGATGGCCATGATGGCGCCTTCCAGGTAGTGGGCGCCGCGCTGCTCGGCCCATTGGGCGGCTTCCCGAGCCTGGGTCGAGTCGCCCGAGGTCAGGTTGATCAACATCGTGCTGTGCAGCTCGATGTCGTTCGCGCCAAGCAGTTCGTGCATGGCCAGGTAGTCGGTGAGGCAGATGATCGTCAGGGAGCTTGCCTTGAGCGCGTCGCCAATTGTTGGCGCCAGCCGTGCACCCTGGGCCACCAATGGGTCTGCCTTGGAGGCCGTGCGGTTCCACACGGTTGTGGGATGCCCGGCTCTCAGGAACGCGCTGGCGAGTGCCTGGCCCATCAGCCCAAGTCCGATGACCGTCACAGCTGTTTCGGGGTTGCTGTTCATGGCAGCATCGTCAACGTTAATACCGGTGTGAAGGTCAAGTGAGGTATCCATGCGGATCGGGGAACTGAGTCGTCGGACGGGTGTCAATGCCCATCAGTTGCGCTACTACGAGGCCCAGGGCCTGCTGGAGGCAGACCGCGGTGCGAACGGTTACCGCGATTATGGCGAGAGCGCCGTGCTGCGGGTGAAGCAGATCCGGCACCTACTTGGTGCTGGTTTATCCTCCGAGGACATCGCGTACTTGCTGCCCTGTGCGGTCGGGGAGGCCCCGGAGCTGCTTGGGTGTCCCGAGCTGCTGGACGCGATGCGGTCACGGCTGCGGCGACTGGACGATCAGATGGACAGGCTCGCTCAATCCCGCGACGCTCTTGCCGACTACATCGATGCGGCCGAGCGAGTGGGCTACGAGACCTGTCCGCCATTGGACGATACCGACCTGGAGCCCGTCCCCGCCTGAGCGGCCAGGGTGCCCCGTATTGCGAGCCAGACGGCGGGCAAGCCCTCGCGGGCTGCTGCTCTTCCACTCTCTCCGTGCTGTCTGTGTGGGCACGGGGAAGCGGCCGCTTCCCCGTCCGCCCGCGTATACGGCGGACCCACGCACGTGCCCCGGATGGGCACCCGCGGCAGTCAGGGTCATGGCCAGCTCACCCCACGTCTCACCGGTACGGAATCAGTCCTCAGCCGTGGCCGTCATCGCGACAGCCTGCTGGCCGGCTGCCACAGCGTCCTCGAAACGGCTCAGCCCTCGACACGCGGTGCCGGGGTTGTTCCAGGCGTTGGCTCGGCCTTGGGCGGCTTCGGTCTGCCGGAAGAGGGCGCGGGCGGTTTCGTGGGCGTCCAGGGCTTCGTCGAAGCGCCGCTAGGACGAGGCCACACGCCCACCAGAATGCGTTCGAGCCAATATCACTCAGGTGGCTTGGAAGGGTGGTTGCGTGCGGGCGAGGGCGGAGCCTGTGGTCGCCGTCTCACGCATGCTGAGGCCGACGATGAACGCGTCGCCGGTACAAGGGCGTTCTCCACGATGGTGGCGTGGTGAGGGTTCCCGCTGTCGGCCACTGCGGACTCCCGTCCGGCAGCAGGCCGACTCCTCTGTCCCCGGCCTGGTGGTCAGCAGGTCAGAGCCGCCCATTTCGCGATTCCCGCGTCTTCTTGCAAGTTCTCCGCGCTCTATTGCGTCTTTGTGTCCATGACAATACGCTCCGTGTCACCGCCTTGCTGCATAGGTATGGATGATCCAGTCGACCGGCAGTGAGTTCGTCCTAGTCGGAGGAAACAGATGGGTGTTACACGTCGTGCGATCCTGCAAGCGGCCACCGCGGCAGGGGCCGTCGCTGCCGTAGGGCTGGGGCAGACCACGCTGGCCGACCCCGCTGCCGCGGCGAGCCCGCCCGGCGACGTGGTCGGCAAGGTGACCGTGGGGTACCAGGGATGGTTCGCCTGTGCCGGGGACAGCGCTCCGATCGACGGCTGGTGGCACTGGTCCCAGAACTGGGGCCAGTTACCGTCCACGAGCAACAAGGCGATCGTCGCCTGGCCCGATGTACGTGACTATCCGACCACCTACCGCACCGCCTTCAGTAATCTCGGCAACGGGCAGCCGGCCTCCCTGTTCTCCTCCTACGACCGGTCGACGGTCGACCTGCACTTCCGCTGGATGAAGGAGTACGGCATCGACACCGCCGCCCTCCAGCGCTTCAACCCCACCGGAGGGGAGGGCCCGACTCGCGACGCCATGGCCGGCAAAGTGCGCAGCGCAGCCGAGTCCCAGGGCGTGAAGTTCTACATCATGTATGACGTCTCGGACTGGATGACCATGCAGAGCGACATCAAGGCCGACTGGACCGCCAAGATGCGCTCTCACACGGACTCGCCCGCCTACGCGAAGCAGAGCGGCAAGCCGGTGGTCTGTATCTGGGGCTTTGGCTTCAACGACGCCCAGCGCCCCTTCACTCCGGATCAATGCCTGGACGTCGTCAACTGGTTCAAAGCGCAGGGATGCTACGTGATCGGCGGTGTCCCTACCTGGTGGCGGACGGGGGACCGGGACTCCCGGCCGGGGTTCTCCGGCGTCTACCACGCCTTCGACATGCTCTCGCCCTGGCTGGTCGGCCGTATCGGCAACGCGTCGGAAGCCGACCACTTCTACAGTGTTGCGACCGTGCCCGACGTTGCCGAGTGCGCGGCACATGGCCTCGACTACCAGCCGTGCGTGCTGCCCGGAGGGGTCACCGAACGCCAGCGCGCTCATGGTGACTTCATGTGGCGGCAGTTCTACAACATGGGACGGGCCGGGGTGCCGAGCGCCTACATCTCCATGTTCGACGAGTACAACGAGGGCAACCAGATCGCCAAGACCGCCGAGTCCCAGGCCTGGGTACCGGCCGGTTCAGGCTTCCTCGCTCTCGACGAGGACGGGACCGCCTGCTCCTCCGACTACTACCTGCGCCTGACGGGCGACGGCGGCCGGATGCTGAAGGGCCAGACCCCCCTCACCCCACTCCGGCCCACCCTGCCGGTTCTCGGTGGCGACGCCGTACCGCCGACCGCTCCGGGGAACTTCCGGGTGACCGCAGCAACCGACACCACCGTGGCGCTCGCCTGGACCGCCTCCACCGACAACGTGGGGGTGACGGGCTACCGCATCCGCCGGATCACTGACGGCACTGCCACCCCGATCGGCGCCGCCCCCGCGAACGTCACCGTGTTCACGGTCTCCGGGCTCACCGCTTCGACCTCGTACACCTTCGACATCCAGGCCCTCGACGCGGCCGGCACCGTCTCTCAGCCGTCAGCCCGGGTCATCGTGACCACCAACGGCTCCGCCCGTATCAACCTGGCGCTGTACCGGCCGACGAAGGCAAGCAGTTCCACCCAGCTCTACGGCCCGGGTAACGCGGTCGACGGCAGCCCGCACACATACTGGGAGAGTGCCAACAACGCATTCCCCCAGTGGCTCGAGGTCGACCTGGGCGCCGCCACCGGCGCCCGTGACATCGTTCTGACCCTCCCCCCGGCCACCGCCTGGGCCACCCGCAGCCAGACCATCACCGTCCAGGGCAGCACCAACGGCACGTCCTATACCTCCCTGCTCGGCGCCTCCCCGTACATCTTCGATCCCTCCAGCGGGAACACCGCCACCCTGACCCTGCCCACCGGCACGACCACCCGCTACCTGCGCCTGATCTTCACCGTCAACACCGGCTGGCCGGCCGGCCAGCTCTCGGAGCTGCGGGTGTACGGCGTGTGATCGAACCTTGAGCAGAGGCCTGATCGGTAACGGCTGCTTCGCCCCCAGCGGCAGATGGACCACCGCCCTGGCTGGTGCCGAGCAGGTACACGCGAGGAGTGATCGCCGGTCCAACGCCTTGCATCATCATGCCGGGGCAACGGGTGGGTCCGTGGCGCTACTCTGGCTGTCCGGGCACGACCGCAGGAGGGGCACATGGCGCACGAGGACTGGACCGTGGACCGGCTGCATGTCGCGTTGCCGCATTCGGCGTCCCGACAGCAGCTGCTGCTGACTCTCACTTCCCTGCCGTAGGTGATTCTCATTTCAATGTCATTCGAGATGGTGCACGTGAGCTACTAGGCAGGGACGATGCGAGGTTGCTTCAGACATGCCATGAGAACTACTGATGCAGGTGTATGACAATCGCCTGCTCGTTCCGCTGAGAGTTGCAATACGAGGACACCTTTGACCTGCTGCTTTGTGCTGAGGTGGCCTCTCCACGGCTCGGTATCGCGTGCGCCGGGCAACTCGTCGATCGGCGCACGAGTTGCCCCCTCGCACGGGACCCGCTCGGTGAGCGACGGGTCAAGGCCGTCGAGACCCGGCTCGGTCCCGCTCGAGCCGGGTCTCTGGGGATGTCAGCGGCCGCGCCGAACACGACAGCGGATCAGCCCGCTTGCGAGGGCTCCGCAGCGGCTGTTGCCAATCGTGGACAGGTAGTTCGGGTAACCCCCGCTCGCGCGGGCCTGCGCTGAGGCAACGGCCGGGGCCGGGTCACTCCCGCCGCGCGGGCTCTACAGGAAGGGGCGGGGGCGTTCGGCCAGAGCCGTCGGGTCACTCCCGCTCGCGCGGGACGCGGTGTGCACGGCATCGTTGGGGCTCTCGTGCGGGTCACTCCCGCTCGCGCGGGCTCTACCCTTTCCGGCTTGGGCTTTCTGGATGGCTTTGCCCGCTCTTTGCTTGCTGCTGGCTAGAGAGAATGATGCCACGGCGGAGGTGTGGTTGGGGGGCTTTCACGGGGCAGGGCTGAACCTGGCGCTCAAAAGGATGAGCGACAGCACCCCCGCAGACCCGGCAGACTCATGGCAGTTGGAGGAACTCGCGCTCGAGAAACCGGCCGGTCCGGGAAGATTGGCCACGTGGAAACCGACATGCTGGTTGGCCTGATCGGCCTTGGGGGCGCTCTCATGGGGGCCAGCGCGACATTCGTCGGGGTTGTGTATCAGCAACGTCGGCAGGACCTGAGCGCCCGGACGCTGCATCGCCGAACACAGGCAGCCAGTGCGGCGGACATGATCCTGTCTGACCTGTACGAACTTCAGCGCGTGGCCCGGCAGGGGAACGGCGGCCTTACCGAGTCCGAGCGTGCGGAGCGGTATCGGAGTCAGCATGACGCAGTGGCGCGGATCGTACTGAGTGTGCAGCGCATCCCTGACGCTGAACTGCGGTCACGCCTGCAACAGAACGCGTTCTTCGTGCTCCTGAACCCTCCGGAAGACGCGAGGCCCGAGATGGAGCGTCGCGAGGCCACGCTGTGGTTGTGCATGGATTCGATCGAGTCGCTCGGCGCTTACCTCCGAAACGAACCGGCTCCCAAGCGCAGCTCCTCCGTGAACAACCTGCGGATCCGATTCTCAGCGTTCCTCGACAGCACCTTCTTCCTGCAAAGCTGAACGAAATGACGGTTCACCCTCCATGCAGGTTCGTCCCGCCTGCATGATGACCGGCAGGAATGAGTTCTGCACTGCGCTCCTGGGTGCACTCGTAGGCGGTGGGTTTGCCCCGGGCACCTGGCGGCAGTAGAAGAGCGGTGACAAGAGGCTGGCGAGACCGCTGCGGCCCCATTGACCCTCGAACCACGCGCCCGTAGGCGGCCGGGCATCGGGCGCCGGGCACTGTAACAACCCGGCGGCTGTCACTGGCAGCAGCTAGCCTGCTTCGGCATGTCACTGCCGGGGGAGGAGCTTGATGCTGCCGTTACCGTCATCCGCGGAACGATGGGCCGCGTGGGCCGAGGACTTCGTCGATGCCGATTCCGAGCTGATCTACCACCGCTGCGTTCGCAGCTGTCTGGAAGTGCCGAGGGTCGCACAGCTGCTCGGACACAGGCCAAGGGCGACGCGAGCCGCTGTCATCGATCAGATGCGTCACCCAGAAGTGATGCGCTGGGCACTGTCATCAGTGCCCCCGCGCCCTGTTGCATCGGCGGCCCGCTACCGCGACGAGCACCGTGACCGGTACCACCGCTCCCGGTCCCAGCTCTTCCCTGAGCAATGGGGTGTCGCATGGCTGGCACTCTCCGTTCTTCTCTCCACGGCTGCGGTGCTCTTCGGAGCCCGAGGGCTCGGGGCGGCCCTTCTCCTCGTCGTAGCGTTCATCGGAGTGTCCCGCGCTCGCCGCTGGAAGGGCGGCCGATACCTGCTCGCGTGCCTGCGGACGGGAGGGCTGTATTTCAGATGGGGCCTCGCCCGGTTCCGGCTCGGGGTCGAATCGGCGAAATGGGGGGCTAAAGCCGAGAAGGCCATCGAGCCGGCCGTCTGGCGCACCACCCGCGAGCTGCTCGGAGACGATCCGGACTCCTTGTTGGTGGCGGACCGCTCCGAGGGTCTGCGCTCACCCCGAGGCCACGCGTACAGGGTCGACAACGCGGCCATGCAGACCCTGAACCGCAAGCTCAGCCAGCTCGAGTCCGGTACTATCGCCGTGTGCGGGCCCCGCGGAGCGGGAAAGTCCACACTTCTCGAAGCAAGCGTCGCAAAGGCCGACTTCGGCCTTCTGGCACAAGCCCCGGCCAGCTACACACCCCATGACTTCCTGCTGTCGCTGTCGGTTGACCTCTGCGAGGCGTACATCCGGCATCACGGTCATGACATCCCCCCGCTCGTGCAGGTGTCCCCGGTCAAGCGCCTGCTGCGTAAAGGCCGCACCTACATCGTCCGCCTAATGAAGTGGGCTGCCTTCGCCCTCCCCGCGGCCCTGGCCGTCATTCTCGGAGTGGGAGCGGCCATCCGCGCAACCGCGGCCGAGCACCTGCCGCCGCTCCTCGATGTCAGCCAGCGCTACATCGAGGAGCGGCGGGCCGACATCGTCGAAATCTGGCAAGGACAGGCCGCGGCCGGCACCAGCCTCACCCTCGCAGTGCTGGGCGTCGCGTGGTGGCGAGCCCGGCACTCCGAGTGGATCCGCGACACAGCACGCGGCGCCTGGCAGACCGTAACCTCCATCGCGGGCCTCGCCCTGATCGCGACCGCCGCACTGGGCGCAGCCAAGAACACCTCGATCAAGTCCCACCTTCCGGACGCCGCTCCCAGCGTCTTCGTAGCGGTTCTGGGGTCCGGTGCGCTGTGGCTGCTGCTATCGGCCGCCTCCGCTGCCGTACCCGTGTTCTGGATCCGCGGCGTGCTGGTTCGTCCACGGATCTGGCTGGGCGTACTCGCCGGTCTGACCGGCTGGGCAGGACTCTGGTATGCACTGCGGAGCACAGAAGTCCAAGCAGTCCTGGCGGCACCCGGAAACGCACTGCACCTGGCCGAGCTGATCGCCGGCATCGGTCTGCTCAGCGTCCGACACTGGGCGCCGCGTCCAGCCGAACCAGACCTGGTCGCAAGGTGCCGTACGCAGCTGCTGCGCCTCCAAGCCCAACTGTCGTCCTCCGCCACCTTCACGAGCGGCACGCCACAGATCCTCACCCTCGGCACTTCCCACACCACCTCCGTGACCGTCATCCCCCCGAACTACCCCGAAGTCGTACAGGACTTCAAGGAGCTACTGGCCAAGATCGCGGCCGACTTCGCGAACCGCGACGAAACGGTCGTCGTCGCAATCGACGAACTGGACCGACTGGGCACAGACAGCCAAGCCCTCGCCTTCCTCGCCGAGATCAAGGCGATCTTCGGCGTCGATCACGTCCACTACGTACTCGCCGTCGCCGAAGACGTCGGAGCCGCGTTCATCCGCCGAGGCCTACCCCACCGCGATGTCACCGACAGCTCACTCGACGACGTCGTCTACGTCCAGCCCGCCACACTCACGGAATCACGCGCCATGCTCGACAAACGAGCAGAACTCACCGGACCCTACGCAGTGCTGACACACTCCATGGCAGGAGGCATCCCACGTGACCTCGTCCGCTACGGGCGCCGCATCATGGACATGAAAGACAGAACCGGGTCGGGCGAGATGGTGCGCATCGCTCGCCACCTCATCCTCGACGAACTATCCGAAACCCTCGCCGGTTTCCGTACCCTCCTCGCCAAACAGCAATGGACGCAGGGAACGGGCAGCGTGCTCAGCTCCTTCCGTACCCTGGCCGCCCTGCTCCGTGAGCCCTGCCCCTGCACCGAAGACGAACTCCGCCGATCACTGCAGGAATTCGCGTTCTATGCGCCTGACGAGATCAACGCCGTTCCGAACGGGAGGGAACTTGCAGACGAGGCCCGCCAGCTCGTCGACGAAGCATCCGCCTACACCTACTTCTCCCTCACCCTCCTCGACATCTTCGCCAGCGACGCCTTCGAGCGCCGAACCCGGCAAGCAGCGACAAACGGGGCGGACGGCCACCTGGAGCGCCTCGCACAAGCACGCCAGGAGCTGGCCATTTCGCCCTACAGCACCCGGCCGCTGATCGACATGATCCGCAAAGCATGGTCCCTGCCGACCAGCCCGACCGCCAACGTCCTCCAGTGGCCATGGGAAAGGGACTGCCCTGTCCATACGCCATAGGACACCTGCGAGCACCACGCCACTCCGCTCAACGCGGCGAATGCTTTCTTCTAGGCAGCGGCCAAGCAGGCGCAGAAGCCACTCCCGCTCGCGCGGGCTCGACGGCATCGCAGCCATGGCAAACGAGCAGGCCGTCGAATCACTCCCGCTGACGCGGGCTCTACGGGTCAAGCACCCGGTGCCGGCCAAGGGCCGGCGTGTCACTCCCGCTCGCGCGGGCTCTACGCCGGATACCAGGCCGACGCTGCGCCCCTGCGCGGATCACTCCCGCTCGCGCGGGACCTACCACCGCGTACGCAGAGGTGTCTGCCGCAACCCGGGTCACTCCCGCTCGCGCGGGCTCCACCGCGGCACCTTTACCGAGAGAGAGCACGAGGCCGTGTCACTCCCGCTCGCGCGGGCTCTACGTGCCAGGTTCGCAACCCCGACACCGGCGATGTCGGGTCACTCCCGCTCGCGCGGGCTCTACACTGGCTATCTCCTACTCGATTGCAGCGACGCCGCGTCACTCCCAGCCGCGCGGGCTCCACCGAAACTCACGGCCGGTCAGGGCACATCTGGACTCCCGCTTGCGCGAGCCTCATCGGAGGTGGATGAAGCGGCCGGTCATGCGGTCAGAGTCACTCCCGCTAGCGCGGGCTACGCGTTGATCGTGATGACCGCGCCGGGCAAGTGCGTGTCACTCCCGCTCACGCGGGCTCTCTCATGGGGCGTCGCGTGAAATCCGTGACGCCACGGTTCACTCCCGCTCGTGCGGGCTTAGGCGTCTCAATCTTCGAGTTCTGAGGCGCTTGTTTGCCGTTCGTGTGCGGCCAGCTAGTAGTACTTCGTTAGGTCTGCGTCTTTGAAGTCGCGGCTGGTGCCTACGATGAGGTCATGTTGACCATCGACGTAGCTTCGGTCGCAAACGAGGACGAACTGCATCGACTGCTTCAGCGGGAGTTCGACTTTCCGGACTTCTACGGTCGGAACTGGAGTGCCTTCTGGGACGCCGTCAGCGGCCTCGCTTTAATCCCTGAACATGTGCGTTTCACGGGTTGGGAGCTGTTGGCCGAGCGGGTGCCAGACGGCGCGACGATGCTGACCGACTGCCTTGATCGTTACCGCCACCTTTATCGGCCGGGTCTTCGGGTGGAGTACCTGTAGCCGTGACGATTGCCCGTCTGTATTGGCAGATCTCGGCCGCAGGTGGTGCAGGTGCCAGTCCAGCACCTCAGCAGGTCCCGGAGAACGTTCAGGACCTGGTAGAGGGTCAGGCCGGCGTGGGGACTTTTGGGTCGAGCGGCCTGAGGGTGAGGAATGCCTGAGCGGCGGTGACGAGGGTGACGTGGTGGTGCCAGCCGCGCCAGGTGCGTCCCTCGAAGTGGTCCAGGCCCAGGCCGTGCTTGAGTTCGCGGTAGTAGTGCTCGATGCGCCAGCGCATCTTCGCCCACCGCACCAACTCGGCAATCGGCGTTTCGGGCGGCAGGTTCGATATCCAGAAACGCGTCGGGGTCTCCTGGTCGGCAGGCCACTCGACCAGGACCGTGGACGGTGGCAGGACTCCGTCCCACTGGTTGCGTCCGCCGCCTGCCGCTTGGGCGGCGGCCAGGGACTGCTTGCCCGCCGTCCGAACCGTCAGGACCGCGAACCGTGCGGTCATCATGCCTTTACTGCCCTGCCGCCAGACCACCTCAGCGAAGTGGTCGGCGGCAGCGGCCTCGGCCGCGTGGACGGCAAGTGCTCGCGGCGCCGTCCGGTAGCGGGCAAGCGTCGGTGGCCCGAGTCCTGCGTAATCCGGCTGGTGGGGCTCGATGTCCAGTGGGCGACTTCATTCCCGGTCAGCGCCAGCACGTAGGACAAGCCCCGTTCCTGAAGGCCATGGCGGAAGGGGGTGCTGACGCCATAACCCGCATCCGCGACCACGACCGAGGCTTTCAGCCCCCACTCGCTCACGTTGTCCAGCAGTCCGAGCGCGAGGCGCCATTTCTCCTGGTGGACGACGCCATCGGGGACGCCGGCCCGACGGCAGCGGCCCGGCTCGTCCGTCCACTCCCGGGGCAGATACAGCTGCCAGTCCAACGGACACGAGGCGGTGTCGGTGGCGGCATGGACACTGACCGCGACCTGGCAGTTCGCCCGCTTCCCGAGTGCTCCGCAGTACTGACGGGCCACCCCGGCAGAGGCGCGGCCACACTTGGGAAACGACACGTCGTCGATCACCCACACCTGCGGCCTGATCACCTCCGAGAGCCGGCGGGCGATCCGCCGCCGAACCGGCAACGGATCCCACGGCGACTGGCTCACGAACTGCTGCAAAGCCTGCATGTTCCCGTCCGGCAACCGCTCGGCCATCGGCTGGATCGACTTACGCCGACCATCCAGCATCAGGCCGCGCAGATAACACGCACCCCACCGGCGCTGATCCTGCCGCGGCAACGACCCGAACACATCACCCACGAACTATGCCAACTCGCCCCGGAGCCGCTCGACATCCCCCAGTTTCGCAACCCCAAAGATGCCCACCACCAGGCAAGATCACTCAAGGTAACGAAGCACTACTAGAAGGCTGGGCAAATGTCGCGGCCACCGTGGGTCCGGTGCCACTAGCTTGTCATTTATCCAGTCGGCGGGGCTTGGTGCCCGTCTTGTGATGGGCGGGTCTGGTGTACGCCTCGCTGGTTTCGAGGACCCGTCCCACGTCGTGACGGGTTGCCGAACGGCTGTTTCTCTAACCGAGGGGGCGGCCGGGGCCAGGTCGGGAGGGTTTGAGCGCACGCGCTGGCGTCGGGGTCTGAGGCCGGATACGTCGTTGCTGTCCGTGGGGCCGGTGCGGAACCCCATCACCGTCGACCACAGTCGGCCGTGGAGGATTTTGGACCCGGTGCAGGCGGGGGCCGTGGTCACCCGCGCGGTGTGCCAAGTACCCCGGGGCGCGGGGCGGCCCGGGGTACTCCGCTATTTGGGGCCAGCTGCATCGCACTGGTGTGTGTAGGCCCTGGGCATCTTGGGTCCAGTCCCTCGGCGAACTACACGGTTCTCAGGTTCGGGATGCGGACCTGGCGTCGCTTGTCGTGAACGCGGGCCAGGTGACCTCAGGCGTCCCAGCACACCTCGTAGGCAGTGATCTGGTTGTCCGGTCCCCCGATCAGACCGCCGTAGTCCGCACAGCCTTGATACGTGGAGGTGTAGACCGGTCCGGCGAACTGGTTGAAGTCTCCGGGATCGGCTACCCAGCCTTCGTCGTAAGAGCTTTTCACCCACACGCTCATCCGCGTCGCGGGGGGACCGAAGCTGTTACGAATCGTGACGGCGCACGCGACACCCCCCTTGCGGGCCAGATAGACCGACCCGCCAGCGATATGCCTGACCGACCCCGCGTTGTATCCCGCGCCGCACTGGCCGCCGTAGGAGGCCGCTGCGGCGGTCCCCGGCATCATCGTGACGGTACAAAGGGTGGCGGCGGCCGCGATAATCGCGGCCTTCGAGGTTCTGCTGATCTTCGACAAGCGGCACTCCCCTTGCTCGCTGTACCGAAACGGTACAGAAGGTTGCTGACTCAGCTTCACGGCACGGCCTACCCCGAACCACGCAACCGTCTCCCGGAGTTAGCACTCATTGTCTTAAAGTGACCCCCTTAACGTCGACACGAATTGGGCGACATCTCGCCGAGCGGCTCCGGATTGCAGTGGTGCCATGCCGCGATGGACAACACCGGTGAGAAGGCGTTATGACCCACCGCCTCTCCCGCAAATCCACACCAACCTGGCGAGGAGAATGGACCTCATTAAGCACGCGGATCGGGACGAAACACCCTCTAAAAAAGCGTTTTATCCCGTCCGGGGTGCTTCATTGCAGTTCGGGCGGCGGACCGCTTCAGCCCAGCTGAGCCAGTAGACGTCTCTTGTGGCAGGTGAGGCGGATAACGGCTTTCGTGGGTCCGTTTCGATCCCTTCGCTCCCGTCTGATCCCAGCACGCCCCCGGTCACGCCGGTTTGCGCCCTGTGGCGGGACGGCGGCTATCGGTACTACAGAAACATGCCTCGCAGACAGCGGCCGTATCCGAGTGACCTGTCCGATGCCCGTTGGGAACTGCTGGAAGCAACTCTGACAGCCTGGCGGGCCGAAAGAAGAGGGAAGGGCCTGGCCATCGGGCGGCGGCCCGAGCACGATCTGCGCCGGATCATGGACGCCATCCTCTACGTCGACCGGACCGGTATCCCCTGGCGATACCTCCCACACGACTTCGCCCCGTGGGAAACCGTCTACGGATATTTCGCCGCCTGGCAGAAGGACGGCGTCTTCGACCAGCTCAACGGACTCCTGCGACACCTGGTCCGGAAGGCCGAAGGCCGCGACGCCGAGCCCAGTGCCTGCATCCTCGACGCCCAGAGCATCAAGACCTCTGCCAACGTGCCCGCGATCGGCCAGGGCATCGACGCTGGCAAGGAAATCGCAGGCCGCAAACGCCACATCGGCGTCGACACCCTCGGCCTTCTCCTGGCCGTCTGGGTTACTGCCGCCAGCGTCTCCGACAATGCCGGCGGAATCCGCCTGCTCTCGAACATTGCCGAAGGCCACCCCCGCGTCGCGAAGGCGTGGGTCGACAGCGGCTACCGCACCAAGGTCATCGACCACGGCGCCCGCCTCGGCATCGATGTCGAAGTCACCCGCCGCGACCCTGCCCAGAAGGGCTTCAAGGTGATTCCGCGACGTTGGGTCGTCGAGCGGACGTTCGGCTGGCTCATGCACCACCGTCGCCTCGCCCGCGACTACGAAACCCACCCACATCGTTCCGAAGCCATGATCAACATAACGATGATCGACCTCATGAGCCGCAGACTCACCCGCGAATCGACCCACAACTGGCGCGACAGCTGAACGGCGGCAGCGTCGGGCTCCTGTGAATCACAGCAGGTAGGGCCACAGGCTGACGCTGTTCCGCTCCACACTGATCTCGACCCACGTTCCATCCACAGCAGTCGACGGCGGCGGGTCGGCGAGGTCGAACAGGATATGGGTTCCAGCTACTTCCAGCATGGCTCCGCCATCGCCCGTCAGGCCCAGCCGCCCCCGAAAGACGATCCGACCGCCTTCCTCCTCATCCACCCCGGGTGAAAATGAAGTGGCCGGTCGAGTGTTGCCGCCCCAGGCCGCGTCCTCTTCAACGGTCCACTCCACATGATGTTCGCGGCCCACTCCCGTCGGATCGCCATACCAGAACGCCGCAACGGCACCCACCTCCGAGCGCACCCGAACCATCGCGCGCCCGTCGGCGACCTGCCCCACCGCTTCTACTCGGACCAACACCCCGCAATCATCCACGGCAGCACTGCGTTGCCAAACACTCTTGCCAGGACAAAACGCTCTTTAAAGGTTGTTGCAGAATGCCTGGGATAGGGCATTCCTCTTGTATGGGCGGGGTGTTGCGGGCTGAGTCGTTGTGGGTGGAGACGTTCACCGGCTTGCGGATGGGCCGGTTCGAGAAGTTGGTGAAGGTGGTACGGGAGCGGGGCGGAAACGGTCCCGGTGGAGGGCGCCCGTGGTGCCTGCCACTGGCGGGCCGGGTGCTCCTGGTGGCCGTCTACTACCGGACCAACCTCACGATGCGCCAGCTCGCCCCGCTGTTCGGCTGCTCACCGGCCACCGTCTGCCGGGTCATCCATCGCCTGCGGCCGCTTCTCGCGCTGGAGCCGGCGCCGCGGCCTGTCGCGGATGTCGAACGGTTGTGGATCGTGGACGGAACCTTGGTCCCGGTCCGCGACCGCAGGGTCGCCGCGTCCTCCCGTAACTATCGGTTCTCGGCGAACGTGCAGGTCATCATCGATGCGGACAGCCGCTTGGTGATCGCCTCGGCCCGCCCCGTCCCCGGGAACAAGGCCGATGCCCACGCCTGGCGAGAGTCCGACCTGCCCGCCATCGCGGCCGGACAACGTCGCCGAGAGGTCAGCCGCGCTCCGGCGCGGTCGGCCGCTCCCAGGGCCAGTAGGTCACCGAACAGTGCGAGCGCAGTCACACAAGCTTCGTCAACAGCGTCACAGAGCAATAGGCAGACCATCTCTTCCCAGCCCTCCTTACCCGTGCTTTGTCGAAACCGACTCACCCCATCCGCCGCCAGGTGCCGATCAGGGAGTGGAGCCAGGATGCTGCGTGCTGCGGTTGGTGCCGGTCAGTTGGCCGCGCGCTGAGGTCCTGCGTCGAGGACGCTCTGGCCCGGCGCCTGGGGGTGACGGACGCCGGGGCCGGCGGCGTCGCGCGACCCGGCGCCTTTCGGTGGGACCTGTCGCAGCTGCAGCGGGTGCTGGCTCGTAGGCTGCGGCCATGACTGAGATCCAGACGCCCCGTGGCGCGTTCGAGCTGCTCATGGCCGGCAACCAGCGCTTCGTCTCCGGCGTGCTCGAGCACCCGAATCAGGACGCCACCCGCCGCACCGAGACCGCACCGTCCCAGCAGCCGTTCGCTGTGCTGTTCGGGTGTTCCGACTCCCGGCTGGCCGCTGAGATCATCTTCGACCGCGGTCTGGGTGATCTGTTCGTGGTTCGCACGGCCGGGCACGTGGCCGGTACGGAAGTGCTCGGCAGTATCGAATTCGGTGTGAGCGTCCTCAACGCGCCGCTGGTCGTCGTTCTCGGCCACGACTCGTGCGGTGCCGTCGCTGCGGCCTGCTCCGTCCTGGAAGACGGGCGGACGCCAGGCGGCTTCGTGCGCGATGTCGTCGAACGGGTGACCCCGAGTGTGCTGGCAGCTCGTGCGGCCGGTCGCGAGACGGCTCAGGAGATCCTTGCCGAGCACATCGAGCAGACGGTGGATCTGCTGCTTGAACGCTCCCGTGTCCTGGCCGAACGGGTCGCCGAGAGCCGTCTCGCAGTGGTGGGGCTGTCCTACCGGCTGGCCGACGGCAGTGCACAGCTCGTCGCCGCCCGCGGCATCGATGCGGCGGTCCCCGCCGCGTTCTGACCGTCCCGTCCCGGTCACGGCCGCTCACCGGGAGGGGCGGGCCCCGCAGCCCTGCGAAGAGGGTTGGCGATCGCCAGCCCCGTCCCTTCCTCCAGCGGCAGGGACGCGATGACGAGGTCGCACCCTTGCTGGTCGAGCGCGCGCAAGAACCTGCTGGTGCTGCGGGGTCCGGGAGCTGGATGGGGTATCCCCGGAAGCCGCAGCGGGTCAGCGCTCGGCGAGCTGACGGCAGGATTGAGCGCGTCCCTGCTGCCACTCTGCCGCCTGTGGGGCCGCGCCCTGTGCGGCGACACGCAAGCGCAGGCGCACCTGGACGCATGGTTTCAAGGGCCTGTCCACGAAGGCGTGCGTCTCGCTGAGGTAGCGGGGGTGTCCGACTGGCACCAAAATTCGAACATGCGATCTAATTAATAGATGGAGTGCTTCCCCTTCCCCGACGACCTCGTACGAGCCCAGCAGGAGTGGCACGACACCTACCGTGCACTCGCCGCGCCGCGCCCACGCCGCGCCAGTGAGCTCCGCCGCCGCCTGCTGGCCCTGTCCGTCCGGATCCACTGGCACCCGTTCTGGTCCACTTCGCCCGGCCGGACGCCCGCGGCCCGGGTTGAGCTCCGGCGGCGGACCGGCCGTGACCTGGGTGCGCGTGGTGCCGCGTAAGCCGTGAGCGGACCGTTCTGGCGGTCGGCGCCGCGACGGTGACTGGGCGACGCAGTCGGCACCAATCGCCACGCATGATGCGCAGTCGGCTGCCGCCGCCCCTTCTCAGACCGGGGGCCGGTCGCCGTTGCTTTAGACACTGCTTCCTACGCTTCAGTTTCCACCCATGCGGAAACTCGGCGCCGAGGCTATTCCGAGACCCTCCAGGACCTGGCCGCTTGGGTGCGGGAGGGGGAGGCGGGCCGGTGCAGGGGGTGGGGCCAGAACTCGCTGGACTTGAGGCACAGCTCGACGCTGCCCACGGCGAGGAACATCACAGATCCGGAAGTCACTCCGCGGCGTGAGTAGCATGCGGACGTTGCTGACTGTGCGGTGTCCGATCGGCATGGTGCCCGGCCGGCGTGCTCGCCTGCCAGCCGTTGCTTCCTCGCCCGCAGTTGCGCTGGCGCCCAGGTCAGGGCGTTAGGCAAGAGGGTGCTCCGCCACTGGGATCAGACGCATATCGATGCTTCACCGGCCACACCTCTTGCTGACATGGACAATGTCGTTGCGGGTAGCCGCACGGATGTACGGGGGAGTGAGGTGAAGTCAGTGAGGTCTGATAGCAGAGACGGGAGTTGTGGCAGGCCGTCTGAGTACCTGATGCGCGCCGGCTATCCGCTGGAGGATGTGGACGGTTCCATCGCAACGGCCCGCCACCACGCCCTCGACTTCCTCGACGGAGCCCGGGCCGACCACGGCGTCCTCATCGCGGCGAGGGCGAGGGATCTCACGCCGTTGGTTGTGAGCGAGCTGGTCACCAATGTCCGCAAGTACGCCCCGGGCCCGGCTTCGCTGGAGCTGTTCATCACCGTGGAGTGGATCGATGTCGTGGTGCGGGACAGCGAGGCCGCCTTTCCCCTCGCACGGACCGCGGATCCATGTCGGATCGGCCAGCACGGTCTGGAAATCGTCAAGGCCGTGACCACTCACCTATTCATCGATCAGGACCAGGCGGGCAAACGCGTCACAGCTCGGATCACCTTGACCGACACCCCAGCGGCGACAACACCACCCACAGTCTGATCTGCCCCGCCGGCCTTGGCACGGAACGTCGAACCGGTAGGCCCGACCGGGCGCTGCCTGGCCAGATTAGTTGTCGTCGTGCAAGCATGGGCGGACACGAGATCGGCCGGCACCCTGGGTGCCGGCCTTTTGGGTTCTGGGCGTTGCCCCCTTCACGGGCTTCCAGCTCCCGCCATCGTCGGCCCGCCCCCCAGCGAGGGGTGTTTCGTCTTTGGGCTCCCCACCCCCGGAAGGGGGCAGCCCACATGCACATCACCACCGCGCTCGACGGCAGCACCGCACGCATCACTCCGCACGGAGCTATCGATCACGACACCGCACCCGCACTGCGCACGGCCCTCGCCGCACTCCCGGTGAGCGTGACCCGGGTCGTCTGGGACCTGCACGACGTCCCGTTCATGGACTCCGCCGCCCTGCACCTGCTCACCGACCCGCATCCCGCGAACGCCCCCTCTCGTCAGATGACAGTGACAGGCCTTGAGCCTCAGGCCGCGGAGCTCCTGCGCACGGCTGCCGAGCTCTTCCCCACCCTCGAGATCGCAGGCCTGCTCCCCGACGAGCCCGCGCGGCGGGCGGCCTGATACCAGTCGGCAGGCCGGGCTGTTCGGCCGACGCCTTCACCGCCCTGCAACGCCGGCACTTGGGAGGCCGGGTGGCTGGAGGCGGGCGGCCATTAGGTGTGCCTCGGCCCGGAGGTCCTGTGGGCACGCAGGCGTGCTCCCCGGCCAGGTTGTTAGTTCGGCGGCGGGGTGCGGGCGGCGATGAGCGTGATGTCGTCGCGGGTGTCGCCGAGTTCACGTGCCAGCTGGGCGCACAGCTGGGGCAGTGGCAGGTGCTGGTGGGTGGTGATGTGCTGGCGCAGGCGGGTCATCCCGGTGTCGAGGTTCTGGGTCCGTGATTCGATGAGCCAGTCGGTGTAGAGCAGCAGGGTCGCGCCGGCGGGGAGCGGGGTTTCGGCGGTCGGGCGCTCGGTGGTGGGTCGGACGCCGAGCAGGAGCGATTTCCCGCCGGTGAGGTAGCTGGTGCTGCCGTCCGCGGTGATCAACAGAGGTGGCGGGTGTCCGGCAGTCGACCAGGCCAGATCCCAGGATCCTGTGCCGTCCGGTCTGAGTCGGGCGAGAACGGTGGTGGCGGAGTCGGCGAGGGCCAGCCGGGCCTGGGCGGTGTCCAGACGTCGCAGGATCTGGCCTGGGCTCTCCTCCGGGCGGTCGACGGCCAGGGCGCGGAGCATGTTGCGCAGCTCGCTCATCCGTGAGGCCGCCTTGATGTCGTGTCCGGTGACATCTCCGATGACCAGGGCGGTGTCGCCGCCTTCCAGGGGGAAGGCGTCGTACCAGTCGCCGCCGACTTCCGCGGCGTGCTGAGCGGGCTGGTAGTGCGCTGCCAGCTCCAGTCCGGGGACATCCGGCAGGTCGGTGAGCAGGGCTCGCTGGAGGGTGGCGGCGATGTCGGCCTGGGCGGCGTGCAGGCGCGTGTTGTCCAGGCCCAGCGCGGTACGCCGGGCCACTTCTTCGGCCACGGCCTGGTCCGCTTCGTTGTACGGCGGGCTGGCCGCGGAGCGGATCAGTGTCAGGGCTCCAAATGTGGTGGCGCGCAGTCGCAGCGGTAGCACGATGATCTCGGTCGCTTCGACCACACCGAGCAGATCCGGCCCGAAGCTGCCGGGCGGGGTCACGTATTGGACTCCGGCGCCCCGCATCACCCGCTGCAGCGCCTCGGTGTGGGCGGGCGCGTCGGGAAGGGCCAGGCTTTCGTCAGGGTTTGCCGGGAGAACTTCAGGTGTGTGGTGAGCCCAGGCGGTGCGGTCAAGGGCGCGGCTCTCAGCGGCGAGATGGATGACGGCGGTGTCGGCAAGGTGCGGCACCAGAAGCCGTACCAGGCGGCGCAGTGCCTCGTCCGCGTTCAGGGTGCTGACCATGGCCAGTGTCAGCTCGGCGAGCCAGGCGATTTCGGCGAGGTCGTACTCGGCCTGCTCGCGCATCGTCTCGCTGTGGGCGTAGCGGTATGCCCGCTGTCCGTCTCGCTCGCGCTGTGCGGAGGCGTCGTGGAAGACGACCACCGCACCGTTGCCGTGTCCGGCGTCGGGGGGAAGCGGGGCCGCCCTCCACCAGACCTGGAGTGCGCTGCCGTCCGCCCGGAGCAGGACGGCCCGGTCGCCGCTGGAGCGTTTGCCCAGGGCTATGTCCTCCAGGACGGACCGTTGGGTGGGCAGGTTGAGTCCGTCGCCCACGTGGGGGTGCAGAGCCTGGTGGGCGTTGACACCGATCAGGGTGTCCGGCGCGTAGCCGAGCAGGTGCTCGGCCCACGGGTTGCAGGCGATCACTACGCCTTGGGCATTCACAGCGTAGATGCCGGCGCCTGCGGCGGCGAACAGCTCGGACATCAGCGCGTCGCCCACCAGGGAGACGGCGGGCGCACCCGCATCAGAGCTTTCCATCCGGCTCTTTTTTCCCGGCGCCCGCGTGCTAAACAGCAGGCCGGGGACTTGCGAGAGGTCATCAGGGGGCCCAGGTGGCGAGGGCGGCATCGACGTCGGGGAACACACTGACCACCTCATCCAGGCCGCTCATGTCCAGCAGCCGGCGTACCTGGATACCGGCCCCGGCCAGGCTCAGACCCCCGTCCGCGGCCTCCGTGCCGCGCATCCCGTAGGTCAGTACTCCCAGACCGGCGGAGTCCATGAACGTGACGCTCTGGACATCCAGCACGATCTGCACCCGGCCCTCGGCGATCAGCTCATCGAGGGCAGCCTGGATCGCGGGGACCAGATCGCGATCGACGTCGCCTGAAATGATCAGCACCGCGCATCGGCCAGAGCCCTCGGACAGTCGCACGTCGGACGTCGGAACCAACACGGTGGCTCCTCCTCACGCTGGAATAAACCGATCATCGCATCTACCGATCGAGGTCCAGGTCGTCAACTGACCGGCAGGCCGCTGACCTGCCGTGGTGAGTTTTCGGCGGTGAGTCCGCGCGGCGTGGTGGGTTTTCGCGGTGAGTTAACCCCGCCATGGTGAGTAGGCAGGGCGGCGTCGTGAGTTTTCCGGCCGGCCATTCATCACCGCAAGTCAGACGCGGGTGCGGGCACTCATCACGGCGAATTGCGGCGCCTCGGGCTGCTGGAAACTCTCGTCCTCGACCATCACCGTGACCTGGAGATGTCAACGGCAGGCCGTGTGCCTTGCCCGAAGGGGGAAGGGCTTTTGGCCATCACGCTCCTGGCCGTCGGGATCGCTGGCCGTGCCGGGCGCAGAGGTAGTGAAGCCAAACGTGGATTTTCAGATGATCTAGCTCTTTGGTCAGGATTTCCATCTGTTTTGTCCTGCTGTCACTCGCCAAGGAGTCCCTGTGCAACATCCAGCACGAGCAAGGGGTACGACATGTCTGAGTGGAAGCAGATCTCCGGGTCGCTGAAGGCGATCGACGCCGGGTCCCGCACGAACGTGTGGGGTGTCAATTCCAACGACGGGATCTACACCTTCAGCAACAACGACACCAGTCCGTGGGTGAGCATCCCCGGCTCCCTCAGCGACATCGGCGCCGGGATCGACGGCACGGTGTGGGGTGTCAACAGCAACGGTGACATCTTCCGCTACACCGGGGACCAGGGCTCCACGAACTGGACCAAGATCAACGGCAACCTGTCCCGGATCGCTGTCGGTTCCCGCACCAACGTGTGGGGCGTCAACTCGAACGGGGCGATCTACCACTACACCAACAACGACACCAGCCCTTGGGAAAGCGTCGCTGGCTCCCTCAGCGACATCGGCGCCGCGGCCGACGGCACGGTGTGGGGCGTCAACTCCAACGGCAACATCTACCGCTACACCGGAGACCAGCCCAGCTGAGCCGGAGGCCCTCGGAGCGACGGCTCAGTGCACAGCACCAGTGCACAGCACCAGTGCACAGCACCAGTGCCGGGCACTGGCCGTCGAACCCTCATGTCGAAGAACTGCGCGCCGGAGCTGGCGGGCGGAGCTGACTCCGGCCGCGCACGCGAGCGGACCGGGCGGCGGCGTCTGCGGAACCGGCGACGTCCTCGTCACCATCTGCGCCGTGGACGGCGGCGGCTCCCCCGGCTCGTCGGGTTCCTCGGGAGGGAAGCCGGCCGCGGCTGCCCCGGCCGCGTCCGGTGGCGACAGCAAGCCGACGGACAAGTGCTCCTATGGTCGACCCGCCTCCCCCGGCCGGACACCTGTCATGGAAAGGGCACGATCCGAAGGATGGCGGGGTCTACAAGGTGCAGTGCGACAGCGGACGGGGCGGCGTCGTCTTCGTCTCGAAGGGTCAGGACGGCCCGGCCGTGCCGACCATCGACCCGGAGCTGGTTGCGCGGCGGGCGGCGGCCTCGATGCGCCTGGAGGGCCCGACGGTCGCCAGCCCCCGCGCGGCTGGGACGTATGTGGTCGGGATGCCGATGTGGATGTGGGCCACGCCGTCGACGGCGACGTTCGGTCCGGCGACCGCTACGGCGACGGCCGGCGGTGTCACCGTCACCGCCGTGACCGTGGTGCCGTCACCCATCGCCCGAGCAGCCGGGCGGCCGGTTCATGGGGACCGCGACCGCGGCCTGGATCGTCACCTGGACCGCGCCCGCCCTGAACGACGGCGGCCGGTTCACCGAGTCCCGCGCGACGGGGTTCACCGCCGACGTCCACGAGGTCCAGGTCGTCAACTGACCATCCGGCAGGCCGCTGACCTGCCGTGGTGAGTTCTTGTGGTGAGTCCGCGCCGCCGTGGTGAGTTTTCAGTGGCGAGTGGACCCCGCCATGGTGAGTTTTCCGGCCGGTCAGTCACCACGGCAGGTCAGAAGCGGGTGCGGCCACTCAGCACGGCATTGCTTCCCGTGCACGGGGGGATGGTCTGGCGGTTGCCCAATTGGGCAAGAATGATCTTGACTTGCTCTCCGCGCATGCGGGGACGGTGCCAGGTCGCGTACGTCGCGGGGCTTGATGGTGCGGCGTCCGGTCTCCAGGTGGCTGATCTTGGGCTGGAGACCATGAGCACCTCGGCCACTTCGGCGCTCTTGAGACCACTGGCCAGGCGCAGCCGGCGGAATTCTGTGCCGAGACGTGCTGGGGGTGGGGTTGCTCTCCGCCGCCACGCGTGGGCTACCTCCGGCTGCCGAGCTGTGGTGCTGGCCCGCGGATTGCTATGGATCAACCGTTGGTGATCAGGTGCCGTGCCGTCGGGGGAAGGCTTCGCTCTCATCGGATGACATACTTTTCGGGTTGTTCTGACAGGTGAGAGTCGCGGGAGGGACACGGACATGTCGGCGAGCGAGGCTGTCGCATCGGGAGGCGCAGGCGACGCTGAGGAGAACAGCGTGGGCCTGCGTGACCATGCTCTCGTGCCGGAACCGGCGCAAGGCGTGGTGGGTCAGTATCAGTGCCATGACGCCTGGGTCGTCGTCGCGCACGGTGAGTGCGACATGGTCACGATCGCCCCTCTGGCCGAGGCGCTGAAGGCCGCCACCGGTAAGCATACGAAGGTGGTGCTGGACGCCTCCGGCGTCAGCTTCGCAGATTCGTCTTTTCTGAACGTGCTCATCCTCGCCCATCAGTCAGCCACCCTGTACGTGGCAGGGGCGCAGCCTCAACTGCAGCGCCTCTTCAAGATCAGTGGAGTCGATGCTCTCCTGCACGTTCGGGCAACGGTTGAGGAAGCTGTCGCTCCTTAGCCGCCGGAGCTCGACGAGGGATGGGGCGTGGCCCAGATGAAAATCGAGTACGGCGAGGGCAAGGCCACGGGTGAGTACACCGTGGGCGCGGTGGGCCGCTGATGGCCGGCCGCTGGATGGACCTGGGTGCGTTCAACACCCGGGGCCTGCCCGGTGCGGACGCCCTCGGTGTCGCGATCGAACGCATGGTCACCGGCATCGCCTCATCCGTCGAGAGTGAGCGCGGCCTTGCCGCACGCCTGAACTACCTCACCAAGACGGATGCCGGATACGAGGCCATGGACCGTGCCGGGATCCACGTCTCCCCGCGCACGCTGATGGCCTGGCTTGCCGAGGAGCGGATCCCGAACAAGGCGAACCGGTCGCGGCTGGATGCCGCGTACTGGGATCTGCGGCGCCGCAACGTGGCCGCCCACCTGAAGAAGCGGCTGAACAACCAGGGCCGTGGAACCCGTGTCGAGATCAACCCTGTCGACCAGTCCCGCGTGGAGGGCCGGCATCAGCGGGATCTGTCCAGCCGCAGCATCAGCGTGCGCGGTGTCTGGGACCGCGCCGTCGACGCCTGGATGAACGACGACGCCGACGAACTCGACGCGATCTGGGACGACATCACTCAGGACCTCGGATCCGAGTACGACGCCTACAGCAACGTCTCCTCGATCGGCTGGGCCACGTAAGATCGGCCAGCGACGACGCCGCCCCGGCATTGCAGCTGGCGGGGCGGTGCCTCGCTTGGTAGCCGTAGCCGGGCCCTTGGTGCTTTCGGGGGGTGGCCCGGTGCGCCGCCCGCATCCGGAATTCGAACAAACGTAGCATTAAGTTGTGTCTGTCTTCGACTTCCCTCAGGACCTCCTCGACGCCCAGGCCGCCCTCGACGCGGCGCAGGCCGAGCATGACCAGTTCGCGCAGCTCCTGGCGTGGTCGGCGGAGCCGATGCCCGGGTGGAAGTCGGACAAGCAGCTGCACAGCGACTACCTGTCCGAGAAGCAGGACAGCCCCGGCTGCAAGACCGAGGAGGCCGAGCGTCTCGCCGGGTACCGTGCGCGGATCCTGGAGCTCACTACCCTCGTGATCACCCACCCGTACTGGACGACGCTGTCCGGCCCGGACCGGGTGGCGGCCCGTACCGCCCTCAAGCATGCCCACGACACTGCCGGCCCCGCGGCCTAGCCATGCCCGACGCCACCCCGCACCCGGGCGCCATCAGCGACCTGGAAAGGAACAGAGCCCTGCGCGACTGGCTGTGATGGCAGCTGGGGCAGACCGAGCGCCGCGTCCGGGAGCTGGAGATCGGGGAAGCGCGCTTGCGGTCACATCAGGCGGCCTGCTGGGTGTCCGTCGGGGTCGTCGGCCAGCGCGATGGTGGCTTTGATGTATTTTCCGACGGGCTCGCGGCGCATTTCGAAGGTGTGGCTGACGCCGATCACGATTTCGAGGCCGTGCTGGCCGACCCGGCCTGGGTCGGCGGCGCGGGCTATCGGCAGTGTCGGTTCGGTGTCCCACACGCTGATCTCCACGGCGCCCTTGTTGAGCTCCATGTTCAGCAGCCAGGGGCCGGGGGCGTATTTGTGCGCGTTGGTGACCAGTTCACTGACGACCAGCTGCACCATGCCCATCGCCCGGCCGGACACCGGGATCCCGTGCACGGCCTGCAGAGCGGTCAGGAACTCACGGGCGGCATGCCGGGCTGCGGCCACCGGCTGATCATCGGCGGAGGCGAGGACCGACAGCGCCGGGCTGCTCGTCAGTGGCTGATCATCGGTTCCGCGTGCCACTGGAAGCACTTTGCCACCCTCGTCCCCATCGCAACGGTTGAGACCACTCATATTCCCCTCGAACCGTTTTGCACACCCCCCGCCTGGCCGGGCGGGTGCGGCCCTTGGGCCGGCTGTTGTGACGGTGGCGCGAACGAAGGGGAAGACGGGCGTTGTCAACCCCGGCCCCTGGCCCGGTGCGCAACGGTGACCGGACGAGGGAGGTGAGTGACCTGTGGCGTCTTGCGCCGGGCACGGTGCGAGCTCTGGTCCTTGCTGGCGAGGAGGGCGACTACCTCTCTGACAGGAGAGCGAAAATCTGTCCTGGGTGGAGTAGACATTGGGTGGTGGTGTGGTTATGGTTTCTCTCGTAGCCAGAAGGACAGCAGGGCCGGGCAGAGACGAACTGCCTGGCAGAAGTACATGCAGTACCGGTAGTTGCAGTTCGCAAGACGGTGCGGTGGTGGAGTTTCGGAGCCAGGGTTTGTGCAGGACGGCGACGGGACTGGCGACCGGACCGGGCGGCCCGCAGTGATTAGGGGCCGCCACGAGCAGGACCGCAGTCACGAAGTACCTCGGTGAAGGCGCCAGGCTGCGGGCGCGCGCACCGGGAGGTTCGGCAGTGGGGTTCTAAGCCAGAGTGGATCGCTGGACGGGCGACGGGGCTGGCTGCCGGAGAGCGTGGCGCTGTCACAGGCCACCGAGCAGTTCGCAGGACGGTGCGGTGGTGGAGTTTCGAAGCCAGGTTTGTTGGGGCGACGGGACTGGCGACCGGGCCGGGCGGCCCGTAGTGATCAAGGGCTGCCGTGAGCGGGACCGCAGTTAACGCAGTGGCAGTGGGTGAGTGGTACCTCGGTGAAGGCGTCGGCTGCGGGCGCGCGCATCGGGAGGTTCGGCAGTGGGGTTCTGAGCCAGAGCAGATGCGGGACGGGCGACGGGGCTGGCTGCCGGAGAGTGTGGCGCTGTCACAGGTCACCGAGCAGTACGCATCGCAGTTCGCAGTACCAGCAGTAGCAGTAGCAGTAGCAGTAGTGATCCCAGAGGGATGAACGGAGGAACCAGGCGCCATCAGGATCGCCCGGACGCCACGCGAGTCCGGGTACCGCAGGACATCGATAGTGAGGTGGTCTCCGGTCAAGCAACCGCGATCCCCGCACCCCCGACCACAGCATTCAGGTCGGGTTCGCGGAAACAGAAGGCCGGCGCAGGACCAGGGCCGGCAGATGGTGTAGCAGTTCCTTCGGGGCCCCGGTGCCATTGGCGCCGGGGCCCCTCCAGCGTGTTCCACAAGAGAGGTGCAAGTGACAGCAGACGACTCGTTCAACCGTCTCGACGACGACGACTACCCCGCCTACACCATGGGCCGAGCCGCCGACATGCTCGGCACCACACAAGGGTTCCTCCGCGCCATCGGCGAAGCCCGCCTCATCACCCCCCTACGCTCCCCGGGCGGCCACCGCCGCTACTCCCGCTACCAGCTGCGTATCGCCGCCCGCGCCCGCGAACTCGTCGACGGCGGTACCCCGATCGAGGCCGCCTGCCGCATCGTCATCCTCGAAGACCAGCTCGAGGAAGCCCAGCGCATCAACGCCGAACACCACCGAGACACGAAGCCGCCCAGCACGCCGACCTCGGCCTGAAGCCCTGCGCGTCCGCTGGGAAACCGGCAGGTGCCGAGCCCGCCTGCCGGAAGTGCACTCAAGGGCCGTTCCCCTGAGGTTGTCGTGCCGGAAGGGTGCTCTCGTCTTCGGCGTGAGTGCTCTGCCGTGCCGCTGCCTCTTCGCGTAAGATGTCCATCAGCTGGCCGGGGCGGCGTCCGCGGGGAGGCTTCAACACAGTGAGGACTTCGCCTGCAGAGCCAGGGGCAGTATCCCGGACGCGTACCGCCCAGCTCGTGATGTGCCCTTCGGGCCACCGTGAGCTCCAGGCTGGTCAGGCCGTGATGTGTGGTGACATCCTGGGTCACACACCCTCAGCCCGCGAATATCGGCCGCGCCTCTGGGCTGTTGGACAACAGGTGCGCCTTCCGCGACCCTTCGTTCTGACAGGCGACGCGCTGGTGGGCCGACCTGCATCCGAGCGGTCGGTTTCCCCGCCGCTGTGAAGGTGCGCGTCCTTCCTGAACGCTGTGCTCGGGGCGGGTCGATATCTATGGCCACGGCGTGAGGGTTCAATGCGTCGCGCCGGGAGTGTTCTTACCCCGGCGAAGAGAGTGGAATTATTCAGCGTACGCGGACCATTACGGCATGCTACTGTCCATCTCGGTTGCAGTTGTGGTTCCCAAAACTTCAAGCTTCTGCGTGGGTGTTTTCGACCAGTGGCAGCTTCATTGTATTTCCGGTTCTCTCCGGGCGGGGCATCATCGCGGCGACGCGGCATCCGTGCATCACGGATTCCGACGTACCTGCCCCGAAGGAGATATGACATGGCGTCAGGCACTGTGAAGTGGTTCAACGCGGCCAAGGGTTTCGGATTCATCGAGCAGGACGGTGGCGGCGCTGACGTGTTCGCCCACTTCTCGAACATCGCCGCCCTGGGTTTCCGCGATCTGCTCGAAGGCCAGAAGGTCACCTTCGACATCGCACCGGGCCAGAAGGGCCCGACGGCCGAGAACATCGTTCCCGCCTGACGCTGACGCGCACGTCGTAGCTGGGACCCGCATCCTCCGGGGTGCGGGCCCCAGCTCCGGGCATTTCCCGGGAGTGGTGCCACCTGCGGTGAAACCCTCCGCCCGCAGAGCCTTCCCCAGAGCCTTCTCGCTGCCCAATCCTTCCGAGTCCCACCTGTCGGTGGAAATGGATGCCTCGCCGATATGGCGTCACTCATTCCATGGTCTGCGTCCCGCTCCAGGGGAAAATGTAGGTCTCAATTGATTTCTCATTCCGCTCGGCCCGTTCTTGTGATTCCCCGCGCTGTTCTTCCGCTGCGAGAATTCCTTGATACGTGCCGTATCAAGGAAGGTTCTGAATGAACCCCACACGTACGAACAACCGCTCTTCCCGCAGCCGTGCCGCCGACTCCGGCCGGGGCGGTAGTCGCTTCAACTCGACCGCCTCGACCCGTTCCGCTGCCCCGGCCCGTTCCGGCGGTTCGGGCCGCTCGGTCGGCCATGGGCGGCGGCCCGCCGCGGTTCAGGGCGAGTTCGCTCTGCCGGTCTCGGTCACTCCCGCGCTGCCTGCCGTCGAGACGTTCGCCGACCTCGACATGCCGGGGCAGTTGCTGGCGGCGCTGACCGCCCAGGGGGTGAGCGTTCCGTTCCCGATCCAGGGGGCGACCCTGCCCAACACCCTCGCGGGCCGCGACGCCCTGGGACGTGGGCGTACCGGCTCCGGCAAGACCCTCGCCTTCGGCCTGGCTCTGCTGTCCCGCACCGCCGGTCAGCGTGCCGAGCCCCGGCAGCCGCTGGCCCTGGTCCTGGTGCCGACGCGTGAGCTGGCCCAGCAGGTGACCGACGCCCTGGCCCCCTACGCCCGCTCGGTGAGGCTGCGCATGGCCACCGTCGTCGGCGGCATGTCGATCGGCCGCCAGGCCAACGCGCTGCGCGGTGGTGCCGAGGTCGTCGTGGCGACGCCGGGCCGGCTCAAGGACCTCATCGACCGGGGTGACTGCCGACTCGACCAGGTCGCGATCACCGTGCTGGACGAGGCCGACCAGATGGCTGACATGGGCTTCATGCCCCAGGTCACCGCGCTGCTGGACCAGGTCCGCCCCGAGGGCCAGCGGATGCTGTTCTCCGCCACCCTGGACCGTAACGTCGACCGCTTGGTCCGCCGCTACCTCACCGACCCGGTCGTCCACTCCGTCGACCCCTCCGCCGGTGCGGTCACCACGATGGAGCACGTGCTCCACGTCCACGGCGCGGACAAGAACCGTACGACCACCGAGATCGCAGCCCGCGACGGCCGGGTGATCATGTTCCTGGACACCAAGCGGGCCGTGGACAAGCTCACCGACCACCTGCTGGCCAGCGGTGTGAGGGCCGCCGCTCTGCACGGCGGGAAGGCGCAGTCGCAGCGCACCCGGACCCTGACCCAGTTCAAGACCGGGCACGTCACCGTGCTCGTGGCCACGAACGTCGCCGCCCGCGGCATCCATGTCGACAACCTCGACCTTGTCGTCAACGTGGACCCGCCGACCGACCACAAGGATTACCTCCACCGCGGCGGCCGAACCGCGCGGGCCGGGGAGTCCGGCAGCGTCGTCACCCTCGTCACGCCCAGCCAGCGGCGGGACATGACCCGCCTCATGACCGCCGCCGGCATCGTGCCCCAGACCACCCAGGTCCACTCCGGTGAAGAGGCACTCGGCCGCATCACCGGTGCCCAAGCCCCCTCAGGGATTCCCGTGACGATCACCGCGCCGGTGGCAGCGCGGCGTGAGCGCAGCCGCGGCGTATCCTCTCGTGGCCGGCGCAGCCCCGCCTCCGCGGCCCGGCGCGTGAGCGCGCACCAGTCCTCCTTCGACGCCGCTGCCTGAGAACTTCGTGATCCGCAAGCTGACCCACTCTGTGCCGGAGGAACCTTTTGACGCTGGTCCAGACGCAGCCGGGCTCGACGGATGCCACGCCCGCAGGCAGGACGGTGGGCGACGTGATGGAGACCGCCGGGCCGCAGGTCTGTGACGACATGACCGTCGAGGTGGCCCTGTCCGTGATGACCAGTGCCCTTACCGGGCATCTGCTCGTCTGTGACGACAGCGGCCTGTGTATCGGCCTGGTCACCCGGTCCCGGCTCACAGCAGTTCGTGACGGTTCCGCGTACTCGGACAGGCTCCGGCTGCGGGACATCCTCAGCGACCGGGGGCCGTTCACCTCACCGGTGATCACCATGGCCGAAGCCGGGCACATGATGCGCCACAGCGACGTCGATGCCCTGCCTGTGGTCGACGAACACGGCAGTGCCCTGGGCGTCTTCGCCCTCGCCCGCTGAGTCGCCCGTCCGCGGCAGAACCACTCCCTCTTCGTTCCTCTCCCTGTGAGGCATCATGCGCTGTGTCATCGCCCGCTTCCCGTTCGACCTGACCAGGAGCGGCGTCCTGGAAGCGATGAAAGGCATCAAGCCCGAGCACGCTTCCGGCGAGTCCGTGATCATCGGCCGACGCACCTACCCCGTCAAACAGGTCGGCCAGGTCATCACACGCCAGGACCGCCGCGACTTCAGCGCAGGAGAAGTCGTGCGGGCCATGACCCAGCTCGGCTTCACCTGCCGCGGTCCGGTCCCGGCCCCCGCCCCCGCTCGGGTTCTCAGTCCGTTGCAGCAGGCTTCTGCGATGCTCGGCGCCCCTATGGCCGCTTGAGCAACCGGCCGACGCGAGCCGCCGGTACGCAGTGGTGAGGGTCCGGCCGACGCACTCCGGCCGGACCCCCACCGCGTATCGAAGTGTCCGGGCGCGGGCAGTGGGCCAGTGGTCGGAGTAGCTGAAGTCGCCCATCGTCCAGGCGCTGACGTCCTCGATCGCGACCCGGTACATCCCGCCCGTCCGCAGCACGAAGAGCGCGCCGTGGGCGAGCTGCGCGACATCCTGGGCCCCTGAGCCGCTCGACAACAGCAGTGACCATCCCGTGCCGGCGGTCGCGGCGGCGCCCATGGTGACGACACCGAAGGTGGCGCCGATCTGGCGGACGGCGTTGAGCAGGCCACCGACCGAGCCTGACGTGCCGGGCGGGGCGGCGCCGATGATGGCCGCGACGAGGGCGGGCAGGATGAACGAGATGCCGAGACCGGTGAGGAGCAGGCCTGCGGCGAGCCACGCGTAGGCGCCTTGGGCACAGACCGTTCCGGCCAGGACCGTGCCTCCGGCGGCCAGGAGTGCCAGGCTGCCGAGAATCGGGGGGGGGGGGCTTCTCGCGTGGTAGCCGGTGCCGGGCTCCTGGTGCAGGCTGGGCGGCAGGGTGAAGCGGAGCGCCCCGCCCCTTGTGCCGAGTTGGAGCCAGAGGTGGCCGGGCTGGGAGACGGCGCGCAGGGCGATGTCCGCGCAGCCGCTACAGCGGCCGGTGAGACCGGGCCGGGACCGTAGACGTGGAGTTGGCCCATGCGCGAGGGGAGGCGGCAGGACGGGCAGCGGCGCCATGCGGTGGTGGGGTCGACGGAGAACACGTCGGCGAGGGGACGGGCCAGGGCGTTGCCGTCCAGGTGCGTGGTGAAGGGCTCGTTCATTTTTGTCTCCTGGGATGTCACCGTAGGTCAGCCGAAGCGTTCTGTGCGGATGTGGTCGGCAGGGTGGCCGGCGGCGCGCAGCAGGTCGGTGGTGCGCTCGACGCAGCCGGTCGGTCCGCAGACGTAGCAGGCGGCTGTCCGCAGGGATGGGCAGGTCCTGGAGGTCGGCGGCTGTGATGCGTCCGGCGGGGCGGGCCGCGCCGGCGGGTGTGCAGGACGCGCACTGTCAGGAACGCCTCCGCAGGGGGTCCCGCGCCGAGCCGGTCTGCGCAAGGGCCCTACGACACCACCGGCCAACTACGACTGGTCGGCAAGACCACCCCGCTGAAACCCGGCCCGCGAGCTTGCCGAACACCTCACCGCGGCCGGCCCCGACCACCCATGGATCGGCGTCCGCCTTACCGCGTCCTGGAACAGCCGCACCCCCCTGGAACCGGTCCTCGTCGACCCGGCCCTCGTCGCGGAGTTCAGCGCCGACATGTCACAGGACCACGGAGTGTGGCGCCACCCGCTGCGCTACGAACGGCTCCGCCTCGACGCCGCCGAGGCTGATGTTCCGCCGTTCGGCGAGGTGCGGTAGCCGTACAGGGCGCAGCGCGCCGCTCGGCTACACGCGTTCAGTCGAAGCAGCGAGCGCCGCTCGCTGCTTGTGGCGCTTGCAGCCGTGTGGTGAGGACAGCCGAACAGGGGGCGGCCGAGGCTGTCCGTACCCGCACACAGCCGGCGGACCGCCCCAGCCCCGCCGCCCTGGGCCGGGGCACCACCTTCGCCGACCTGCACCGGCTGTGCCTGCACGAGTCCAACCCGCGCATGCTCGCCGAGGTCGCCACCGGCCTCGGCGCACCCGACGAAACGGTGCACACCATCAGCGCCACCGTCGGCACCCTGGCCTGCGTCTCCGCCTTCACCCTCCTCGAAGAGGCCTTCCACTCCCACCGCAACACCCCCGACGCCGCCGCCACCGTGGTCTGCGCACTGATCGGCGACGTCGCCGGATCCGTCGCCGCCGGCCACATCACCCTGCGCCACCGGAAAGCCACATCCTGAAGGCCTCGGTATCAGGGGCCGTATCGCGTGTCAGGTCGCTGCCCACGCGATGCCGGGCTCGGCCCTGTGGTCTCAGACCTTGAGGAAGCTGATCGCCTGGTGGCGGCCGATGTCGGTGATGGAGACGCCCCAGTATTCGCCCGGGGAGACGGTTTGCCCGCCGTCGTAGGCGTTGAGGGTCTGGACCGGGGTGTCGCCCTTGTCGTCGGGGCGGACCTGCTGCTGCCATTCCTGGGCGGGGTCGCCGAACAGTACTTCCTTGGAGCAGGTCTGCATGACGAGCCAGCTGCCGGAGCCGGCGGTGAGGCACTGGCCGGCGAAGGCGGGGTCCTGGTTGCGGACCTGACGGGTGGTCGGGTCGAAGGTCCAGCGCTGTCCCTTGTCCTTGCTGTCGCACCCGACGCCGGCGATGCGCTGGGTGCCGTAGTAGGGCTTCGCCTTGGCGCACGTGTTGTAGCGGTCGGACTTGATCAGGAAGACGCCCGCGGGAAGGTCTTCGCGAGGGTCGGCCGCCGAAGCGGTCGTGGGGAACAGCGGGGCGGACAGGAGGGCAGCCGAGATGGCGGCGGCGGCGAGCTTGCGCATGCCGGCCTGAAAGACGTCCTGGCCCGCTGCCCCGAACTGGACACGGCCGAACACGTCCGCGACTTCGGCGAGATGCTCACCGACCGCCTCGGCGCCCCGCTGCCCACCTGGATCGACGCCAGCCAACTGCCCGACCTTACCGGCTTCGCGCTCCACCTGCTCCGAGACCTCGATGCCGTGACAGCCGGACTCACCCTGGAATGGAGCTCCGGCAGCATCGAGGGCGCCGTGAACCGGATCAAGAAGATCAAGAGGCAACTCTACGGCCGAGCCGGATTCGAACTACTCCGCAAGATGATCCTGCTTCAGTAACACTCCGTGATCGTTCCGCAGATGCTCCATCTGTTGCGCAGCTTCAGCTACGGATCATCGACATCAGCAGATGGTGGCTCTCGCCGTCGGCAGCCACTACAAGCCCGCGGCCCGCCTGTCCGATCGGGGCGCCGTCGATCCCGGTGACTACGCAGCCAGCCGCCTCGCACAAAGCGATGCCAGCAGCGAAATGCACGCTCCCAGACAGGTCGCCGCCATCCGTTACGTATGCGGCGCGCTTGCCCGCGGCGACCCAGGCCAACGCCAGAGTCGTCGATACGACCCGGGGCCGGAACCGTTCCACGAACCGGTGCTGGGCCAGCAAGTCCACAGCCCGAAAGCCGGGCGCGCTGGGGAAAGGCGGATCCAGATTGACATCCACCAGTCGGGTGGCAGACGAGGGCACCAGCTGGGCATCGGCACCATTATGTCGCACCCAGGCGGTCACACCATCGGTGAAGAAGACCTCGCCACTGAACGGATCGGCCACTGCAGCCGCACCGCTGCGCAGCGCCACGTTGACGGCCACGAGCATGTTGCCGACGGCGTAGTTGAGCGTGCCGCACAGGGGATCCACCAACCACTGGCGCGCGACCCCTGCGGCACCCTGCTGCCCACCTTCTTCGCCAAGTACACCGTCATCGGGCCGGGCAGCTTGGATGATGCTGAGGATCATCTCCTCAGCATCGACATCGGCTGCGGTGGCGAAGTCACCGGCACCCTTCTCCGTGCGGGCGAGCCGCTGGCCGTACAGGTTGCGTACTACGTCCGCGCCGGCACGTGCCGCAACTATCGCGACCCCAACATCGTCAAGGCCCGCATACGAGTTGATCATGTCACGCAGGATATCGGCGGCCGAGGCTCAAATCTTCGTCTGCCAGACCAATCCCGTACCCTCGCAATCGAACGCGTTGCTACGCTCCGCGACCGCTCCCCAAGATCTGTGCCAGAACCTCCTTGAAATGCACGAAGCCACCTGGTTTCGTTCACGAGTGCCGGCCGCGTTTGTTCAGCTTGTCGGGAGGGGCCGGACTTGATGTGCACGAGGAATAGGCGGCACCTCGGTCCGGTCGAGGTGCCGCCCATTTATGGGTCAGCTGAGCCGGGCGGTGACGTACGCCTTGATGGCGTCTCGCCGGTACGCGGCCAGGCCGGGCACGGATGGCGCTCGACGAGACCGGCTTCGGACTCAGGTCAGACGGAAGGTTCTTGAGGGGCCGTCATGGACCCGGATTTTCGCACAATGCAATTCTCAGAACCCTCCTTCTGGCATCTTTGCATGCGAACGGGTTCTGAGGGTCGACCCGCTTCTTGATGGCCTCCGCCCGACACTTTTGGATCTTGCTCAGGCAAAGGGTCGTTTATGACAACACCTTTGCCTGTAGCGCAGAGGAGCCTCGGGGCTACTTGGACTCGACGCGTCCGATGGCGGCGGGGCCGGTGGTCAGCGAGTCCTGCGCCGTCTGCCAGGCGTTGTCGTCGAGGTGGAAGGCGGTGCGGAGGTAGGCCGCGGTGAGCTCGGCAATTGCGCCGACCCGGTCGGGGCTCTCGTCGGTGGTTTCTACACTGTCGTGGCCCTGGATGCCGCCCAGGAGGTGTTCGCCGTCGAAAACGGTGAGCAGGGTCTTGGGTCCGGGGGCGAGGTGGTAGGCGTCGGCGTGCCAATCCGGTCCCATGGTCGTCCAGTGCTGGGAGTCGTCCTTGTCGCCGGCGACGACCAGTGCGGGAGTGGTCATCGTGGTGAGGTCGGTGGTGCGGAATACCGGCACGTTGGCGGACATGAACCCGTTGAAGGCCTCACCTCCCCGGCCGATGGCGCCCAGCAGTACACCCTGGGTGATGCGGGGGTCCAGGGCGTCGACCTCTTCCCCGGTGTCGGGGTCGGTGACCTTGGCGCCGAGGAGGAGTTCGCCGGTGAAGGAGCCCAGGGAGTGTCCGGCGACGGCGATCTTGCTGCGGTCGATGCGTCCGGCGATGTGCGGTACGGCCTGTTCGATTTCGTCCAGCTGGTCGAGGATGTTGCTCATGTCCTCGGTGCGCGAGCGCCAGAAGAGGGGTGCTCCGGGCTGGTCGGCGACCTGGTGGCTGAGCCTGGGGGCGCTGAGGTGGTTGGGCTGGATGACGACGAATCCGCGGGCGGCCCAGACCTTGGCGAGGGGGAGGTAACCGTCGAGCGAGGACAGCCCGTAGGCCCCGCCGTGGCCGTGGGAGAGAAGGATGACCGGCAGAGCGGTGCCGGTCACGGGGGCGGAGACGCGCACCTGGAGGTCCAGCGGGCGGCCGGGCACGGTCAGTGTCACCGGGCTGACCGACATCACGGGCGGAGCGGAGGGGTGGAGGTGGGTGTCGGCGATGGAAGTCCACTCAGGCATGTTGCGTCTTTCTCTTCGATGGCCTCTGCCGTCGGCCTCGGGTAACGGCAGAGGCGGTGCGGACGTTCGGGTTTCGCTGAGGTAGAGCCGAAGCGGAACGTTGCTCCATTTACGATACGGAGCATAGTTCCACTTCGCAAGCGGAGAGAGTCGTCCTGGTGAACCGCCAGTCGAGGGAAAGGGGGGCGTGGTGCCCAGTGCGTAGCAGTCCGGAAAGGCGCCGGCCGCAGCCGTGCGGGCCGATGTGGTGCGCAACCAGAAGAAGCTGCTCGCCGCCGCCGCAGAGGTGTTCGTGACCTCCGGCGTCGATGCGCCGGTGCGCAAGATCGCCGCGCGGGCGGGTGTCGGGATGGGGACCCTCTACCGGCACTTCCCGACGCCGGCGGATCTCGTCGTGGCTGTCTTCCGCCACCAGGTCGAGGAATTGGCCGAAGCCGGCCCGCGCCTCCTGGCCGACACCGCCTCGCCGCTGACGGCGCTGCGTCAGTGGGTCGACCTGTTCGCCGACTTCCTCGTCACCAAGCACGGCCTCGCCGCCGTCCCCCAGCCGGACAACAGCTCCGCGACCCTCCACACGTACTTCCTGGACCGGCTGCTTCCGGTCACCGAGCAGCTCCTTGCGGCGGCAGTCGACGCGGGTGAGGTCAGGCCCGACATCCGGCCCTACGAACTCATGCGCGGCATCGGCAACCTCTGCATCGTCCCTGACCACGAGCCCCGCTACGACCCACGCCGGCTGATCGCTCTGTTGCTGGCCGGACTCGAGTCAAAGGCATGCTGACAGCGAGGGTGAGGCTCGTTGATCCCTGCACCGCCCGCCAGCTCTCCAGTTGAACCACCCAATCTCGGGCAGCAGGAGACCCGGGCCGCGGATGCCAGTGGTTCCCTAAGACTCTGCCGACGCTGCCCGACGTCGTTGGCCGGGGCAGGGGTGTTCATGCAGGCTCTCCGGCCGTCTCTCCTTGAGAGGTGCGCGGGCTGGGCAGCGTCGCGGCCGGTACCGGGGCACTGCGACCGCGACCTGGACCATCACCTGGACCGCGCCCGCCCTCAACGACGGCGGGACGTTCACCGAAACCAGGCAGACGCCGTTCACCGCTGACGTCCATGAGGTCCAGGTCGTCAACTGACCGCTGCAAGCCTCTGACCTGCCGTGGTGAGTTTCCTTGGTGAGTTCGGCCGAGCCGTGGTGAATTTTCGCGGTGAGTTGACTCCGCCGTGGTGAGTGGGCCCGGGACCGTGGGGAGTTTCCCGGTCGGAAACTCCCCACCGCAGGTCAGACGCGTGCGCGGCCACTCACCACGCGCCATGCCCACTGGAAACGATCGTTGTCGAATCTGCCGCATGACGCGCAGCTGGTCGACAGGGCGGGCGACCGTTAGATGCCCGGGGCGGGAGTTCCGTCGCCGGTGCCAGTGACCAGCCTCCCGCTCCGGGCCCCGACACCTCGGCACATGAACAATCGCGGCGTATGCCGAGCTGCGCCCCTCGCTGCTCCTCGAGGCCGCGGCATGCAGCGCGGCGCGCTCGCTGCCAGGCGCAGTGGCCGAGTGCCTGTTCCTGAGCCCCCTCCGGGGGGGCTGCTCGGCCTGCCCGGGGTGCTGGCCAGAGCCTGCGCCGAAGGGGCACCCTGGAGGTGTGGTGACCGGGAAGACGCCGCGCTGCAGTCAGTGCGCAACCCTTCTTCCCGACGGGTCCAGGAAGAGCCGCTGGTAATGCTCCGCGACGTGCCGAACGAGGGCTTGGCGGACGATGAAAGCCCGGCGTGAGGCGATCGACGCCGGCGGGGCGGCCCTCAGAGCAGTCCTCGAAGGGTCCCGCCATCCCTGGCCCCGCTTCACGTGCCCCGAGTGCGGCAGCACCTGGTACGCCGCGGACACACCGTTCGGGAAGACGAAGCGACCAGATAGCCGGTACTGCTCACCACGCTGCCGGACGCGAGCGTGGCGCCGACGGTCGCGTTCGGGAGGCGTCACCGCGTGACGCCTCCTGGTGACGCAAACAGCGACGCTCGGGACGGGCACTGAAGGTCCGTCGGCCGCAGGTGTTTGTTCACAGCGAAGCTAGTCTGGCTGAAGGTCCTGACCTGCGAGGACTAACTTCGATGTCAGCGTGGTCGCATGGCGCCGCCCACGCTCCGATGCCAGCGAACAGGAACAGGGGCCGCGGCTGCGTCGCCGGGGGGGGCGACGTCACATTCTTCGTCGTCCTCAAGGACCGGGCCGATCTGACGTCCGCGAAGAAGCAGCGCACGCACGCGAAGGCCGCCGCAGCCGCGTACAAGGCGCTGAAGACGACTGCCGAGGACAGCCAGAAGTCGCTCGCCTCCTTCCTTGACAAGAAGAAGGTCGGCCACAAGGACTACTGGATCGCCAACACGATCCAGGTCACCGGTGACAAGGCTCTCGTCGCCGAGCTCGCCAAGCGCTCAGACGTCGCGTCGATCCTCAAGCGGCAGAAATCCACGCTCAACGACATCGACAGCACCGCCGAGAAGGTGGGCACGTCGCGCGGAACGGCGGCGAAGACGACGGACGCGGCCGCCGATGGTGACACGACCCCCGGTTGGGGCGTCAAGGACATCAAGGCCGACCAGGTCTGGGACCAGTATGAGGACCGTGGCGAGGGCATCGTCGTTGCCAGTGTCGACTCCGGTGTGCAGTACGACCACCCGGACCTCGTCGACAACTACCGCGGCAGCAACGGCGACGGCACGTTCACGAACGACTACAACTTCTACGACCCGTCGGGTGTGTGCGCCACCAGCAGCACCCCGTGCGACAACGCGGGCCACGGCACCCACACCATGGGCACGATGGTCGGTAAGAAGCCGCCGACGCCTCGACCGAGGCGACAACGCTGAGCAGCGCCGAGGCCAAGACCCTCGCCGACCACATCAACGTCGACGTGTACGGGGACAACGCCCCGACCGTGGGCGACCAGGACGCCACCAGCAGCGGCTCTTCCCTGGACGGTGCCACGTCGGGCGGTGCGACCGGCAGCGGCTCCTCCACCGAGGCCGACACCGCGGTCATCACCCCGGTCACCTTCACCAGCAAGTCCACGCTGGAGGGGGCGCGCGGTATCGCAGCGACCGTTCCGGCCGGCTCCGACGGCAGCTACTTCACCGTGCACAGCCTGGGCAACGTGCAGCTGCACAAGGCCGACGGCTCCACCGCCTGGGCGCGCACCAATGCTTCGTACTTCACGGACTGGCAGGTCAAGCCTCTGCAGGTCTGGCGTGCCGAGCCGTATCCGGCGCGCATCGTGATGGGTTACAACGCGGTCGCTCCGTTCGCGCCCTATTCGGACCAGGGGTTCGACACCGCCGACCTGACCGGTGACGGCACGAAGGACATCGTGTTCTCCGCGTCCGTCGGCATCGACGATGCCCGGGCGTTCACCTCGCCCGGCTCGCCGCTGAAGGCCGGCACCTTCGTGACGGTCCTGGACGGCAGGACCGGCAAGACGGTGTGGTCGAAGCTGTACGCGTTCGCCACCAACGTCAAGGTGGTCGACGGCACGCTGCTCATCGCCAACGCGCCGGCCCTGAACTGGAGCGCGCCCGCGACGGAGACGGCCACCCTCACCGGTACCCGCTTCTCCTTCGCCGACGGGAAGCTGACCCCGTCCTCGACGTGGACGTACGACACCAAGTCGACCGACCCCGCCACCTGGGGCGGCCTGGAGTCCCTCGGCGGGGGCAAGATCGCCGCGGTCTGGGACCTGCGCAAGACCGACACGAACGCCTCGCGCGGCCGCACCCTCGTCCTGGACACGGCCGACGGCTCGGTCACGTGGGAGACCGACAGCGCACTGTACGGCCGCCAGCTCCGCCTCGACGCCTCCCGCAAGCGGATCGTCGCCCTGGAGCAGGCGGACATCTCCGACGCGGTGATGTACGAGCTCGCCGCGTAGGACCTGGCCGACGGCAAGCGCACCACCCTCGACACCCGTGTCAACGTCCTGCCCACCGCCCTGCACGTCGGTGACGCGGCCAAGGGCGGCGGCCAGGAGATCACGGTCAGCGAGTCGACATACAACTCGTCGTTCTACATCAACTCCAGCACGATCCGGGTCCTGGACGGTTCGGACGGCGCGACGGTCAAGTGGGCATACACCACCAAGCGCTCCGCCGACAACACCGCCGACGGCGCCAGCACCTGGACCCTCGCCACCGAGGGCGGTTCGCTCTACGCCTCCGCGCAGGACGACCAGGACATGAGTAACGCACTCAACGTCGGTGGTCAGCGCTACGGCTCGCTCACCGCGTTCACCAGCGGCGGCAAGGTCAAGTGGCGCCAGCACGGCCTCAACGCGTCGCCGATGTACCAGCAGCTGTACTCCGCCCGCGGCGGCGACTACGTCCGCACCGTCGACCAGCAGCAGAACATCCGCGAGTACAAGCTGGGCAACGGCACCCAGAAGAACCTGACGCCGCTGCAGGGCGACCTGTACACCGGCAAGGCCGCCGACTTCGACGGAGACGGCAAGAAGGACGTCGTCGTCGGCGGCTCCTCGCACGGCGTGTGGGCCTACTCCGGCAAGTCCCTGGTCAACGGCGAGCCGAAGAAGCTGTGGCAGGCCACCGTCCCCGGCGAGGTGCACAACATCGCGACCGGTGACGTGAACGGCGACGGCACGCCTGACGTTGCCGTGGCCGCGGACAACGCCACCGCGGTCCTCGACGGGAAGACCGGCAAGGTCCTCACGACGATCGACGGCAACGGCGCCTACGTCCGCTCGGTGACCGTCGCCGACGTGACCGGCGACGGCAAGGCCGAAATCCTCGTCCCGACCGACGCCCTGCGCGTGTACAGCGCGAGCGGCAAGAAGCTGTGGTCGTACTCCGCACCGGCGAGCGCCGACGACGTGGTCTTCTCCGACGCGGTCGTCTCCGACGGGCAGGTGTACACGCAGTACACCAGCCGGAACGCGCTCGACATCTCCGACGCCGTCGTCAATGGTGTCGCCCTCAACGGCAAGGGCACCGTGAAGTGGACCGCCGACCCGAAGGCTCCGAGCCAGGCGGCCGACGGCAAACTGCACGGCGCGATACTGGTCAACGGAGTCTTCGCCTCGCCGAAGATCCCGTACGCGGAAGGTCACGCGGTCGTCTACACCTGGCTCATCCAGGCCGACCCGACGGTGGCCGGTGACCTCTCCACCGCCTTGCCGCGGGCCGTCACCGAGATCCGGGACGGACGCACCGGCGAGCTGATCCACCAGGATCTCAGCAGCGGCCCGTGGTCGCACGGCAACTACTTCACCGACGACCAGAACAACGTGCTGTACCAGATGGGCTTCGGCGTGATGAAGGGATACCCCGGGGCCGGCAAGGAGGACACCTACGCCTCGGTGATCGCGCCGCTGCGTGCGGGCGGATTCATCAACGGCCCCGGGGGGCGGCGCCTCTTCGCCGGCGGTGTCGAGGGCGGGCTGGCCGCCTACGACCCCTCGCAGCTGACCAATGGCGGGGTCTTCCAGTCCGCCATCGGAAGCGCCTCGCTCATGGGTGGCCGCAACTACCTCGCCGCCGACCTCGACGGTGACGGCACCGACGAGATGATCTCGCTCCAGTTCGATCACTTCGGCACCAACCGGATGGCCGAACAGCTGGGCAGCGCAGTCCTCTCCCTGGACGACGCAATCCACCAGATGTCGATGTACAAACTGTCCTGACCCGACCCGTGTACATGGAACCCCCTGGGCATCGCCCAGGGGGTTCCAGCCTGCGCAGCCACGGACGCGCGGGGCTCGACTCCGGCCGTGGCCGCTGATCAGGCCGGCACGCGAACAGTTCCCTCAACGCGGGCCACGCCTGTAGCCGACGCACGGACGAGCGGTGATGCTGATCCAGAACCGAACGCCGGACATGGAGGAAATCATGCTCCCGCCGGACTGCCAGCGCATCCTCGCCACCGTGCGGCCGGCGGCCGGCGTGTCGAACATGTCGGTGAGGAGTTCGGTGCCGATCGCCGGTGCGCGCGCATGACGCGGTTGTCGGGGGAGAACGTCACCAGTCTGCCGTCGGAAAGGGTGGTGATGTCGCTGTGTGCCCAGTATGGGCCGCTCATGGTGCTCCTTGACGGGTTTGCGAGAGCAGGAGGGTGCGGGAGGCGTGGCATACCCAGCTGCCGCCCCGGCAAAGGGCGGCTGGGACCGCTGACCGGGCGATGGGTCTGTGGGGAGCCGGTGCCCCGGCTCCCCACAGACCCATCCCGTCTCAGCCGTTGACGAATGGGTTGCCGCCGTCCTTGTCCGTTCCTCGCACCAGCCAGACGGGGAATTCCTGCCGCAGGACGCGGGCCGAGGTGTTGAAGTACCGCATCGTGTACCCGGCCCGTCGGCGGGGGCTGGTGTTGGCCTTCGCCCCGTGAATGATGCGGCTGTCGTGCAAAGAGGCCTGTCCGCGTCGCAGTTCGAGGTATACGGCGCTGTTCTCGTCCACCCCCTCGATCTCCTTCTCGAAGGTGTAGGAGTCTCCGTCCGCGAGCGTCCGGTAGGCGGAGAAGCCGTTGTCGTGCGTACCGGGAATCACCGCCATGCAGCCGTTCTCCCGGTCGACGTCGTCGAGGGCGAGCCACACGGTCACGATGCGCGAGAAGTCGCTGAACCGTGACTGCCAGAAGGCGGAGTCCTCGTGCCACGGCGTCGGCCGGCCGGTCCGGGGCTCCTTGGCGATGAAGTGGCTGGAGAACAGGCCGATGTCCGGTCCGATCAAGGGCTCGACGAGGTCGGCCACTTCCTCGGCGAGGAGGAACTCCAGCAGCCTGTGGTCCTCGATGTGCGGGGTGTCCAGCTCGTCGGTGCGCCTGGCGCCGGCAGCGGACACATGCTCCTCGAAGATCTCGCCGAGGCGGTCCATGCGGTCCTTGGCGAAGACCTGCTCGGTGAAGCGGTGGTATCCGTCGCGGCGGTATCCCTCGACCTCGATACCGGTGAGGCGGCTCATGTCGCGTTCCCTTCGTCGGTGAGGGCATCAGCATGTAACCCCGGCGAACCAGCCGGTGTGCGCGAACGCCGGTCCGGGTGTGCGCCGATGAGGCTCTCCGGGCCACCTCTGACGGTCCCTCAGGAGGACGCCGCACGGTACTCGGTCGGGGAACAGCCGACAGCAGCGCGGAAGGCTCGCGCGAAGTGGGACGCGTCACCGAAGCCGCTGGCCCGGCGGACCTGGCCGATGCCCAGCTCGGTCGTCGCCAGCAGGACGCGCGCGGTGCGCAGACGCACGTGCTGGATGTGCCCGGTGAGGGTGCGACCCGTCTCCGCCCTGAACCGCTCCCGCAGATAGGCGGGCGAGAGGTGCGCGACGGCAGCCAGCTCGTCGGCGGACAGAGGCTGTGCGTGGCGGCGCTCGATGTGATCGAGCACCTCCGCGAGCCAGGGCGGAGCCGGTTGACCGCCGTCGCGCGTACCGCGGTCGCGAGCCAGCGAGACGACGGCCTGCGCAACCAGGGCACGGGCCATGAGCTGACGGTGCGGCCGGCTTCCGGCGGTCTCGTCCGCGAGGGCCTCGAAGAGCGCGGGGTCGGGAACGTGCCCGACCGCGGGATCTCCCGAGGTAAGAACGGAAAGGATCTTCTCGATGTCCTGCGGCATCGTCCGTGCGTCGAAAGTGACATCGATCAGTCTGAGTCGATCGCCCGGCGCGGGGGCCACCGCATGGAGGGAGCTGGGAGAAACCACCAGGACGTCACCGCGGGCCAGAGGAAGGGTGCGGCCGTCGACGTGATGGATACCGCTGCCCGCCGTGACGACGGCCATCTCGTGGAAGTCGTGCCAGTGGGGCCGGTAGGCCCGGACGAGTTCCTGGCGGAGGGCGACGACTTCTCCGGGCTTGCGGAAACCGTGTCCCGACAGCCGTGCGGGGAACGTGGAGGTCATGGGCCGGCTCCTGACGGGCGTACGAGGCGGTTCCAGTCGAAGCCCCCAGCGGCCGGGGCAGCCGGCCCCGGGCCGGCAGTCCGCGGTCTTCCGCCCGACGGCGGCCCCGCGGAACTGCGCACTGCGGAGGAGGAATCACGCGACTGAGGATCGGCCGTCGCGTCGTGTGGCCCTGAACCGAGGCCGTCGTGCCCTGAAGTGAACGTCCTCATTCGGATCGCCGTTCACCAGAGGCTGCGTACCGATTCCCGGATGACCAGGTGCGTGCCGAACACGGGGCTGTTGCGACCGGACCCCGGCGCCGGTGGAGACAGAACGAGGCGGGCGGCGGCACGGCCCAGTTCGCTGAAGGGCAGGTGGACCGTGGTGAGTGGGGGCCAGGTCTCCTGGGCCAGCGACAGGTCGTCGAAACCGATGACGGAGATGTCGCCGGGAACCGACAGTCCGGCATCGCGGATGGCAGCAAGGGCACCGGTGGCGATGTGGTCGGACTCCGCGAAGATGGCCGTGATGTCCGCCCTCTCGTCCAGGAGCTCCCTCGTCGCCTGGTAGCCGGTGGCGCGGACGCGCTCCCCGGACTTGATGATCCGCTCGTCGATGGGGATGTCGAAGGACGCCAGGGCGGAGTAGTACCCCGCCGTCCGGCCCTCGCTGGTGCTGAACCCCTCGGGGCCGCGGATGTAGGCGATGCGGCGGTGTCCCTGTGAGAGCAGGTGGCTCACCGCGGACGCGGCGCCGCCGGCCTGGTCGTAGTTGACGGTCCGCACCGGGGCGCCGTCCACGCCGGGGCGGCCGCAGAAGACGAGCGGCACCTGCTGTTCGGCGTAGCGCTGTGCCTGTTTCCTGACCCCGTCGCGGTACACCTCCGAGTCGTACACGCCCCCCGCCACGATGACCCCCTCGATGGCGGGATCGTCGACGAGGGCGTCCAGCATGGCGAACTCGGTGGCGGTGTCGTATCCGGTCGAGCCGACGAGGCAGAAGTGGCCGGCGCCCGTGACGATGTGCTCCACGCCGGAGACGATCTCGACCAGAAAATCCTGGCGGATGTCGTGGGCGATGACCGCCACCGTAGGGAAGCGGTGATCACTGTCCGTGACGCGCTTCCCTCGCACGTAGCCCAGTTCGGCCGCCGCCTCGGTCACGCGGGCCTTCGTGGCGGGGGCCACGGGATACGTACCGGTCAGGGCGCGTGACGCGGTGGCCAGGGACACCCCTGCTCGCTCGGCGACAGCGTGGAGGGTCGCTTTACGACCCGGACCGGATTTCCGTGAATCAGTCATGAAAACTTTTCTATCAGATCGGGCTGACGGATATCAAGGCGAGCAGTGCTTGAACCCCTGATTGAGGCCTTCAGAACGCTTGACACGGTCAAGCGGGCGCTCGTACCTTCCTTTCAGAAAGTTTGCGTTACTCAACAGAAAGATTTTCTTAACATGGTCTTCGACGCACGTTCCGTGCCCCCCGGTCCGGCAGCAGGCGAGAAGCTGCGGGCCGTCCTGTGCATGGACGCCCGACTGCGGGACGCGGTCTTTCCGGCCGAGGTACGCCGCCAGATAGCCGAGTCGGCGGAACTCACGGTGGTCGACGACTTCCGCGAGTCCGCCGCGCTGGCCGAGGCCCAGGTGCTGATGACCAGCTGGGGCGCGCCGATGATCGACGACCGTGTCCTGGACCGGGCGCCCGGTGTCCGGGCCGTCGTGCACGCGGCCGGCTCGGTCAAGGATGTCGTGGGGCCGGCCGTCTTCCGGCGGGAGCTTCCCGTCTCCTCGGCCGCGGACGAGATGGCCGAACCGGTAGCGGCCGTCGCCTACGCCTTCATCACCCTGGCCGCGAAGAGGGCCCTGCGGCTGCAGGACCTCTACCGGCAGGGCATCGTCGCCGGCCGCCACGAACGCCCCGACATCGGCTTCGGCCACAAGGTCATCGGCATCGTCGGCGCGTCCCGTATCGGACGGGCGGTCATCAGGCGCCTTGTCGCCGACGGTCGGAAGGTCGTCCTGTACGACCCCCACTGCACCGCGGAGACGGCGGCGATGCTGGAGGTCGAGCGCGTCGAGCTGGACGAGCTGTGCAGCCGCAGCCACATCCTCTCCCTGCACGCCCCGATCCTGCCGTCCACCGTCCACATGATCGACGCCGCGCGGCTCCGCCGGCTCCCCGACGGTGCGGCCGTGATCAACACCGCGCGGGGGCGTCTGCTGGACACCGGTGCGCTGCTCGCCGAGTGTGCCTCCGGACGGCTGGAGGCCTATCTGGACGTCACCGACCCCGAACCGCTGCCGGTCGACCATCCGCTGCTCCACCTGCCGAACGTCCTCCTCACCCCGCACCTGGCCGGCACCGAAGGGGCCGACCTCCACTCCATGGGCCGCTTCGCCGCCGCCGAGCTGCACCGGCTGGCGGCAGGACTCCCCTTCCGCGGTCTGGTCTCCGCCCACCAACTGGCCCAGCTGGCCTGACCATCCTCGTCATCGCTTGATCAGCAGGACGGCGCCCCAGGCGCCGGTCGTACCGGCTGGTTCCACCCAAAGGACATGATCATGACGAATATCGACCGACGGACGCTCCTCAAGGCAGCGGCGTTCGCATCCGCCGGCGCCGCAACGGCCGGTCTCACCGGCTGCGGCACCGGCTCGTCAGGCGGCGCATCCAAGGGTTCCGTCTCCGTGCTGACCCCCGTCTTCGCGACCGCCGAGGGCAAGAAGGTGCTGGAAGGGCGCGTCACCAAGACCTTCCGCGGCGATCACCCCGATGCCGGGGTGCGCGTCGACTACAGCACCTGGGACGTGCTGCCGGAGAAGATCTCCACGAGCCTGGCGGGCGGCACGCTGGCCGACGTCGTCATGGTCGGATTCGGCTGGGTCCCGCCGTTCGCCGCCAAGAACACCTTCGCCGAACTCCCCGCCTCCCTGCGCTCCAGCTCCGGATACCTGGACCAGGTCGTCGCGCCCGGGCGCTACCTCGACAAGACCTACGCCCTGCCGCTGGGCGTGGACGCGATGGTCGTGGCCTACCGCAAGGACCACTTCGAGAAGGCGGGTATCACGCAGACCCCGCGGAACTTCGAGGAGTTCCGCGCAGCCGCGAAGGAGTTGACTCGCCGCAAGTCCGGTGGCGGGTTCGAGCGTGTGGGCATCGACCTCACCGCGGCCAACCTGCGCCAGCAGTGGGTCGCCGCGCTCGACGCCTGCGGCGGACGCATGTTCGACGCCGAGGGCACCAAGGTCCTCTTCGACAGCGACCAGGGGGCGCTGGCACTGGACTTCCTTGCCGGGTTCGTGCAGGACGGGTCCTCCTCGCTGGCCTTCCGCGCATCCCAGGGCCTCCCGCTGGAGACCCTGCGCAAGGGCACCAGCTCGATGTCCATGACGGCCGCATCGGCGATCGGGCAGAACGCCGTACTGCCCGAGGGCCGTAAGGAACTGGAGAACATCGGCTACTTCCTCCTCCAGGAGAGGAAGCCCTCCATGTTCGTCGGCGGAACCCTGGTCACCGTGAACAAGCGATCACGCAACCAGGAGGCCGCCTTCGACTTCCTGCGCGCCGTTACGGCCAAGAAGGCGTCGCTCGCCGTCGCCGACCCCAACGGCTACCTGCCCCCCTTCACGGACACCGCTGCGGACAAAACGATACGCAACCCCGCCGCCACGCTGATCCGGGACAACTTCCGCTACTCCGTCAGCGAGGGCGGCAGCCCGGCCTGGATGGAGATCCGCGAGACGATCAACCCGGCGATCGAAGGCGTCCTCACGGGCAAGCAGTCGACGGGCAAGGCCCTCACCTCGCTGCGCGCGCAGGCCGAGGACGCCATCGGGCGGATCTGATGAGCCAACACGAACTGACCCGTCCTCCCCGCGTACGAGCCCCGCGCAGCCTGCAACGCGGACAGCGCCGGGCCGGCATGCTGTTCGCCCTCCCCGCCACGCTCCACGTCGGCCTGTGGATCGGCCTTCCGGTCCTGGCGGCCTTCGCCCTGAGCTTCACCGACTACGACGTCTTCAAGTCACCCGCGTTCGTCGGGATCGAGAACTACCAGCAGATCTTCTCCGACGGTGAGTTCCTGCGCAGCCTGTGGACCACGCTCCTCTACGCCGTGGGCACGGTCCCCGTATCCATGGCCCTCTCACTCGGCCTGGCCGTCCTCCTCAACCAGGGCATCCGAGGCCAGGGCTTCTTCCGGACCGCGATCTACCTGCCGCAGATCACCGCGACCGTCGCCGTGGCCCTCGTCTGGAGCTACATGCTGCAGGGCGACGGCCTGGTCAACCACGCCCTGGAGGCGATCGGTGTCGGGCCCGTCGACTGGCTCACCGACCCGTCCGTCGCGCTCTTCTCCGTCATCCTGATCAGCATCTGGCAGGGCATGGGCTTCAACACCCTGATCTACCTCGCAGCCCTGCAGGGCCTGCCCGGCGATCTGTACGAGGCGGCCTCCATCGACGGCGCCGGCGCGTGGAGGCGCTTCATCAGCATCACCGTCCCCATGCTCAAGCCCGCCACGTTCTTCGTCCTGATCACCTCGACCGTCGGCGCCTTCCAGGCCTTCGACCAGGTGTACATCCTCACCAGGGGCGGCCCCGCCTACGCCACCACCCTCACGACGTACGAGATCTACAAGACGGGCTTCTCCGACTTCCGCCTGGGCGTGGCCTGTGCGCAGTCGGTGGTCCTGCTGATCGCGCTGATCGTACTGACAGCGGTCAACACCCGCACGATGGGAGAAGCCCGCGATGGCCACTGACGCCCCGCCTCGCCGCGCCGTGAAGCCCACCCGCCACCCGCACCCGCACCGACCGCGGAAGCGACCGCACCGGCCGGCGCCGGCCGGGGGCGCCGGCTCCTCCGGGACACGCATCGCGAGCTTCTGGCTGATGGCCATGGTCTCCGTCCTCATGATCACCCCCTTCGTCTGGATGGTGCTGTCGTCGCTGCGCGACCCCGCCCAGTCGGCGGGGCTGCTGCCCGAGTCACTGCGCTGGCAGAACTACGCCGACGCACTGAAGTCGGCGCCCTTCCTCACCTATGCCCGCAACAGCTTCTTCATCGCCGCCGGGCACACGGTCATCAACGTCGTGTTCGCCTCGATGGCCGGCTACGCGCTCGCCAAGCTGCCCTTCCGCGGCTCCAAGGTCCTTCTTTTCTGCTTCATCGGCGCCATCATGATCCCGATGTACACGATCATCGTGCCGCAGTTCATCCTCGTCCGGTCGATGCCCTTCTTCGGCGGCAACGACATCCTCGGCCAAGGCGGCACGGGCTGGCTCGACTCCTGGTGGGCCCTGATCATCCCGGGAGCCATGAGCCCGCTCTCGGTGTTCCTCTTCCGCCAGTTCTACCTGGGCATCCCCAAGGAGCTCGCGGAGGCGGCCCGACTCGACGGGGCCAACGAATTCGTCATCTGGGCGAAGATCGTCACGCCTCAGGTCAAGCCGGCCATCGTCACCGTCGCGCTGCTCACCTTCCAGACCGGCTGGACCAACTTCCTGTGGCCGTTGCTGGTCACCGGCCGTGAAGACCTCCGGGTGCTCCAAGTAGGCCTGGCCTCCTTCCAGCAGGAGAACACCACCCAGTGGGCCCTGCTCATGGCCGGCACCGCCATGGCCACCATTCCCATGATCGTCCTGTTCGTCTTCGCCCAGCGCTACTTCGTCAACAGCCTGACCCACGTCGGCCTGAAGTAGCAGACCCGAGCACGCCTGTGGACGCGTAAGCCGTCCGTCACCCCCTCACGCCTCGGAGTTCCCCATGAGCACCCATCGCAGGACAAAGCTGTCCCGGCGCACCCTGCTGGCCCTGAGCGCTGCCTGATGGTCTGCATGAGGGTGCCAGTGGAGATTCGTCATCTGGATGTCAGAGAGATGGGCCTAGTGACCTGCTATTTGTCACTGTCAGGGTGTGAC
>NZ_JBHUYV010000020.1:77987-163061 GCF_042667905.1 Streptomyces sp. NPDC057287 | reverse complement strand
GTGTCGTCAGGTCCACGTGGCTGCGCGGCACGCGGATCGCGGCCGACGGCGTACTCGCCGAACCCACCGGCCGCCTCCTCGAAAGGAACCACTGAGACCCTCCGAACGGCGGTCCTGCCCAGAAGTCCCTCCGGAGGCCTGACTTCCCATCAGGATTCGTTCCTCCTCCCCGAAGGTCTACCAAGCCTGCCTGGCGATGCCTTCACGTCTCGGCACGGCGGAACCTACGGTTTGTGGGCTACCCAGAGCAGTTCCGCAGGCCAGCGGTGTGCCCAGTCGGGTGGATCGGTCTCGTTGTAGCCGTTGGGTGTTCCGAGTGCGGGCCGTGGCTCGATGAGGTCGTCGATGATGAGACCCGCGCCGCGCAGGACCTTGACCCAGTCGCCGTAGGTGAGCTGGTAGCTTGTCGCGCCGTCGCCCTCGGCGATGGTGTTCAGCCCGAAGTAGTCCTGCTGCAGCGTCCTGGTCACGCGGCCGGCGGCTTCGTCGTAGCAAGCTTCGAACCATGGGCTGGCGACGTTGAACACCAGGCGCCCGCCCCGGCCCAGGACGCGTGCGGCCTGCGGGACGGCCAGGTGCGGGGGCGCCCAGCTGAGCCCACCGAAGTCGCAGAACACCAGGTCGAAGCTGTCCTCGGCGAAAGGGAGTTGTTCGGCCGCGCCTTGCACCAGCGGGTAGCGGGCCGCTCCCATCGCTCGTGCCGCAGCGGAGAGTTGGGCTTCGGACAGGTCGAGGCCGACCACGGAGGCACCCTCGGCGGCGAGCGCCCTGGACCACTGGCCGGCGCCGCAGCCCAGTTCGAGGACGCGCTTGTTGGTGACGTCGCCCAGGGCGTGCAGGTGCGCGTCGGGGATGGAGTACATGCCCCACAGCCGGGGCGCGGAGCCGATGTGCGGGTCGTGCTTGTGCTGGTAGGCGCTGCTGATCCGGTTCCAGAGCCGCCGGTTGGCGGGGATGCTGTCCACGTGCCGACTCCAGCACTGCCTGCCGGGAGCGGTCAAGACGATCAGGGCAGCGGCCGGCCCTCGCCTCGGTCCGGCCCCGGCTCGGTCCGTGCTCCGCCGAGCGAGCCCTCGGGGCGGGTGCGGCACAGTTCGTGCTCCACGAGCGTGGTCATGGCCCGCTGGGTGTCCTGGCCGCCGTCGCTGTTGACGTACACCACGGCTGTCCGGGCTCCGTCCCGGGTCACGCCGCCCCAGGTGCGGTAGCCGAGCAGGTTGCCCGGGTGGCCGAAGTAGCTGCCGCCGCAGGGCAGCTCCAGCTTGCCCAGGCCGAGCCCGTAGTCCACGCCCGGATCGGGTGTGGGCACGGTCGTGGTCATCTCGTCGACCTGCGCCGGAAGCAGCAGACGGCCGTCGAGCAGTGCGGCGTAGAACCGGTTCAGGTCGTGGGTGCTGCTGATGAGCGAGCCGGAGCCGACGGCCATGGTCGTATCGAGCGCCGTGACGTCGGTGCCGGTGCCCGTACCGGTGCCGAAGGCGGTGTAGGCCTGGGCATGCGGGCCCGGGATCCAGGGGAAGGTGCCCGGCGCGGCGGTGTCCTTCAGGTCCAGTGGACGGATGATCCGGGCTTCGACCTCGTCGGCCCAGCTCCGGTGGGTGACCTTTTGGATGATCATCGCGGCGAGAATGTAGTTGGTGTTGGAGTACGACCAGCCGGAGCCCGGGACGGGAGGATGCCGCATGGCCCGCGCGACCACCTCCTCGGGGGTGTAGGTGCGGAACCGCTCGGCCCGATAGCCGTCCGCGCTGTTCAACGCGGGTATGTCCGGCAGCACCTCGGGGATGTGGCTGGTGTGCTGGAGCAACTGCCGCACGGTGACCCGGCTGCCGTCGTTGCCGTTGCCCCGGACCACTCCGGGCAGCCGGCGCTCGACGGTGTCCTCCAGGGACAGCCGCCCCTCGCCGACGAGTTGCAGCACGACCGCGGCGGTGAAGGTCTTGGTGGCACTGCCGATCCGGAACCGCCCGTCCCAGGGCATCGGCCGTCCGGTGCCGATCCGGGCCGTCCCGGCGCGTGCCCTGTCGCGCGTGCCCGGCGACGTCACCTCGGCGAGCACACCGACGACCCCGCTGCCGTGGACGGCGTCCACCTCCCGCTGGAGGGGATCGGCCCGCTGCGGCTCCGCCGCCGTCGTCGGCCCCACCGACGCGGCGAGGAGAACCGAGGCCACGCCGGTCACGAGCAGGCCGCGGCGGCGCCTTCCCAACCTGTGCATGATCACTTCACATCCGTTCGGGTCGCCCGCGCGTCCGGGGACCGCCGGGCCCGTCCCCGAGCCGGCGGTGGCGACCATCTCACCAGCGGCGAGGGGGACTTGCCCATCCGGCCCTCCCCCCGACGTGACGGCGTGCTGTCCGCAGGGCGGTGCCTGGGGTTCCCCTGACCGGGAGGCTGCGGTTTCCCCCCGGTCCGTACCCGAACAGCTGGGACGCCGGCCAGCAACCGGGGAGTCAGCCGATGGTCACCACCCGGGCCCACGCGGGTGGTCCGTCCTGGCGGTACTCCGGATCAGTCTCGTCGTAGGACGAGCGCCCGTGGTGCCGGCCGAACAGTCCCACCACCGTCCGGCACGCCGGACGCCGGGACGGCCAAGGGGTCTGGCCGTCGGTCAGGATCACCACGACGTCCGGGCGGGGACGGGACTCCAGGGCGCGGGTGAATCCCGTACGCAGGTCCGTGCCTCCGCCGCCGAGCAGCTCGACGCCCTCCGTGCCCCCGCACAGGGGGCGGACCCGGCCCGCCGCCGCGTCGCACGGCAGTACGCCGACGAGGTCGCCCCGGCCGCCCACGGCCCGGGAGATCGCCGCCACCTCCAGCAGCGCACTGCCCAGTTCGGCGTCGCTGACCGAACCCGAGGTGTCGATCACCACGACGACCCGCGTCGGTCTGCGCCGCAGGCTGGGCAGGACGGCGCCGGGAACGGACGCCGAGCGACGGGCCGGCCTGCCGTAGACGTAGTCCTCTCCCGTGCCCGGCGCGGAGGCCGCCGCGCGTACGGCCGCGCCCAGCAACTGCCTCCATGGCTGCGGTGGGTGGAAGGCCTCCTCCGCCCACCGCAGCCACCCCGCGGGCGCGTTCCCCGGACGGCCGACGATTCCCTGCGCCACCCGGAACCGGACCGCGTCCCGTTCCTGCGCGCTGAGCCCGCGCGCACCGTCCGGGCCCAGGTCCCAGGGACGGTGGAGGCCGTCCGCGCCACTGCCGCACTCCAGCCACGCCAGGTGGGCGGTGTGCGGGCCGAGCCTGAATCGGCGGAGGTAGTCCTCCATCAGTTCGCCGTCCTCCAGCCCCAGATCCCCAGGCAGTACGGCGCCCTCGGGCCTCACCAGGCCGTCGCCGAAGACGTCGTCGTTGATCTCGCAGTCCGCCGCGATGTTCATCCGCAGCCGCTCGGCAGGGCCGCTCAGCTGGTGCCGGTGCGCGTAGCGGTCGCTGCGCCCGTGGTGGTCGCGCAGCAGGTGGGACACCTCGTGGACCCATACACCTGCCAGCTCCTCCACGGGGGTGCGGTCGACGAACGCGGGTGACACGTAGCACCGCCAGTAGGCGTCGACGGCCATCGTCGGCACGCCGCGCGACTCCACGGGGTGCAGGGCGAACAGCGCCGTCGCCAGGTAGGGCCGGACTCTGGCCGCGTGCAGGCGGGCGGCGAAGAGCTTGCCCGTGTCCAGTTCGTTCCCGGCGTCCTCACGGGGGCGCTGCCGCAGGGGTGCGGCAGGCCGGCCGGGGGCGGGGCCGTTCATCGGTCCGCCCGTGCCACGGTCAGGGCCCGTACCTTCGCCAGGTCGGCCCGCCGGGACACGGACACCGCCCCGGCGAGCCCCTCGATCGACACCGGAACGTCCCAGTCGTCACGGCGCAGGGAGGCGAGCGTCGTCGCCGGGACGACCAGCAGATCCGGAGCACCGGTCTCTGCAGCCCTGGCCAGCAGGGCCCACGCGGCATCCCACCGGTCCCGCCCGGGACGCGCGCGGACCGCAGCGACCACCGCGTCCAGCGCCGCCTGCCGCAGATCACCGCGCTCCGGCAGGTGCGCGCCGCCGGGATCGGCCAGCAGGTCCTCCGGGTCAGGCAGGTCCATCCGGTCGAGATACGCCAGTAGTTCCAGCCCGGGCCCGTCCCCCACCGTTCCCCTGACGAGTATCGACAGGACGTCGCGCGAGGCGTCGGCGGCGGTGGCGAAGGCGATCAGGCACAGCGTCATGTCCCAGCTGCGCGGTGAGGGCCAGGCGCCGCCCCGCCGGCTCTCGCCCGAGGGCAGCCGGTGCACCAGGGCCGGCCGCGCGCCCAGCAGTCCGCACACCGCGCGGCGGGCGAACGCCACGGCCTCCGGCAGCCGGCCGGCATCGAGCGTCGGCAGCTCGGCCCGGGGCCAGACGCCGCCGAGGCCGCGCACCACCACGTCCGCGTCATGGACCCACTGCAGATGGACGAACCGGTTGGCGAGGGGCGGACTCAGCTCCCAGCCGTCGGCCGCGGAGGACCGGGGATTGGCGGCGGCCACGATCCGGACGTCCGGCGGCAGCCGCAGTGAACCGACCCGGCGTTCCAGCACCAGCCGGAGCAGGGCCGCCTGCACGGCGGGAGGGGCGGTGGACAGCTCGTCGAGGAACAGGAGCCCGCGCCCCGCCCGCACGAGCCGCACCGCCCAGTCCGGCGGAGCCATGGGGATGCCGTTCCCGGCCGGGTCGTCCCCGATGACGGGCAGCCCGGAGAAGTCCGACGGTTCGTGCACGCTCGCGATCACCGTGGTCAGCGGCAGGTCCAGGGTGGCGGCGAGCTGGGTGAGCGCGGCCGTCTTGCCGATGCCGGGCTCACCCCACAGCAGCACGGGGAGGTCGGCCGCCACGGCCAGGGTCAGCGCCTCCAGCTGCGGATCCGGGCGCGGTGCGGTGGTCGTGTCGCGCAGCAGCGCCAGCAGCGCGCCCGACACGTCGAGCCGGGAGGCCCGGACGGAGCCGGCGTCGAAGGGTGACGGCTGGGGTGTCTCGGCGGGCGGGGTGTACGTGGGCATGAGGCATCACCTGTGGGGTCGTCGAAGGCGGTCCCGGCTCGGAGGCACGGGCGCGCGTGGGTACGTACGGAAGGAGGGCGCGGGCGGCGGCGTGGTCCGCCGACGGCGGAGGTCAGCGAGAGGCTGCTTGCCGTGGTCGTGAGCGGTGGGTCTCGGGACGGGAGGGCGTCCTGGGCGGCTCCCGCAGGGGGGCGGGACCAGCCAGTCCCGCCCTGAACAAGCCGTGCCCGACGCGCCGTCGGGCCGCGTCGAGGAGCGCGTCGCGCAGGTCGCCGTCGCGCAGGAGCGCCCCGGCGCCGAGCGTGCTCTCGACCCGGGCCAGCGCTCCCGCGGAATCCCCGTGCGCCAGCCGGTCACGGACATCGGTCAGGCAGTCGGGCCTGCGGTGCGCCGCGTCGATGACCTGGAGGCAGGGGAGGGGCGTGCCGGTGAGTGCGGCGAGCAGTTCCTCCCGCCGGATCTCGGCGGGATCGTGGTCCAGCGGGACCAGCACCCCGTCGACCAGGCCGATCCGGTGCCGGTCGCCGCGACAGTCGACGACACGCGGCACGGCACGGTCGTCCGGAACCGAGTCCGGGGCCGAGCCCGAGCCCGAGTCCGGGGCCGAGACCGAGCCCGAGTCCGCGTAGGTGCCCCTGTCCGTGCCGGGGCCGGACGCCGGCGTTCCGGGTGCCAGGGCCGCCGCGACGAGGGGGTGCAGCCGGTCGGCCGCGATCCAGCCGCCGCGCAGCAGTTCCAGGTCGGGCAGGACCCAGGTGGCGGCGTCGGGCAGGACAGGCAGCCCGACGCAGGCGCCCGCTCGCGCGAGGCGGGCCGACCGTACCTCCGGCGCACCGTCATCTGCGCCTGGGGCCAGGGGCGAAGGGCGTACGTCCAGCACGAGACGGCGCCGGGCGCCCAGGCGGACCGAGACCGGTCCTCCCCCGGGGCGTCCCTCCGTGCTCAGCAGCAGAGCCGCCTCGGCGGCCCACCCGTCAAGTGCGAACCGTGCCGGGTCCGGTACCGACGCAGCCCACGCGGGCAACGGCGCACGGCGTTCCCCGGAAGGGGCGGCACCGGCCCGGGAACGCCCGCGCAGTTCGCCGCTGCGGCCCGCGTCCCACAGATGGCGGTGCAGGTCCATGCGGAACCGCCGGTCCGGGACGCGGTAGCCGCGCGGTCCGGACTCGCGTCCGGGCGGCACCGGCCCGTCCCACACCGCGAGGCTGATCCGCTGCCCGGCCTCCGCCCACGCGGGGGCGGTGCGCGCCACGAGGTGCACGGGGCGTGAGCGCCCGGGCTCGTCGTACCGGGCGAGGACGAGGGTCGCACCCGGCCGCAGGAAACCGTCCGGCGCGGTCCTCGGCATGTGCCACCGCAGCAGATCGGGTGCCAGTCGGCGCAGGTCCGCCCGGAGGCGGGCCGCGGTGTCGCTGCCGTGGACACGGGAGACGGAACGCAGGTCGAGGTCGACGTCGAATCCGGCGGCGGCGCAGGCCCCCGCCCAGTCGCCGGCGGTGCGCCGGGCCGTCGCGGTCCGGATCATGAGGGGTGGCACGGCGACTTCGCGCACGCGCAGCCAGAGGGAAAGTCGGGAATCTCCGAACGCGGTTCCGGTGAGCATCAGCACTCACCTTGCGCGGTCGGGACCCCCAATCCGTGAACACATCGAGTAGTCATCGGCGGGAGCGTAGCCCGGACCGCCCACGGGATCCACACCTTTTCCGGAGCGGCGCGGGGTGCGCCGGTCAGCCCGCGCCGGCGGAGGCGGGCCGGAGAGGAGACCTCCACCCCGGTCCTGGAGTCGCGAGCGGCCTAGGGTTCCGTGCCATGAGTGAAGCCGAACACGTCATGGACTGGCTGCAGGGCTGGTACGCCGCGCAGTGCGACGGGGACTGGGAGCACGAGTGGGGCGTGAAGATCGACACTCTCGACAACCCTGGCTGGTCCGTCGGCATCGACCTGGAGGACACCTACCTCGAAGCTCATGACTTCCCGCGCCAGGACCTCAGGCGCGGCAAGGACGACTGGATCATCGCCTGGACCTCCGACCTGACCTTCCACGCGGCGTGCGGACCGGGCAACCTCACCGAGGCCCTGACCCTCTTCCGCGGCTGGGCGAGGGAGAACACCCCTGACCGGGGATGAGCCACCCCGGCCCGGCACCTCGGGCCCCGGACGGACCGTACCGAGGGCGCCGGGGGCACTCGCGGCTGAGCTGGTCGCTCAGGCGAGGAAGGCACGGCCCAGCACCGGCCGTGTCCCGGCACTCCTCGAAGTAGGCGTGCTGGGCGCCGGGGAGGAGGTGGACCCGGGCGTCCGGGACGCGTTCCGCCAGCAGTGGGGCGTTCTCCGGCGGGGTGAGCGGCCCTGGTCGCCGTGGAGCACCAGCGTGGGCGCGGCGACGGAGGGGAGCGCCTCCCACGCGTCGTGCCGGTTGCCGGCGACCAGGTGGCCGCGGCGGGCGTGCGGCGGCATGTGCGGGTCACCGAGGGTGCCGTACGGGCCGGGATGCTCCGCCCTGGCGTGCGCAGGGACCCTTGGCCCCACATGAATGCGCATGATGGCACTCCCGCTCGGGTCACCGACACCTCCGGAGGCAACACATGGCCGAGAAAGCAGCGCCCGCCGATGACCTGCCGCTGTCCGGCATCACGGTCGTGAGCATCGAACAGGCGGTGGCCGCCCCCTTCGCGACCCGCCAGCTCGCCGACCTCGGAGCGCGGGTGATCAAGGTGGAGCGCCCGGACGGCGGCGATTTCGCCCGACGGTACGACACCACGGTGCACGGCCAGTCCAGCTACTTCGTGTGGCTGAACCGGTCCAAGGAGTCGGTGACCCTCGACCTGAAGTCCGAAGAGGGCCGGCAGGTCCTGGAAGAACTCCTGGCCCGGGCGGACGTGTTCGTGCAGAACCTGGCGCCCGGTGCCGCCGCGCGCATGGGCCTGGGGGCCGAGGACCTGGCGGAGCGCTTCCCGTCGCTGATCCCCTGTTCCGTCACCGGGTACGGGTCGAGCGGACCCTGGGCGGACCGCAAGGCCTACGACCTGCTGGTGCAGTGCCAGACCGGTCTCGTCTCGCTGACGGGCAGCGCCCAGGAGGCCGCCCGGGTCGGGGTGTCGGTCGCCGACATCGCCGCGGGCATGTACGCCTACAGCGGCATTCTCACCGCCCTGTTCACGCGTGCGACCCGCGGGTCCGTACGCGCCGTCGAGGTCTCGCTGTTCGAGGCGCTGGCGGAATGGATGGGCCAGCCCGCCTACTACACGGCGTACACCGGCACGCAGCCGCCCCGGATCGGCACCCGGCACGCCACGATCGCCCCGTACGGCACGTACACGGCGGCCGACGGCAAGGACGTCCTGCTCTCCGTGCAGAACGAGCGCGAATGGGCCGTCCTGTGCGAGCGGTTCCTCGGCGCGCCCGGCCTCACCGGGGACCCGCGCTTCGCCACCGGATCCGCCCGGGTCAGCCACCGCGACGAGGTCGACGCGCTGCTGGCCGAACGGATCGCCGTGTCGGACAGCGCTGAGGTGATGAAGCTGCTCGACACCATCGGCATCGCCAACGCCGCGGTCAACGACGTGAAGCAGTTCCTGGAACATCCCGTGCTGACCGGCCGGGACCGCTGGCGGGACGTGCTCGTACCCGGCGGGGAGACGGTGGCGGCCCTGGTCCCGCCCGTCGACCTGGCCGGCACCGCCCCGCGCATGGACGCCGTTCCCGCCCTCGGCGAGCACACCGGGCGGATCCTGGCCCAGTTGGGCTACTCACCCGCCCGGATCGACGCCCTGCGGGCCGGCGGCGCCATCTGAGCAACCGACACGCCGCCACGGCAACAGGTATGCCGGCAAGGCAGTTGGGCGGTCCATGCCCTTCGTGGCGATCTGTGTCCCCCGGAGTCGCGGGGGTGCCGGGCGAGACACGGCCGATCCGGATCCACAAGTGTCATGAACCTTGTCAGTCTGGTCCGGGCCGCTCTATTGTCGCGGACAGAAAGCGCTTTCCGTGACCTGGATCCGTTCCGGTGGAAGCGTCCGTCGCGACGGCCGTCGTGACGGACGCGTACGAGCCGCCACCGGTGTGGCCCAGGGCTTCACCCGGGATGTCGGCCCGTCGGGGAACGAAGGTGCACCGCACCGGTTCCCGGCGGACACCGACGCCCTCGCACCCCAGGGCCACGGCCGAACGGCCGTCCCGACCGCATGGAGAAGTACCTGCACAACCGGCTTGTGGGAGCGGCCCCTTGACGGGGCGGCACCCCCGCAGGCTCGCCGTTGCGACCGCGGCATGAAGCAGCTGATCACATCAGCGTGCGAAGACGAATGGGGACACGAACATGAGACGATCAGTCGCACGGCGACTGTACGCGGCAGTGGCCACGATGGCGGTCGCGGGCGCGACCGGCGTGGTCCTGACGATGCCCGAGGCGTCGGCCGCGGTAGCCGGTGGTGCCACCGGTTACGCGACTCAGAACGGCGGAACCACCGGTGGCGCCGGCGGACAGACGGTGCGCGCCACCACGGGCACCGCGATCCACACAGCCCTGTGCAACCGTGCCAGCGCCAGCACCCCGATCATCATCCAGGTCGAGGGGACGATCAACCACGGCAACACCGCGAAGGTGTCGGGCGACAGCTGCAACACCGCCGCCGGGGTGATCGAGCTCAAGCAGATCAGCAACGTCACGATCGTCGGCGTCGGCAGCGGCGCCGTGTTCGACCAGCTGGGCATCCACATCCGCCAGTCCAGCAACATCATCATCCAGAACGTGACGGTCAAGAACGTCAAGAAGTCCGGCTCGCCCACGTCCAACGGCGGTGACGCCATCGGGATGGAGAGCGACGTCCGCAACGTCTGGGTCGACCACACCACGCTCGAGGCGTCGGGCGGGGAGTCGGAGGGCTACGACGGCCTCTTCGACATGAAGGACAACACGCAGTACGTCACGCTGTCCTACAGCACCCTGCGCAACTCCGGCCGAGGCGGACTCGTCGGGTCCAGCGAGACCGAGCTCTCCAACGGCTTCATCACGTACCACCACAACCTGTACGAGAACATCGACTCGCGCGCGCCCCTGCTGCGCGGCGGCATCGCGCACATCTACAACAACTACTACGTGAAGCTGAACGAGTCCGGCATCAACTCCCGGGCCGGCGCGAAGGCGAAGGTCGACAACAACTACTTCAAGGACTCCAAGGACGTCCTTGGCACCTTCTACACCGACGCAGCCGGGTACTGGCAGGTCAGCGGCAACACGTTCGACAACGTGACGTGGTCCGCGCGCGGCAGCGAGAACAACCCCGCCGGGCCCAACCCGACGTCCAACACCACCGTCAGCATCCCTTACGCGTTCACCCTCGACGCCGCGAGTTGCGTCCCGGGCGTCGTGGCCCAGACGGCGGGCGCCAACAAGGGCCTGAAGGTGTCGGACGGCAGCTGCTCGCCGACCACACCCACCCCGACCCCGGACCCGACGGACCCGACCCCGGACCCGACCGACCCCACACCGGACCCCACCCAGCCCAGCGGGACCAACCTCAGTCTCGGCGCCGGGGCCGACGGCTCCAGCAAGGCCTCTGGGTCGAGCTACGGCAACGTGCGCGACGGTGACCTGAGCACCTACTGGTCGCCGGCCGGCTCGACCGGTTCCATCTCGGTCAAGTGGGGCACCGCCACCTCCGTGTCCAAGGTCAACATCCGGGAGGCGTCGGGTTCCGCCATCGGTTCCTGGAGGCTGCTCAACGGTGACACCGGCGCCGTCCTGAAGTCCGGCAGCGGGGCTGGTGCGATCACCATCGCCCAGACGTCGCTGAAGAAGCTCACGTTCGAGATCACCGGCTCGACGGGGACGCCGAAGGTCGCCGAATTCGAGACGTACGCCGGATAGCGGCGAGGTCCCGGCGTCCGTCCGGGACCGGCTCACCCGGAGCTGTCCGGGGCGGCCGAAGTGCACGAGGCGGCGAGCCGTGACGACGGCTCGCCGCTGAACCTCCCCCGGGGCGGGGGCCGTCGCGCGGGGCGGCCCCCGCTTCCGTATGCCCGGGAGGCGGGACCAATGAGCCTGCGCCCCGGCCCTGGAAGGCCTCTGGCCTGCGCTGCCATCATGAGCGTGGCGTACGCGACGCGGTGCCAGCCGCCCCCTCTTTCCCGGAGTGTCCCTTGACCAGCGAGACCGACCACACCCCCGACACCCTCGATGCGCAGGCGATCCGTGCCTGCTTCCCGGCGCTGAAGGCGGGAACGGCCCGCTTCGACGCGCCGGGTGGCACCCAGACGCCCCAGCAGGTCATCGACGCGATCACCGAGGCCCTCACCCGGCCGCTGGCCAACCGCGGGGTGCTCACGGAAGGCGGGCGCAACGCCGAGGCCATCGTGGCGGGCGCGCGCATGGCCCTGGCCGATCTGCTCGGCACGGAGGCGGACACGGTGGTGTTCGGGCGCAGTGCCACACAGCTCGTCTACGACCTGGCGCGCACCCTGGCCAAGGACTGGGGTCCGGGGGACGAGGTGGTGGTGTCCCGGCTGGACCACGACTCGAACATCCGGCCCTGGATCCAGGCCGCCGAGGCGGTGGGGGCGACGGTCCGGTGGGCCGACTTCGACCCCGGGACGGGTGAGCTGGGCACGGGGCACGTCGAGGCCGTGCTGTCCGGCCGCACCCGGCTCGTCGCCGTCACCGCCGCCTCCAACCTCATCGGCACCCGCCCCGACATCCCGGCCCTCGCCGCGCTGGCGCACCGGGCCGGCGCCCTGTTCCATGTCGACGCGGTGCACTACGCCTCGCACGCCGCGGTCGACCTGACCGCTCTGGGCGCGGACACTCTGGTCTGCTCGCCGTACAAGTTCCTCGGACCGCATCTGGGTGTCCTGACCGGGCGGCGCGAACTGCTGGAGAGCCTGCGCCCGGACAAGCTGCTGCCCTCCTCCGACGCCGTACCCGAGCGGTTCGAACTCGGCACGCTGCCCTACGAACTGCTCGCCGGAGCGACGGCGGCGGTGGACTTCCTCGCAGGGCTCGTCCCCGGCGCGGGCAGCCGTCGGGAGGGCCTGGGGCGTGCGTTCGCGGCGCTCGCCCTGCACGAGGACCGGCTGCGCGGCCGCATCGAGGCGGGCCTGGCCGCACTGGACGGCGTCACGGTGCATTCGCGCGCGGCACGGCGCACCCCGACCACCCTGTTCACGGTGGCGGGCAGGGACCCCGGGGACATCTCCCGGCAGCTGGCCGAGCGTGGCGTGGACGCGCCCGCCGGATCGTTCTACGCGCTGGAGGCCTCCCGGCGGCTCGGGCTGGGGGACGGGGGCGGCGTACGGGTCGGTCTCGCGCCCTACACGTGCGACGACGACGTCGACCGGCTCCTGAACGCGCTCGACGTGCCCTGCGGCTGAGGCGGCGGAAGGCGAGGGCGGGCGGGCGTTCCCGCAGGCGCGGCAGATCGGCCGGCGCACCGCCCGGGCCGGCCCTCCCGGGCCGCGTACGGATCAGCGCCAGTCGGGAGCGCCCGACGCGGGGGACCGGACGCTCTCGATCTTCGTCCGGATCTCCCGCATGACCGCCACGACCCGGGTCTCGTGCTCCTCGCTGAGCCGGGCGAGCGGCACCGAGCAGCTGATGGCGTCGACGGCCGGCGAGTCGTACCGCAGGGCGAACCCGAAACCCGCGATTCCGGTCACCGTCTCCTCGTGCTCGACGGAGTAGCCGCGCTCGCGCACCTCGGCGAGGTCCGCGAGCAGGGCGCTGCGGTCGGTGTGCGTGTGCTCCGTGCGAGGCGCCAGAGGTCCCTCGGGGAGGGGAAGCCGGTCATCCGGGCGCTCGGCGAGCAGGGCCTTGCCGAGCGCTCCGGCGTGGGCCGGAATCCTGCGGCCGACCCTGCTGAGGGTGCGCCGGTACTCATGGGACTCGCGCGTCGCGAGATAGACGACGTTGGGCCCGTCGAGCCGGGCCAGGTGGATCGTCTCGCCGAGCGCGTCCGAGGCCTCGTCGAGATAGGGGCGGGCCGCGCGCACGTGCGGATCGCTGTCCAGGTAGCTCGTCCCCGTGTGCAGGGCGCGGATGCCGATGCCGTAGAGGGACCCCGTCGTGTCGGTGCGCACCCAGCCGCAGTCGATGAGGGTCCGCAGCAGCTGGTACATGCTGCTGCGCGGGACGCCCAGCTCCTCGGAGAGTTCGTCGAGGCGGGCCGGCCGGTCGCCGCGTGCGGCGAGCAGTTCGAGCAGCGCGACCGTACGGGACGCCGACTTGACCCCACGGACCCCGCTGTTCTCCGGCATCTCCACATCGTAGATCCGCGCTGCCGCACCCATTGACCCCGTCGCGTTCACCCGCCTAACCTCCGTTCTCATACATATACGTCATCTGCATATGGGGATGAGAGTTTGTGGAGCGGTTCCGCACGGACATCGAGGGCATCGCCCGGCGGCTGAGCCGGAGCATGGCGGGCGGGGTGCCCTCCTTCCCGCTCAACGGCTTCCGGGACGGCCCGGTGCGCGCGCAGCTCGCCGATCCCGGACCGGCGGACCTCGCCGACCTGGAGAAGAACCTCGACGCCGGGCGGGACCTGGTCGGCGCCCCACGCCGCCGCACCGCCTGATCCACCCCCCCCGCAGTGCCGGCCCATGCTCCCGCCGGGAGCCCTCGGGGGCCGGCGGTACGACCACCCCCACAGTCCGACAGTTCAAAGGGGAACTGACATGCCGCTCGTCGTGGTCGGGATCAGCGTTCTCGTGCTGCTGCTCCTGATGACCCGTATGAAACTCAACGGCTTCGCCGCGCTCCTGCTCGTGGCGATCGGCGTCGCGCTGGTCCAGGGGATCCCGGCGGTCGAGATCCCGGACATCCTCTCGGCGGGCATCGGGGACCAGATCGGCGACACCATGCTCACCATCGGCCTCGGCGCCATGGTCGGCAGGGTCATGGGCGACTCCGGGGCGGCCCAGCGGATCGCGGGCAGGCTGCTCGACGCCTTCGGGCCGCGCGGGGTCCAACTGGCCATGGTGGTCACGTCCATGCTCATCGGCGTGACCATGTTCTACGAGGTCGCCTTCATCATCATCGTGCCCATCGCGTTCACGCTGGTCAGGGTCACCGGCGTGAACCTGCTGTGGGTGGGCCTGCCGATGTCGATCTCCCTGTCCACGATGCACAGCTTCCTGCCGCCGCACCCCGGCCCCACCGCCGTGGCGGCGACCTTCCACGCCTCCGTCGGACACACCCTCCTCTACGGCCTGTTCATCGCCGTACCCGCCGGCGCGCTCGTCGCCCTGGTGTGGCCGCGCCTGCCGTTCGTCAGGGCCATGAACCCCTCCATGCCCAAGGGCCTCGTCAGTGAGCGGGAGTTCACCGACGAGGAGATGCCCGGCATGGGCTGGTCGCTGTTCGTGGCCCTCTTCCCGGTGGTGCTGATCGCCGGGGCTGCCGTGACCGACATGCTCACGACCGGTGAGAGCCCCTTCCTCCACGGGGTCGCCTTCATCGGCTCGGCGCCCGTCGCTCTCCTGCTGGCCCTCCTCCTGGCCGCCTGGGCCCTCGGACCGCGGATCGGCCGCAGCCTGGCCGACGTCAGCGCCTCCTGCGCCTCGGCGGCCCAGGCGATGGCGATGATCCTGCTGGTCATCGGCGCGGGCGGCGCGTTCAAGAACGTCCTCGTCGAAGGCGGGATATCCGACTACATCAAGGACATCACCGAGCACTGGTCCATCTCGCCGATCATCCTCGCGTGGCTCATCGCCGCCATCCTGCGCATCGCGCTCGGTTCGGCCACCGTCGCCGTGGTCACCGCCTCCGGCGTGGTGCTCCCGCTCCTGGCGGGCAGCGGCACCCACCCCGAGATGATGGTGCTCGCCGTCTCGTGCGGGTCGATCGCCTTCTCCCACGTCAACGATCCCGGCTTCTGGCTGTTCAAGGAGTACTTCAACCTCTCGGTCGTCCAGGCGATCAAGGTCCGTACCGGCTACACGACGGTGCTCGCGGTCCTCGGCCTCGGCGGCGTCCTGGCCGCGGAGTGGGCGCTCGACGTCCTCAGTCCGTGAATGCCCCGGTCCCTGCCCGCCCCCGTCACACCCAAGGAGTCCGACCAGCATGAACCAGCCGACCGTCACCCACTTCGCCGTCTATCCCGTCGCCGGCCGCGACTGCATGGAGCTGAACCTCTCCGGCGCCCACGGTCCCTTCTTCACCCGCAACATCGTCGTCCTCAAGGACTCCGAGGGCCGTACGGGACTGGGGGAGGTGCCCGGAGGCGAGAAGATCACCCGGACCCTGCGGGACTCCGAGTCCCTGGTCGTCGGCGCGAAGGTGGGCGACTACAAGCGCGTCCTGCGCGAGATCGGGAGCCGGTTCGCGGACCGCGACTCGGGGGGACGGGGCGCCCAGACCTTCGACCTGCGGACCACCGTGCACGCCGTCACGGCCGTCGAGTCCGCACTGCTCGACCTGCTGGGCCAGCACCTCGACGTCCCCGTCGCGGCATTGCTGGGGGACGGTCAGCAGCGCGACTCCGTACGGATGCTGGGCTACCTCTTCTACGTCGGCGACCCCGACCGCACCGGTCTCGACTACGTCCGCGAGCCCGCGTCCGACGTGGACTGGTACCGCATCCGTCACGAAGAGGCCCTCACACCCGAGGCGATCGTCCGCCAGGCCGAGGCCGCCTACGGCCTCTACGGCTTCCGGGACTTCAAGCTGAAGGGCGGAGTCCTCGCGGGCGCGGAGGAGGTCGAGGCCGTACGCGCCCTCAAGGACCGCTTCCCCGCCGCGCGCATCACCCTCGACCCCAACGGCGCCTGGTCGCTGCGCGAGGCGATCGAGCTGTGCTCCCCGCTGGTGGGCACGCTCGCCTACGCCGAGGACCCCTGCGGGGCGGAGGACGGCTACTCGGGGAGGGAGGTCCTCGCCGAGTTCCGCCGGGCGACGGGCCTTCCGACCGCGACCAACATGATCGCGACCGACTGGCGGCAGCTGACCCACGCCCTCGCCCTGCAGTCCGTGTCCATCCCGCTGGCCGACCCGCACTTCTGGACCATGCAGGGTTCGGTGCGGGTGGCGCAGCTCTGCAACGCGATGGGCCTGACCTGGGGCTGCCACTCCAACAACCACTTCGACATCTCCCTCGCCATGATCACGCACTGCGGTGCCGCCGCACCCGGCGAGTACAACGCCCTGGACACGCACTGGATCTGGCAGGAGGGCCTGGAGCGGCTGACCGTGAACCCGCCCCGGATCGCCGCCGGCGAGATCGCCGTCCCCGAGGCACCCGGCCTGGGCGTCGAGCTCGACACGGACCGTCTGCACGCGGCCCACGAGCTCTACCTGAAGGAGGCGCTGGGGGCACGGGACGACGCCGCGGCCATGCAGCACCTCGTCCCCGGCTGGACGTTCGACGCCAAGCGGCCCTGCCTGGTGCGGTAGCCGCGCCGCCCCGTCGGCTCCCGGTCCCGGCCGGATCGCCGGGCCCGCAGGAGCCGGCGGTAAGTCAGGACGCCTGCGCCACCGTCGCCATGAGCTTCGCCGTCCAGGTGCGCACGGCCTCGGAGAGCTCCGGTGTGACGAAGGCGAGGAGCGTGTCGTCCACGGTTCCGGCGGGACCGACGACCAGTCCGGTGCGACCCTCCAGGGCCGGGTCGGTGGCGGCGGCCAGCGGGCTCTTCGCGGCGGAGGCGACGGGAGCCGAGACGCCCTGCTGGATCTGCTCCCAGTGGGGTCGCAGCGCCGGCGGCAGGATGTCGATGGTCATGTGGGAGGCGTTGTCTGTCGCCGCGGCGCCGGGATCGGCGGCGAGGACCGCGATGCCCCTGGGCTCCAGGCGCTCGGCGAGCTCCATGGAGTACGCGAGATGGGCCAGTTTGGCCCGTCCGGTGACGGCCAGGCCGTAGTGGGGGCCCGGCGGTTCGGCGTCGTCGAAGACGGTCTGTGCCGCGGCGATCGCGCTCGACGTGACGTTCACGATGCGGCTCGGGGCCGCGGCGGCGAGCGCGTCGAGCAGCGCCTCGGTGAGGACGCGGGGAGACAGGTGGTTCAGGGCGATGCTCGCCTCGATGCCCTCCGGGTTCTCCCGGCGGCCGGTCCACATGCCACCGACGTTGTTCACCAGAAGGTCCAAGGCGCCTTCGTCGGCGAGGCGTTCCCCGAGCCGCCGGGTCTCGGCGAGGGACGACAGATCCGCGCGGACGAAGCGTCCCGCACGGCGTCCGGAGGCCTCGTCGAGGTGGGCCACCGCGGCCTCTCCGCGTCCTTCGTCGCGCGCGACGACGGTGACGTCCCAGCCCTGACGCGCCAGTCCGAGGGCGGTCTCCAGGCCTATTCCGCCGGTGCCGGCCGTCACCACTGCCTTCTTCGGGGCGTGCTCGGTCATCCTGTGCTCCCAGCTCGATGCGTCGTCCGGGAGGCGGGTCGCCCTCCGTCCGTTCCTCCAGCAGACAGCCCCGGCTCCGCTCGTGGAAGTTCCGATCAGGCATGGCGCGATGCCGCGACGGCATGGGCCCAGGTGGGAGGATGTCCGTATGGGTGACGTGGAGATCCGGCAGGTCCACTACTTCGTCGCGGTGGCGGAGGAAGGCAACTTCACCCGCGCCGCACAACGGCTGGCGATGACTCAGCCCGCACTCTCCCGGGCGATCCTGGCCCTGGAGAGGACCATGGGCGCCACCCTGCTGCTGCGTACCCCGAAGGGCGTCACGCTCACCGCCGCCGGGCACGCGATGCTCGACGAGGGCAGATCGTTGCTGGCGCAGGCGGGAAACGTGAGCTCGCGCGTGCGCCGGGCCGGCGAGCAGCAGGCTTCGGTGACGGTCAGCGGCCCCGGCTGCGACGCGGCGCTGCTGGACGGGATGGTCCGGTCGTACAACGAGGCCGACCCTGCGCATCCGGCCCGGACCGTCGTCGGCACCGTCGACGACCAGCTCGACCGGCTGCGGTCGGGCCAGGCCGACATCGCGCTCTGGCGTGCGCCGCTGCGTGACCACGGGCTGCACGGCGTGGTGCTGCGCCGCGAAGCCGTCTGCGTGCTGGTGGGGGCCTCGCACCCGCTGGCCGGCAGGGACTCGCTGCGGATCGCCGACCTCGCCGGTGAACCGCTGCTCCGCTGGCTGGGGCCGGGCCCCCAGGTCGGCGACCCCGGCCTGTGGCCGGACGGCCTGCCCGGTACGCCGGGCCCCCAGGTGAGCGACGGTCTGCAGATGCTCGCGGTCGTCCGGCTCGGACAGGCGGTCGCGCTCGCGGCCCTGCCGTCCGACGGCGCCGGTGCGCCCGAGGGGACCGTCGGTATCCGGCTGGAGGACGGACCGGCCGTTCCTCTGCGGCTGGTCTGGCCGAAGGAGCGGACGACGCCGGGCATCCGGCGCTTCGTCCGGCACACCGTCGCGGCGTTCCGGGAGACCGAGCAGGCCGCTCCGGCGTCGGAGCGCGGCGGGACGGCGTCGGAACCGATGGGCGGGGCGCCCTCGGGCGGCGTCTCGGGGCCGGTCCGGTCCGCAGCGGCGGCGGGCTGATCCGCGGCCTCGTCCAGCCGGGCGACGACGTCGGTGCTCCCTCCTGATGGGACCAGGGGCACGGGGCCGACACCGACGCGGCCGGCGGGTCCCCCGCCGGGGGAGGGCGGCCCGTCAGCCGGGCCGGCGGTTCGTCCGCACGCTCCACCTGCCCTCGAAGCGGCTGAGGCGGACCGGATGGTCGAAGCACTTGCTGACCTGATCGCTGGTCAGCACCTCCCCGACGGGACCCGAGGCCAGGCACCGGCCCTCACGCAGCAGCATCACATGCGTCGTGCCGGGGGGAAGCTCCTCCAGGTGGTGCGTGACCAGGACCGACGCGAGCTCGGGTGAGCTCTGCTGGAGCGAGTCGAGCCGTTCGATCAGCTGCTCCCGTCCCGCGACGTCCAGGCCCGTCGCCGGTTCGTCCAGGAGCAGCAGCCGCGGCCGCGGCATCAGCGCCCGCGCGATCAGGGCGCGTCCCCGCTCGCCCTGGGACAGGGTCGGCCACCGTGCCTCGCGTCTCCCGGCGAGGCCGAGCAGGCCGGTGAGTTCCTCGGCCAGTTCGGTCTGCTCCGGTGTGGGCCGCCAGCGGGGGAGGGGCTCGATGGTGTTGGTCAGACCCGTCAGGACGACGTCGCGGACCCTGAGCGGCGAGCGCAGCGCGTGGCGCGGGTCGACGTGGCCGACGTACGTGCGCAGTCGGCGCAGGTCGACCCGCCCCAGCTCGTGCCCCAGGACCTCGACCCTTCCCCGGGTGGGGTGGGTGAGCGCGCCCAGGAGGCCGAGCAGCGTGCTCTTGCCCGCACCGTTGGCGCCGAGCAGGGCCCAGTGCTCGCCGCCCCGGACGGTCAGTGACACGTCGCTGAGGATCGGGTTCCCGTCGCGGACGAGGTCCACGTCGCTCACGCGGAGCACCGGTTGCGTGTCCGTCATCAGGCCTGCGCTCCGGTCCGGTTGACGGCGGCCATGACCGCGTGGACGGATGCGGCGAGGACCGAGGTGTCCCGGCCGGATCCCCAGCGGGTCACCCCGTTCGCGCGGCACTCGGTGTAGGCGACGGCCGTGCTGCCGGGACCTGTCGCGGTGGCGTGCTCGGTGCAGCGCAGGACGTCGACCGTGACACCCGCCGAACGCAGGGCGTCCGTCAGGGCGGACAGCGGTCCGTCGCCGTCACCCCGGCAGGAGCGGACCTGCCCGCCGGTGCGGAGCTCGCAGGTGAACTCGTGGCCCCCGGTCCCGGTTTCCGAGGTGGACCAGGACTCCAGGGTGAGGGTGCCGTCCTGGGCCGGGGTGATGTAGGTGCTGCGGAAGAGCTCCCACAGCTCCTTGTGCGAGAGCTCGCGCCCGGTGCCGTCCGTGACCTCCTGCACCGTGCGGGAGAAGTCCTGGCGCATCGCGCGCGGCAGGTCCAGCCCGTGGTGGGTGCGGAGCAGATGGGCGATCCCGCCCTTGCCGGACTGGGAGTTGACGCGGATGACCTCCTCGTACGTACGGCCGATGTCATGCGGGTCGATGGGCAGGTACGGAACCGCCCAGGGAGCCTGTCCGGCGCTCACCCCGGACTCGGCGGCCTGCTTCGCGTGGTGGGCCATGCCCTTGGCGATGGCGTCCTGGTGGGTACCGGAGAACGCCGTGTGCACGAGTTCACCGCCGTAGGGGTGCCGGGGATGGACCGGGAGCCGGTTGCAGTGCTCCACCACCTCGCGCACCGCGTCGATGTCGGAGAAGTCGACCATCGGGTCGACGCCCTGTGCGTACAGGTTCAGGGCCAGAGTCACCAGGTCGACGTTTCCCGTGCGCTCGCCGTTGCCGAACAGGCAGCCCTCGACGCGCTGGGCGCCCGCCAGCACGGCCAGTTCGGCGCAGGCGACACCGGTACCCCGGTCGTTGTGCGGGTGCACCGAGAGGACGACGGAGTCGCGGCGCGCCAGGTGGCGGTGCATGTACTCGATCTGGTCGGCGTAGACGTTGGGGGTGGCGATCTCCACCGTGGCCGGCAGGTTGTGGATCACCGGCCGGTCCGGGCTCGCCTCCCACAGCTCGGTGAGGCCGTTGCAGATGTCCAGGACGAAGTCGGGCTCGGTGAGGTTGAAGACCTCCGGGGAGAACTCGAACCGGACGTCCGCGTCCGGCCGTTCGCCGGCGCGCCGCATCAGGTGGGTGGCGGCGTCCCTGATCAGTGCGTCGACCTCGGGGCGGGACCGGCCGAGAACGACGTCCCGCCATACGGGCGCGGTGGCGGTGTAGAGGTGCACGACGGCGTGGGGGAGTCCCTCGATGGACTCGACGGTCCGGTCGATCAGGTCCTGGCGGGCAGCCGTGAACACGGAGACCGTCACGTCGTCGGGCACCGCGCCGCTCCCGGCGAGATGGCGTACGAAGTCGAAGTCGGTCCTGCTGGCGGACGGGTAGCCGACCTCGATCTCCTTGAAGCCCATGGCGACCAGGAGATCGAACAGGCGGCGCTTGCGCTCGGTGTCCATGGGCTCGGCCAGTGCCTGATTGCCGTCCCGCAGGTCGACGGGCACCCACAGGGGAGCCCTCTCGAGCCGGCGCGACGGCCAGGTGCGGTCCGTCAGGGGCAGCGCCACCCGGTCGTGAGCGGGACGGTAGCGGTGGTGGGGCATCGAGCTCGGGCGCTGGGGGTTCCAGACCGGTGCGTCCGCCGGGAGGTTGCCGGACGGAGTGCGCAGGGTGGGAAACGCCAGGGTCTCGAAGGGGGGAGCCATCGTGGGAAGCCACTTTTCGGTCGGCCATGAGATGACCGGCACAGCCCGACACCCGCTGCGGGGGGCCGGTCGTCCGAGTGTCAGGCCCCGCAGCGGCGGACGAGAAGAAGAAGCTCGTTCAGCGGCATGCCGGGTACAGTAGCCGGAACGAACTCCTCAGACAACCTGAGGTGTGCACGGGAAGTGGACACACATGCCGCTGGGACCCCTGAGACCCTCGCCGCTGGTCGAGCAGGCCGCCGAGCATCTGCGCGACCAGATCACCGGCGGGACCTGGCCCGTGGGCACGAAACTCCCCGGCGAGACCACTCTGGCCGCATCCCTCGGTGTCGGGCGGTCGACGGTCCGTGAGGCGCTGCGCGCACTTTCCGGTGCGGGGCTGGTGCAGGCACGGCAGGGGGCGGGCGTCTTCGTGATCGCGTCCGAGGCCAAGGAGGACTGGTCCGCGCAGTTGCGCCGCGCGGCGGTCACCGATGTCTACGAGGTCCGCATCGGCATCGAGGTCGAGGCCGCGCGCCTGGCCGCACGACGTCGGACGGATGAGGACATCGCCGGTCTCTCGGCGGCCCTCGCCGGACGCCGCGACGCCGCGGGGGAGGGCGACGCCGCGTTCGTCGACGCGGACATCGCCCTGCACGCCGCCGTGGTCGCGGCCGCGCACAACCCCGTTCTCTCGGCCCTGTTCACCGAGTTCGTGCCCTCGTTGCGCCGGGGGCTGATCGACATGCTGGAGCTGCTCGACCTGCGCTCCGGGGACCCGAACCACGGCGACGACGACCACGCCGCGCTGGTGGACGCCGTCGCGCGGGGGGACGGCGACGCGGCGGGCCGCACGCTGCGCGAGGACCTGGAGCAGACACTGGCGCGGCTCACCGCCCTGTAGCGGGGGTGCGCGGTCCCACGCTGCCACCGGCGCGGTGCTCCGCAGTTCCGGTTCACGGGCCGACGGAGCACCGGCGCCGGCGGGGTCAGTGCCCGTGGCCGCCGTCCGACGGGCCGTCCTCGTGGCCACCCGAGGGTTCGGCCTGCCGGGGCTCCTGCGCTGTCGCGCCGGACGGGACGGTGAAGGCCGCCGTCCGGACCTTCCCGTCGTGCTTGAAGTCCAGGAACAGGCGGTAGGTGGCCGAGCCGGGTGCCGTAGCCGTGAACGATACGTGCGGCCCACGCTTCCGGGGGCCGTCGCCGGGGTCTGCCTCCGGATGGACGTGCGCATAGGCGAGGTCGCCGGCGCGCAGGGCGACGAGATGTCCGTACGCGCCCAGATAGGGCTGAAGGCCGGTGACGGGCCTGCCGTCCTTCCGCACGGTGAAAACGAGGCGCTCCGGCGCGTCCGGGCGCAGGGTGCCGTTCAGCGAGACGGTGTATCCGTCGACCGACGCCGTCGCGGCGGGCTTCGGCAGTTCCGCCGGCTCGTACGGCCCGGAGGCGGCCAGATCCGCGCCCAGGGTCAGGCCGGTGGCGCTCCCGCCGCCGGGGGTGAAGTCGGCGAAGACCCGGTAGTCGCCCGCGGCCGGCAGCGCGACGGGGGTGCTCCACGTGCCGTCGGCCGCGCGGACCGGATGCAGGTGGCGGTAGGTGGCCAGGTCGCGTGAGGCGAGGATCAGGTGGAGTTCCTTGCCGTGTTCGCGCTGAAAGTCCGTGACCTGCCGGCCGGCCCGGTCGCGGACGGCGAAGCGGAGGTCGCTCCGCTGCCCGGCCTTCACGCGCGGATTCCTGAGGTCGAGCGTGTATCCGCCCTCGGTGACCTGGAGACCCCCGGCAGGGGGGCCGGTGGGGCCCTCCTCGGCGCGTGACGTGCTGCTTTCCGCGTGTCCGGAGCGCTTGGGGGAGGCGGTGGAGCCGTCCTCCGGGCCGGCCGCGAGGCCGACACCGTAGGCGGCCCCGAAGGAGACCGCGAGGGCGGCGGTGAACGCGGTGATCTTCGCGGCGGGATTCATGGCTGCTCCTGTGCTCTCTGCGCGGAGGGCCCGCGGGGGTCCGACACTTCGATCGTATACCCCATGGGGGTATGTTCAAGCCCTTTCTGGGAGCTTGCGCTGCATACGGGCAGGGGGTATATCTGGAGGCATGGAAGGATACCCATAAGGGGTATGCCGTCCCCGTTCGGACGAGGTGCAGGACATGACTCCCACGAAGCCCGGCACCGCCCGGGTCGAGCTCGCCATCGGCGGCATGACCTGTGCCTCCTGCGCGGCGCGGATCGAGAAGAAGCTCAATCGCATGGAGGGGGTCGAGGCCACCGTCAACTACGCCACGGAGAAGGCCAGGGTCGCCTTCGCCGATGACGTCTCGGTCGACGACCTGGTCGCCACGGTCGAGGCCACCGGCTACACCGCCCGCCCGCCGGCGCCCGCCCGTCCCGGGCCCGGCGACGCCGGCGCACCGGCCGCGGGCGAGGCCGGCGACGGGCGCCCCGACGCCGAGCTGTCGTCCCTGCGGCAGAGGCTCGTCACGGCAGCGGTGCTCGCCGCACCGGTCATTGCGATGGCGATGATCCCCGCCCTCCAGTTCGCGTACTGGCAGTGGCTCTCCCTCACGCTGGCCGCTCCGGTCGTCACCTACGCGGCATGGCCCTTCCACCGCGCCGCCTGGACCAACGCCAGGCATGGCGCGGCCAGCATGGACACCCTGATCTCGCTCGGCACATCGGCCGCGTTCCTGTGGTCTCTGTGGGCGCTGTTCCTCGGAACGGCCGGGATGCCCGGCATGACGCACCCCTTCTCGTTCACGATCGGCCGCAGCGACGGAGCGGGGAACATCTATCTGGAGGCCGCGGCCGGAGTCACGGCCTTCATCCTGGCCGGCCGGTACTTCGAGGCCCGCTCGAAGCGCAAGGCGGGCGCCGCCCTCAAGGCGCTCATGGAGCTGGGCGCCAAGGAGGTCACCGTGGTGCGCGAAGGCCGTGAGACCACGCTGCCCACGGCCGCCCTGCAGGTCGGAGACCACTTCCTGGTCCGCCCCGGGGAGAAGATCGCCACGGACGGGACGGTGGTCGAGGGTTCATCCGCCGTGGACGCCTCGATGCTCACCGGTGAGTCGGTACCCGTCGAGGTCTCCGCGGGTGACCCCGTCACCGGGGCCACGCTCAACGCCGGCGGGCGCCTGGTCGTCGAGGCCACCAGGGTGGGGGCCGACACCCAGCTGGCGAGGACGGCCGCGCTCGTGGAGGAGGCGCAGAACGGCAAGGCCGCCGCCCAGCGCCTGGCCGACCGGATCTCCGCGGTGTTCGTGCCGGTCGTCATCGCGCTGGCGCTCGCCACACTCGGCTTCTGGCTCGGCTCGGGCGCCGGACTCACCGCGGCCTTCACCGCCGCCGTCGCCGTACTGATCATCGCCTGCCCCTGCGCCCTCGGGCTGGCCACCCCCACCGCCCTGCTGGTCGGCACCGGGCGCGGGGCCCAGCTGGGCATCCTGATCAAGGGGCCGGAGGTCCTGGAGAACACCCGCAGGGCCGACACGATCCTCCTCGACAAGACGGGCACCGTCACCACAGGCCGTATGACGCTGCTGAAGGTCCACACCACAGGGGAGGTGGACGAGGCCGAAGTGCTGCGCCTCGCCGGTGCGTTGGAGCACTCCTCCGAGCACCCGATCGCCCGGGCGGTCGCCGAGGGCGCCGCCGCGAGGGTCGGCGCGCTGCCCGCTCCCGAGGAGTTCGCCAGCATCCCCGGCCTCGGTGTCCAGGGCGTCGTGGACGGCCACGACGTCCTCGTGGGCCGCGAGAAGCTGCTGGCCGAACGGGCCGTGGTGCTCCCCGAAGAGCTCAGGGACGCCAAGGACCTGGCCGAGAAGGGCGGGCGAACCGTGATAGCCGTGGCCTGGGACGGCGAGGCGCGTGCGGTCCTCGAGGTCGCCGACGCCGTCAAGGGGACCAGCGCCGAAGCGGTCCGGCGGCTGCGCGCCCTGGGGCTGACGCCCGTCCTGCTGACCGGCGACAACAAGGCGGTCGCCGAGTCCGTGGCGGCCGAGGTCGGCATCACCGAGGTCATCGCCGAGGTCATGCCGCGTGACAAGGCCGAGGTCGTCAGGAAGCTCCAGGCGCAGGGGCACAGCGTCGCCATGGTTGGTGACGGGGTCAACGACGCCGCCGCGCTCGCCCAGGCGGACCTGGGCCTCTCCATGGGGACGGGGACGGATGCCGCCATCGAGGCCGGTGACCTGACCCTCGTCCGCGGGGACCTGCGGGTGGCCGCCGACGCGATCCGGCTCTCCCGCAGGACACTGGGCACCATCCGCTCGAACCTGTTCTGGGCCTTCGCCTACAACGTGGCGGCCCTCCCGCTCGCCGCGGCCGGTCTGCTCAACCCCATGATCGCCGGAGCGGCCATGGCCTTCTCGTCGGTCTTCGTCGTCGGCAACAGCCTGCGCCTCCGCGGCTTCCGCGCGGCCGGCTGAGGCGGTACGGATCCCGGGCCGAGGCAACACGCTCCCGGGGTTTGCGTCCGGCGGCCCGGAGCGGCAGGGTGCACAGGTGTGGCCACTCTGCTGATCGTGCATCACACCCCCTCGCCCAACTGCCAGGCACTGTTCGAAGCGGTGGTCTCCGGCGCGACGACGGAGGACATCGAAGGCGTACGCGTCGTGCGGCGGGCCGCACTCGCCGCCACGGCGTCCGACGTGCTCGCCGCCGACGGCTACCTGCTCGGCACCCCGGCGAACCTCGGATACATGTCCGGTGCGCTGAAGCACTTCTTCGACCAGGTCTACTACCCGTGCCTGGACGCGACGAAGGGCCGGCCGTTCGGCTTCTACGTGCACGGCGGCAACGACGTCACCGGCGCCGTACGAGGCATCGAGACCATCACCACGGGCCTCGGCTGGCGTCGTACGGCCGAAGCGGTGACCGTCACGGGAGAGCCCGGCAAGGCCGACACCCAGGCCTGCTGGGAGCTGGGGGCGACGGTCGCCGCCGGACTGATGGACTGAAGCCCTCACCGCGACAGCGGCCCCGTGCGGGAGCGGTCGGGACACGGGGCGCTCATCGTGCGCCCGGGGCTGCTTCGCGCCAATTCCGCGCTCCCGCCGCCTCGGTGCGTGCGGGACGCTGCCTGCGCCGGGCGGCTGCGGGCGCCACCGGAACCACCGCCTCCGACAGGCCGATCGAGGCAGGTGGCGAGTGCCGTGGACATCCCGGGACCGTCCCGAGGCGGGGGTGTGACCATCTCGGCCATCCTTAAATCAGTCGCTTGACTGATGTCGTGGCACCGGATTGCCTGGACGCCCCGAGACGCCCGAGCGAGGAGACGACGCATGGAGCGGACGGTGCGGGCCGAGCAGGTCAGCGAGACCAGGGAGCGGATCCTGAACGCCGCCGAGCGGCTCTTCGCCGAGCGCGGCGTCTACGCGGTGTCCAACCGCAGGGTCAGCGAGGCCGCGCACCAGGGCAACAACGCCGCCGTCGGCTACCACTTCGGGACCAAGGCCGACCTGGTGCGTGCGATCACCCGCAAGCACAGCCGGAGGATCGAGGAGGCCCGTGCCCGGCTGCTGGCCGGCATCGAGGACCCCACGGACATTGGGGAGTGGGTGGCCTGCCTCGTGCGCCCCACCACCGAGCACCTCGCCGCGCTGGGCAGCCCCACCTGGTTCGCCCGGTTCTGCGCCCAGGTCATGACCGACCCGGCGTTGCAGGACATCATGGCCGAGGAGTGGCTCGCCTGCCCGCCGACGCTGCAGGCCCTAGAGGGGCTGAACCTGTGCCTGCCCGATCTGCCGGCCGACGTCCACGTCGAGCGCGCCGCCATGTCGCGCAACCTCATCCTCCACACCTGCGCGGAGCGTGAGCGCGCCCTCGCCGGGAACACCGCCACCCCCCGCACGAACTGGCACGACACGGCCACCGGACTCATCGACGCCGTCGTGGGGCTCTGGACCGCGCCGGTCACGCCCTGCCGCTGACCGCGCCCCGGCTCCAGCCCTTCGACTCCCCACCTGCGCACCAGCGGCTCCACGCGGGCCGCCCGTGCCGAGAAGAGAGGCTTCATGATCCCCTCCCACGTGCTCGTGGCCGGCGCGTCCGCCGCAGGGCTGGCCACCGCGGAGGCGCTGCGCCGCAAGGGCTACCCGGGCAGGCTGACGCTGCTGGGCGGCGAGCTCCACCCGCCCTACGACCGCCCTCCCCTCTCCAAACAGGTGCTGGCCGGCACCAGATCCCCCGACACGGTCCGGCTGCGCCCCGCCGACGTGCCGGCCGCCCTGGACGCCGAGCTCCTGCTCGGCGATCCCGCGGTCGGCCTCGACCCGCGGACCCGTTCGGTGCGCACGGCGTCGGGCCGCGAACTGGGCGCCGACGCCGTGGTCGTGGCCACCGGACTCCGGCCGAGAACCCTTCCCGGCGGGCAGGACACCGCAGGCGTTCACGTGCTGAGGACCCTCGACGACGCACTGGCGCTGCGCTCGGACCTCCTCGTGTCACGGCGGCTCGTCGTGGTCGGTGAGGGAGTGCTCGGCTCCGAGATCGCCGCCACCGCCCGTTCCATGGGACTGGACGTCACTCTCGCCGGCCCCCGGCCGGCGCCGATGCTGGCCCAGCTCGGGCCGGTGGCCGCCGGGCTGCTCGCCGCGCTGCACACCGGGCACGGGGTGCGCCTGCGGCTGGGCGAGGCGGTCACCGGACTCGCGGCTGCCCGGGGCCGGGTGACCGGAGTCCGTCTGGACACCGGGGAGGTGCTGCCCGCAGACGTGGTCGTGGTCGCCATCGGCGCCGATCCCGCCACCGCATGGCTGGAGGGCAGCGGGCTGCGCATCGACGACGGCCTGGTCTGCGACTCGCGTTGCCGGGCGGCACCGGGGATCTACGCCGTCGGGGACGTGGCGGCCTGGCACCACGAGCTGCTCGGCGCCACGATGCGCCTGGAGAACCGTACGAACGCCACCGAGCAGGCCCTCGTCGTCGCGGACAACATCCTGGGCGCCGACCGGCCGTACGTCCCCGTCCCGTATTTCTGGACCGACCAGTTCGATGCCCGGATCCAGGCCCACGGCAGGCCGGGGCCCGACGCCGAGACCGCCGTCGTGGACGGCGACCCCGCGAGCGGACGGTTCGTCCTCCGCTACACGCGCGACGGCCGGGTCACCGGCGTCCTCGGCTGGAACATGCCCAGACAGGCCCGTCTGCGCCGTCCGGAGATCGGCGGCCCCGTCCAGTCCCTCGAACCGTCCGCGCCCTGACAACGGCCGACGGCACGTCAGCCACCGCACGACGAAGTGAGGAAGCGATGACCAGCACCGTACGCCCGGACGAGGCACACGCGCCCGCCGCCCCGGAATTCCCGATGCCCCGGGCGACGGGATGTCCGTTCGACCCGCCTCCCGCCCTGAAGGCCGAGCAGGAACAGGGGTCGCTCAGGAAGGTCCGCCTCTGGGACGGGACCACGCCCTGGCTGGTGACCCGGTACGCCGATCAGCGCACGCTCCTCGCCGACCCGAGGATCAGCGCCGACGTCACCCGGTCCGGCTATCCCAGTCCGGCGCCGCTGAGGGGGTCGAGCTTCAGTTTCATCCTGATGGACGATCCCGAACACGCCCGTCAGCGGCGGATGGTGACGGCACCCTTCACGATCAGGCGGGTGGAAGCGCTGCGGCCCGCCGTCCAGAAGATCGTGGACGGACTGATCGACGAGATGCTGTCCGGCCCCGCGCGGGCCGACCTCGTCCAGGCCTTCGCCCTTCCGGTCCCCTCGCTCGTGATCTGCGAGCTGCTCGGAGTGCCCTACGCCGACCACGACTTCTTCCAGGCGAACAGCAAGACCCTCATCAGCCGTACCGCACCGCCCGAGGAGCGGGGCGCGGCCCACGCCAACCTGATCGGATATCTGGACGAGCTGATGGGCTCCAAGATCGCCGGTCCGGCGGACGATCTCCTGTCGGGCCTCGGTACGCGCGTCGAGGCGGGGGAGCTGTCCCGGCGCGAGGCGGCCGAGATGGGCGTACTCCTGCTGCTCGCCGGTCACGAGACCACCGCGAACATGATCGCTCTCGGCACCCTCGCCCTCCTCGAGCACCCCGCCCAGCTCGCCCTGCTGCGCGACACCGAGGACCCGAAAGCGGTCGCCGGCGCCGTGGAGGAGCTGCTGCGCTACCTCAACATCACTCACGGGGGCCGCCGTCGTGTGGCGCTGGAGGACATCGAGATCGCCGGTGAGGTCATCCGGGCGGGGGAGGGGATCATCGTGCCCAACGACATCGGCAACCGTGACCCGGAGGTCTTCGCCGACCCCGACCGGCTCGACCTCCGGCGCGACGCGCGACGCCATGTCGCGTTCGGTTTCGGCGTGCACCAGTGCCTCGGCCAGCCGCTGGCCCGCATGGAGCTGCAGGTGGTCTACAGCACCCTCTACCGGCGCATCCCCACCCTGCGTCTGGACACCGGCCTCGACCAGCTGTCGTTCAAGCACGACGGAGCCGTCTACGGCGTCCATGAACTGCCCGTGGCCTGGTGACCCCGCACCCCCGTACCTGCCCGACAGCGACAGCGACACCGACGACGAAGGAGTGCTCATGAAAGTGACCCTCGACCAGGACAAGTGCGTGGCGTCCGGGCAGTGCGTGGTCGCGGCCGACGACGTGTTCGACCAGGACGACGACGGCATCGCGGTGCTGCTCGACCCCGCGCCGCCGTCGGAACGGGCCGACGACGTCCAGCAGGCCGCGGCGGTCTGCCCGGCCCTCGCCATCATGGTCCAGGACTGACGGGGAGGGGCCGGAGGCGGCGGTGGTCCACTGCCGCTCCCGGCCTCCGTCGCCCGTCCTCCTCCCGCCGTGGCCCTGTCCGCTACGGGACGGGGAGGAGCGTGCCCGTGGTGGAGCGGGACTCGATGTCGCGGTGCGCCCGCTCCGCGTCCCGCAGCGGGTAGCGCCCTCCGACACCGGAGGCGTGGCCATCCTGATGTCCACCGGCCGGACCGCCCATCTGGAGGCCGCGCCGGACACGTCGCCGGACCTGCTGCGCGCCACGGGCGCGCCGGCGCTCTCCCCCGAGGTCCGACCGTAGGGGTCTGACGCACGGGCGCGTCTCCGGCCGGGCGCGCCGCGGTCTGCCGGCGGCCCCTCCCGGCCCCGCCCCCCTTCCGGGGCGCCGCCCACCCCTTCCGCTCAGTGCGGACTCCAGCTGAGCTTGCCGCCTCCCACCCACCTGACGGACGCCGGGTCGTCGAGGTCGTGGACCGGGACACCGGCCGCGGCGGCGGCGATCAGGACGTCCGTCATGGCGGTCGCGCTCCCGATCACCTCCCCGTCGATCTCCACGATGCGGAAGGGCGGGTCGCCCGGCTGGACGGGCAGGACGGTGATCCGGGGGGTGGGGGCGTAAGGGCTCTCGGTCATAGGCGGATCGGTTCCACGCCGACGCCCCGGGTACGCCTGCAGACATCATCCGTGAGTCAAATGCCCGTTTTAGAACGTTTTTAGAAATTAATCCCGTAATCCATAAAAGGCCATTTCGTGGGACCTGGCCCCCTTCGCTCGGGCGCAAATCGCCCGAATCGGACTCCGTGACCAGGGTCACCTCCGGCGCCCCGGACGCGGGTGTGCGGCAGTCGGTTCCCTTCTGCGCCAAGAGAAATGAATGACGCGGTGTGGGGTGGATTACATGAATTCCCGTGAATCGATCTTGCGGATGAATTGTGATCACTCCGCCAGGCTTGTTCCTTTCCCTATTTCTCGCCTACGGTCACCATCACTCCGGGCGGAACGCCGAATCCTGCCGCCGTCCGGTTACCCGACCACTTCTCGTACGGCAGGAGCGGGGGACCCAAGTAAGCGCCGATCCGGTTTCCGGAGCGGCTCGGGGTGAAGTCGCATTCACATGCGGCCGGGCATCTCCAGCTCGAACCCGACAGCTCACTTCGCAGGCGACGGAGAGGAATTCAGCATGCCCGAAAACGGTAAGCACCGTCGTTCCAGGACCACTTCGCTCACCCGCGGCATCATCGCCGTGAGCACGGGTGGAGCCGCCCTGGCCCTTCCCCTGATCGGTGCGACCGGCGCCTTCGCCGCCCCGGCCCAGCCCGCCGCCGTGGAAAAGGCCGCAACGTCGACTGCTGTGTCCGGCAAGGGAATTGCCGCGCAGAAGTCCAAGTCCACCACCTATTCCGTCGTCCTGGGTGACACCCTGGCCAAGATCGCTCGCGAGCATTCCGTGAGCGGTGGCTGGAAGGCCCTGTACAAGGACAACGAGAAGGTCGTCGGCGGAAACCCCGACCTCATTCACCCCGGCCTGAAGATCACTATCGGCGCCAAGGGCGGGAACAAGTCCGCGGACAAGGCCGAGAAGGCCGAATCCAAGGCTTCCGACCGTGCCGAGAAGAGCGCCGACCGCGCCGACCGTTCGGAGCGCACGAGCACCTCGCTCGCCGCCGAGGGCGCTCCCGCCGCCGAAGCCGCTCCCGCGGCCGAGCCGGCCTCGTACACGAACGACCTCGACGGCTGGATCAAGGAGTCGCTGGCCGTCATGGCCGAGCACGGCATCCCCGGCACCTACGAGGGCATCCACCGCAACATCATCCGCGAGTCCGCGGGTGACCCGCAGGCCATCAACGACTGGGACATCAACGCGATCAACGGCGTCCCGTCGAAGGGCCTGCTGCAGGTCATCGACCCGACCTTCCAGGCCTACCACGTGCCCGGTACGTCGATGGACAGCTACGACCCGGTCGCCAACATCACGGCCGCGTGCAACTACGCCGCGGACAGGTACGGCTCGATCGACAACGTCTTCGGTGCCTACTGAGTCCTCATGGACGCGGGTCCTCCGACGCACGGGCGTGTGACGGAGGGCCAGAACTGACGGGTGGTACGGGTTCGGCGGAACCCGTACCACCCGTCTTTCGTGTCCGGGGGCCCATGTCGCGTCGCCGCAGCGCAGGCCGGCGCCCCCGCGACAGGCCGGTCGGAGTACGGCTGACTGGTCTCGTACAGGTTCGTCGTCCATACTGCCCGCCGTGGAGCAGCGCATAGATTCGAACGACAAGCCCGAGTTCGCCGCGGGGACAGACCCGGCGTACGTCCCCGGCCTGACGGCCCCTGCCCCCGCGCGGACGGAGGCGGAGGCGGCAGCGGAGAAGGCGGAGCCCGAGGGGGCCCCGGCGGCCGATGTCGCGGACGCTCCCGCCGAGGGGGCGGCCGTGGACGGTCCCACGGCCGCCGGCGCCGCGATCCCGGAGCACGGGGCCGAACCGGTCGACCGGGCCGACCCGGACGGCGAGGACGCCGGAGGCGGGGACGGCCCCGTCTTCGAGGTCAGCGACCGGCGCGGGTCCATCAGGGTGGACGCCGAGGGCGTCCGGTTCCGGCTCGACGACCAGGAGGCGGAGTTCGACTGGTCCGAGATCGGCGCGGTCGAAGTCAAGACCGGCCGTTTCGGACGCCGGTTCACCGTGACGGTGCACCTGTCGAGCCGCCGGTGGTTCAACGCCGAGGTCGAGGCCGGATCCCGGGGCGACCTCAAGGGGTGGACGGCGGAACTCGACGAGGTGCTCGACGCCTACTTCGAAGAGGCCTGACCTCCGCGTCCACGGCCGCACACCGGGCTGCTCGCCGGCCCGGTGTCCGGCATGCCGTGACGGGCTTCAGCCTCCGGCCACCGCGCCGAGCACCACGGACCGCGTCAGATGACGCGGCAGGTCGGGGTCGAGCCCACGGGCCTCCGCGCGGGCGATCGCCAGCCGCTGGACCCGGACCAGATCGGCCAGCGGGTCCAGGCCGCTCTCCACCCAACGGGCCCCGGTCGCCAGCACCTGCTCGCGGAGCCCCTCCGGAGCGGTGCCGAACATCCAGGTCGCCGTCCCGGCCGTGGCGATGCTGATGGGGCCGTGGCGGTATTCCATCGCCGGATACGACTCCGTCCAGGAGAGTGACGCCTCCTTCATCTTCAGCGCCGCCTCGTTCGCCAGCCCGACGGTCCAGCCGCGTCCCAGGAAGCTGAACTGGGTGCATTCCAGGAGCCCTTCGGGAAGCGGCTCCGCCAGTGCGGTCTCCGCGTCCCGTACGGCGTCCTCGGTGTGCAGTCCGAGATGGGCGCGGAACAGGGTCAGCGCGGTGGTCGCGAAACGCGTCTGGACCACGGACCGTTCGTCGGCGAAGTCGAGGACGACCACCTCGTCGGCGGCGTCCATCACCGGGGTCTGCGGGTCGGCCGTCACGGCGAGGGTCCGGGTCGTGCCGCGCAGGCGGGTCAGCAGGTCGAGCACCTCGGTCGTGGTTCCCGAACGCGTCAGCGCCACCACCCGGTCGTACGCGCGCCCGAAGGGGAACTCCGAAGCGGCGTAGGCGTCCGACTCGCCCTGCCCGGAGGCCTCTCGGAGCGAGGCGTACGCCTGTGCCATGTAGTACGACGTTCCGCAGCCGACGACGGCGATGCGCTCACCTGCGGCGGGCAGGGCCGCCTTCCGGTCGGCAGCGACCTCCGCCGCGCGGCGCCAGCAATCCGGCTGGCCGGCTGTCTCGGTCTCGACATGGGACATGTCCGCACTCCGCTTCCGCTGCTGCTCGCGCCTGATGGGTGGGGCCGGTTGGACGTGGGGCCGGTTGGGATCGTCACCCGTTTGTTCAATGTTGCATGTTAGCTGGGTCAATCGAGCAAGAACAAGCAAACCGGCTCTGCCGTCATGATCCACGCGTGGTCGGTTTTCAGCCATGCTCGGTGGGTAGTCGGCTCAATCCGGTTCTGTCGCCCGCGTGTGGGTATCCGTCCGGCGGCGCGACAGTGGCAGGCGATATCTGGTGCATCAGGTGAAAAGTTCCCCGTGAGGTCGATCTGCGGCAACCCCGGACGGTCACCGCCGCACGACGGTCCGTCCGGGCGAGGGGCGATTTCGCGTCATAGGCTTGAGGCATTGGCCGAGTTCGAACGCGCTGCCGGATCGGGGTCGGCATAATCGCCCCATGTCGATCACGGGTGGGGACGTCGTTGACCTCGGCAGGGGCCTGTACGCCTGGCTGCCGCCGAAGCGGGGCTGGGGCCTGGCCAACTGCGGCCTGCTCGTGTCGCCGCGCGGCGGGCTGTGGATCGACACCCCGTACGACCCGGTGCTGGCCGGCCAGTTCCTGGCGGAGAGCCGGAAGCGGCTGCCCGACGGGGCCGGGATCGACCGTGTGGTCGTCACCCATGCCAACGGCGACCACTTCTGGGGCGCCGGGGTGCTTCCGGACGCGGAGATCATCGTGACCCGGGAGGCCCGGGAACACATCCACTACGACCCCACCCCGCAGCAGCAGCACGCCCTGGTGGCCGGAAGTGATCCCTCCACACCCCTCGGCGCGTACCTCGGCCGGCACTTCGGAGGCTTCGACTGGTCGGAGACCGAGGCCGTGCGCCCGACGACCTACTTCACCGGAGAGCTCGAACTGACCCTGGGGAAGTACGCGGTGCAGGTCTCGTCCCTTCCGCCCGCGCACACGGGAGGTGACCTGATGGTGTACCTGCCCACGCAGCGGACGGTGTTCAGCGGCGACGTCATCTTCTCCTCCACCCCGGAACAGCCCGGGGACCACCCGGTGCACTGGGCCGGCCCCCTGAGCAATGTGATCGAGGCCTGCGAGCGCGTCCTGGCCACCGGCGCCGAAGTGATCGTCCCCGGCCACGGCCCCGTGCTCGACCCGGCCGGAGTGCGGGAGCACATGAGCTACCTCGCGTACGTACGTGAGCGCGCCCACGCCCTCCACGCGGCGGGGGTGCCCGCCATCGAGGCCGCGCGCCGCGTGATCGCCGAAGGCCGTTATCCGTCCCTCGGTCTGCCGGAGCGGCTCGTGGTCACCATCGGCAGCGAATACCGCCACCTCGACGGCTCCGAACTCCCCGGCGTCCTCCAGGTGATGGCGGACGTCGCCGCCCTCGCCCGCGAGACCGGCGCGGCGTGTACCGGCGAGCCGGCATGACGGCCGTCCGGCACGGTGGCGGCACGGACCGCCGGCCGTCCCCGACAACAGAGACGCGGTGACGCCGTGGTGGCATGGATCCTGGCCCTGATCGCCGTCGTGGTGGCGGTATGGACGTCGGAGCGCATGTACCGGGCGAGGCGGGAGGCCTACGGCGCCTCGGCCCACGCCGAGCTGGCCGAGCGTCAGGCCAGGGCGGCAGAGGCCCGGACCCTCGCCCTCACCGAGGAGATCCGCCAGCTCGCAAGAAAGCGGATACCCGCCGCGGCCACCGCGCTCTCCCACCGCACAGCCCCCGTTCCCGGCCTGCGCGAGGCCGCGGACATCGAAGGTGACGCCGCCCGTCTCCTGACCGAAGCCGTACAGGCGGCACGCACCGCGGTCCTGGAGGAACGCGGCCGGGTCGACGCGGCCGCAAGGTCGGCCATGCGCGGCACCTCCGCGAAGATCCAGTCGCTGCTCAACCAGTCGCAGCACCTGTTGCAGGAACTCCAGCACGAGTACGACGACCCGAGGATCCTCCAGCTCGACTTCCGCAACGAACTGGCGTTGCGCCGCACCCAGGCCACGGCCGTGCTCTGCGACGCCTGGCCGGGCCTCGCGCGGCAGAACTCCTCCCTCGTCGAGGTCGTGCTCGGCGCCCAGTCCCGGGTCGCGGGGTACGAGCGGATCAAGGTCGCCAACCACCTGCGCCAGGAGAGGCTCGCGCTGGTCGCCCGCGCCGCCGAACCCCTCGCCATCGCCCTCGCCGAGCTGCTGGCCAACGCGGCGGCGTACTCCCACCCGGACACCGAAGTGCCGGTGACGGTCCAGCAGACCCCCGGACGCGGCGCCCTGATCCTGGTCGACGACGCCGGGATCGGCATGGACGACGACGCGCTGAAGCGCGCCCGTGCCCTGCTGTCGGGCCCCTCCGAGGTGCTCCTCACCGAGCTCGGGGACCCGCCGCAGACCGGTTTCGCCGTCGTGGGGCGGCTCATCGCGCGCTACGGCTTCAGCTGCCACATCGAGTCGTCCCCGTACGGAGGCATGCGCGCGATGCTGCGCATCCCGGCCCATCTGCTGACCGTGATGGACGACGACCGGACCTTGTCCGTGCTCGCGCCGAAGCCGGTGCACGCGCGGGGGACGGGTGCCGAGCCCCACGCGGCCGACGCCCCGGCCTCAGCCGCACCACCGGCCGCGCCCTCGTCGGCCGGGTCCGACTCGCCGGTCCCTGTGCCGGCCGGGCCCGACTCGCCGGTCCAGGTCCCCGCGTCGGCCGAGCCCTCCGTGGTCGCGGAACCCGCTGCGCAGGCTCCCCCCGACGAGGGCGCGGCGCACACGGCGGAGCTGCCCACCCGGCGGCGCAGGTCCAGGAAGGCGGCCTCCCCGGAGGAGCCGGCCACCCGGCAGCAGGCGGCCGAGGAGCCTGTGCTCCGCACACCCGAACGGGCCGGAGCCGCCTGGTCCGCCCTCCAGGAGGGCACCCTCAGCGGCAGGAAGGCGCCCGACGCCCCGGCGCAGGCGCCCTCAGCATCCCCATCGGACGACCAAGGAGACGACGAGACGTGAGCGCCACCCCCACCGCCGGTGATCTCGCCTGGGTGCTGACCCCCCTGCTGGAGCTGCCCGGAGTGCAACACGCCGTGGTCGCCACCGGCGACGGGCTCGTCGAGGGCGCGTCGCCCGGCCTGGACCGCGCGTCCGCCGAACGCGTCGCGGCGATGACAGCCACCCTGCACGCGTCCGCCCGCGCCTTCACCACGGCCTTCACCGAGGCCGAGTCGCCGCGCCTGGCCCAGACGGTGGTGGAGTCCGATCTGGGCTTCGCCATCGTCGTACCGGCGGGCAGGAACACCACGCTGGCCCTGTTCGCGGCCCCCGACGCACACCTCGGGAACATCGCGTACCAGATGCAGGTGCAGGTCACCGCGCTGACCCGCGCCATGCACGCCCCCACCCGCCAACCGGACGCTGCCACCCGGCCATGACCCCCGGCCCAGGGCGCCGCCTGATCCCCGCCTATCTGGTCACCGGTGGCCGTTCCGTACCCACCGGTCCCGCACTCGACCGGCTCGCCGTGCTGCTCCGTACGGACTCGGCGCTGCCGCCGGACACCGGTTCGGAGCAGCGCAGGCTGTGCGAGCTCCTGGAACCGGGAGCCCTCACCGTCGTCGAATGCGCCGCCCACCTGGAACTGCCGGTCAGCGCGACGGTCTTCCTGGCCACGGACCTCGTGGCCGCCGGACATCTGCACGCTCGACCACCGATCCCCAGCGCCGGTGAGATCGACCGGTCGCTCGTCGAGAGGCTGCTCGTTGGACTCCGTTCCCTCCACTGACCGGGGCGGCATCGGCTATCTGCCGAGTGCCGCCGAGACCCTGATGAAACTCGTCGTCACGGGACCCTTCGGCGTGGGCAAGACGACCCTGATCCGCACCCTGTCGGAGATCCCGACACTGCACACGGAAGAAGCGATGACGCAGTCCAGCACGGGGCTGGACGACACCGCGGGACTTCCTGACAAGACCACGACCACGGTGGCCGTCGACTTCGGCCGGCTGACCGTCCAGGACGACCTGGTGCTCTACATGTTCGGCACCCCCGGCCAGGAGCGGTTCCTCCCCCTCTGGGAGGACATCGCGCGGGGTGCGCTCGGCGCCCTCGTCATGGTCGACACCCGCCGGCTCGAGGACTCCTTCGCCGTCATGGACATGGTGGAGGAGCAGGGTCTCCCGTACGCCGTCGCCGTGAACCGCTTCCCCGACGCCCCCGCCCACGCGGACGAGGTCCTGCGCAAACACCTCGACCTCGACGCCCGTACCCCGCTGGTGCAGTGCGACGCCCGCGAACGCCAGGGCGGCATCGACGCCCTGATCGCCCTCGCCGAGCACGCGCTGACCCGCCTGCCCACGTCCCAGGAACCGTCATGACGCCGACCGGCACCGGCACTTCACCCGGTACCACCCCCTCCGTCCTCGAGCCGATCGCGCTGTACGGCGCCGGTTTCGCCGCCGATCCGCACGGCCACTACCGCAGGCTGCGTGCCCAGGGGCCGGTGGCCAGGGTGCGTATCGCGCCCGGCGTCGACGCACTGCTGGTCACCGACTACCACGCGGCCGTCGACCTGCTGCGCGACACCGAGACCTTCACCAAGGACCCGCGCGCCTGGCAGGCGGGCATCCCCGCCGACTCGCCGGTCCTGCCCGTGCTCGGCCACCGGCCCACCGCCCTCTTCACCGACGGGGCCGTCCACGCCCGGTACCGCGACGCCATCAACGACACCCTCGCGCTGATCGAACCCCACCTGCTGCGTGCGGAGGTCGCCCGGGTCGCGCAGCGGCTCATCGCCGTGTTCTCGGCCACCGGCACCGGCGACCTCATCGCCCAGTACGCCCGCAGGCTCCCTCTGCACGTCTTCACCGCCTCCTTCGGTGTGGCGTCCCAGGACATCGAGCGCGTGGTCCGCGGCACCGTCGGGATGATGGACTCCGCGGCGGACGCGACAGCCGCCTACGACGACCTCGTCGGCGTCGTCACCGCTCTCGTCTCCGAGCGGCGGCGCAGACCCCGGCGCGACCTCACCTCGTACCTGCTGGAGCACCCGGCGGGACTCGACGACAACGAGGCCGTACGCCAGATCACGCTGATCATGAGCGCGGGCCACGACCCCACGACCAACCTGATCGGCAACGCACTGCTGCGCATGCTGAGCGACACCGGATACGGGGGGTCCCTGCACGGCGGCGCCATGACCGCGCGCGAGGCGGTGGACGACGTGCTCTGGCGCGATCCGCCGCTGGCCAACATGGGGGCCCACTTCCCGCGCCACGACACCGAGTTCCACGGGGTCCCGCTGCGCGCCGGGCAGTTGGTGCTGGTCTCGTTCGCCGCCGCCAACACCCAGTCGCCGCCCTCCGTCCAGGACCCCGCCGTGCGTTCCGGAGACGGCGCGCACCTGGCGTGGTCGACGGGACCGCACCGCTGCCCGGCCAAGCAGCCGGCCCTGCTGATGGCGATGACGGCCATCGAGCAGATCACCAGCCAGCTATGCGACCTGGAACTGGCGGTCGAACCCGGCGCGCTGGTCTGGCGGCCGGGCCCGTTCCACCGTGCCCCGGCCCATCTCCCGGTCCGTTTCACACCGCTCGACACCTTCCCCGAACCGGACGCCGCGGAAGCACCGGACACCTCCGATCACGTTCCGACCCGTGTCGGTGGTACGCCGAACGGGTGAGGGGCGAGAGAATTGCCCGATGAACAGCGAGCGCAGCCGGCGCACAGCCAACCGGCATACGGACGGGGTGGTTCTGTGAGCAGGTACGACAGGTACGACAGATACGACGCCACCGACGAACAGTGGGAAGGCCTCGCCCAGGTCGTACCCCTGCGGGGCCGCAACGAATGGCCTTCCCGGGTCGACCACCGGACGGTCCCCGGCCGGGAGGAGTCGGCGGAGCAGCGGCGCCTCGTCGTCCTGAGGGTGCAGGTGTTCGCCGACGCCCGCGAGGTGGCCGAGTACCTGGTGGCGCAGATCCCGGTCCTGCTGGACCTGACCGGGGCGGAGGGCGACGTGGCGAAGCGCATCCTGGACTTCAGCAGCGGCGTGGTCTTCGGGCTCGGCAGCGGGATGCACCGGGTGGACCGCAACGTCTTCCTGCTCGCGCCGGTCGGCATGGAGGTCGAGGGGGTCACAGCGGCGGGCGTACCCCAATCGTAGGAAGGTCGTGCGGGCGGAACGGTTCGCCGCTCAAGGGCGTGCGTACGGTCCGCTCATGACTGTGATCTCCTCGGGGAGGACGGCCCCTTCGCCGTCCGTCGCGGCCCGCCCCGCCCGCCCCTACGTCGGTGAACTCCGGCTCGACGCCTTCGCCTCGCACCGCCGTGCCGTCATCCCGCTCGGGCCGCTCACGCTGCTCACCGGGGGCAGCGGCAGCGGAAAGACGACCGCCCTGCGCGGGTACGAGGCGCTCGCCCGGCTGGCGGCCGGAGATCCGCTGGAGGACGTCTTCCCCGACCCGGCGTCGTGGGTGCCGGAACGGGCGGGCGCCGACGCGCAGGGCCGTCGCGGATTCCGGCTCGGCTGCACGGTCGAGGGCCCGGCCGGCCCGGTGCGGCTGGACCTCGCCGTGCAGGCCGAGCCCGTGCTCCGTATCGTCGGCGAGCGGCTGACCGACGACGGCGAGACCCTGCTGTCCACAGCACTGCTGGATCCCCGGCGCCCCTCCGTCCAGGCGGCCTGGCACACCGCGGGCGCCGTGCCGGTGACGCGTGCCCCCTTCCCCGACGACCGGCTCGGCACGGCGCTGCTGCCGCTGCGGGTCGCGGGGACGACCGATGGTCAGCTCAGGGTTCTGGCCGCCGCCGAACAGGTGGTGGTCGCCCTCCGGTCCGCCTTCGTCTGCGATCCGCAGCCCCGGCGGATGCGCGCGGCGGTCCCCGTCGGGGAAGGGCGCCTGACCTCGTCCTGCGACAACCTCGCCGAGGTCCTTTACCGCACCCACAGCCAGTGCGCGCAACGGCACGCCCGCCTGGTGGCCACCGCGGACTCCGGGTGTGCGGGGCGGGTCACCGGTCTGACCGTCGAGCGATTGGCGGACGGGACCGTACGCGCCATGACCGGCCGGGGCCCGGGACGCGGCACACCCATCGGCCGCCTCGGCGACGGCGAGCTCCGGTACCTCGCTTTCGCGCTCGTGCTGCTGACGGGCCCCCACGTCCTGGTGGTGGACCCGGCGGCGGAGGTGCCCTCGGCCATGCAGGCGCTCACCGTCCTGTCCGACGGACTCGACCGGAGCCTCGACGCCCGGCAGGCCGGGGAACTGCTGGCGCTGGCCGCCTCGATCTGCGCGGACGGGCACATGCGCCTGCTGGGGACTGTCGGTGAGGCGACGGCGGCAGCTGTCCGCGGAGCGACCGGCACGACAGTGGTAGACCTGGCTCCGTGACCGAACTGGATGTAGCACAACTGCAGCGGCGGCTGGCCGACTTCGCGGCGTCCCGGGCCTGGGAGCCGTACCACACCCCCAAGAACCTCTGCGTCGCGCTGAGCGTGGAGGCGTCCGAACTCCTGGAGATCTTCCAGTGGCTGACGCCGGAACAGTCGGCGAGGGTGATGGAGGATCCCGACACGGCGTTCCGGGTCGAGGACGAGGTCGCGGACGTCCTGGCCTATCTGCTGCAGTTCTGCGAGGCCCTGGGCGTCGACGTGCTGGCGGCGCTGGCGGCCAAGATGGAGCGGAACGAGACGCGCTTCCCGGTGCCGGGCGGCGTCGAGTCGGCAGGTCGTCACTCTTCGGAGTGATCGACTTATCCACAATCCATTTCCTGTCCACAGATTTCCGATTTCCTCTGGCTTTCATGTGCCGCGCAGCTCACTGTGGGTAATGAAGAAGTGAGCGGGTTTCTGTACGGGTGGTCTCGGCGACGGGGGAATCGCGTGGAAGCGGAGCGACTGATCGCGGCGGGGCGGAGCGCGCTGGCGGGGAGCCGGGGGGTGCCGGCCGTCATGGCGGAGGCATGGCAGGCCCAGGCACTCGCCCGGGCAGTCGGCGGACAGCTGGCGAGGTGCGGACCGGCGGAATTACGGACGGAGGCGCGGGAGCTGAGCGAGACCTGCGCCCTGGGCAGCGCCGTGCTCGACCACCCCATGGTTCCGGCCGGAGGTGTGCGGGCTTCACAGCTGACCGAAGTGGTCCATGTACCGCGGACGTTGGCCGCGCTCGCCCTCCTGCTCGGGGAGGCGGGCATCGGGCTGGTGGGTGTTGCCTGTGGCACGGAGGAGGAAGGGCTCTACTGGCAGTGCATCGAGGCGATAGACGCCGTCGACGAGTCCGTGGACCGGGTCCACGGCATGCTCAGACGGCTTGCGGAACAGGAGCGTGACCGGGAGAGGGAACAGGAGCCGGACCGGGAGCGGGACGGTCCGTACGGCGTGATCACCGGACCGGCGGGCTTCGTCGCCGGACAGCCGTGAACCCTGCGGCAGGGAGGCGACGCCTGCCGGCAGGCGGAAGGAGTGGGCCGGGGGAGACGGGGTGCGGCGGTTTCGAAGGTGCAGGATGGAGACATGGATCTTCGAATTTTCACCGAGCCCCAGCAAGGGGCGAGCTACGACACCCTGCTCACCGTCGCCAAGGCCACCGAGGAGCTCGGCTTCGACGCCTTCTACCGGTCGGACCACTATCTGCGCATGGGCTCGGGGGACGGGCTGCCCGGTCCGACCGACGCGTGGATCACCCTCGCCGGACTCGCCCGTGAGACCAAGCGGATCCGCCTCGGCACGCTGATGACGGCGGGTACCTTCCGTCTCCCCGGCGTGCTGGCCATCCAGGTCGCCCAGGTCGACCAGATGTCGGGTGGCCGGGTCGAGCTGGGTCTGGGTGCGGGCTGGTTCGAGGAGGAGCACACGGCGTACGGCATTCCCTTCCCGAAGGAGAAGTTCGGCCGGCTGGAGGAGCAGCTGGCGATCGTGACGGGTCTGTGGGAGACCGAGCCCGGCAAGACCTTCAGCTACGACGGGACCTACTACCAACTCACCGACTCGCCGGCGCTGCCGAAGCCCGCCCAGGCGAAGGTGCCGGTCCTGATCGGTGGCCACGGCGCGGTCCGCACGCCGCGGCTGGCCGCTCGGTACGCGGACGAGTTCAACATCCCCTTCGCGTCGATCGAGGACAGCGAGAAGCAGTTCGGCCGGGTCAGGGACGCCGCCGTGGCGGCCGGCCGCGCCCCTGACGACCTGGTGTACTCCAACGCCCTGGTGGTGTGCGTCGGGAAGAGCGACGCGGAGGTGGCGCGGCGCGCGTCCGCCATCGGACGGGAGGTCGAGGAGATCAAGGCGAACGGCCTGGCGGGCTCACCCGACGAGGTGGTCGACAAGATCGGCAGGTATGCCGCCATCGGCTCGTCGCGGATCTACCTCCAGATCCTGGACCTGCACGATCTGGAACACCTGGAACTGATCTCGTCGCAGGTCCAGTCACAGCTGGGCTGACGGCGACCGGCGACCGGCGACCGGCGACCGGCGACCGGTGACGGTGAGGTCCGGAGGGCGGCCTCCGTGCTGCCGCTGGGCAGCCGGGACCGGCGGACACGCGTCCGCGCACATGAAACAGCCGGCATCGCCGGGCCCATGCGAAGGGCCCGGCGGAGACCGGCCGAAGCAAGGGAGCAGCTGTGCACACCGACCGGACACCGGCCGACCCGCCCGGCCGTAGCCTCGGCGACGCGCTCGCCGAGGGGACCCTCCTGCTGGACGGGGGTCTCTCCAACCAGTTGGAGGCGCAGGGCTGCGATCTGTCCGACGCCCTCTGGTCGGCCCGTCTGCTGACCGATGCGCCCGGGCAGATCGAGGCCGCCCACACGGCGTATGCGAGGGCGGGTGCGCAGGTGCTCATCACCGCCAGCTATCAGGCGACCTTCGAAGGGTTCGCACGGCACGGGATCGGCAGGGCCCGGGCGGCGGAGCTGATGGCCGGAAGCGTGGAGTCGGCACGCCGGGCGGGCGCGGCGACCGGCCGGGAGCTCTGGGTCGCCGCCTCCGTCGGGCCGTACGGGGCGATGCTCGCGGACGGCAGCGAGTACCGGGGCCGGTACGGACTGACGGTCCGCGAGCTGGCGCGCTTCCACCGGCCCCGGGTGGAGACGCTCGCCGCTGCGGGCCCCGATGTGCTGGCCCTGGAGACGGTGCCGGACATCCTCGAGGCCGAGGCCCTGCTGGAAGTGGTCCAGGAGCTCCGGGTGCCGGTCTGGCTCTCGTACAGCGTGGCGGGCGACCGCACCAGGGCGGGGCAGCCCCTGGCGGAGGCGTTCGGGCTCGTCGCGGGCATCGACCAGGTCATGGCAGTCGGGGTCAACTGCTGCGATCCCGCCGACGCGGACCGAGCGGTGGAGGTGGCGGCCGCGGCCACCGGCAAGCCCGTCGTCGTCTATCCGAACAGCGGGGAGGAGTGGGACGCCGAAGGCCGGGACTGGACGGGCAGAGGAACCTTCGAACCGGCCAGGGTGCGGGACTGGCAGCGGGCCGGCGCGCGGCTGGTCGGCGGCTGCTGCCGGGTCGGTCCGTCCGACATCGCGGCGCTGGCCGGTCAGCTGGAGGCGCCGGCAGCGTGAAAAAGCCTGGTGGGAGACAGGTCGCCGCACCATACTCGGACGTGTGTTCCTGACTATCAGCACGACCGGCACCCCTGAGCGTCCCGCCACCGATCTCGGCTATCTCCTGCACAAGCATCCGGACAAGGCGCAGACGTTCTCCACCTCGCACGGCACCGCCCATGTCTTCTACCCCGAGGCCGCTGCGGAGCGCTGTACCGCGGCGCTGCTGCTGGAGGTGGATCCGGTGGCGCTGGTGAGGCGCGGCAAGGGCAAGGGCCGGGGCGGAGCTCCCGACGCGGCGCTCGCGCAGTACGTCAACGACCGGCCGTACGCGGCGTCGTCGCTGCTCTCCGTCGCGATGACGACGGTGTTCAAGTCCGCCCTGAAGGGGGACTGCCGGGCGATGCCCGAGCGGGCCGGGGAGCCGCTTCCGCTGCGCATCGAGGTCCCCGCTCTCCCCGCACGCGGCGGTGCGGAGCTGGTGCGCAAGCTCTTCGTCCCGCTCGGCTGGACGCGGGTCGAGGCCGTGGCCGTACCACTGGACGAGCGGTTCCCGGAATGGGGCGACTCGCGCTACGTACGGCTTGTGCTCGAAGGGGAGCTGCGGCTCGCGGACGCCTTGCGGCAGCTGTACGTGCTGCTGCCGGTGCTCGACGACGCCAAGCACTACTGGGTCGCACCCGACGAGGTGGACAAGCTCCTCCGGGCCGGCGAGGGCTGGCTGGCGGGTCACCCCGAGCGGGGGCTGATCACCAGCCGCTATCTCTCCCGTCGCCATGGGCTCACGCGGCAGGCGACGGAGCGGCTCGAGCTGGTCCGGCTCGCCGAGTCGGACGACCTCGAGGTGGAGAGCGTCGACAACGCCGTGGACGAGACCACCGACACGGAGGAGAAGCCGCTCCCGCTCGCCGAGCAACGCCGTGCGGCGGTCCTGGAGGCGCTGCGCGCCGCCGGGGCGGGCCGGGTGCTCGACCTGGGCTGCGGCCAGGGCCAGTTGGTGCAGGCGCTCCTCAAGGACGTGCGCTTCACGGACATCGTGGGGGTCGACGTGTCGGTGCGTGCCCTGACCGTCGCCGCTCGCAGGCTGAAGCTGGACCGGATGGGCGAGCGGCAGGCGGGGCGGGTCACCCTCCGGCAGGGCGCGCTCACCTACACGGACAAGCAGTTGAAGGGATACGACGCCGCCGTCCTGAGCGAAGTGATCGAACACATCGACCTGGAGCGGCTCCCCGCCCTGGAATACGCGGTGTTCGGCTCGGCGCGACCGCGGACCGTGCTGGTGACGACGCCCAACGTCGAGTACAACGTCCGCTGGGAGACACTCCCCGCCGGGCACGTGCGCCACAGCGACCACCGCTTCGAGTGGACCCGGGAGGAATTCCGGGACTGGGCCGGGCGGGTCGCCGGACGCCACGGCTACACGGTGGCGTTCGTACCGGTGGGACCGGAGGACCCCGAGGTCGGGCCCCCCACACAGATGGCCGTGTTCACGATGACCACGGCTCAGGAGACGACGAAGGAGGCGAAAGCCGCATGACCGGTACCCCTCGCACCCTGCCGGTGACCGACCTGTCCCTCGTCGTCCTCATCGGCGCCAGCGGATCGGGCAAGTCCACCTTCGCCCGCAAGCACTTCAAGGCCACCGAGATCATCTCGTCGGACTTCTGCCGGGGCCTCGTCGCCGACGACGAGAACGACCAGAGCGCCAGCGGTGACGCGTTCGACGTGCTCCACTACATCGCGGGCAAACGCCTCGCCGCAGGCCGCCTCACCGTCGTGGACGCCACCAACGTGCAGCCCGAGAGCCGCAAGCAGCTCGTCCAGCTGGCCAGGCAGCACGACGTGCTGCCCATCGCCGTCGTGCTCGACCTGCCGGAAGAGGTCTGCCAGGCACGCAACGCCACCCGCCCCGACCGCTCCGGCATGCCCCGCCACGTCGTGCAGCGCCACCGCCGTGAGCTGCGACGCTCCCTGCGCGGCCTGGAGCGCGAAGGCTTCCGCAAGGTGCACGTACTGCGCACCGAGGAGGAGGCCGACACCGCCGAGATCGTCCTGGAGCGCCGCTACAACGACCTGCGGCACCTCACCGGCCCCTTCGACATCATCGGCGACGTCCACGGATGCAGTTCCGAGCTGGACACCCTGCTCGGCGAGCTGGGGTACAAGGAGGGCGCGCACCCCGGGGGACGGACCGCCGTGTTCGTCGGGGACCTCGTCGACCGCGGCCCCGACAGCCCCGGTGTGCTGCGCCGCGTCATGTCCATGGTGGCGTCGGGCAACGCGCTGTGCGTTCCCGGCAACCACGAGAACAAGCTCGGCCGCTATCTCAAGGGACGCAAGGTCCAGCACAGCCACGGCCTCGCCGAGACCATCGAGCAGCTGGAGCGGGAGGACGCCGAGCACCCCGAGTTCCGTGAGCAGGTCGCGGAGTTCGTCGACGGGCTGGTGAGCCACTACGTCCTCGACGAGGGCAAGCTGGTCGTCTGCCACGCGGGGCTGCCCGAGAAGTACCACGGGCGCACGTCCGGGCGGGTCCGCTCGCACGCCCTGTACGGGGAGACGACCGGCGAGACAGACGAGTTCGGCCTGCCCGTGCGCTACCCGTGGGCCGAGGACTACCGGGGCAGTGCCGCGGTGGTCTACGGACACACCCCGGTGCCCACGGCCTCCTGGGTGAACAACACGCTCTGCCTGGACACCGGCGCGGTCTTCGGCGGGAAGATGACGGCCCTGCGCTGGCCGGAGCGCGAGCTCGTCGAGGTGCCGGCCGAGCGCGTCTGGTACGAGCCGGTGAAGCCGCTGACCACCGAGGCCCCCGGAGGGCGGGAGGGCCGGCCGCTCGACCTCGCCGACGTACAGGGCCGCCGCATCGTGGAGACCCGGCACATGGGCCGTCTCGCGGTGCGCGAGGAGAACGCGGCCGCCGCGCTGGAAGTGATGAGCCGCTTCGCCGTCGACCCCAGACTGCTGGCCTACCTGCCTCCGACCATGGCACCGACCGCCACCTCCCACGAGGAGGGCTTCCTGGAGCATCCGGCCGAGGCCTTCGCGCAGTACCGTGCGGACGGCGTCGGCAAGGTCGTCTGCGAGGAGAAGCACATGGGCTCGCGGGCAGTGGCGCTGGTCTGCCGCGACGCCGGTACCGCCCGGGAGCGCTTCGGCGCGGACGGGCCCACCGGCGCCCTGCACACCCGCACCGGGCGGCCGTTCCTGGACGACGCGGCACTCACCGAGGTCGTCCTCGGCCGACTGCGCACGGCGGTCACCGCCGCCGGCCTCTGGGAGGAGTGGAACACCGACTGGGTGCTGCTCGACGCCGAGCTGATGCCCTGGTCCCTCAAGGCCGCCGGACTGCTGCGTTCGCAGTACGCGGCCGTGGGCGCCGCCGCGGGAGCGGTCCTGCCCGTGGCGGAGGACGCCCTGGCGGCGGCCCTCGCCCGAGGCGTCGACGTCGGCGCCCTCGCCGGCCGCCATCGGGAACGCGCCACGGACGCCGCCGCCTTCACGGAGGCCTACCGCCGCTACTGCTGGAGCACCGAAGGGCTCGACGGCGTCCGGCTGGCGCCGTTCCAGATCCTCGCGGTGCAGGGCCGCTCCCTCGCCTCCGTAGCGCACGACGAGCAGCTGGTCTGGCTGGACCGCCTGGTCGAGCACGACCCGACCGGTCTGCTCCAGGTCACGCGGCGCCTCGTCGTCGACACCGGTGACGAGGCCTCCGTGCGCTCCGGGATCGACTGGTGGCTGGAGATGACCGGCCGCGGTGGCGAGGGCATGGTCGTCAAGCCGCTCGGCGCCCTGGTCCGGGACGCGAAGGGCAGGCTCGTCCAGCCCGGCATCAAGGTACGCGGCCGGGAGTACCTGCGGATCATCTACGGTCCCGAGTACACGCGGCAGGAGAATCTCGACCGACTGCGTTCCCGGTTCCTCGGCCACAAGCGGTCGCTGGCCCTGCGGGAGTACGCCCTCGGCCTGGAGGCGCTCGACCGGCTGGCCGACGGAGAGCCGCTCTGGCGGATCCACGAGGCGGTGTTCGCCGTTCTGGCGCTGGAGTCGGAGCCGGTCGACCCCCGGCTGTAGGAGGACCGGGCCCCGGACGGGAGGCCCACCCGTCCGGGGCCCGGCCCCGACACGGCCCGGCCCTGACACGGCCCGGCCCTGACACGGCCCGGCCCTGACACGGTCAGGCCCTGACACGGTCAGGCCCTGACACGGTCAGGCGGTGATGCGGTGGCGCGGTCAGGCGGTGATGCGCATCAGGCTGATGAGGCCCTCCCGTACGGCGAACGTGAAGTGCGAGGGGCCGTTGAAGCCGTCGCCGCCCACCTGCGCCAGAACGGTGACCTCCTCGTCGCCCGGACCCGCCGACACCTCGGTGACGTCGAGGGTGACACGGGCGCCGATGAACTCCGCGTCGCTCCAGCCGTGCAGCGCCTCGTACCCGGTGAACACGCGTCCCCAGTCGTCGACGGCGCCGTCCGGTGCGAAGGTGCGCAGCCAGGCGGCCGTGTCATGGGCGTTCGCGGCGTCCAGGAACGTGCTGACCACGGGAGGCAGGGCCGGAGTGGCTGACATGAGGGGAGGCTCCTTCGATGCGTGGGGGGTGACGGATCCCAGTCTCGGTGGCGGACCCGAAGAGCAGCCCGGTCGGCACGCCGGTGCCGGCGGGCGAGTGGACTCCGCCCTTGTTCACCCACCGGCGGGCACGCGTGCCCGTACCGGGAGCGTGGGCCGTGAGGAGCGGGGGCACTGCCGGCGCGGGAGGGAGCGAGGGCCCTGCCGGCGCCCGTTCCCGGCCTGCTCCGAATCAGGTGGCGGTTCGCAGGGTGAACGGCGCTCCGCGCGGTGAGGATGAAGGCATGGGATTCCATGTCGATTCCGAGGCCGGGCGGCTGCGCCGCGTCATCCTGCACCGCCCCGATCTGGAGCTGAAGCGGCTCACCCCCGGCAACAAGGACGCTCTCCTCTTCGACGACGTGCTGTGGGTCCGCCGCGCGAGGGAGGAGCACGACGGTTTCGCCGATGTGCTGCGCGACCGGGGGGTGGAGGTCCATCTCTTCGGCGACCTGCTCCGGGAGTCCCTCGACATCCCGGTGGCGAGGCGGCTCGTCCTCGACCGGGTGTTCGCGGAGAAGGAGTACGGCCCGCTCGCCACCGAGCATCTGCGCACCGCCTTCGAGGAGCTGCCCGCCGCGGAGCTGACCGAGGCCCTCGTCGGCGGGATGACGAAGCGGGAGTTCCTGGAGCGGCACGCGGAGCCGACCTCCGTGCGCTTCCACGTCATGGATCTGGACGACTTCCTGCTCAGTCCCCTGCCCAACCACATCTTCACCCGCGACACCTCCGCCTGGATCTACGACGGCGTGTCCATCAACGCGATGCGCTGGCCGGCACGACAGCGCGAGACCGTGCACTTCGAGGCGATCTACCGGCACCATCCCCTGTTCACCGGACCCGAGGCCGGCGTCTTCCACCACTGGTCGGAGGGCCAGGACGACTATCCGTCGACCATCGAGGGCGGCGACGTCCTCGTCATCGGCCGGGGGGCCGTCCTGATCGGAATGAGTGAGCGCACCACCCCGCAGGCCGTGGAGATGCTGGCCAGGGGGCTCTTCGACGCGGGGTCGGCCCGGACGATCGTGGCGCTGGACATGCCCAAGCGCCGGGCGTTCATGCACCTCGACACGGTGATGACGATGATCGACGGTGACACCTTCACCAAGTACGCCGGGCTCGGGATGCTCCGCTCCTACACGATCGAGCCCGGCAGCGGCCCACGTGAGCTGAAGGTCACCGATCACCCGCCCGAGCACATGCACCGGGCCATCGCCGCCGCGCTCGGCCTGGACTCGATCCGGGTGCTCACCGCCACCCAGGACGTGCACGCGGCCCAGCGGGAGCAGTGGGACGACGGCTGCAACGTGCTGGCCGTGGAGCCCGGTGTCGTCGTCGCGTACGAGCGGAACGCCACCACCAACACGTATCTGCGCAAGGAGGGCATCGAGGTCATCGAGATCCGGGGCAGCGAACTGGGGCGGGGCCGTGGCGGCCCGCGCTGCATGAGCTGCCCCGTGGTGCGTGACCCCGTGTGAGGGACTGCCTGTGAGGGGCCGTGTGACGGGTCTGGGACCGGCGACGGACCTGGGACCGCGCGACGGCCTGGAACGGGGCTGAGGGACAGCGCGACGGAACACACTGTATAGCGATGCGGTGTCTCGTATAGACTTCCAGAATAAGCGCCCCCACGCCCAGTCGGAACCAGGAGCAGTCACCATGGCCATAGACCTCACAGGCCGCCATTTCCTCAAGGAGCTGGACTTCACGGCCGAGGAGTTCCGGGGCCTGATCGCCCTGTCCGCCGAGCTCAAGGCCGACAAGAAGGCGGGCGGTGAGGTGCGACGGCTGTGCGGCAAGAACATCGCCCTGATCTTCGAGAAGACCTCGACGCGTACCCGCTGCGCGTTCGAGGTGGCCGCCGCCGACCAGGGTGCCTCCACGACGTACCTCGACCCCTCCGGCTCGCAGATGGGGCACAAGGAGTCGGTGAAGGACACCGCCCGGGTGCTCGGCCGGATGTTCGACGCCATCGAGTACCGGGGTGACAGCCAGCAGGCGGTCGAGGAGCTGGCGGCCTACGGCGGTGTGCCGGTCTTCAACGGGCTGACCGACGACTGGCACCCCACCCAGATGCTCGCCGACGTCCTCACGATGACCGAGCACAGTGCGAAGCCCCTGGAGGAGATCTCCTTCGCCTACCTCGGCGACGCCCGCTTCAACATGGGCAACTCCTACCTGATCACCGGAGCCCTGCTCGGCATGGACGTCCGGATCGTCGCACCCGCCGCCTACTGGCCGGCGCGGGAGATCGTGGACCGGGCCCACAAGCTGGCCGAGTCCAGCGGGGCGCGCATCACCCTGACCGAGGACGTGGCCGAGGGCGTCCGGGGGGCCGACTTCGTCGTCACCGACGTCTGGGTCTCCATGGGCGAGCCCGTCGAGGTCTGGGACGAGCGCATCACCGCCCTCGCGCCGTACGCCGTGACCATGGACGTGCTCCGGGCCACGGGCAACGACGAGGTGAAGTTCATGCACTGTCTCCCGGCCTACCACGACCTCGGCACGAAGGTGGGCAGGAGGATCCACGAACGGCACGGCCTCTCGGAGCTGGAGGTCACCGACGAGGTCTTCGAGTCCTCCCACTCGGTCGTCTTCGACGAGGCCGAGAACCGGATGCACACGATCAAGGCCGTTCTCGTCGCGACGCTGGCGGGCGACGGGCAGAGCGCATGAACATGCACCCGATTGGGTGAAGATGCGCACAAGTGGCTACGATGGTGCTACTTGGTGGGGTTCGGGCTCGCACGCCCGAACCCCTTTCTCATGGGCCCGGTCCGGAGCGCATGGCCAGGTGAGAGCCTCCCCACGGGCTCGGTCCCCCGCACCACCAGAGAAGAGACCCGTCCCCCATGAGTCCCGCCTCCCCCACCCGGAACAGCCCTGCGCGCAGGTCCGGGGCGCGCATCAAGAGCCCCGATCTGCTGCTCGCCGAGTCCGGCGCCGACCTGGAGGGCCACGGTCTGCGGCGCAGCATGGGGCTGTTCCAGCTCGTCTGCTTCGGCGTCGGGGCGATCGTCGGCACCGGGATCTTCGTCGGGCTGTCCGACAGCGTCGCCGAGGCGGGCCCCGCCGTGGTGGTCTCATTCGCCCTCGCCGCCCTGACCTGCATCTTCACCGCCTTCTCGTTCGCCGAGCTCGGCGGGGCGATCCCGGTGTCCGGCAGCTCCTACTCCTTCGCCTACGCCACCCTCGGGGAACGCGTCGCGTTCCTGGTCGGCTGGTGCCTGCTGCTGGAGTACGGCGTCTCGGTCTCGGCGGTCGCGGTCGGCTGGAGCCAGTACGTCAACGAACTGCTCGACAGCCTGATCGGCTGGAGCCTTCCCGAGGCGCTCTCCTCAGGTCCCGGCGACGGCGGAGTGATCAACCTGCCGGCGGTCGTCGTGGTCATGATGGCGGCCACCCTGCTGGTGCGCGGCATCCGGGAGAGCGCGGGGGCCACGGCGGCGATGGCGGTGCTGAAGATCGGCATCCTCATCGCGTTCTGCGCGATCGCCTTCACCGCGTTCGAGGACGGGCACCTCTCGCCCTTCGCCCCCCAGGGCATGGCAGGGATCACCGCCGGGGCGTCGGTGGCGTTCTTCTCGTACATCGGCTTCGACGCCATCACCACCGCCGGTGAAGAGGTCAAGAACCCCCGCCGGAACATCCCGATCGCGATCATGGTCTGCATCGGCGTGGTCACGCTGCTCTACTGCGCCGTCGCCCTCGGCGCCATCGGAGCGCTGGGCGCGGACGCCGTGGGCGACAAGCCGGCCGCGCTCTCGCTGGTCGTCGACAAGGTCACCGAATCGAGTGTGGGTGGCGGGATCATCGCCTTCGGCGCCGTGGTCGCCATCGCGTCGGTCGTCCTCGCGGTGATGTACGGCCAGACCCGGATCCTGATGTCCATGTCCCGTGACGGTCTGGTCCCGCGCGTCTTCGAGCGGGTGTCGCCGAAGACGCGCACGCCGGTCGCCAACACCTGGATCGTGGCGGTCGTCTTCGCGGTCCCGGCCGCGTTCTCCTCCCTCGACGTCGTCGTGAACCTGACGACCATCGGCACGCTCGCGACCATGGCCGTGGTCAACGTCGCCGTCATCACGCTGCGTCGCCGCAACCCGGAGCTGAAGCGCTCCTTCCGGGTGCCGCTCTATCCGCTGAGCCCGATCCTGGGCGTCGGCTTCTGCCTGTACCTGATGTACGGCACGGGCTGGACGACCTGGGTGCAGTTCGTCGTCTTCCTCGCCGCGGGCGCCCTCGTGTACGCGGGGTACAGCCGCAGCCGCTCCCGGCTCGTCAGCCCCGGGGCGCCGGGGGACCGGGCGGCGTCGTAGCCGACCGGAGGGTGAACCACACCGCCTTGCCGTGCTCGGTGGGGCGGTGGCCGCAGGCGGAGCTGAGGGTGCGGATCAGGAGCAGCCCCCGCCCGTGCTCCTGCCACGGGTCCGGCGCACTGCCGGGCAGCAGGCGGGACAGGTCTCCGGGCGGGCCCGGATCGTGGTCGTGGACCTCCACCTGGCATCCGGACGCCAGCAGCTCGACCACCAGCTCGATGGGGCCCGAGCCGTCGGTGTGCTCCACGGCGTTGGCGACCAGTTCGGCGGTCAGCAGCTCGGCGGTGTCGCTGTCCGCGGGCGCGTCGAGGTCCGCCAGCGCCGTACGGACGAGGGCGCGGGCGATCGGCACGGCTGCCGTCGAGTGCGGCAGTGCGATGCGCCAGGAGCGGGGTGGGGGTGCGGAGACGTCGGGCGGCAAGGCGGGATTTTCCGTTCGGGAGCGAGACTTCCGGCAGGGACTTCCGGCAGGGACTTCCGCCCCGGGCTGCTGGGTCCGGGGCCGCGTCCTCCGGCGCCGGAGGGTACGGATTTCTGTACCAGGACTTCCTGCGCTCAACCATACGAAGCGCGACGCCGCAGACATAGGGGCTGCCGACCGGTACAAAGGGGACCTTCGCCACAGTGGCCCCGACCGTGCTATCGCGTACTCATGACGGAAGTCATGGATGAGTGATAACTTCGGAAGCGCACAAGCAGCAGCCCGACGGCTGGAGGGGACCCTTCCATGAGCCCGTTCACCGGCTCCGCCGCGCGCACGGAGCGCTGGCAGCATCTGCGCCTGACGGTCCAGGGCGGTGTGGCGACCGTCACGCTCGCCCGTCCCGAGAAGATCAACGCGCTCACCTTCGGCGCCTACGCCGATCTGCGCGACCTCCTCGCCGAGCTCTCCCGCGAACGCTCCGTGAGGGCCCTCGTGCTCGCCGGTGAGGGGTGCGGGTTCTGCTCCGGCGGTGACGTCGACGAGATCATCGGTGCCACGCTCGCCATGGACACCGCGCAGCTCCTGGACTTCAACCGGATGACCGGACAGGTCGTACGGGCCCTCCGGGAGTGCCCCTTCCCCGTCATCGCCGCCGTGCACGGAGTGGCCGCCGGTGCCGGGGCGGTCCTCGCGCTGGCCGCCGACTTCCGGGTCGCCGCCCCCTCCGCGCGCTTCGCCTTCCTCTTCACCGCCGTGGGACTCTCCGGCGGCGACATGGGCGCCGCCTACCTCCTGCCCCGGGTCGTCGGCCTCGGCCACGCCACCCGGATCCTGATGCTCGGCGAACCTGTCCGCGCACCCGAGGCCGAGCGCATCGGGCTGATCAGCGAACTGACCGGCGAAGGGGAGGCCGACACCCGCGCCGCGGCACTGGCCGGACGGCTGGCCGACGGTCCCGCCCTCGCCCTGGCCCAGACGAAGGCGCTGCTCACCGCCGAGCTCGACATGCCGCTCGCCGCTGCCGTGGAGATGGACGCCGCCACCCAGGCCCTGCTGATGAACGGCGAGGACTACGCGGAATTCCACGCCGCCTTCACCGAGAAGCGGCCGCCGAAGTGGCGGGGCAGGTAGCGCGATGTCCTCCTCGGACACGGGGCGGATCGCGGTCATCGGCGGCGGGCCCGGCGGGCTCTACGCCGCCGCCCTCCTCAAGCGGCTGCGCCCCGGCCGCGAGATCACCGTGTGGGAGCGCAACGCGCCCGACGACACCTTCGGCTTCGGTGTGGTCCTCTCCGACGAGACGCTCGGCGGTATCGAGCACGCCGACCCCGTCGTGTACCGGGCGCTCAGTGACGCGTTCGTCCGCTGGGACACCATCGACGTCGTGCACCGGGGTGCGACACAGACCTCCGGGGGGCACGGCTTCGCCGCGCTGGGGCGCCGTACGCTGCTGCGGATCCTGCACGAGCGCTGCGCCTCCCTCGGCGTGCGGCTCCGCTTCGGGACCGAGGCGCCGCCCGCCGCCGAGCTCGCGGCCACCCACGACCTGGTCATCGCCGCCGACGGGGTGCGCAGCGCCACCCGCGAGGCCCACGCCCGTCACTTCCGCCCCACCGTCACCGACCACCGCAACCGCTACATCTGGCTCGCGGCCGACTTCGCGTTCGACGCCTTCCGCTTCGAGATCGCCGAGACGGAGTACGGCGTGATGCAGCTGCACGCCTATCCCTTCTCAGCCGCCGCCTCCACTGTCATCGTCGAGATGCGCGAGGAGGTCTGGCGGGCCGCGGGACTCGACACCTGCGATACGGCCCGGTCGGCCGAACACTGCGCCAAGGTCTTCGCCGAAGCGCTCGACGGCCGGCCGCTCCGGTCCAACAGGTCCTCCTGGCTCACCTTCGCCACCGTCACCAACGCGCACTGGTCGCACGGCAGGACGGTCCTCATCGGCGACGCCGCCCACACCGCCCACTTCTCCATCGGCTCCGGCACCAAGCTCGCCGTCGAGGACGCCCTGGCCCTGGCCGCCTGCATCGAGGAACAGCCCGACCTGCCCACCGCCCTCGCCGCGTACGAGGCCGAGCGCCGACCCGTCGTCCTGTCCACGCAGCGGGCCGCCGCGGCCAGCCTGCGCTGGTTCGAGGAACTCCCGCAGTACGTCGACCAGCCCCCGAAGCGGTTCGCCTTCAACCTCCTCACCCGCAGCCGCCGCGTCACCCACGACAACCTGCGGCTGCGCGACCCCGGCTTCACGGCGGCGGTCGAGGAGGAGTTCGGCTGCCCGCCGGGGACCCCGCCGATGTTCACCCCGCTGCGGCTGCGCGGCCTCGAACTCCGCAACCGTGTCGTCGTCTCGCCCATGGACATGTACTCCGCCGCCGACGGGACGCCCGGCGACTTCCACCTCGTCCACCTCGGCGCCCGTGCGCTCGGCGGCGCGGGCCTCGTCATGACCGAGATGGTCTGCGTCGGCCCCGAGGGCCGCATCACGCCCGGCTGCACAGGCCTCTGGAGCGACGAACAGGCCGAGGCCTGGACCAGGATCACCGGCTTCGTCCACGACGCCGCACCCGGGGCCGCCATCGGTGTCCAACTCGGCCACTCCGGCCGCAAGGGCTCCACCCGGCTGATGTGGGAGGGGATCGACCAGCCGCTGGGCGACGGCGACTGGCCGCTCATCGCCGCCTCGCCCGTCCCGTACGCCCGGGGGGTCAGCCAGATCCCGCGGGAACTGGACCGGGCCGGGATGGACAGGGTCAGGGACCGGTTCACCGAGGCAGCCCGGCGGGCGGCCCGCTGCGGATTCGACCTGCTCGAACTGCACTGCGCCCACGGCTATCTGCTCTCCGGCTTCCTCTCCCCGCTCACCAACCTGCGCGGCGACGCCTACGGCGGGCCCGTGGAGAACCGGCTCCGCTTCCCCCTGGAGGTCTTCGACGCCGTCCGCGCCGCATGGCCCGAGGACCGGCCCATGACCGTACGGATCTCCGCCACCGACTGGGCGCGGGGCGGCACGAGCGACGAGGATGCCCTGACGGTCGCGGACGCGTTCGCCGCCCACGGTGCGGACGCCATCGACGTCTCCACCGGTCAGGTGGTCCCGGAGGAACGCCCCGCGTACGGCCGCTCGTACCAGACCCCGTACGCCGACCGGATCCGCAACACCCTGGGCGTGCCCGTCATCGCCGTCGGCGCCATCTCGTCCTGGGACGACGTGAACTCGCTGCTGCTCGCGGGCCGCGCCGACCTCTGCGCCCTGGCCCGTCCCCACCTCCACGACCCGCACTGGACGCTCCACGCGGCGGCCGAGCAGGGCTACGCCGGGCCTGGGGTCTCCTGGCCGCTCCCGTACCGCGCGGGCAGCCGCCCGCCGCCGACGGGCCGCACCGACGCCCCGAAGCCCCGGCTCACACTGGGCTGAGCGTCAGGCACTCGTGGCACCGGCAGGGGACCGGGTGCGCGGTGGCCCAGTCGGTGGTGCGGTACTCGACGGCCAGCTTCTCCAGGCGGACGGCGAGTTCCTCGGCGTCCGCACGGGTCGTCCAGCAGCCGCCCACGTCCGCCTCCTCGCACAGCCGCAGCACGGTCGGGCTGTGGACCGGCACGGCCCGGAACGTGTGCAGATTGCGCGTCGCCATGTCGAGCGTGATGTACGTGCCGGTGTGGCGCCCGCGCCCGATCGTGGTCAGGTGCTCGTGGGCCGAACCGGCGTAACTCTCGATCACGTACACCTTGGAGCCGCCCCGGTAGGACTTGGTGCCGGGCCGCAGCTCCTGGCCGCCCTCGCCGTAGCGCCGCCACCGCACGACGTTCGCGGCGATCAGCCAGCTCTGCTCCGCCGGATTCTCCCCGGTTCCGGAGCTCACTCCGGCTCCGCGGTGATCAGCAGGCGGTCGGAGACGGCCTCGTAGCCGATGCGCCGGTAGACGCCGTTGCTCGTCGGATTCGCGAGATCCGTGAAGAGCAGCACCTCCCGGGCGCCCTCCTCCCGTGCGACGCGGCTCGCCTCCGCCGTCACCGCCGCCGCGTATCCGCGGCCCCGGTGCTCCGGTGGTGTGTAGACGTTCGCCACGCGCACCGTGCCCGCGATCCGGCGCGAGACGCCCGCCATCGAGACCGGAGCGCCGTCCGTCTCCCAGAGCGTCAGGCCGCCGTGAGCCGTGCGGTCGTCCACGATCCGCTCCGCGCGAGCGGCCGACTGGCCGGTCTCCCGGCCGAACGCCTTCACCCACTCCACGAGCACCGCGCGGTCGGCGGTGGTGGCGGCCCGGGGGGCTCCGGCCGGCGCGGGGGAGGGCGGCAGCAGCGTGCCCAGCCGGTAGAGCCGGTGCTCCTCGTCGACCCGGTGGCGGGGCCAGCGGGCGGCGAGGACGCGAGCGCTGTCGCGGTCCGCGTTGACGCCCGGCAGCGGCAGCGCGTCGGCCAGCGCGTCGACCGCCTCGGCGGAAGCCGTGCCCAGGAGCGGCGGGAAGGGCGGCGTGCGCACCAGCGCGCCGGCCACCTCGCCGTCCGCCCCGCGCCACCAGCCCAGCACCGGCGGCTCCGGTCCGTAGGCCTGCGGCCCGTTGTCCCGCAGGGTGGCGGTGACCGTCAGCAGCAGGGTGTTCGCGGCGGGCCGGGCGGCCAGGGACGCTCCCGCCGCGTCCAGGAAGGCTTCCACGTCATCGGTGAAGGTCCAGGTCATGCTCCATCCTGGCGGGTCACCCGGCCCCGGGTCATCCCGATTTCGGCCCCCGGATCAGGTGCTGTCCCGGACGAACAGGGCACCCGCGTCCCGCAGTCGGGCGTGGAGCAGCCCGAACACCTCCGCCGAGCGGCCTCCCGGCCAGTCCTTCGGCAGCAGCTCGCCGGGCAGGCCCGGGTCCGCGTACGGCAGCCGCCGCCAGGAGTCCAGCGCGCGGAGGTAGTCGCGGTAGGCCTCCTCGGGCTCGTGGTCCGCGCCGTCCGGCCGCGCCTCCCAGGACCGCAGCACCGGCTCCTGCTGTGCCAGGAAATCGAGGTGCAGCCGGGCGATCGCCTCCAGGTCCCACCAGCGCGCCACCGCCTCCGCCGTGGCGGCGAATCCGAGGTGTTCACCGCGGAACAGGTCGACGTAGGGCGCGAGTTCGAGGCGCTCCAGCGTGTGCCGCGTCTCCTCGTACAGACCGGCGGGCGCGATCCAGACCCCGGGCGCCGCCGTGCCGAAGCCGAGCCGCGCGAGACGGGAGCGCAGCAGGTGGCGCTTGTGGCGTTCGGCCTCCGGCACGGAGAACACGGCGAGCACCCAGCCGTCCCCCGGCCGGGGCTCCGGACGCCGGTAGATCCGCCGGTCGCCGTCGTCCAGCAGCTGACGGGCGTCGGCCGACAGGGCGTACCCGGCCGCCCCGTCCGCCGTACGGCCGGGGAGCAGCAGGCCGCGACGCTTGAGCCGGGAGACGGACGAGCGCACCGACGGGGCGTCGACCCCGACCGCGTGCAGGAGCCGGATCAGCTCGGACACCGCCAGCGGGGCGTCGCCGGGGCGACGGCCGTAGGCGCCGTACAGGCTGACGATCAGGGAACGGGGAGTGTGCTCGGCCACGGGATCACTCTAGAGCGGCGGCGCCGCGCAGCAGGAAGCGCTGGAGTTTTCCGGTCGCGGTCCGGGGGAGCGCGGGCAGGAACTCGATGGCGCGCGGGCACTTGTGCGGGGCCAGTTCGGACTTCATGTGTGTGCGAAGCTCTTCGGCCGAGAGCCGTGCGCCCTCGCGCGGGACGACGTACGCGGCCACGATCTGCCCGCGCAGTTCGTCCGCCCGGCCCACCACGGCTGCCTCCGCCACGTCGGGGTGGCGCAGGAGGGCCTCCTCGACCTCGGGACCCGCGATGTTGTACCCGGCGGAGATGATCATGTCGTCGGCCCTGGCGACGTAGCGGAAGTATCCGTCGGGCTCGCGGACGTAGGTGTCGCCCGTGATGTTCCAGCCGTGGCGTACGTACACCCGCTGCCGCTCGTCGGCGAGATACCGGCAGCCGACCGGACCGCGCACCGCGAGCAGGCCGGGTTCGCCGTCGGGCAGTTCCTCGCCGTCCTCGTCCACCACGCGCGCCCGCCAGCCCGGCACGGGAACACCGGTGGTGCCCGGCCGGACGGCCTCGTCGGCCGCGGAGATGAAGATGTGCAGCAGCTCGGTCGCCCCGATGCCGTTGATGATGCGCAGCCCCGTCCGCTCGTACCAGGACCGCCAGGTCGCCGCGGGGAGGTTCTCCCCGGCGGAGACGCAGCGGCGCAGCGCGGAGAGGTCGTGGCCGTCGAGCGAGTCGAGCATCACGCGGTACGCGGTCGGCGCGGTGAACAGCACCGACACCCGGTGGGCGGCGAGTGCGGGCAGGAGCTGCTTGGGGCCGGCCTGTTCCAGCAGCAGGGCCGAGGCTCCGACGCGCAGGGGGAAGACGACCAGCCCGCCGAGCCCGAAGGTGAAGCCGAGCGGCGGACTGCCCGTGAACACGTCGTCGGGCTCCGGCCGCAGGACGTGGCGGGCGAAGGTGTCCGCGACGGCCAGCACGTCGCGGTGGGCGTGCATGCAGCCCTTGGGCCGTCCGGTGGTCCCCGAGGTGAACGCGATGAGCGCGATGTCGTCGGCGGCGGTGTCCACCGCCCGGTAGGGCCCGGGCCTGGCCGCCGCGAGCCCGGTCAGATCGCCGGGGGAGCCGCCCCCGTACGTCGTGATGCGCAGTCCGGGCACGGCGGCCGCGGCCAGGTCGTCGACCGACCTGATGTCGCAGAGGGCGTGACCGACACGGGCGATGGAGCAGATCGTGGCGAGTTCCGACGCCCGCTGCTGTGCCAGGACCGTCACGGCGACCGCCCCCGCCTTCATCACGGCGAGCCAGCAGGCCGCGAGCCAGGGCGTGGTGGGGCCGCGCAGCAGCACGCGGTTGCCGGGGACGACGCCCAGGTCGTGGTGGAGCACCTGGGCGATCCGGTCCACGCGGTCCAGCAGCTCGCCGTAGCTCCACACGCCCCCGTCGCCGCTCCGGAAGGCCGGGCGGTCGGGGCCGAAGCGGCCGGTGGTGCGGTCCAGCAGCTCGTACCCGCAGTTGAGCCGGTCCGGGTAGGCCAGTTCGGGGAGGTCGAAGACCAGCTCGGGCCGGTCCTCGGCGGGTGGGAGATGGTCGCGCGCGAAGGTGTCGGTGTGCGCGCTCGCGGTACCTGACTGCTTCATGAAGCATCGCCCCCTTGTCGCCCTCGGAGCGTATCGTTTGGGTGACGGTAGTCAACGGTCCGCGATAAGTCGTGACAAGAGAGGCGCCGGTATGACGGCATTCTCCCTCGATCCCGGTCAAACCGCCTGGTGCGACGAGCTGTACGCCCTCGCCCGTGACGAGCTGCGGCCTCTCGCCGAGAAGGGTGAGCCCGGCCGTGTCAACCGCCCGCTCGTCGCCGCGCTCGGCGGGCTGGGGCTCCTGGACCGGCTCCTCGGCTCGGGTGCGCTCGACCTCTGCCTGCTGCGCGAATCGCTGGCACGGGGCTGCACCGAGGCGGAGACCGCGCTCGCACTCCAGGGCCTCGGCGCCGGGCCGGTCCGGCAGGCGGGCACCGAGGCCCAGCGCGCACGCTGGCTCCCCGAGGTGCGTGCGGGCCGCGCCGTCGCCGCCTTCGCGCTCAGCGAGCCGGGAGCCGGGTCCGACGCGGCGGCTCTCGCCCTCGCCGCCCGGCCGGCCCCCGGCGGCGGCTGGCGGCTCACCGGCGAGAAGTGCTGGATCTCCAACGCCCCCGAGGCCGACTTCTACACCGTCTTCGCCCGGACGGGCGAAGGGGCGGGGGCCCGTGGTGTCACCGCGTTCCTCGTCCCCGCGGACCGCCCCGGACTCATCGGGACGGCCCTGGACATGCTCTCGCCGCACCCCATCGGTGCGCTGGACCTCGACGCCGTACCGGTGACCGCCGAGGACGTGCTCGGGGAGCCGGGCCGGGGGTTCCGGGTCGCCATGGACACCCTGAACCTCTTCCGGCCCAGCGTCGGGGCGTTCGCCGTCGGCATGGCGCGCGCCGCCCTCGACGCCACCCTGGAGCACACGGCGCACCGCACCGCCTTCGGCGCCCCGCTCAAGGACCTGCAGGCCGTCTCGCACCAGGTCGCCGAGATGGCCACCCGCACCGAGGCCGCCCGGCTGCTGGTCCTCGCGGCCGCCGCCGCCCACGACGCGGGCGAGCCGGGGGTGCCCCGGCGCGCCGCCATGGCCAAGCTGTACGCGACCGAGACCGCCCAGTACGTCGTCGACGCGGCGGTCCAGCTGCACGGTGCGCGGGCCCTGCGCAGGGGCCATCTGCTCGAACACCTCTACCGGGAGGTCCGCGCGCCCCGGATCTACGAGGGCGCCACCGAGGTGCAGCGCACCATCATCGCCAGGGAGCTGTACGCGACACAGGAGACGCCCGCATGAACCCGATCACCCGGATCAACCCCGCGGAACTCGCCCCGCCCAGCGGCTTCTCGCACGCCGTCACGGCGACCGGCGGCACGCTGGTCCTCCTGGCCGGCCAGACGGCTCTGGACGGCGACGGCAAGGTCGTCGGCACCACCCTGCCGGAGCAGTTCGAGACGGCCCTGGGGAATCTGCTCACCGCCCTGCGCGCGGCGGGCGGCGCCCCGACCGCCCTGGCCAGGGTCACCGTCTACGCCACCGACGTCGCCGACTACCGGGCCCATGCCGGCGAACTGGGCGCCATCTGGCGGAGGCTGGCGGGCCGTGAGTACCCGGCCATGGCGGTCATCGGCACGGTCAGGCTCTGGGACGAACAGGCCCTGGTGGAGCTGGACGGCATCGCCGTCCTGGACTGAGACGTCGGGCGAAGGGGGGCCGCGCCGCCCCCTCGCCCGACGCGGATCAGTAGGGCTTGACCAGGATGTGGGCGGCGCCCGGCATCCCGATCTTCAGCAGCTCGTCCTCCTCGGGCGTCGTGGCACTGCCCGTCTCCTCCTTGAGGAGCGCGCGCGAGAGGTTCTGCACGAACATCGCCCGGGAACGGCGGCGCTCCTCCCAGGCGCGGAGGGCCGCCGCGACGTCGTCCTCCGCGTCCAGCGAGCGGGCCAGGACCAGTGCGTCCTCCACCGCCATCGCCGCGCCCTGCGCGAGGTTCGGGGTGCTCGCGTGGGCGGCGTCACCGGCGATGACGACCCGGCCGACGTGCCAGGGCGCGTCGACCGTGACCTGCGAGATGCGTGAGTAGACGACGTCGTCCGGCGCGGTGACCGTGGCCAGCGCCTCGGCGACCGGCCCGCCGAACGCGGCGAGGCGCTCCGCCAGCTGCTCGTGGGCCCGCGCGGGGTCCGGGCGGAAGTCCGGCTCCTCGGCGGTGACGGCAGCCAGGTACATCAGCTCGTCCGTGATGGGGGTGAGCAGCGCCTTGGTGGACGACCGGCCCGCACTCACCACGACACCCTGCACCTCGGGCAGACGGGGCACAGTGACCCGCCAGTTGGCGAAGCCCGTGTACTCGGGGGTGAAGGCGTCGCCGTACAGCCGGGTCCGCAGCGGCGAGCCGATGCCGTCGAAGCCGACGACGAGGTCCCAGCGGGCGGAGGAACCGTCGGACAGGACCACCTCGGCACCGGAACCGTCGTCGGTCAGCTCGGTGATCGTCACACCGAAGCGGATGGGGACCCCGGCGGCCGCGGTGGCGTCGCCCAGCACCTTCGCCAGGGCGGGGCGCGGTATGCCGTTGGCGGCCGGCGCCTCGTCCATCCGGGGCTGCGGGATCTTGGCGAGCGTGGCGCCGGCCGGGTCGCAGATGGTCAGCACCTCCCACTCGAAGCCGGCCGCCACGCACTTGTCGAGCACGCCGATCTCGCGCATGACGTGCAGCGCGTTGGACGGCTGGATGATGCCGACGCCGAGTGCGTCCAGCTCGTCACGGAGCTCGACGACCTCGACGGTGTGCCCGCTCCGGGCGAGCGCGACGGCAAGGGTGAGGCCGCCGATGCCGCCGCCGTGGACCAGTACACGCAAGGGTTCTGTCATCTCAGATCTCTCCAGGCGAGAAAGAAGGAAGGGAAGCGGGAGGGGGAGCCCCGGGTCAGCCGACCGCCGCGGGCAGGCTCATCAGGTGGTCGACCAGGGCCAGCAGCACATCACGGCCGAAGGGCCGCTCCCGGACGTCACCGATCAGCAGCGGCACGTGCGGATCCAGGTCCAGGGCGGCCCGGATCTCGTCCGTGGTGCGGGTGTTGTGGCCGTGGAAGCAGTTGATCGCCACCACGAAGGGGATGTCCCGGCTCTCGAAGAAGTCGATCGAGGCGAAGCTCGTCTCGAGCCGGCGGGTGTCGGCGATCACCACTCCGCCGAGCGCGCCGTTGACCAGGTCGTTCCACATGAACCAGAAACGTTCCTGGCCGGGCGTCCCGAAGAGGTAGACCACCAGCTCCGGGCTGACCGTGATGCGGCCGAAGTCCAGCGCCACGGTGGTGGTGTTCTTCCGGTCGACGCCCGCGAGGCTGTCGACGCCGATGCTCGCCCGGGTGAGGTACTCCTCGGTGCGCAGGGGGGCCACCTCGCTGACGGCGCCCACCAGGGTGGTCTTTCCGACGCCGAAGCCACCGGCGATCAGGATCTTGACGGCGGCAGGCGCCGTCTGACTGCTTGTCATATCGGTTCAGAGTCTCCGGAGTCCGTCACGTACGGCGGCCAGCAGGCCCATGTCGGCCCCGCCGGACGCCCGGGCCACCGACAGCGGGGCGCGCGCCAGCAGCAGGCCCTGGGTGACCAGATCCGCCAGCAGGATCTTGGTCACCGAGACCGGCAGGTCGAGGCCGGCGGATACCTCGGCGACCGCGGCCGGCCGGCGGCAGCGGTCGAGGATCATGCGGTGCTCCGGCTGGAGCCGGCCCACCCGCAGGGGCGCACCGTGCTCGTCCACCGGCTGTTCGGCGGTGGTGAGCACGGTGATGAGGCTGAAGTCGTCCCGTTCGGGGGCGGTCCGGCCGCGGGTGATCGTGTACGGGCGCACCATCGTGCCCGCGCCGTCCTCCTCGGCTTCCTCGTCGTCCCGGTAAGGGATCACACCCGCTGCCCGTCCCCGGTACCGAAGGCGTCGAAGTCCCCGCGTGCCGGTGCGGTGAGCTTCTGGCCGACCTGCTGCACGAGGTTGTGCATCGCCAGGGACATCACCTCCGCGTCGACCTCCTGGGAGGCGACGACGGCGAGGTGGGTGCCCTGGCCGGCGGTGATGATGAAGAGCCAGAGGTCGGCCAGCTCGACGATCACCTGGTGCACCGAACCGCCGTCGAACAGCTGGCCGACGCCGCGGGCGAGGCTCTGCTGGCCGGTGCATATCGCGGCGAGCCGTTCGGCGTCGGCACGGTCGACGGAGCGAGAGTGGCTCACCACCAGTCCGTCGTCGGACAGCAGCACGGCGTTCAGGGTCTCGGCGACCGAGTCCACCAGACCGTCGAGCAGCCAGTCCAGATCCTGGAGGGTGGCCGTTGTGCGTGTCATGACCGTTCTTCTCTCGTAGGGGAGGGTGCGACGGGTGCGGGGCCCGGCGGCTCCTCCGCCGCCCGTGCCGCGCGCGAGCGCCGCTGGAATGCCCCGATCGCCGCACCGGCCCGTCGGGGGACGGGGCGCAGCAGCGGGTTCTCGTCCCAGCTCGGGGGCTTGGGCGGGGACGTCCGGGCGGCCGGGTTGACCCGGAGCTCGTCCACCAGGCTGGCCTGGCGTACGCGGCGGGGGAGCGGGAGCTCCCCGCCTGTGAGGGCCTGCTGTTCGGCCGGGCCCGGGGGCGCGGCTTCCCGGCCGGCCGCACCGTAGCCGTGCGGGCCGGTGGTGGCGCCCTCCGCCGGGTAGGGCTGAGGACGGCCCGGCCCGGGCGCCGTGTAGGCGTCCCCGGCCGGCTCCGCATAGGTGTGACCCGGCACGGGGTACTGGCCCGCGGCCGTCATGTACGGCTGCTCCTGGCCGGGGTAGGGCTGTTCGGCGCCGGGGTACCGGAGAGCACCCTCGGAGTACGGGTCGCCGTCCTCGGAGTACGGGCCGCCGGCCTCCGCGTACGACTGCTCGGGTCCCGGATACGGGCCGTCGGCGTACGGCTGCCCGGATCCCGGGTACGCGGCGTCGCCGGGGGCGTACGGCTGACCCGGGCCCTGGAACGCGGTGTCGCCGGAGGTGTACGGCTGTTCCGCGTCGGAATACGGGGTGTCGCCCGGGGCGTGGGTCGGGCCGTCCGGCGGGAAGGGCTGTCCGGCCGTCGCGAACGGGTCCCCGGATCCGGCGTACGGCTCCTCGGGGACCGGCGGCTCCCCACCGGCGGGCCGCGACCTGGAGGTGTGGTCGGCGAGGGCCGTGACCCCGGCCATCGCACGCCCCTGCACCCGGGTCGGCAGCGCGCCGGGGGCCGCGGGGGAGTGCTCCACCGCAGGCGCTGGGGCGGCCGACGGCACGCCGGCCGGTTGTGTGCCCGGCTCGGGAACGGTCAGCTCGTCCGGGACCAGGACGACCACGCGGGTGCCGCCGAAGGCGGACGGCCGGAACTCGACCCGCAGCCCGTGCTGGTCCGCGAGGCGTGAGATCACGTAGAGGCCGAGCCGGATGTCCTCCGAGTGGGCCAGCACGTCCATCCGGGGCGGACGGCTCATCAGTTCGTTGGCCTCGGCGAGCTGCTGCTCGTCCATGCCCAGACCGCGGTCCTCGACCTCGATGGCCAGACCCCGGCTCACCTTCGCCGCACGGACCTCGACCGGACTCGGCGGCCGGGAGAAGGTCAGCGCGTTCTCGATCAGCTCCGCCAGGACGTGGGAGACCGGGCCGACGGCCCGCTCGGCCAGCCACGGGGCGCCGTCGAGGTCCAGCACCACCCGGCGGTAGTCCTGCACCTCCCCCTGCGCGGAACGCATGACGTCCAGCAGCGGTACGGGCTTGCGCCAGCGCCGGTGCGGGGAACCGCCCGCGAGGATCACCAGGTTCTCCTCGTAGCGGCGCAGACGTGCCGTCAGGTGGTCGAGGTCGAAGAGACCGTCGAGCACCTCGGGGTCCTCGTGCCTGCGCTCCAGCTCGTCCAGCTTCTTCAGCTGCTGGCCGATCAGCTGCTGCGTACGGCGCGCGATGCGCTGCAGCAGCCGCTCGAAGCCGCGGTGCTGGTCGGCCTGCCTGACGGCGGCCTGCAGCGCGCTGGTGCGGGCCTGGTTGAGCGCGCCGCCGAGCCGTGTGAGCTCGTCGCCGTCCGCGCTCCGGGTGTCGATCGCGCGGGCCTCGGCCTCGACATCGATCTTCTCCCCCCGGGCCAGCCGTTCGACGACCTCCGGCAGGTCCCTCTCCAGCTCCTCGGCCCGCTCCTGGAGCCCGGAGATGCGTCGGCGCAGGTTACGGGTGAGGCGCCAGGTGGTCCAGACGACCGCGACGACGGCGAGCAGACCGATCACCGAGGTGAGGACCATCTTGAGGAGCAGGGACATGACGGTGCCCTTGCCCGTCACCATGACCGCGTCGGTGCGCTTCTCCAGCAGATCGACCAGTTGCGGGGTGACGCCGTCCATGGCCTTGCGCCACTTCTTCTCGTCGGCCTTCAGCTCGACGCGGCCGGACCGGTCGGCGGAGGCGGGACGCAGGATCTGCTCCTCGACCTCCGTCTTGGCCGCCCAGGCGGAACTCCCGGTCAGCTTCTGCCACTGCGCACGCTCGTCCTCGGGGAGGAACGGGACCACTTTCGTCCCGGCCTGGAAGGACTGGCCGGAGACCGCGTTCCGGACCTCCTGGAGGTCCTCCGTGCTCAGCTTGCCGGAGGGCCAGCCGCGGGCGAGGACCGCGTCCGAGCGGGAGATCATCTCCTTGGCCCAGAAGAGGTCCACGAGGGGCTGCCCCAGCGTGGTCACCTCGCCGTTGTCCACATGGCTGAGGGCCGAGAACAGCTCGAGGTCCACGGCGATCAGGCCGGTGTAGTAGTCGTAGACGACCGCCTGCTGGTCGCTGTCGCCCTCGTCGACCAGGGAGCGCTGGGCGGGCAGCCGGCCGATCGCCTCCCGGGCCCTGCCGACGGCGTCCCGCACCTCTTCGGGTGCGTCGTCCGCGCTCACGTCCGAGAGGGACTCGAAGGTGGTGATCGCCTCGTCGGTGAGCGTGCGCTGCTGCTTCAGCGCCGTACCGGAGTCGCCGGGCCGGGCCAGCGCCTCCGCGCTGAGCCGGCGCTCCTCCTGCAGGTTGTAGTACACGATGTTGGACGGTTGGCCCGCTTGTTCGGCCAAGAGTCCCTGGGCTGCCTGGCGTTGGAAGTCCAGGAGTGTCTGGCCACTGGTGACGGCCCACAGGGCTGTCAGTGCGACTCCGGGGACGATCGCCAGTACGAGTAGGGCCGTCCGCAACGACATGGGTGCCGAGTCGGTCCGCCGTGACGCGCGCGTGCGCAGGGGATTCTCCTTGACGATGATGCCAGCCGGTGACTGGTCAAATACGTTGAGAACTTGGACACATGGATATTAGTCACAGTGCAAAAAAGAAGAGAAAGTGGCCTCACATGTGCAACACGGCGCGCCCACATCACGCGCACAGATGTCTGCCGAAGTGTCGGTGATGCCTGCCCTGCCCCGGTAGCGCCCTGCGCGCTCCGGAGTGAGGCTTGAGGTGCACGTATACGTTCTGTGTGGCACCCGGGAGGCGACGGCGATGGCCGGGGAGCCCCCTCCGTGCGGAGCGCGGCCGCACGGAGCCGATCCGGACGCCGCGTACGCGCACGGCGTGCGCAGGTCGTCCGGCGTGAGCAGGTCGTCCGAGGGTGACGGGCTCACGGTGCCCGGAGACGCGCACTGCCTGCCCGCGGACGCGCACTGCCGGCCGCGCGCCGCCGAGGGTGTCCGGGGCATGCCCGGCGAGATGCCCGACGTACCGGTCCACCTGTCCATGAACGCGGACCGGGTGCTCCGTCCGGGGGTAACGGCCGGGGTGCCGTCGCCGGAAGAGTCCCACGTCATGCCGTACGAGCACGGGCGAACAGGGCGGGCGGCGTTCTGTGATCACAGCGGGACGACAGCCCACCCCCACCGCCGCCGACCGGAACCAGCGGACCGGTCGCCGCGCGGCGCGCCGGACGGGTGAACCGGGCCGGGGGATATATCTGTATTCGGTGGCCTTTGCTCCGGACCCTTCGTCGTGATCGCGCTCATCGTCAGTCATTTCGTCCTGGCGGTCTGCGCGGGCCCGCTGGTGCGGCGGCTCGGCAGGCTCGCCTTCGTCGTGCTCGCCCTGCCGCCGGCCGCAGCCACCGTGTGGGCGGCCACCCGATGGGCGGGCGCGGCCTCCGGCAAGGCGGTCACCTGGTCCTGGGAGTGGATCGGCACGTACGACGTGTCGGTCGCTCTACGCCTGGACGCGCTCGCCGAGCTGATGGTGCTGCTCGCCGCCGGGGTGGGCATGCTCGTCCTGCTCTACTGCGCCTCCTACTTCACCGACGACTCACCCCAACTGGCCTCCTTCGCGGGCAACCTGCTGGCCTTCGCCGGAGCCATGCTGGCCCTCGTCCTCGCCGACGACCTGATCACCCTGTACGTGTTCTGGGAACTGACGACGGTCTTCTCCTATCTGCTGATCGGCCACACCAGCGAACGCAAACAGAACCGCCGCTCCGCCCTCCAGGCCCTGACGGTCACCACGCTGGGCGGGCTCGCGATGCTGGTGGGCTTCCTGATCCTCGGTCAGGCGGCGGGCACCTACCGGATCTCCACGATCGTCGCCGACCCGCCCGAGCCCACCCTCGCCGTGTCCGTGGCCGTCGTCCTCGTGCTGTGCGGGGCCCTGTCCAAGTCGGCGATCTGGCCGTTCAGCCTCTGGCTCCCCAACGCCATGGCCGCCCCCACCCCCGTCAGCGCCTACCTGCACGCCGCGGCCATGGTCAAGGCCGGGGTCTACCTCGTGGCGCGGCTCGCTCCCGCCTTCGCCGACGTCCCCGTCTGGCGGCCCGTCGTCCTGGTGCTGGGAGGAGCGACCATGCTCCTCGGGGGCTGGCGCGCCCTGCGCCTGAACGACCTCAAGCTCGTCCTCGCCTACGGCACCGTCAGCCAGCTCGGCTTCCTCACCGTGCTCGCCGGGGCGGGGAGCCGGGACGCCGCGCTCGCCGCCGCCGCGATGATCCTCGCGCACGCCCTGTTCAAGGCCGCGCTGTTCCTCGTCACCGGCATCGTGGACCACGCGGCCGGCACCCGTGACCTGCGCAGGCTCTCCGGTCTCGGCCGCACCATGCCGTACGTCAGCATCGTCGCGGTGCTCTCCGCCGCCTCCATGGCCGCCGTGCCCCCACTCCTCGGTTTCGCCGCCAAGGAGGCTGCCTTCGAAGCGCTGCTGCACGGCGACACCGCCGACCGCTGGGCACTGGCCGTCATCGTCGTCGGCTCGGTGCTGACCGTCGCGTACACCCTCCGCTTCGTGTGGGGAGCGTTCGCCCGCAAGCCCGGTGTCGCCGACACCCCTGTCCGGCGCGTCGGCGCCCCGCTCCTGGCCCCGCCCGCCGTGCTCGCCGTCGCCGGGCTGGTGCTCGGCCCCGGCGTCGGATGGACGGACCGGCTGTTCGCCGCGTACGCCGATGCCTTCCCCGCCCCCGCCCACCCCTACCACCTCGCGCTCTGGCACGGCTTCGGCTGGGCCCTGCTGCTGTCCGCCCTCGCCTGGGCGGCCGGCGTCGCGCTCTTCGCGGCACGCGGGACGGTCGCACGGATCTCCCGGCGCATCGCCTGGCCGACGGCGGACAGCGTCTTCGGGCATCTCCTGCTCGGCCTGGAACGCGTCGCACTCCAGGTCACCGGTTTCGTCCAGCGCGGCTCCCTCTCCGGCTACCTGGCCATCACCCTGCTGGTCATGCTGGCCGGCCAGCTCGCGGTCCTGGTCACGGACCGCCCCTGGGGCGGAGCGGTCGCTCCCCGGGTGTGGGACAACCCCCTCCAGGGCGCGCTGGCCTTGCTGACCTGTGCGGCCGCCCTCTCCTGTCTGACCGTCAGCCGCCGTATGAAGGCGGTGGTGCTGGCGGGGCTCACCGGGTACGGAGCGGCGTTGCTCTTCGTCGTCCAGGGGGCGCCCGACCTGGCGCTCACCCAGTTCTGCGTCGAGACCGTGTCGATGATCGTGTTCGTCCTGGTCCTGCGCCGGATGCCGGTCCGCTTCGAGGAGTCGATCGGCACGTGGCGGCGGGCGCTGCGCATCCCGGTGGCGCTGGGCGCCGCGGCGACGGTCGGCGTGGCCGTCTGGGCGGCCGGCGCCGCGCGCATCGCCGAACCCGCGGGCGCCGCGATGGTCGAGGAGGTCGCCCACCACGGCCTGAAAGACGTGGTGGCCACCATCCTGGTCGACCTGCGCGCCTGGGACACCATGGGGGAGTCCGCCGTGCTCGCCGCGGCGGCGATCGGAGTGACCAGCCTCATCTATCTGCACCGCCGCGGCGAGACGCCCCTCGACAGGGACGAGCTGCGGGGGGAGACCGCGTGGACGCTCCCGGGCCGAAGCCTGGCCGGCCTGCCGCAGGGCGACGACACGGCGCCCGAGCGCGGTTGGCTGGCCGCCGGATCCACCCTGGCGCCCGAACACCGGTCCGTCGTCTTCGAGGTGGTGGGCCGGCTGCTCTTCCATCCCATCCTGGTGCTCTCCCTCTACCTGCTGTTCTGCGCGGAGAACATGCCGGGAGGCGGTTTCGTGGCGGGGCTCGTCGCGGGGCTCGCCCTCATCACCCGTTACCTGGCGGGCGGCAGGTTCGAGCTCGCCGAGGCCGCGCCGCTGCAGCCTGGACTCTTCACCGGGCTCGGCCTGTTCCTGTCCACCGGAGTCGCCCTGGGCGGTCTCGCGGAGGGGACGGTGCTGCACGCCTGGACCTACCACGGGCATCTGCCCGTGTTCGGTGACTACCACCTGAGCACCTCGGTCCTCTTCGACTTCGGCGTCTACCTGCTGGTCCTGGGCGTGGTCCTGGACATCGTCCGGGCGCTGGGCGCCAAGGTCGACCGGCAGATCGAACGAGCGGCGGGCGCGCTGGCCCCCGCGACGGACAGCGGGACCGGGGGGCCGAACCGATGATCATGAGCGTCTCGCTCCTCGCCACGGCGGTGGTCCTCTGCGCGGTCGGCGGCATACTCATGCTCACCCGGCCCCTCACCCGCATCCTGCTCGGCGCGGTGATCGCGGGCAACGGCATCAACCTGCTGGTCCTCTCGTCGACCGGATCCGCGGGCGCGGCACCCCTGCTCTACGGCGCCCCGCTGCGCCGGATCACCGACCCGCTGCCCCAGGCCATCGCCCTCACCGCCATCGTCATCACGCTGGCCACCACGGCCTTCCTGCTCGCCATGGCCTACCGCAGCTACCAGCTGACCGGCACGGACGAGGTCCACGACGACCTGGAGGACCGTCGCATCTTCCTGCGCGCCGAGGTGCTGGGGGAGCGGGCCGAACTCCGCGAGGAGTACAGGGCGGAGTCCGGCCGTACGGGGAAGGAACGCGCACGCTACCGCCAGGAGCACCGGCGGCTGCGCGGCCGCCTGCGTGCCGACCGCGCCCTGCAGGCCCGGGGCCGGGACGCCAGTGGTGACCTGTGGCACGACGTGCTGGGAGCCGATCCGGAGGACTACGTGAACCATCCCCCCGACAGCACCGGCCGGAGGCCTTCCGGCGACGCTCCCGAGGGCCCCGCCGCTCCCGGCCCCGACCGTGGAGCCGCCGGATGAACGCACTCGTCCCGCTGCCGGTCCTGCTGCCGCTCTGCGCCACCGGGCTGAGCCTCGCCTTCGGCACCCGGCTCGCACGCTTCCAGCGCGCCATCAGCGTCGCCGTCCTCACGGCCGTCCTCTGCCTCTCGGTGGCGCTGATGATCGCCGCCGACCGGCAGGGGCCCCTCTCCGTCCACCTCGGGGACTTCGCGCCGCCGCTCGGCATCACGCTGGTCGCCGACCGGCTCTCCGGGCTGATGCTGACCGTCTCCTCGGCCGTCACGCTCTGCGTCCTGGTCTACTCCCTCGGCCAGGGCATGGCGGACCGGGACAAGGAGACGCCCGTCGCCGTCTTCCACCCCGCCTACCTCATCCTGGTCTCCGGGGTCTCCCTCACCTTCATCGCCGGTGACCTCGTCAATCTCTACGTCGGCTTCGAGATCATGCTGGTCGCCAGCTTCGTCCTGCTCACGCTCGGCGGGACCGGGCCGCGGATCCGGGCCGGATCCACGTACGTGATCATCTCGCTGTTCTCCTCGATGCTGTTCCTGACCGCCATCGCGATGACCTACGCCGCGGCCGGAACCGCCAACTTCGCCCAGCTCGCCCTCCGGCTGCCCGAACTGCCCCTCGGCGTACAGACCCTGATCCAGGCGATGCTGCTCACCGTCTTCGCCATCAAGGCCGCCGTCTTCCCCCTCGCGGCGTGGCTCCCCGACTCCTACCCGACCGCGCCCGCGCCCGTCACCGCGGTCTTCGCGGGTCTGCTGACCAAGGTCGGCATCTACTGCATGCTGCGGGTGGAGACCCTCCTCTTCCCCGGCAACCGGCTCGGCGACCTGCTCATGGCCGTCGCCCTCGCCTCGATGATCGTGGGCATCCTCGGGGCGGTCGCCCAGACGGACCTGAAGCGGCTGTTCTCGTTCACCCTCATCAGCCACATCGGGTACATGGTCTTCGGGATCGGCCTCGCCACCCGTGACGCGTACGGCGGCGCGATCTTCTACGTCGCCCACCACATCACCGTCCAGACCTCCCTCTTCCTCGTCGCGGGACTCATCGAACGCCGGGGCGGCACCAACGAGCTCACCCGCCTCGGCGGGCTGGCCAGATCCGCTCCCCTGCTCGCGGTGCTGTTCTTCGTCCCCGCGATGAACTTCGCCGGGATCCCCCCGCTCTCGGGCTTCATCGGGAAGCTCGGCCTCATGCGGGCCGGGGTCGCCGACGGCAGCGCCTGGGCCTGGGTCCTCGTCGCGGGAGCGACCGTGACGAGCCTGCTCACCCTCTACGTGATGGCCAAGATCTGGAATCTGGCCTTCTGGCGTGTCGAGCCACCCGGTCAGGCCGCCTACGGCACCGTCCTGGAGGCCGCCGACGACAGCGACGACGACGACGCCGACACCGGACCCGACCGCATCCCGGGGACCGGCGACGAGGGGGTGGTGACGGCCGGCGGCCCGGCCGGGCAGACCGTGGCCGCCACCCTTCAGGGGCGGACCGTCATCACCACGGTCCGCCCGCCCGCCGCCATGACCGCAGCCACCGCCGGCGCCGTCGTGCTCGGGCTCGCCTTCACCGTCCTGGCCGGCCCCCTGACGGCCTTCACCGACCGTTCGGCGGCCGAACTCATCGCCCGCCGGCCCTACGTGGAGGAGGTGCTCGGCCCATGAGGCGCCTGATCACCCTGTCGCACCACAATCCCGACCTGCCCCCGTTCAGCGTCGAGTTCGCCGGCCGCCGGCGCCGGGTGCTCGACCTCCCGCTGATCGCCTGGCTCACCCTGATCTGGGTCCTGCTCTGGTCCACCCTGACCTGGGCCAACGTCATCACCGGCGTGGTCGTCGCGGCCACCGTCTGCCTGGCGTTCCCGCTGCCCCAGGTCGACCTGGGGCTCCGGCTGCACCCCTGGGGCATCCTCCGGCTCGCCGCCTATCTCCTCTACGACATGTACACCTCGGGCATGAAGGTCACCCGGCAGATCTTCGCCGGCCGGCCGCACCGGCCCGCCGTCATCGGCGTACCGCTGCGCTGCCGCAGCGACCTGATGCTCGCCGCCACGGCCGTCACCGTGTCGAACGTGCCGGGCGGCGCCGTCATCGAGGTGCGCAGGGCCACGGCCACGCTCTTCCTCCACGTCCTGGACGCGGACAGGCCCGCGGAGCTCGAGGCGGCCCGGCGCTCGGTCTGGAAGCTGGAGGAGTTGACGGTCCGCGCGTTCGGCACCCGTGACGAGATCAACCGGGTCTCCGGGCCTCCACCCGCGGTCGCCGGGTCCGACGGCGGAGAGGAAGGATCATGAGCGGTCCCGAGAGCGTCGACCGGGTGCTGATGACCGCGGCCGTCGTGTTCGTCGTCGTGGCGGGCGCGCTGCTGCTCTTCCGGGTCAGCCGGGGGCCCTCCATGCTCGACCGGGCCATCGCCCTCGACGTCCTGGCCGCGGTGATCATCGCGGGACTCGGTGCCAAGTCCGCATTCGCCCGGGACTCGTTCTACTTTCCCATCATGCTGGTGCTCGCCTTCCTCGGCTTCACCGGATCGGTGGGCATCGCCCGCTTCATCGCCGTGCGGGACAAGCCCCTGCCGCGCCGGAAGCCCGCCCGGAAGGAAGGACGACGGTGAACGTCTGGCTGCAGGTCGCGGACACGGCCGGTGCGGTGCTGGTGTTCCTCGGTGCCGCGATCAGCCTCCTCGGGGTCGTCGGGATGCTGAAACTGCCCGACGTCCTGTCGCGCAGCCACGCGGCGACCAAGCCGCAGACCCTCGGGCTGCTGCTGGTGCTGGCGGGGGTCGCACTGAGGCTGCGGGGCGGCATGGACCTGGCGACGCTGGCTCTCATCGGCTTCTTCCAGCTGATGACGGGACCGGTGGCGGCCCACCTGGTGGCCCGGTCGGCGTACCGGACGGGCCAGATCGAGCGTGGTGAGCTGCTCTTCGACGACCTGGACGCGCAACTGACCGAGCCGGGACCGGAGCGGGAGGCGGGGCCGGGCCCGGACCCCGGCGCCCGGCAGGACTGAGCCCCTGGCCCCGGGCGAGCCGCGAAGTGCCGCGTACCCGTCACGCGGACGCACCGGGTCTGCGATGATGCGGCCGGGAACCACCGGGCGCTGGGGGGCGTATGTCGGGTACGGGTACGGTGCTGCGCGAATTGCGCGGTGCACAGAAGTCGTCCAAGGGCGTGTCGCTCTACTCGCGGTACGTGAACCGGCCGGCCGGGCGCCTGCTCGCGGCGGGCGCGTGTCGCGCAGGGCTGACGCCCAATCAAGTCACGCTGGTGAGTGCGGCGTTCACCTTCTCGTCGATCACCGCCGTAGCGCTCGTGGAGCCGTCCTGGTGGCTCGGGGTGCTCGTGTACGCGGGCCTCGTCGTCGGCTTCGTCTTCGACTCGGCCGACGGGCAGCTCGCGCGGCTGACCGGGAAGGGCGGGCCGGACGGGGAGTGGCTCGACCATGTCGTCGACTGCGCGAAGATGGTCCTGGTCCACAGCGCGGTGCTGATCTCCTTCCACCGCTTCGGCGGACTGCCCGGTGAGGGCTGGCTCCTGCTGCCGCTCGGCTTCCTGTTCGTCGCCGTGCTCACCTTCTGCGCGGGGCTGCTGCGGGAGCAGCTCGGCAAGGCGGCGGCCCGCGCCGCGCCGGTGGCCGCGGGGCCCGCGGCCCCGGTGTCCCGGGTCCGCGCCGTCGCGCTGCTGCCCGCGGACTACGGGGTGTTCTGCCTGGTCTTCCTGCTGCTCGGCGCACCCGGCGCCTTCCGGGCCGGGTACGCCGTGCTCGCGGCCGTGCACGCCTTGTTCCTCGTGGCGTTCCTCGCCAAGTGGTTCAGGGAGCTGAAAGCGCTCCGGGCCGGCTGACGAGCACGTCCAGCGCCCGGCGCAGCTGGGTGCTGGACGTGTGCACGGTGTACGGGAAGTAGACGACCTCCACGCCGACCTCGGCGAAGTCCCGTTCCAGGCGTTCGCCCTTCTCCGTGCCCCGCCAGTCGTCGCCCTTGAAGATGACGTCGAAGCGGACCTGCTGCCAGGTCTCGACCTTGTCCGGGACGGTCTCCACGAACGCCGCGTCCACGTAGCGCACGCTGCGCACGATCTCCAGCCGCTCGGGCAGCGGGATCACCGGCTTGTGGCCCTTGGCCAGCGAGGCCATCTCGTCGGAGACGACCCCGGCCACCAGGTAGTCGCACTGGCTGCGGGCATGTCGCAGGATGTTCAGGTGGCCGACGTGGAACAAGTCGTACACCCCCGGTGCGTAACCGACTCTGTGCTGCACCATCCGTTCTCTCCCCCCACGGTGGAACTGGTGGAACGACCTTACTGTGAAGAACACTTGTGCAACCCGTGAACGGATAAGCTCAAGGAAGAGGCTGTTCCGGGGGGAAGGCGATCATCCGTTGTCCGCTGCTGAGCATCAGAGACCGTTCGAAAACCGCAGACTTCTCGTGGTCTCCACCAACTACGCCCCCGAGCTGACGGGCATCGGGCCGTACGCCACCCAGCTCGCGGAGCACTGGGCGGCGTCGGGAGCCAGGACCGAGGTCCTGACCGGCATGCCGCACTACCCCGCGTGGAGGGTGGACGAGCGGTACCGGGGGGCGTGGCGGAGGCTGGAGAGCCGCGAAGGGGTGCGCGTGCACCGGCGGCGCCACTACGTGCCGTCCAGCCAGACCGCCCTGCGCAGAGCGGCGTTCGAGGCCTCCGTCCTCGTCCACGGCGTTCTCGCCCCGCCGCCCGGACGTCCCGACGCGGTGATCTCCCAGATGCCGAGCCTCGCGGGCGGCGTGATCGCCGCCCGGCTGGCACGCCGCCACCGCGTCCCCCACATACCCGTCGTCCAGGACCTGATGGGCGCCGCCGCCGCGCAGAGCGGCATCCGCGGCGGGGGGAGGGCGGCGGTCGTCGCCTCGAAGGCCGAGAGGTACGCACTGCGCGGCGCGGCCCTCGTCGGGGTCATCCACGAGAGCTTCGTGGAGGGCGTCACCGCCCTCGGCGTGGACCCCGGCCGCATCCGTGTGGTCCCCAACTGGACCCATGTGCGGCGTCCTTCGGTCGACCGCGCCGCCACTCGCGCGCGGCTCGGGTGGCCCGAGGGCACCCCCGTGCTGCTGCACTCCGGGAACATGGGCCTCAAGCAGGGACTCGACGTCCTCGTGGACCTGGCGCGGCTCGCCCCGGACGTCAGGGTCGTCCTGATGGGCGACGGCAACCAGCGCGACGGGCTGCGCGCACTGGCCGCCGGGCTTCCGAACCTCGACTTCCTCCCGCCGGCGGGCGCGGACGACTTCACCGATGTGCTCGCCGCCGCCGACGTGCTCGCCGTGACCCAGCGGGCCTCCGTGCTCGACATGAGCGTGCCCTCGAAGCTCACCTCGTACTTCGTCTCCGGGCGCCCCGTGGTCGCCTCCGTGGCCGACGAGGGCGGTACGGCCGACGAGGTGCGCCGCTCCGGTGCGGGAGTCCTGGTGGCTCCCGAGGACCCGGCCGCTCTCCTCGCCGCCGTACGCGGACTGGCCGCGGATCCGGCGGCCGCCGACGCGCTGGGAGCCCACGGGCCGGGCTACGTCGCACAGCACCTGAGCAGGGAGGCGGGTCTGGCCCGCTTCGACGCCCTGCTCACCGAGGCGCTCGGGGACGCATCAGCCGGGACAGCGCGATCCGGGACAGCACGGGCCGGGGACGCGCCGGCCGGGGACACACAAGGGGGAGCACGCCGATGACGCATCCGATCCGTCCCGCGGACGACCACGACGAACCGGCGCTGCTGCGCGACCAGTTCCGCCAGCTCCTGCGGTACCGGGCCCTGCTCGCCGCAGGCGTCGTCGTGGGCCTGCTCGGCGGCGGGTTCCTCGCCCTGAGCGGCGACGACACCTACACCGCCAGCGGCGAGGTCCAGGTGCGCTCCGCGACCGCCGATCCCTTCGCCACCGGGGCCTCCGCCGACAAGGGCATCAACATCGGCTCCGAGCGGCAGACCGCGGTCAGTGACACCGTGGGCGATCTGGCCGCCGGGACCCTGCTCAAGAAGGGGGACGACGTCACCTCCAGGAAGCTGCTCGCCGGCCTCCAGGTCACCAACCCGCCCAACACCCTCACCCTCCGCTTCTCCTACACCGGGGCCACGCCCGAGCAGGCCCGGTCCCGTGCCGAAGCCCTGGCCAATGCCTACCTCGCGCACCGCAAGGCGCGCACCGAGGAAAGCATCGACAACATGGCGAACGGCTACCGCGCCCAGCTCGAACCGCTGGAGGAGAAGCGCGACCTGCTGGAGGAGCGGGCCGGGGTCGACGGCGACGACGTCAGCAGCGCCCGCGCCAACATCATCGTCTCCATCTCCGAGCTGAGCCGGAAGATCTCCGAGCTCAAGGCGCTCGACACCACCCCCGGCTACCTCAACAAGAAGCCCGTCGCCCCTACCGAGCCCGCCGGAGCCGGCCTGCTGCTGCTCCTCGGACTCGGCGCGGTCGTCGGCCTCGCCCTCGGGCTGCTGCTCTCCTGGGTGCGCCTCGTCTTCGACCCCGCCGTACGCTCCCCCCGCGAGCTCGTCCGCTCCCTCGGGGCCCCGCTCCTCGGCACACTGCCCAGGGAGCGCGCCGCCGCCGGCACCCTGCTCGCGATCGGCCGCAGCGGTTCGCGGCTCGCCGAGGAGTACCGCGCGGTCGCCTTCCGGCTCGCCTACGACCCGTCGTTCGCCGAGCGGCGCCGGCTCCTGGTCACCGCCCCGCGCGGCGACAACGCGGCGGCCGCCGCCGCGGCCGTCAACCTCGCCGCAGCCTTCGCCGAGATGGGCCGCGACGTCCTGCTCGTCGAGGCCGACCTGCGCACCCCGTCGCTGGCCCGGGACCTGGGACCGGCGGCCCACGAGGTCCGGCCGCCGCGCTGGGCCGCCGAGGAGGGCGACCGCAGCTGGCCCGCGGGCGGCCGGTCCAACGTGGACGTGCCCGGCTCCGGCGCCTTCGCCCTCGTGGCCGGCGCGCCCGCGGACAACGTGCCGCGTGCGCTCACCTCCGCGTCCGTCGGGCGGATCGTCGCCGAGGCGGACCGCCCCGGCGCCGTGGTCATCGTCCTCGCACCGCCGGTGCTGTCCTACGCCGACGCCGTCGCCCTCGTCGACAGGGTCGAGGGCGTCATGATCGTCTGCGACCCCCGTGAGGTGCACCGCAGCGACCTGGAGCGCATCCGCGAGATCATCGGGGCCTCCGGCGGCCAGGTGCTCGGGGCCCTGCTCCACCCCGGCCGCGGCCGGCTGCGCCGCGCGGACCGCCGGCCCAAGTCGGCCCGGCGCCGCACGGGCGGAGGACCCGAGGGACCGGCCGCCGGCGAGGACGCGCCGGAGGTCACCGGGGACCCCGCCGAGACCATGGGCCTGCGCTCCTTCACCCTCCCGGGGGCGCGCCGGTGAGAGCCCGCACCGCGATCCTCTGCTCGGTCGCGGACCAGGGCGTGGCCGCGCTCACCAACATCCTGGTGCTCGTGGCCGCCGCCCGGCTCTCCACCGTGGCCGACTTCGCCCGCTTCTCCGCGGTCTACCTCGTCTTCACGGTGCTGCTGGGCATCTCCGGCGCGTACAGCGGGCAGCCCCTGGTCCTGCTCCGCGGCGACGGCGCCGTCCGGGGGGCCTGCCGCTCGGCCGTGGTCTTCACCGTGGCCGCCTCGGCGGCGCTCGGCGCGCTGCTGGCCGCCGTCTGCCTGCTCGTCCCGGGGGACACCGCACGCGCCCTGGTGATGCTCGGCCTCGTCCTGCCGGTCGTGCTCGGCCAGGACGCCCTGCGGTACGCCTTCTCCGCCCTCCAGCGGCCCCATCTCGCCCTGGGCTCCGACCTGGTGAGGCTGGCCTGCGTGCTCGGTGCCCTGTCCGTCCTGGAGTACGGGGCGGCCCCCGCCCGGCTGATCGCGGTCTGGGGGCTGTCCGCCCTGCCGGCGCTCCTGCTGTCCGCCGTGCTGCTGCACCGCCGGACCGCGGGGGCCGCGATGCCGCTGCGACCGATGCTGAGGCGCGGCCACCTCGGACAGCGCTTCGTCGTCGAGTTCGGTGTCGGCAACGCGACCAGCCAGCTCTCCGTCCTCGGCCTCGGCGCCGTGGGCAACCCGCTGCTGGTCGGTGCGCTGCGCGGGGCGACGACCCTGTTCGGGCCGCTCAACGTGCTGTTCACCTCCGCCACCTCCTTCGGCCCGCCACTGCTCGGCCGCATCGGCGACGAGAGGCGCAGGGTGCGGGCCACCGCGGGGCTCGCCGCCGTCCTCGCCGCCACCGCCGCTCTCTGGGCCACCGCGCTGGCCCTTCTCCCCGAGCGGGCGGGGCGTGAACTCCTCGGCGACACCTGGCCGACGGCCGCCGCCCTCTTACCGGCGACCGGCAGCCAGTACGCGGCGATGGCCGTGGGCACCTGCGGGCTGCTCGCCCTGCGCATGCTCGACCCCCGTACGACACTGAGCATCCAGGTGGTCTTCTCGCTCACCGCCGTGGCGCTCATGGCGGGGGGCTACGCCCTCGCAGGCGTCCCCGGGGCCGCCTGGGGGCTCTGCCTCGGATCGCTCTGCAAGGCCGCCGCCACCTGGGCCAGGGTGGCCGGACTCCGCCGCCGGAAGCCGGCGACGGAGGAGGCAGTCAGCGCCGACGCGCTGCCCTCTGCTCCCTGAACGTGCTGACCAGCAGCAGACACAGCGCGGCGATGGCCAGCTTCCCCGCCGCCTGGAGCAGGGGACCACGCAGCAGGATGAAGGTGTACCCGGCGATCAGCGGTGCCGCGATCGCCAGCACACTGCCCGGCCCGGGACCCGCCCGGGTGACGGCCCGGGCGTACCGGCGGTCGGTGCGCGCCACCGCGTAACCGATCAGTGCGAGCCCGCCGATCACCCCGGAGGCGCCGAAGTCGACCCAGAACTCGGTCCACAACGGGGCCGAGAGGTTGGTCATCCGCAGCCCCATCCACTGCCCGACCCGGACCCCGGTGTCCTCCGGCTTCCCGCTCCACACCGCACGCGGCACGAAGAACAGCGCGGAGCCCGTCAGCTGGCGGCCGTAGGTGTGGCCCCGGGTGTCGACCCACGAGATGGTGTTGGCGAACATCACCATCTGGTCGTAGTCCTTGGTCACCAGCGGCTCGAAGACCGAGGCCGACTGCGCGGGCCGCTGTCCTTCGTCGTCGTACCGGAACTTGTCGGCGTACGGGAACACCACCAGTGCCCCCACCACCCCCGTCGCCAGCACCATGCGGTAGATCGCCGCACTGCTCGGGAACGCGGTGAACACGAAGGCCATCAGCACCGTGAGGAACCAGTAACGGGCGTTGGAGACCGGGTTGTTCACCACGAGGTTCAGCGCCACCAGCGCCACCCACACCAGCGCCGTCGACGGGGTGCGCCGGGCCCGGTAGGAGGTTGCCAGACGGCGGGTGTAGAAGAGCAGCGCCAGCAGGGCCGGGACCTGGCCGAAGCCCTTGATGAACGCCGAGCCGACATTGGACCCTTCCGAGACCACCCCGCTCGCCGCGACGGTCTCGGTGATCTCCTGCCTGCTGGAGAAGAAGACCGAGGGCCCGCCCAGCTTCAGCACGTAGAACGCGCTCGCCGCGAACGCCAGCAGCACCAGCAGTCGCAGCCGCACCGGATGCGCCACGGCCGGCCCTCCGCCCGGGCCCCGCGTGGAGGGCGTACGGCGCCGCAGCGGGCGCCGCGAGGCCAGCAGCGCCCCCAGGTCGAAGGCGGCGCACCCCACCAGGACCATCGCGATGGCCGTGACCAGGTCCTGGCGCGGTCCCACCATCGGCGTCGGCGTCTGCCCGATCACCACCTGGGCGAACGGCGCCACACCCATCGCGATGTACACGAACATCCAGAAGACGCCCTGGAGCAGCCGTCGCCGGGTGGAGAGGATCATCGTCGCCAGCCGGGCCCCCGCATAGCAGGTCAGCACCAACTGGAGCCAGTACGCGGTGTCCCGGACCCCGCTGCCGGGCTGGGCGGCGATCACCGCGGGCAGGAAGCACACCAGGCCGAGGATGAGCGGCACGGACAGGGCCCGCGACAGCATCGACCAGGCGATCGGCTGCTCGGGCGGCTCCGGGACGCCGCCCCGGGCCCGCGGCCACCCCGGACGCGCGACCGCGAGGGCGGCCTGCTCCTGCGCCGATGTGTGCACCGACGTCATGCGCCCCCCCCGGGATCAGTGAACCGGTGAACACTCTAACGAATCAGCCCACGTGAGAGGGCGCGATGACTAGTCTGTGAAGTATTGGCCGCAGTTGAGGGGAACTCTGGTGAAAATCCTGCATGTTGTCACGCTCCACACTCCGGACCATGCCTTCGGCGGGCCGACCAGGGTGGCGTTCAACCTCTCCAAGGTCCAGCGGGCGAACGGCGACGACGCGCGCGTCATGGCCCTCGGCGACGGCTTCCCCGGCGGTGAACTGCCCAGCCATGTCGAGGGAGTTCCCGTCCACCTCTTCCAGGCACGGCACCTGCTCCCGATGTTCGAGGTCAGCGGCATCACCTCCGCCGCACTGCTGCGCACCGCACGCCGCATGATGCGCGGCGCCGACCTCGTACACGTCCACCTGATGCGGGACCTGGTGACCCTGCCGGCGGCGCTGCTCGCGCTCGCGACCCGCACACCCCTGGTCGTCCAGACCCACGGCATGATCGACCCCACCGAGAAGAAGGTCGCCCAGCTCACCGACGTCCTCGGGGTCCGCAAGGTGCTGCGCGAGGCCGACGCCGTCCTGCACCTCACCGAGATGGAGCGGGTCGATGTGAACGCCGTCGCAGCTCCCGTACCGCTCACCCGTACCGTGCGGCTGGTCAACGGTGTCCGCCCGCAGGAGCGCAAGCCCGCCCGCGCCCCCGGCCGCCCGCCGACCGTGCTGTACCTCGCCCGCATCCAGGAGCGCAAGCGGCCCGAGGACTTCATCGCCGCGATGCCGCACGTCCTCGCCCACCACCCGGACGCCCGCTTCGTGCTGGCAGGCCCGGACACCGGCGCGCTGGCCGGCACCCTCGCCCTCGCCCGGAAGCTGGGTGTCACGGACTCCCTCGACCACGTCGGCCCGCTGGAGCACGACGAGGTCCTCGCCGCCGGCCGGGACGCCGATGTGTACGTGCTGCCGGCGATCGAGGAGCCGTTCCCGGTCTCGGTCCTGGAGGCGATGTCGGTCGGCACTCCGGTCGTCATCACCCGCACCTGCGGGCAGGGCCCCGATGTGTCGGGGGCCGGTGCGGGCCGGGTGATCGACAGCCGGGTCGGCGAGGACGCGGCCAACGCCCGTAAGGTCGCCGACGCGATCCTGGAGCTGCTGGAGCCGGAGGCCGCCGAGCAGGCGGGCAAGGCCGCCTGGCAGCTGGTCAACGACCAGTTCACCATCGAGGCCGTCACCGCCACCCTCCGGCGGACCTACGAGGACGTGGTCAGCCGGAGGCGAGGGTGACACCTGGACCTGTCAGCCTCCGGGCGTCTCGCGGGACTTGAGAGCTATCTGCCAGCGGTAGAAGCTCATCGCAAGCGCGAAGTCGAGCCCCGCGCGCCCGTCCAGGAAGCCCCGCCGGTAGACGTACATGTAGGCGAAGGACACCAGCGGCTTGAACGGCGCCTTGTGGAAGAGCTGCCCCTGACGGGACTTCACCTTCCGCACCTGCTCCTTGACGTCGGGGTGGTGCTCCAGCCACGCCTCCCAGTCCGAGTAGCGGTTGTGCCGCTCGAACCAGGCGGTGACGGGGTCGAGGTCCTGGTGCTCGATGGGGTTGCTCAGCGCCTCGGCCGTCGCGGCGACCGGCTGGTAGTGCCCCTCGACCTCCCCGATGCCGGGCGCCGCGAGGTCGCCGACCTCCGGGTAGTGGCACCGGGTCCGGTCGGTCAGCGACCGCTTGCGGATCGTGTAGCCGTGCCGGAGCCGCTTCCCCGAGAACCAGTAGCCGAGCGGTATGTCGTACGCGGCCGGCTTCGGGCTGTCCCCGTCCGCGAAGATCCTCCGCAGCTCGGCGAGCAGCCCTGGGCTGAGCCGCTCGTCGCCGTCGAGGAGCAGGATCCAGTCCAGATCGGTACGGACGTTCTCCAGGCACCACTGCTTCTTGCGCGGATGCCCGCCGTCCCAGGTGTACGCGACCACTTCGGCCCCGCACTCCTCGGCGATCTTCGCCGTGTCGTCGGTGCTGTGGGAGTCCACCACGACGACCGCCTCGAAGTGGCCCAGGACCGACTTCACCGCCTCGGCGATGTTCAGGCCCTCGTTCTTCGTGGGGATCGCCACGGCGATGGGCAGCTTGTTCATCCGTTGTCTCCTCGGGGCAGCCAGGCGTAGCAGCCTGTGGAGGTGAAGGTGCGCGCGGATTCCGGGACGGTGATCTCCACCTGTTTGCCGGTGGCCGAGGAGCCCGATGCCAGCACCTTGCCGTTCGCCCCCGCCACCTGCCAGCTGCAGGCGGTGGTGGGCGAGGCGGCCCTGTACCGGCCCGGCCGGATCTTCCCGCCCTCGTACGTGCCGTCGGCGTACCCGAGCGCGGCCTCGTCGACGAGGTCCTGGTGCCGCGGGCAGAGATGGGTCACGGCCGGCTCCGCGTCGGTGACCTCGCCGGAGACGATCGCGCCGACGGCGATGTCCCGGTCGGCCTTGACCAGATAGCGGAGCCTGTCACAGGTCTCCTGACCCGTCTGGAGCACCGCGGCCGGGTCCATGCCCTTGGGGACGCGCTCGGTCAGGTACTCCTTCTGCTTCTTGGTGAAGGAGCCCGTGGCCGGGGTGATGTCCCCGGCGGGCGCCTTCGGCGTACGGCTGGGCCCCTGGGGCCGTGGTGTCGTCGAGTCGGCCGCCGGGCCGGCCACGGAGGGCGTGGGGGAGGCCGCAGCGGGCGGGCCGGCCACGGAGGGCGTGGGGGAGGCCGCAGCGGGCGGCGTACTGCCCGCGGCGGCCACCCAGCCCCCCACCCCCGCCCCCCCCGACGAGCCCCAGCCCGCCCCCACCCCCCGCGCCA
>NZ_JBHUYV010000020.1:0-77977 GCF_042667905.1 Streptomyces sp. NPDC057287 | reverse complement strand
CTGCTTCTTTTTTTAAAACCCCCCCGCCCCGGGGGGGGGGGGGGGAGGCCGCAGCGGGCGGCGTACTGCCCGCTGCGGCCTCCCTGCCCCCGTCGCCGGACCCGCCGGACGAGCCGCAGCCGGCCAGCACCGCCGTCGCCAGGGCGACGGCGGCACCGGCCAGGAACGGATATCTCATTCAGCCGTCCTCAGGGCGTAGTGCGCGCTGATCTGGGAAGCGCTCAGCGCGGTCGGGTACACGGCGGTCTCGTCGATCTGACCGGCGAAGAAGTTGCTGGTCGGACGGTTGGGCCAACTGGCCAGGTTGTCGCCGCCGACCCGCCAGTACCCGGGGTAGTTCTCGTTGGAGGAGTAGAGGAAGTTCGACGCGCGCAGCTGCCCGTCGACGTACAGCGCCATGCCGCCCGTGCCCTGGGTGGCGACGACGTGGTGCCAGTTGCCGTCGTTCCAGGCCCCGGTCGTGGTGACCGTGCGGTAGCCGCCGCTGTAGACGCCGAAGACCAGCCGCCCGTTGTTGGCCATGTACACCTGCTTGTCGTAGCGGGTGCTGTTCTGCATCGTCAGGTTGCCGAAGCCGATGACCTTGCCGCCCCTGGTGGTGGTGGTCTTGATCCAGGTCTCCACGGAGAAGCGGGCCGGCTGCGCGTGCAGCTTGTTGCTGTACGCGTATTCGGTGGCGCCGTCGAAACCGATGGCCGTCGAGCTGCCCGCGATCGCGGCCGGCGTCTGCTGGTAGGCGGGGCCGTTGCGCAGGAAGCCGTTGTTCAGCCCGCCGGTCGTGTCGGCGGCGAAGGTGGACGTGCCCTCGTCGTAACGCCAGTAGAGCGAGGCCCCGTCGGAGAGGACCCGCGCCGGATAGGCCTGAGCGGACGCCGCCACGGTCGCCGACTGGGCCGGGGACTTGGCGCTGGTGTTGGTGCCGTCGCTCGCGGTCATGCGGTACGAGTGCGTCTCGCCCACCGCCACATCGGTGTCCGTCCACTTCAGCTGCGGCCGGTCCCAGGAGAGCGAGTAGCCCGTGACGGTGTGGACGGGTGTGCTCGCCCCGTCCTTGTAGATCCGGTAGGTCAGCTCCCCGTCGTCGGTGTCGAAGCTGGTCTGCCAGTTGACGTCGATCTTCCCCGGGGAGACCGTCGACAGGCTCACGTTGGGAACCCACGGGGCCCCGGTGTCCGGGCCGTCGGCGAACCGGGTGAGGCCCTGCTGTCCGCCGCCGTTGACGGTGGTGAACTCCCCGCCCACCCAGAGGTAGTGGTGCCCTCCCTTGTCGGTCTGCGTCATCACCCGGGGCCCGACGGGCTCACCGATGCCGTCGTTCGTGTCCGGGAACCAGGGCAGGAGCGTCGGATCGTCCACGGACTGGGCGAGCAGGTGCTTGCGGGGCTGGTCGGAGAAGCCGCCCATGCTGGCGCAGTCGTGGGCGTGGCTGCCGCTGTACAGCACGCCCGAGTGGACCAGGACTGCCTGGGTGGCGCCCAGGCAGGTGTCCCGCCAGCGCTGCTGGTAGTCGTCGAGGTCGATGGCGATCCGGCCGTCGAACACGCCGCCGCCGGTACCCTCGTTGGCGGTGTAGAGACCGGTCGCGTCCGACGTGAGGTCCTGCACCGTCGAGGTGTTCGGGATGAAGCCCGGGTAGCTCTTCGTGAGCGCGCCCGTGGTGGCGTCCACCACGGCCAGGGCGTGCGAGGTGGTGCCGTTGACGGTGAAGAAGTCACCGCCGAGCGCCACGTGCTGACCGTCGGGCGTCACCTCGACCGCCCGCGCCACCTCGTCGGCGTTCGCCGTCCAGGGCAGCAGGTCCGCGCCCGTGGTGACGGCGGCGAAGCTGCTCCTCGTCTGGCCACCGACGCTGGTGAAGTCACCGCCCAGGTAGACGGTGTCCGCTGTGACGTCCAGGGCCCGCACCGTCGCCGAGACGGCGATCTTGAAGTTCTGGCGCGGTGTGCAGGTCGCGGTGTCGATGGCGGCGATGTTGCTGACGCCCACCCCGTTCACCGAGCCGAACTGGCCCCCCGCGTAGAGCGTTCCGCCGTCCGGTGACAGCGCGAGCGCCCGTACGGTCGCCGTCCCTGAGGACAGCGTGAACGACAGGCTGCAGCCCGTCGGCGCGCCGGTGGCTGCGTCGAAGGCGGCGAAGTTGACCGCGGGCTGTTCAGAGGTGCCCGCCGCCGCGTCCGGCGGCCGCACGGTGGAGAAGGTGCCGCCGGCGTAGACGACTCCGTCCGTCGCGGCCATCGACCAGACGATGCCGTTGGTCTGCCAGGTGGTGAGGTCGTCCGCGGTGATGGACACCGGCGGTGTCAGAGCCGTCGCCGGCGAGGCCCCGACGGCGGTCGCGGTCAGCGCACCCGCGAACAGGCAGAGCGCGGCGGAGGCGGCCCGTACACGGCCACGTCCCCCTGGTCTCCGCCCCGTACTTCCGTTCATCATTCATCTCCGAAGGTGAGAACGAGCTGCGGCCGGTAGGCCGCGGTTGCCTCGCTCGACCAGATGCGGAGACTGTCCGTCCCGCTGCTGGTCAGGGCGAGTGAGGTGGCGGAGCCCAGGGCTCCGCCCAGCGCCGTCGCGTCGAGGTCCGCCGAGTAGTCGGTGGAGACCGCGGACGCGCCGGTTATGGTCCCCAGCACGGACGTGGAGAGCGTCGGCCGGGTGTTGTAGGTGACCGCTGATTCGGTCCACGTGCCGGTGACCGGCACGATGCTGTGGCTCTCGGCCGAACCCGCCGTCGAGTCGGACGACGTGCGGAAGTCGAGCCGTGCGCTACTGAGCACCTGGCCGGCCGGAGCGGCCGGCAGGGTGAAGCGCAGATAGCCGATGTAGGCCGTGGTGCCGCGTGAGGCGAGCTGGGTGTCGTCGTAGTTCGTGTTCGCAGCCGCGCTGTTGACGTACGCGTCCTGGTCCGGGGTGACGGCGACGGTACTGTCGCCCGGCCCCGGCGGGGTGCCGGCCAGCTCGTGGTGCCCGGCCACCTGCGCGGCGGTCAGCGCCGACGGGTAGACCGCGGTCTCGTCGACCTGGCCGGCGAAGTAGTCGCTGGTGGGGCGGTTCGGCCAGGCGTTGTTCATGGCGTCGCCGCCCACCCGCCAGAACCCGTTGTAGGAGCGGTTCCCGGTCGCCGCGTTCGTGCCGACCGCTGCCCCGTCGACGTACAGCACCATGCCGGACGGTCCCTGCGTGGCCACGGCGTGGTGCCAGTCGCCGTCGTTGTAGGAGCCGGCCGAGGTGATGGTGGGCCGGGTGCTGCCGCTCTGGACCCCGAAGACCAGCCGGCCGTCGTCCGTCAGGTACATCAGCTTGTCGGAGATGCTGCTCGTGTGGCCCCGCGCGGTGCCGATGTTGTTGCCGTAGCCCATGATCCGGCCACCGTTCGTCGACGTGGTGCGGAACCAGGTCTCGACCGAGTACGGCGACGGCGAGGTGTAGCGGTGCAGCCGGTCGCTGTAGACGTACTCGTCGGTGCCGTTGAGGGAGAGCGCGGCGGAACCCGTCACCGCGGACGGAGTGGCCCGGTAGGAAGGGGCGTTCACGTACACCCCGCCGTTGCCGCTCGCCGAGGCGTCGGCGGCGAAGGCGCCGGAGGCCTCGTCGTAGCGCCAGTACAGATCGGCTCCGTCCGCCAGCACCGCCTCCTGGTAGGGCGAGGCGGAGGACGCGGCGGTCACCGCGGCGGCGGTGGACAGCCCGCTGGTGTTCGTACCGTCGCTCGCCGTGATCCGGTAGCTGTACGTCCGGCCCGCCACCACGTTCCGGTCGGTGAACGTCAGCTGAGGCCTGCTGAAGAAGAGCGAGGAGCCCGTCGTCGTGTACACCGGCGCCGAGCCGCCGTCGCGGTAGACCCGGTAGGTCAGCAGGCTGTCGTCCAGGTCCAGGCTGCTGCGCCAGCTGACCTTGACCTCGCCCGCGCGCGGAGCCGACACGCTCACCGCGGGAGCGGCCGGCGCCCCGGTGTCGGGGGTGTCGGCGAACCGTGTCAGTGCCTGCTGGCCGCTGCCGTTGACCGTGGTGAACTCGCCGCCCACCCAGAGGAAGTCCCGGCCGCCCCGCGAGGACACGGTCAGCGCGCGCGGCCCGACCGGCTCACCGATGCCGTCGTTGGTGTCCGGGAGCCAGCCCAGCAGCGCGGGGTCGTCGACGGACTGGGCCGTCAGATGCTTGCGGACCTGGTTGGGGAAGCCGCCCATGGACGAGCAGTCGTGCACGTGGCTGCCCGCGTACAGCACGCCCCGGTGGACGCGGAGCGCCTGGGTGGCGCCCTGGCAGGTGTCCCGCCAGCGCTGCCCGAAGCCGTCGAGCTCCATGGCGAGCCGGCCGTCGAAGGAGGCGCCGCCCGCGCCCTCGCCCGCCGCGTACCAGCCGTCGGACGCCGCGTCGGTGACGATGTCCTTGATGACGGCGGACGGGGGGATGAAGGCGGCCCCGTACGCACGGGTGACGGCGCCCGTCGAGGCGCTGGTCACCGCGAGCGCGTGCGAGGCGGCGCCGCCGACGGTGAAGAAGTCGCCGCCGATCAGGACGCTGTCCCCGTCCGGGGTCACCCTCAGGGTGCGTCCGGGCCGGTCCGCGTTCGGATTCCAGCCGGTCAGCGCGCCGGAGGCGGTGACCGCGCCGAAGGAGCGCCTCGGCGTGCCGTTGACCGTCTGGAAGTCGCCCCCGGCGTAGACGGTGCCGTCCGCCGCGACGTCGAGCGCGCGCACCGTCGCCCCGAACTGGGGGGCGAAGCCGGTGCGCGGACGGCAGGTGGCGGTGTCGATGGCGGTCAGGCCGTTGACGGCCGTCCCGTTGACGCCGTTGAAGTAACCGCCCACGTAGAGCGTGGACTTGTCGGGTGAGACGGCGAGCGCCCGGACCGTGGCCGTGCCGCTGCTGCGGGTGAAGGAGAGCGAGCAGCCGGTGGGCGCACCGGAGGCCGCGTCGAACGCGGCGAAGTTCACGGCGGCCGTCGTGTTGCTCCCGGCGGGGGAGCCGGCCGGCCTGATGCCCGAGAAGGTGCCGCCCGCGTACACGACCCCGTTCGCCTCGGCCAGGGCCCAGACGATGCCGTTGGTCTGGTACGTGGACAGGGCGTCGGCGGTGAAGCCGACCGGCGGGGTGAGCGCGGCCGCCGGGGGAGCGGTGGCGGCGACGGTGCCGAGCAGGCCCGCGGAGAGCGCGAGGACCGAGGCGTACACACCACCCCGGGTCCGTCTGAGACGTCCGGGCCCTCTCACCGGTCCACCCGGACCGCGGAGCCCGTGAGCTGGTCGCTCAGCAGCCGGATGTCCGCGTCCACCATGATCCGGGCCAGCTCGCGCGACTTCACCTCGGGCTTCCAGCCGAGGAGTTCCTCCGCCTTGGACGCGTCACCGATCAGCGCGTCGACCTCGCTGGGACGCTCGTACTTCGGGTCGTAGCGGACGTGCTCCGCCCAGTCGAGACCCGCGTGCTCGAAGGCGTACTCGAGGAACTGGCGGACACTGACCCCCTCGCCGGTGGCCACCACGTAGTCGTCGGGGGTGTCGCACTGGAGCATCCGCCACATCGCCTCCACGTACTCGGGTGCGTACCCCCAGTCGCGTACGGCGTCGAGGTTGCCCAGGTGCAGCCGGTCCTGCAGACCGGCCTTGATCCTCGCCACCCCGCGGGTGATCTTGCGGGTCACGAAGGTCTCGCCGCGGCGCGGGGACTCGTGGTTGAAGAGGATCCCGTTCGTGGCGAACATCCCGTACGCCTCGCGGTAGTTGACCGTCGCCCAGTACGCGTAGACCTTGGCCACGCTGTAGGGGCTGCGCGGGTGGAACGGGGTCTTCTCGTTCTGCGGGGGCGGGCTCGCGCCGAACATCTCGGACGACGACGCCTGGTAGACCCGGGTGTCGATCCCGCTGGCCCGGACCGCCTCCAGCAGCCGTACGGTACCGAGCCCCGTGACGTCACCGGTGTACAGCGGGGCGTCGAAGGACACCCGGACATGGGACTGGGCCCCGAGGTTGTAGACCTCGTCGGGCTGGATGTCGCGCAGCAGGTTCACCAGCGCCACGCCGTCGGAGAGGTCGGCGTGATGCAGCACGAAGGAACGATTCGCTTCCTCGGGCCCCTGGTAGATGTGGTCGATCCGCTCCGTGTTGAAGCTCGACGAGCGGCGTATCAGCCCGTGGACCGTGTACCCCTTCTCGAGCAGCAGCTCCGACAGGTACGAACCGTCCTGTCCGGTCACGCCGGTGATGAGTGCGGTTTTAGCCATGACTCCCCCCTTCTGTGGTCGCCCGACGGGCGATTTGTTCACCGAAATAGCTTGATCTGAGCGGAATGCGGCAAAGAGTCACCCGGGCGCCGTGCTGCTGGCAGAATCCGAGTCATGACGACTGATCTCCCCGGCCCGCCCCAGGAATCCGTCCGCCCCCTGCTGCGCCCCGGCGCCCGCATATTCGTCGCGGGTCACCGAGGCCTCGTCGGTTCGGCGCTGGTGCGCCGCCTCACCTCCGACGGCCACGAGGTGATCACCCGAGGCCGGGACGAGCTCGATCTGCGCGAGGCCGCGCCGACCGAGGCGTTCCTGCGTGAAGCCCGCCCGGACGTGGTCGTGCTGGCCGCCGCCAAGGTGGGCGGGATCATGGCCAACAGCACCAGCCCGGTGCAGTTCCTGGAGGACAACCTCCGCATCCAGCTCGCCGTGATCGCGGGCGCGCACGCCGCCGGGATCGAGCGGCTGCTCTTCCTCGGCTCGTCGTGCATCTACCCCAAGCACGCGCCGCAGCCCATCCCCGAGGACGCGCTGCTCACCGGCCCGCTCGAGCCGACCAACGAGGCCTACGCACTGGCCAAGATCGCCGGCATCGTGCAGGTCCAGTCCTACCGCCGGCAGTACGGCGCCTCGTACATCAGCGCCATGCCCACCAACCTCTACGGCCCCGGGGACAACTTCGACCTGGAGACCTCGCACGTGCTGCCCGCCCTGATCCGCCGCTTTCACGAGGCGAAGCGGGACGGCGCGGAGGAGGTCACCCTCTGGGGATCCGGCAGCCCCCGCCGCGAGTTCCTCCACGTCGACGACCTCGCCGCCGCCTGCGTGCGGCTGCTGGAGACCTACGACGGCGACGAACCCGTCAACGTCGGCTGCGGCGAGGACCTCGCCATCCGCGAACTCGCCGAAACGGTACGCGACGTGACGGAGTACCAGGGGCGCATCGTCTGGGACACGTCGAAGCCCGACGGCACCCCGCGCAAGCTCCTGGACGTGTCCCGGCTCTCCTCCCTCGGCTTCAAGCCGCAGATCCCCCTGCGGGACGGCATCGCCCGCACCTACGCCTGGTGGCTCGGCCGGCAGCCCCCCCGGAACTGACCGGCCGGCCGGGCGGCCGCGATACGCCCTGAAGCCGTACACGCGGCCCCCCTCCTGTCCCCCCGCCACGTCTCAGTACGCCCCGCGCCCGTCGGTGACGGCACGCACGGTACGGGCGAGGAGCCCCATGTCCGTGGCCACCGACCAGTTGTCGACGTACCAGAGGTCCAGCGACACCGTCTCCTGCCAGGAGAGGTCCGACCGGCCGCTGACCTGCCAGAGGCCGGTCAGGCCGGGCCGGACCGCCAGCCGCCGCAACTCGCGCTCGTCGTAGCGCGACACCTCCTCCGGCAGCGGCGGACGTGGGCCTACCAGGGACATGTCACCCCGCAGCACGTTGAGGAGCTGCGGGAGCTCGTCCACGGACGTCCTGCGCAGGGCGTGACCGATCCGGGTCACCCGCGGGTCCCGGCGCATCTTGAACATCGGGCCCTCGCTCTCGTTGGCTGCCGAGAGCTGCTCCCTGCGGGCCTCGGCGTCGGCCACCATGGTGCGGAACTTCCACATGGTGAACGGCCTGTTGTGCCTCCCGTGACGGGTCTGGCGGTGGAACACGGGACCGGGTGAGGAGACCCGTACCGCCAGGGCCACCCCGAAGAACAGCGGCGAGAGCACCAGCAGGCCGAGCGCGGCGCCTGCCCTGTCGACCACCGCCTTGAGCGCAGCCTGCGGACCGCGCCGCAGCGGAGGCGCGACATGCAGCAGCGTCAGCCCGGCGGCGGACGCGGGCCGCACCCGGGCTGCCGCCACCCCCGAGAGGTCCGAGAGCACGCAGAGGGCCAGCCCGCCGTCGTGCAGGCCCCACGCCAGCCGGCGGAGCCGGTCGTCGTCGAGCTGCGGGCCGGGCGTGACGAGCACGAGATCTGCGTCGTGGGCGAAGGCCCCGCCGAGCACCGTGGACACGTCGTCGTCGGCCGGTTCGGGTGCGAGCCGCCCCGGGACGGGTGTCCCGCAGTCCGGGACCGCCGGACCCACCGGGACCACCGCCACCGCCGTGTACGGGTGATCCTTGCGGGAGTTGAGCAGATTCACGGCCCGGTCCAGGCCGGCCGCCTCGCCGACCACCAGGACCCGGCGTCCCCTTCGTGCGCCCGCCCCCGAACGCCACCGGACCGCCGCCCCGGCGAGGACGGCCACGGCCAGGCCGGGCACCAGTGCCGCCACGGCTGTCGCCGGGGCGAGGCCGCCGTCCGTCACGGCCAGGAGCAGTGCCAGCACCCCTATGAGCGCGAGCCAGTCGCCGAAGGCGGCGTGGGACGCCCCCGCGGTCTCCCCCGGCAGCCGGTGCTCGTACCGGCCGCGCATGGCGCGCACCCCGGTCCACACCAGGGCCGCCGATGCCGCAGAGGTCAGCGGGCCCGGCTGGTCCCCGGCCCGCAGGACGAGCCAGGCGGGAATCCCCAGGCCCAGCAGATCGGCCAGGGCGAGGAACGGCACACGCGGAACGGACGAAGTGCTCGCCCGCGGTCTCTCCGCGTGATCGCGCTCGACAGTCGTCGGGGCTCTCCACACTTGCTCCGGAGCCACCGTGCGGTTCCGGGACCCGGCGGTACGCGGTCGTGGTGCCCCCGCCAGCCCGACGTGCCCGGATATATCTGATTCAGGTATTTCGACATGCCCCATGAACCCCCCAGCCACAGTTGCATCCCCACAAACGGGACGCATCCGCCGATCCCATGGACTGACGGATGCGCCCTCGCTCGGTGCACGATATCCACACACGTGCCATTTCGCTGGAGTTCCAGTGAAGTTCAGACAGGACGGGCGATGTGATCCGCGTCGCTCCGTCCGGCGGCTCCAGGGGGACGCGCCTAAAATAGGGGTATGGAACCGCTTTCCGAGGAACAGACCGACCAGCTCGTCGTGATCGTGACCGATCTGGCCAGGCAGGGGCGTACGGACGAGCTCCTGGAGTTCTTCGACCACGGCCTGCCGGTCGACGTCCAGGACCGGGAGGGCAACACGGCGCTCATGCTCGCCGCGTACCACGGGCACACCGGGACGGTGCGCGCGCTCATCGGGCGCGGCGCCGACGTCGACCTGCGCAACGCCCGGGACCAGTCGCCGGTGGCGGGGGCCCTGTTCAAGGGCGAGGACGCGATCGTGGGGGCGCTGGTGGCGGCGGGCGCCGACCTCGACGCGGGGACCCCCAGTGCGCGGGCCACGGCGGAGATGTTCGGCAGGACGGCTCTGCTGGCATAGCGGCCACGACACGAGGGGCCCCGGGCAACTGGTCGTTGCCCGGGGCCCCTCGCGTACGCCGGCCGGTCAGGTCTACTTGGAGGCCTTCAGGGCCTCGATGGCCTTGCGCACACCCTCGCCGTAGGCCGGGTCGGCCTGCGTGCAGTGGCCGATGTGACGCTCGACGGTGGCCTGTGAGGCGCCGTCGATGGCCCGGGCGGTGTTGCCGAACAGGGCGTCCTGCTCGTCCGGGGTCATCGCCCGGAAGAGGTTGCCCGGCTGCTCGAAGTAGTTGTCGTCGTCCTCGCGGTAGTCGAACCGGTCGGCGGCGGCACCGTCGAGCGCCAGACCGGGCTCGGCGAACTGCGGCTGCTCCGCCCAGCGGCCGTAGCTGTTCGGGGTGTAGCCGGGGACCGCGCCCTGGTTGCCGTCCACGCGCAGCTGGCCGTCGCGGTGGTAGGTGTTGACGTTCTTCGCGCCGCGGGGCTGGTTCACCGGGATCTGGTGGTGGTTGACACCGACGCGGTAGCGGGCGGCGTCACCGTAGGAGAACAGCCGCCCCTGGAGCATGCGGTCCGGCGAGGCACCCACGCCGGGCACGAGGTTGGCCGGCGTGAACGCGGCCTGCTCCACATCGGCGAAGTAGTTCTCCGGGTTGCGGTTGAGCTCGAACTCGCCGACCTCGATGAGCGGGTAGTCCTTCTTGGACCAGACCTTGGTGAGGTCGAACGGGTGGTAGCGGTACGTCGCGGCGTCCGCCTCCGGCATGACCTGGATGAAGAAGGTCCACTTCGGGTTGTCGCCGCGCTCGATGGCGTCGAACAGGTCCGCCTGCGAGGACTCGCGGTCGTCGGCGACGACCGCGGCGGCCTCCGCGTCGGTCAGGTTCTTGATGCCCTGCTGCGTGCGGAAGTGGAACTTCACCCAGAAGCGCTCGTTGCTCTCGTTGATGAACGAGTAGGTGTGCGAGCCGAAGCCGTGCATGTGGCGGTAGCCGTCGGGGATGCCGCGGTCCGACATCACGATGGTGACCTGGTGCAGGGCCTCGGGGAGGTTGGTCCAGAAGTCCCAGTTGTTCTCCGGCGAGCGCAGGTTGGTGCGCGGGTCGCGCTTCACCGCGCGGTTCAGGTCGGGGAAGTGGTGGGGGTCGCGGTGGAAGAAGACCGGCGTGTTGTTGCCGACGACGTCCCAGTTGCCCTCCTCCGTGTAGAAACGGAGGGCGAAACCACGGATGTCGCGCTCCGCGTCGGCGGCCCCGCGCTCACCGGCGACGGTCGAGAACCGGGCGAAGAGCTCGGTCTCCTTGCCGACCTCGGAGAAGAGCGCGGCCCTGGAGTAACGGGTGATGTCCTGCGTCACCTTGAAGGTGCCGAAGGCGCCCGATCCCTTGGCGTGCATACGACGCTCCGGGATGACCTCGCGGCTGAAGTGGGCCAGCTTCTCCAGGAACCAGACGTCCTGGAGCAGCATCGGGCCGCGCGGACCGGCGGTCACGGCGTTCTCGTTGTTCGCGACCGGTGCGCCGGCGGCAGTGGTCAGCGGCTTCGTGTTGTCAGAAATTTTCCTGCTCCTCCGTGTGAAGACTTCGGTGCACCGACTCCGGATCCCGATGAGCGCGCCCGGTTCGGCAACCGGGGCACAGACCCCAGTACGTCACCTCCACGCGGTCGACGGTGAACCCGTGACCACGGGGCGCCTCGAGGCGCGGAGAGTCCTGCGCGGCATCGACATCGGCGATCGTGCCGCACGAGCGGCAGACCACGTGCTGATGGTCGTCCCAGGACTGTCCTTCGTACCGTGCCGGTGAATTCGGCAGGTCGATCCGTCGCGCCAGTCCGGCGTCGACGAGCGTCTTGAGCACGTCGTAGACGGCTTGGGTCGAGACCGTGCCGATGCGTGTGCGTACCAGCGTGAGGAGGGTACTGACATCGGCGTGCGGGGCCTCGTGGACGGCCGAGAGCACGGCGACCCGGGGTCGGGTCACCCGCAACGACGCTCCGCGAAGGAGCGTCCTGGCCTCGGCTTCGATCATCTACGCAGTCAACCACTTTTCTGGAATGATTCCAATCATAGACATGCAAGAGAACTGTGGTTTGTCGCAGCGCCGAGTGCCGTGTCCGATTCCCGCCAGCACAGCTGCCCGCGATGCCGCACCCTTGAAACATGACCAGTGACGACAGCAGGTACGAGGCGGTGAGCAGCCGCGACGCCCGGTTCGACGGAGAGTTCTTCTTCGCCGTGTCCACGACCGGGATCTACTGCCGCCCCAGCTGTCCGGCCACCACGCCCCAGCGGCGGAACGTGAGGTTCTTCCCCACCGCGGCAGCCGCCCAGGGCGACGGATTCCGCGCCTGCCGGCGCTGCCGCCCCGACGCCGTGCCCGGCTCCGCCGACTGGAACGCGCGCGCCGATCTGGTGGGCCGTGCGATGCGGCTGATCGGCGACGGCGTCGTCGACCGCGAAGGCGTCGCAGGCCTGGCCGCGCGCCTCGGCTACAGCGCCCGCCAGGTGCAGCGCCAGCTGAACGCCGAGGTCGGTGCCGGTCCCATCGCGCTCGCCCGCGCGCAGCGCGCCCACACAGCGCGGGTCCTCCTCCAGACCACCACCCTGCAGGCCGCCGAGATCGCGTTCGCCTCGGGCTTCGCCAGCGTGCGGCAGTTCAACGACACGGTCCGGGAGATCTACGCCCTCACCCCCGGCGAGCTGCGCGCCACGCCCCCCGGCCGGTCCTCCCGCTTCGGCTCCGTCGGTACCGCGGACGGAGCGGGAGGAGTGCCGCTGCGGCTGGCCCACCGTGGACCGTACGCCGCGGCCGAGATCTTCGACCACCTCGCGGCCCGCGCCCTCACCGGCATCGAGGAGATGGCCGGCGAGCGTGGCGGGCGGACCTACCGGCGCACCCTGCGTCTGCCGCACGGCACCGGCATCGCCGAGGTCCGCGAGCGGACCGGCGACGGCTGGCTGGAGTGCAGACTGCACCTGGGCGACCTGCGAGACCTGACGACGGCCACCCAGCGGATGCGCCGCCTCTTCGACCTGGACGCCGACCCCCACGCGGTCGCGGAGCGCCTCGGCGCGACGCCCGCACTGGCCCCGCTCGTCGCCCGCACGCCGGGGCTGCGCGCACCCGGCGCCGCCGACGTGCACGAACTGGCCGTCCGGGCCGTCCTCGGCCAGCAGGTCTCCGTGGCCGCGGGGCGCCGGCTCGGCAGCGCGCTGGTGCACGCCTACGGCACTCCGCTCCAGGTGCCCAGCTCCACCCTCACCCGTACGTTCCCCGACCCCGGCGACCTGGCCGGGGCCGCCCTCGAAGAGCTGGGGATGCCCGCCGCGCGGCGCGCCACCCTGCGCGCCGTCGCGGCGGCGCTGGCCGAAGGGCGGATCGGGCTCGACCCCGGCGCCGACCGTGACCAGGCGGAGAAGCAGCTCCTGGGTCTGCGGGGTGTCGGCCCCTGGACTGCCGGCTACATCCGTATGCGGGCTCTCGGCGACCCCGACATCCTGCTGACCGGCGACGTGGCCGTCCGGGCCGGAATGCGGCACACGGGCGCCGAGCCGGTGGACGCCGAGGCATGGCGCCCCTGGCGCACCTACGCCATGCACCACTTCTGGAACGCGGCCAGGGACCGGCGCCGCGTCGCGGCAGCGTGACGTCCGAATCCCGCCAGCGACATCGCGGCCGACCCCGCACAGTTGAGTACACCGAGGATGAAACCGGAAGGATCCCGACCATGACGCTCTACACCACGACCGACAGCCCGCTCGGCGAGCTGCTGCTGGTGGGCGAGGAGTCGGCCACCGCCCGGGGCGGCACCGCACTCGTCTCCCTCTCGGTGCCGGGCCAGAAGGGCGGTGCGACGGTCCAGGACGGCTGGACACGGGACGCGGAGGCGTTCACCGCGATCGCCGCCGAACTCCGCGCGTACTTCGGGGGGAGCCGGACCGGCTTCGCCATCGAGTACGCCGCGGGCCGGGGCACCGACTTCCAGCGGCGCGTGTGGAAGGCCCTGGAGGCCATCCCGTACGGCACCACCCTGAGCTACGGCGAGATCGCCGCGCGGATCGGCGCCCCGCGCGCGGCGGTACGCGCGGTGGGCACCGCCATCGGAGCCAACCCGCTGCTGGTCGTACGCCCCTGCCACCGTGTGATCGGCGCGAGCGGCGCCCTGTCCGGCTACGCGGGCGGCATCGATCGCAAGCGGCAGCTGCTGGACCTGGAGAACCCCCACCGGACGGCCTGACGGCCGCCCCCGGGCACGTGAACGCCCCGGGACATGCGAGGAAGGCGCACCGATGACCGACACCCTCCACCCGGCCGCTCCCCTGAGCGACCGGGTCGCGGGCCAGAGCTGGGACACGCTGGCCGACAGCCTCGACGCGTACGGCAGCGCCCTCACCGGGCCGCTCCTCACCCCCGCCGAGTGCCACGCGCTCACCACGCTGTTCGACGAGCCCGGCCTGTTCCGGACGACCGTCGACATGGCCCGCCACCGATTCGGCTCCGGCACCTACCGCTACTTCACCCATGACCTGCCCGGTCAGGTCTCCGAGCCCCGGGAGGCGTTCTACCCGCGGCTCCTGCCCCTCGCCCGCGCCTGGGCCGGGAGGCTCGGCAAACCCGCGCCATGGCCCGACGGCCTGGCGGAGTGGGTGGCCATGTGCCACGAGGCAGGACAGGGCAAGTCCGCGCAGATCCTGTTGCGTTACGGGCCCGGTGACTGGAACGCCCTGCACCGCGACATCTTCGGAGACCTGCTCTTCCCGCTCCAGGTCGTGGTCGGCCTCGACGCTCCCGGCGTCGACTACACGGGCGGCGAGTTCCTCATGACCGAGCAGCGCCCCCGCGCGCAGTCCCGCGGATCGTCCACGACCCTGCCGCAGGGACACGGGCTCGTCTTCACCACCCGGGACCGCCCGGTGCGGGGCGTACGGGGCTGGTCGGCCGGCCCGATGCGGCACGGAGTGAGCACGGTCCGGTCCGCGCAACGGCACACACTCGGCCTCGTCTTCCACGACGCGGCCTGAAGCCACGACGGGAGGGCGACCGATGCCACGCAAGGGGAGTCACACGATGAGCACCGGTACGGACAGGAAGTCCCCGCTGCTGGGTGCCCGGGACCTGGCCGCCGGCGGCCCGCTGCCGAACCCGGCCCCGCACACCGAGGAGGAACTCGCCGCGCTGGTATCCCTGTTGCTGCGGAAGGCGAAGCACGGGACCGGCACCGTCGCCGTGGGCCACAGCCGGGACGCGGCGTCCCGGGCTGCGGCCGGCGCCTTCGCCGCCACATGGCGGGCACGCGGCGGCACGGTCCTCGCCACGGTGGACTGGCCCGAGACGGCGGCCTCCTGGCTGCGCCCGGCGACCCGGCTGACGGCGGAGCCGCCCGACGCCTGGGTCATGGCCGCGGCCCTCCCCGGCTTCGTCCAGCTGGCGCGCCGGCTGCGGCACTCCACCGAGTGGGATCCCGCGCGCACCTGTGCCTTCGCCTCCCTCCAGGACCCCCGGCTGCCGGGGCTCGCGGGCCCCGGCGCCGTGGACGGGCTGAGCGGTGCCACCGCCGAGGGCGGCACCTGGGAGGTGCGCCGTCACCGGATCACCGTGCACCCGCCGGAGCAGGTGGCGCCATGAGCGCCCTGATCCCGCGTCCCACCATGGAGGTCACCCCGGGCGCGTGGCACGTCCCCGGCTGGCTCACCCTCGCCCAGCAGCGCGAACTGGTGACGGCGTGCCGCGCCTGGGCCACCGGGCCCGTCCCCATCCGGCACACCCGGCTGCCCCGGGGCGGTGTCATGTCCGTACAGACGGTGTGCGTCGGCTGGCACTGGCAGCCGTACCGGTACACCCGCACGGCGGACGACGTGAACGGCCTGCGGGTCGCCGAGTTCCCGGAGTGGATGGTCGGGCTCGGCCGCCGCGCCCTCCTGGCGGCCTACGGCGACGAGGCGGCCGCAGCGGACTACCTCCCGGACACCGCGCTGATCAACTTCTACGACGGACAGGCCCGGATGGGCATGCACCAGGACAAGGACGAGAGGTCGTCCGACCCCGTCGTCTCCCTGTCCGTCGGCGACAGCTGCGTCTTCCGCGTCGGCAACACCGAGACCCGCGCCAGGCCGTACACCGACATCGAGCTGGCCTCGGGCGACCTGTTCGTCCTCGGCGGCCCCTCCCGCTTCGCCTACCACGGGGTGCCCAGGGTCCACGAGGGCACCGGCGACCCGGCCACCGGTCTGAACTCCGGGCGGCTCAACATCACGATGCGGGTCACCGGGCTCGCCGGTGGCCCTGCCGCCTCCCGGCCGTGACGAGGCGGTCCTGCCTCCTCCCGGTGACGAGGCGGTGACGCCCTCTCCCGGTCCCGCCCTCTGCCGATTCCGCCCGCTCCTGATTGCGCCTTCTCCCGGCCGTGACGACGGCGTTGTCAGTGGGCGCCAGTAGGTTCAGTCGTGTTCCGCCGGTCCGGCGGATACAACCCCTCGGCTGTGCATTGGAGATGGCGCGTTGTCGGATTGGGAGAGGTCGAGCACGGCACGGGTGATACCACCCGCGAGGCCGCGCAAGCTCGCCAAGGTTCCGTTCGTCGAGCTGGCCGACGGACGCCTGCAAGGTGTGGTCTCCAGTGGCTCGGACATCGGGCGGGTCTACGTCTCGTCCGTCGCCACCGCGACCTACGCGTTCGCCTGCAGCACCAACAACAACCGGCCCTGCGGCGGTGCGCGCGGCTCGTTCTGCAACCACATCGGCGCCCTCGTCAACGAGGCGGTCCTCCAGTACGGCGCCGAGCGCGTCGTCCGCTACCTGAAGGTCGAGGTTCCGGAAGGGGACGTCGACGGAGCGGTGCTCGCCTCGGCCATGCGGAGCACCCGCCCGCAGATGGACGCGACCAAGGCCGCCGCCTCCGTCTTCAGCCGGTTCCTGCGCCACCTGGCCTACCTCGAACACGACCCGGCCACCGTGCCGTTGCCCGAGATGCAGTTCTTCCCGCCGACCAGGGCGGTGGCGTGATGCGCGCCGATCTGCTCACCGAGCCCGTGGACGGGCTGGACGAGGCTCTGGCGGCCGTGGACGCCTTCGACCGCGCTCTCGTCGCCGGCATGCTCCGCCCCCAGCCGGCCGGAGCGGCCGGCCCGACGCGCCTCGCCGAGGCGCTGACGGGGACGCCGCTGGCCGCCCGGGTCGCCGAGGCGGCGGCGAAGGCGGCGGCCGGAGGAGCGGACGAGGGCCACTTCGTGGCCCTGGCCGCCGCGCGGACGGCGCTGCTCGGCTCCGTCCACGACGCGCTGCTGGACCGGGTCGAGGAAGCCGCCGGCCGTTCGCGCGGTGAGCGGCCGGCCCCGGCGGCCGACGGCGGGCAGGCCGCCAACCTGCTGACGGCCGCCCGCGCCTGGCTCTCCGACCTGGCACGCTGCGGGTGGCAGGGCCTCGACCACGAGGTGGTGTCCGGGGCTGCGGAGGTCGTCTCGGCGATGCTGCCCGACCCGTCCCTCCGCCGTCTCGCGTCCCTCCTCGACGGCTTCGCCGCCGAGCTCGCCGCGTCCTGCCCCGGCTCCTCGACGGAACGCTTCCCGCTGCGACGCTGGGCCGACCTCTGGTCGCGGGGAATGCTGCTCACGGTGCCCGGGGCCTCCGCGACGCCCGTCGTCGGGAGCATCGACGGACGTCTGCTGCCCCTCGGCATCGACGTACAGGAACACGCGACCGCCGCGCAGGCGCAGGTGCACGCCGTGTTCGAGCCGGCGGACGGGTCCTCCTCCCGTCTCGTGCGCGCCAGCGTGTCGGTACCGAAGCCCGACACCGTCGTGGGAGCCGGGATCTGGCAGCTGCTGCGCCCGCACATGTCGCTCCTCGCAGCCGCCGGTGAGGGCCGCTCGATGGCTCTGACCGGAATGCCGGTCACCGCCGAGGGCGACCTGATCTGGAGCGACGAGCACGCCCGCCCCGGAGAGCCCGCCGAGGTGTTCGCCACGGCCCGCGTGGCCCTGCCCACCGCGACCGCCCCCGTGACGGCGCCCCTGGACCGGCACCCGGCGCGCATCGCGGTGCCCGTCTTCCTGGAGGGCTACACCGCCCGCACGGACGACGACGGCGTGCTGACCTTCACCGTCGCCGGGATCGACCTGGCCGTCGACACCGACCGCATCCCGGCCGCCGGCCCGCTCACCCCGGAGACCGTCGCCAAGTCCGGCGCCTGCGTCGCCCTGATCCGCTGGGACGCGGGGGAGTTCGCCGTGCAGCCGCTCGCCGTCGAGACCACGGTGCGGAAGAAGGTCACCTCGGTGCACGCGGGCGCGTGGGCCGGTGGGACCACCGACAAGGCCGGAGTGAGGGCCGAGAAGGCCGCCACCGACGCCGCGAAGGTGCTGAGCGAGCGCGCGGGAAGGCTGCTGCGGAAATGACCGGACAGCCGAACCCCGAGGTGACCGGGGACAGCGCGCACGACAACCGCCGCCAGGTCATGTACTGGCGCCTGCTCGCCCGGCTCTTCGACCCCGAGGAGCACGCGGCCCTGGAGTCGGCGAGCCTCGCCGTGGTCGAGGACATCGGCCTGCCGGCCGCACTGCTGGATCCTCAGGCCTCCGTCGACTCCGTCGTGCAGCGCCACCCCGGGCTGGCCGCCGAGTTCGAGGGGCTGATGGTGCCGGCCACCGACACGGGCGAGGCCGCCCGCACGGACGACGCGGCCGAGGCCGCCGGCACGGAAGGCACGGAAGGCACGGACGACACGGACGACACGGACGACGACCGTGACCGGGCCGCCGAGGTGCGGCGTGCCGCGCTCGTCTCGAAGGTGCTGCTCAACGTCTTCCACTCGCCGCCCGGCGCCGTCTCCGCGGGACAGCTGTCCCGGTGGCAGTCCGACGCGGGCTGGCTGGAGCGCGCCCTCGGCTGCAAGCCCGGCGAGCTGCGCGGCGGGCGCGCCGGAGGCACGGGCGTCAGCCCGACCGGCACGGGCGGTGGCGGCAGGACACCTGATCTGAGCCGGCTGATCCCGGAGATCGGCCCGGAGCTCGGCTCCATCGAGGCCGGCCTCGTCAAGAGGATGCGCCTGCGCGAGGTCCTCGCCGATCCCCACCTCGCCGGTCAGCTGACGCCGAGCATGTCCCTGATCGAACAGCTGCTGCGCGACAAGGACAACCTGTCCGGTGTCGCCCTGGCGAACGCCAAGGCCCTGATCCGGCGCTTCGTCGACGAGGTGGCCGAGGTGCTGCGCACCCAGGTGGAGAAGTCGACCGTCGGCGCCCTGGACCGTTCGGTTCCGCCCAAGAGGGTGTTCCGCAACCTGGACCTCGACCGCACGATCTGGAAGAACCTCACCAACTGGAGCCCCGAGGAGGAACGGCTCTACGTCGACCGCCTCTTCTACCGCCACACCGCGCGCAGGACGACGCCCCAGCGGCTGATCGTGGTCGTCGACCAGTCGGGATCGATGGTGGACTCGATGGTCAACTGCACCATCCTGGCCTCGATCTTCGCGGGCCTGCCCAAGGTGGACGTCCATCTCATCGCGTACGACACCCAGGCGCTCGACCTCACCCCGTGGGTGCACGACCCGTTCGAGACGCTGCTGCGGACCAACCTCGGCGGCGGTACCGACGGCACGGTCGCCATGGCGCTGGCCCAGCCCAAGATCGCCGAACCCCGCAACACCGTCGTGGTGTGGATCTCCGACTTCTACGAGTGGCAGACCGAGCCGCTGTTCGAGAGCATGGCCGCCATCCACCGCTCCGGAGCCAAGTTCATCCCCGTCGGCTCGGTGACCAGCTCCGGCCGCGCCAGCGTGAATCCGTGGTTCCGGGAGCGCTTCAAGGACCAGGGGACGCCGGTGCTCTCCGGCCACATACGCAAGCTCGTCCACGAGCTCAAGACCTTCCTCACCTAGGGCGACGAGAGGCTCCAGGGCCTCTCGTCCGAACGGAGCCCTCAGGGGCCCCTGCCCCGGTGCAGTCGCACCCCACATCTTCGAAAGGCATCCAGACATGTCCGACCTGTTGCGCGCCCCTGCCGAGATCAAGTACGCCGAGGAGCTCGACTGGCTGGAGTCGGTGGACGACGGCCCCAAGCCCTTCTCCTGGCGGCTCTCGCCCAAGATGGTCCGCCTGTTCATCCTGGGATCCGAGCGCTCCGACGGCCTCGACCGCGAGATCCCCCAGAAGTGGTACGGCGACCGCAGCTTCGTCGAGCGTTCCATCGTCACGCTGGCGTCCGACCGCGGGCTGCTGCTCATCGGCGACCCCGGTACGGGCAAGAGCTGGCTGGCCGAGCTGCTCTCCGCCGCCATCTCCCGCAACTCCACCCTCGTGGTGCAGGGCACGGCCGGCACCACCGAGGACCACATCAAGTACTCCTGGAACGTGTCCATGGTGATCTCCAAGGGCCAGTCGCGGGAGTCGATGATCCCCTCACCGATCATGACCGCCATGGAGACGGGGGCGATCGGCCGTTTCGAGGAGCTCACCCGCTCCACCAGCGACGTCCAGGACGCGCTGATCTCGATCCTGTCGGAGAAGTACATCTCCGTCCCCGAGATGGACAGCGACAACATCGTCTTCGCCAAGCCCGGCTTCTCCGTCATCGCCACGGCCAACAGCCGCGACCGCGGGGTCAACGACCTGTCCTCCGCACTCAAGCGCCGCTTCAACTTCGTCCGCATCCCGGTGGTGACGAACAAGAAGAGCGAGGCGGAGATCGTCCGCTTCCGCACCGAGGAGCTGCTGCGCCGCCATCAGATCGAGCTGGACGTGCCGCCCACCCTGCTCGACGTGCTGCTGCAGAGCTTCGCGGACCTGCGGGCCTCCTCCGCCGCGGCGGGCAGCGACGACGAGAAGCTGGAGTCCGCGCTGTCCAGTGCCGAACAGATCGGCGTACTGGAGGACGCGATCCTGCACAGCAACTTCTTCGGCGCACGCGAACTGACCGCCCGCACCCTCGCCTCCTCGCTCGTCGGGTCGCTGGCGCGGCGCGAACCGGAGGACCTGGCCATCCTCAACAAGTACCTGCACGGCATCGTCGAGCCGCGCAGCAAGGAAGAGGGCGGCTCCTGGCCGGAGTTCCTGGAGGGCGGCCGCGACGCGATCGCCACCCTGTCATGAGCACCCTGAGCGAAGGGACGCCCTTCGAGGCGCTCCGAGGACAACTGCAGGACGCCGCGACGGAGTTCGCCGACGGGCCGGACGCGCTGCAGGGCATCCTCCTGGGCATCGTCGACGACGTCGACCGCGCCGTGCGCGAACCTCTCGAGATCTTCCCCGTCTGTCACCACTCGCCCGCCTCGGCGGTCGCGATGGCGCGCCGGCTCCGGGAGAAGCAGCCGAAGGTCGTCTACCTGGAGCTGTGCGAGGACATGGCGCCCCTCCTGCCGGAGCTGAGGAACTGCCGGCTCCCGGTGGCCGTCCAGGCGTTCGCGAGCGAGGTCAAGGGGTTCCCCGCCGAGTGGGCGCCGCTCTCGGTGGTCGCTCCGATCACCGAGGCGTCCGCCGAGTACCAGGCCATCGCCTACGCCCTGGACACCCCGGGCGTCGAGCTGGTCCTCGTCGACCGCTCCTCGGACCACGTGTTCCAGTGGCAGGCCGGCGCGAGCGAGCCCCCCGGCCCGGACGCACCGGACGCACCGCCCGCCGAGGAGGAGGCGGCCCTGCACGGCGACGCCGTGGGGGTGGAGATCGGCGATCTCCGTCCCCGGTTCGCCGAGCTGGAGGAGCACCTCCTGCACCGCGGCCGTGTGCGGCACTGGTCGGAGTGGTGGCACCAGTACGTCGAGCTGCCGCTCGGCGACAGCGACCACGACACCTACCGCCAGGTCATGCTCCTGATCGGCAGCCTGTTCCGCCGTCTGGCGCCCGGGGAGACGGACCGCGTCCGGGTGGACGAGGACCGGGAGCGCTACATGTGGACCCGGATGCGCGAGCACCTGGCCGCGACCGGCACCGATCCCGAGGACTGCCTCTACGTCTGCGGCGCGTTCCACGCGTCGAGCCGCGTCGAGGAGTTCGGCGTCCACGGCAGCGACACCTTCGAGATCACCCCGCCGAGCGAGAGCACCTGGCAGCACGGCCTGATCCCGTCCAGCCACGCGTCGATCGAGGCGCAGTTCGGCCTCGCCGCAGGCTCCGTGTCGATCGCCGCGACCCAGTGGGCGAAGAACCTCAAGCGCACCCGGGTGCAGCCGTTCCGTCTCGCGGGTCAGGCAGGCGCCAAGAAGGCGGCGGCGAAGCCCCGGAAGAGCGCCGCGGCCGCCGTGCCGGTGGCACCGGAAGCTCCCTCCGACAAGCTCTCCGGCTTCCTGCAGAGCCCACCCGCCCTCGACCGGCTGGACGAGGCCGAGCTCCTCGGCTGGTCGGTGGAGATCGTGCGCTCCGCCCGTCGCAACGGCTACCTCGCCTCCACCGCCGACGCCATCGCCGTGTTCGAGACATCGATCCTGCTGGCCGGCATGCGCGACCGGGCCAGGCCGACGCCGTACGACTTCCAGGACGCGGCGGTCACCTGCATCGAGAAGGAGACCGTGCCGGGCAGGCGCGACGTGCGCCGCCTCGTGGAGATCCTGATGGGCGGCGACCGGATCGGCCAGGTCGGTTACGACGCGCTGCCGCCCCTGGCCCGCGACGTCCACGACCGCCTCGCTCCGCTGAATCTCAAGCTCCAGCAGCGTGGTGTGCAGCGGGCCCTGCTGGACATGACCTCCGAACCGGAACTGCGGCGCTGCTCCGACGTGCTGTGGATGCTGCGCCACCTCATGCCCCACGGCGCCGCGCGCCCGATCATGGGCGAACGGGAGCTCGGCAAGCAGTCGGTCCAGGAGTCCTGGGACCTCGCACTGGGCACCCACCAGCGGGCGCTGATCGAGCTCGGTTACGAGGGCGTCAGCATCGAGCAGGTGCTGGAGCAGCGCCTGCGCCGCGCCGCCTACGCCCCGAACGCCACCACGGCGCAGGTCCTGGCCGCCGTCGAGGATGCCGTGCTGCACCTGCGCAGCGGCCGCCTCGCCGACGAGCTGGGCACCCGCGCCCTGGAAGTGCTGGCCACCGAGCGCAGCGTCGACGGTGCGCCGGAGGTGCTGCGCAGGGTGCGCCGGCTCCTGGCGTACTACCGCATCACCCGGCCGACCCTGCCGTCGTGGATCGAATCCTTCGCCAAGACGGGATACGCGCACTACTGCACCCTCCTGCCGACGGCGTTCACCGACGACGACGCGACCGTCCGCCAGGTCGCCGCGATGCTGGGATTCCTCTTCAGCATGGAGAGCCTGGCCCTGTCGCTCGGCTGCGACCGGACCCAGCTGGACCTGGCCTTCGCGCAGTCCCACCCGCGGGAGCCGTCCAGGACGGCGCTGCTGTGGGCGGCGCAGGTGCAGCTCGGGCAGCTGTCCCGCGCCGAGCTGCGGGAGCGGTGCGACGCGCTGCTGGACAATCCCCTGGTGGTGCCGGCCTATCCGCGCTATCTCAGCGGTTTCCTGCATGCTCTGGAGCCCGTGCCGCAGCTGGCCGACTTCGTCGTCGAAGCGGTGTCGAAGGCGTTCGCGCGGCTGCCGGACCCGGTGCTGCTGCCCTGGCTGCCGACACTGATCACCACGCTGCGGTCCGAGGGCGCGGACCTCACCCCGCTGCTGATACGCGAGGCCGGACGCGTCTTCCCCGGCCGCCTCGCGGCTCTGGACGCCTGGGTGCCGCCGTGGGAGGCCGTCCCGGAGGCACCGGCCGCCCCGGCGGCGACCGGCGCCACCTCGCCCCGCCGTGCCGTGCTGCTCGCCGCGCACCCGGAGACGTGCGACAGCCTGGCGGAGCTGCTGGGCTGCGAGGGCACCTGGGAGGCGGAAGCACAGGAGCCCTCCGGTGCGGTGCTCGTCGGCCGTCACCCCGAGACGGCGTCGGCGCTGGAGGCGCTGCTGGCGGGAGTCTGACGGCAGTCCGACGGCAGTGGAAGCGGCGGTGCGGCGCGGACGGCACGTGCCGCCGCTTCCTCTGCCGGGGCCGCACCACGATGCTTCCGGCCCCGGCCCCGGCCCTGGCCCCGGCTCTAGCCCGGCCCGGTTCGGTGCGGGACCGGCGACACCCACGTGCCGACGGCCTCACCGGCGGACAACCACGGCCTGTCGTGTCCCGTCACTGAAGGGGTCGTTGAGCCCTCCGTGAGTGGTTCTGGAAGCGAATACCCGTCAGATCTGACGGATGAGCAGTGGATCCTGGTCGAGCCGCTGCTGCCGGCCGCGAGGATCGGCCCGAAGGGCGGGCGTCGGGAGAAGCACCCACGCAGGCGGATCGTGAACGCGCTTCTCTACGTGGTGAGGACGGGGTGCGCCTGGCGCGCGCTGCCCAGGTCCTTCCCACCCTGGCCCACCGTGTACTGGTACTTCACCTGGTGGCACGACGACGGGACCGTCGAGCGGATCCACGACACCCTGCGCGGCCAGGTCCGTACGGCGGACGACTGCGACGTGGGCCGGAAGGCGAAGTGACCCCGCGGCGGTTGCGGCAGGATGACCGCATGACGACACGACCGCACATCGTCCTCGTGCGCGGAGACATCACGGAGCAGCACGCAGACGCCCTGGTCAACGCCGCCAACTCCTCGCTCCTCGGAGGCGGCGGTGTGGACGGCGCCATCCATCGGCGTGGCGGGCCCGAGATCCTCGCCGCCTGCCGCGAGCTGCGGGCCTCGCACTACGGCAGGGGACTCGCCACCGGGCAGGCGGTGGCGACGACCGCCGGCCGGCTGCGCGCGGAGCACGTCATCCACACGGTGGGGCCGGTCTGGTCGCGCGAGGAGGACCGCTCCGCGTTGCTGGCCTCGTGCTACCGGGAGTCCCTGCGGGTCGCCTCGGAACTGGGCGCCCGCACGGTCGCCTTCCCCGCGATCTCGACCGGCATTTACGGCTGGCCGCTCGACGACGGGGCCCGGATCGCCGTTCGCACGGTACGGGAAGCGACACTTCCCCCGGTGGCCGAGGTGCGCTTCGTGCTCTTCGACCAGGAAGCGTACGTCCGCTTCGAAGAGGCACTGACCGACTGAGCCGACGCCGCGACGACCGGCCCGGACGGCGGCGGAACTTCAGCCCCGACCGGCCGGAAGCCTCCGGGGTCAGGGCTGTGCCAGCCAGGTCCTGCACAGCCACCAGGCGTCCACACCGCCGAAGGTCGTGTGCGGGTCGATCCCGGTGACCTGGGTGAACCGCTGGACGCGGTTCCGGATGGTGTTGGGGTGGACGAACAGGGCGGCGGCCGCCGCGGTGACGTCCCGGTCCGTCTCCAGCCAGGTCCCGACCGCCCGGGCGACGGCCCGCGCGGTGGAGCCGAGCGCCGCCAGAGCCGGGCGGTGGTGGTCGGCCAGCGCCGAGGACAGGTCGGCGCGGTCGAGGACCGCGGACAGGGAGGCGACGTCGGCGATGTGGACCGGCCCGGTGCGCCCCGCCGCCTCCGCCGCGGTCAGCGCGGCGAGCGCCAGCCTTCGTGCCGCGGCGAGTTCCTCCGGCCCTGCGGGGCCGGCCACTCCGGCGACGGCGCCGCCCGGCACCGGGGCGGAGCCGGGCGCGCGGGTGAGCACGCCGGTCAGCAGGCCGTCCACCAGGGCCAGCAGCGCCGGCGCCCGGTCACCCGGCGCCCGGTCACTTGGCGCCCGGTCCACGGCCGTGGCCGGGAGCGTGTCGCCGGGCCTCGCCAGCAGCACCCACAGCCCGTCCGTGCCCGTGAGGCCCGCCTCCGCCGCGGCCAGCGCGGCGGCCGAGCCACCCGCGAGGAGCCGGCGCAGCAGTGCCGCGTCCCGGTTCGCGGCGGGCAGGGCCCGCGCCAGCTCCGTCATCCGGTGAGCCGTGATCAGCCTGGCGCGGACCGCCTCGGACCAGTCGTCGTACAGCTCGCGGGCGTCGAGCAGAAGTCCGGCGGAGACCCCCTCCTCGGCGGCCGCCTCCCTGGCTCGTGACCAGATCGCCCGCTCCGCGACATGGATCGCGCTGAGCACCGCCTCGATGGGCACCCCCTGGAGGGCGCGCGCCGTGCCCAGCTCCGAGACGAACGACAGCTCCGCCTCCGTGGGGCCGCGACGGGCCGCCACCGCGCGCGTCGCCGCGGCGAGCAGAGCACGGGTGTGGCCGGAGACGTCGGCCGCGGGCAGCACGGCGACCTCGCGCACCATGGTGCGCACCCCGTTCACCACGGAGGGCAGCAGATCGTCCTCGCCGACGACCCGTTCGATCAGGTGGACCATGGAGGCCCAGTCGCCGGGGGAGTGCATCTCCGGACTATCGCCATCCTTGTGGGATTTCACAAGACCGGAGCGGAACCCCGTGAGGCACCCCATGTCGGAGGGCGTCCTCACCGCCTAGGTTTGGGCTTCACCACAGGGCGGTGCCCCGCGGCGGACCGGTCTTCGTGCGCCGCGGGCGCCCCTCGGCCCCGCGGGAGGCGCCCCCGGTCCCGGGGCCCGCTCCCGCCCGCACCCACCGGAAGAGACTCCGCATGACCACCGACCGCCGTGCCGCCGTGATCGGCGCCGGAGCGGCGGGCCTCGCCGCCACCAAGGCCCTCCTCGACGCCGGAGTCGACGTCGTCACCTACGAGAAGGGTGACGTTCCCGGCGGGCTGTGGGTCCGCGGCAACAGCAGCGGCCTCTCGCCCGCGTACGCGTCCCTGCACCTCAACACCAGCAAGGGGCGTACCGAGTTCGCGGACTTCCCCATGCCCCGTGCCTGGACCGACTATCCCTCCGCCGACCGGGTCGCCTGCTACCTCGGCGACTACGCCCGGACCTTCGGCCTCGACGGCCACATCCGCTTCGGTACCTCGGTGACGGGTGTCGAGCACGCCCGGGAGGGCGGCGGATGGCTGGTCACCACCGAGGGCGGCGACACCGGGCGGTACGACGCGGTGGTGGTGGCCAACGGGCACAACTGGAACCCCCGCATGCCGGAACCCGGTTACCCCGGGGCGTTCTCCGGGACGCAGATGCACGCCCACGACTACCGGACCGCCGAGGTCTTCCGCGACCGCCGGGTCCTCGTCGTCGGCATGGGCAACTCGGCGATGGACATCGCCGTAGACGCCTCCCACACCGCGCGTGGCCCGGTTCTCCTGTCGGCCCGCCGCGGCGTGCACATCGTCCCGAAGTACCTGTTCGGACGGCCCTCGGACGCGACCGGCGGCGCGCTGTCCGTACTGCCCTGGAGGCTGCGCCAGCGACTGGCCGGGACGATGCTCCGACTGGCCGTCGGCACACCGGAGCGCTACGGGCTTCCCGCACCGGCCGGGGGCCTCTTCCAGAACCACCCGACGATCAGCGACACGGTCCTGCACCGCCTCACCCACGGCGAGATCGTCGCGCGCCCCGGCATCGACCGCCTCGACAGTGACGGGGTCGTCTTCCGCGACGGCAGCCGTGACCCGGTGGACGTCATCGTGTGGGCCACCGGATACCGCGTGACGATCCCCTTCCTCGCTCCACGCTGGACCGGCGTAGACCCCGAGGAGCTCCCGCTCTATCAGAGGGTGTTCCACCTGGACGACCCGAGCCTCGCCTTCGTCGGCCTGATGCAGTCGACCGGTGCCGCCTTCCCCGTCGTCGAGGCGCAGGCGAAGCTGGTCGCCGCTCATCTCGGCGGTGCCTACGCCTTGCCCACGGCCGCGCGGCAACAGCAGTCCGCGGCCCGTGCGCTGAGCCGTGCGACGGCCCGCTGGGGCGCCGGCGGCCGGCCCATGATGCGCGTCGACTTCGACGACTACCTCGCCGCGCTGCCCCGTGAGATGCGGGCCGGACGCGCCCGGCAGCGACGAGGCGCCGGACGCCCCTCCGCCCCCGCCGCCCGACAGGAGAGCCCCGCGTGAGCAGTCCCGCCCGGCCGTCAGGAGAGTCCCGCGTGAACAGCCCTGCCCGGCCGACAGGAGATCCCCGCATGAACCGCCCCGCTCACGGCCGCCGCACCCGGCGCCGGCTCCGCCCGGCCGCCGGCCTGCGCGTGCTCGTCACCGGCGCGTCCGGCACCTTCGGGCGCGCCGTCTGCCGCCGCTTCGCCGACCTGGGCGCCGAGGTGGTCGGACTCGACCTCGTCCCGGGCCCGGACGAGGACATCACCGTCCTGCCCTGCGACCTCACCGACGACGCCTCCGTGACCGACGCGGTCGCGGCCGCCCTCGACCGGCTCGGCGGGCTGGACATCCTCGTCAACAACGCCGGGGCCGGTGGCCCCGCACCGGCCGAACTCCCACCGGGTGCGGAGGCGTTGCGCCAGCTCGACCTCAACCTCCTCGGCACCTGGCGGACCACCGCCGCCTGTGTCGACGCGCTCGTCGCCTCCCGCGGCCGGGTCGTCATGCTCTCCTCCCGCATGGCGGTGATGCAGCTGCCGCTCGCCGCCGCGTACGGCGCGTCGAAGCGGGCGCTGGTCGCCTACGCCGACGCCCTGCGCCTGGAACTGGGCACCCACGTCGGGGTCACCTGCGTGTATCCCTCCTCCGTCCGCAGCCCCATCCACGACTCCACCGCCGCCGCCGGCCTCTCCCTGGAGGGAATGAGCCGGTACGAGCCGCTGGAAGGTGTGGTGGACGCGGTGTTGCGTGCCGCGCTCGGCCGCCGGGTGCGCAGGGACCTGCCCACCACCCGGAGGGGAGCCGTCGAGTTCTTCCTCGCCCGCCATCTGCCGGGGCTCACGGACCGGATCGTCGCCCGGACCCTCGCCGGCCGGGTGCGGTCGGGCGCCTTCGCCGACGCAGGACTCGCCGCCGCCCTCGTCGCACGCCACGAGGACGGTTCATGAGCCGTACCGCCGCCGCGTCCACCGGCGCCGACGACGAAGCGCATCGGGCGGACGCCGGCGACGAAGCGCATCGGGCGGACGCCGCCGACCTTGTCCCCTACGCCGTCGGATCGGTCGGCATGGGCATCTGGAGCACCGTGCCGGGGCTGCTCCTGCTGTACTTCCTGACCCACACGCTCGGCGTACCGCCCTTCCTGGCGGGACTGGCCCTGCTGCTGCCCAAGGTCGTCGACACGCTGGTCCACCCCCTGCTCGGCACCCTGTCCGACCGGCACGCGCGCCGGAGCGGGAACCGCCTCGGGCTGCTGCGGACGGGGCTGTCCCTGGCGGTCGCCCTGGTCGCGATGTTCACCGTGCCGCCGGGCCTGACGGGGGCGTCGGCCGCGCTCTGGGTCGGTGGCTGGTTCCTCGCGGGGAACCTGCTCTACGGCTGCTTCCAGGTGCCGTACCTCACCACCCCCTCCGACCTGCGGATCGGCTACCACGAGCGCACGCGCGTCTTCATGTTCCGGATGCTGTTCCTGACCTTCGGCCTGCTGGGGGCCGGGGTCGCCGCACCCGCCCTCGTCGAGTCCGGCGCCCGCGACGACTACACGGTGATGGCCCTCGCGCTCGGTGCGTGCATGCTCGCCACCTGCGCGGTGGGCGTCACCGGGGTACGCCGCCTCACCGCCCGCTGCGGCTTCCGCGTCCCGGAGGGGGGTGGCGGACACACCACCGGGCGGGGGGACATCGCAGCGGTACTGCGTGACCGAGACTTCCGGGCGATGGTCCTGTCGTACCTCTTCACCGGCACCACCACGCACCTCTTCCTCGCGGCGCTGCCCTTCTACACGGAGTACGTCTTCGAGGACAGCGGGCTGACAGCGCTCTTCATGGGAGCCTTCCTGGGGCCCGCGGTGATCGCCGGGCCCGTGTGGCTGCGGGTGTCGCGGCGGATCGGAAAGCAGCGCGGACTGCTGCTGTCCCAGGCGGCGTTCACCCTCGGCTCGCTCGGCCTGCTGGTCGGCAAGGCCCTCGGAGCCGGCCCGACGGTCGCCGTCGTCGCCCTCCTGGGGGCCGCCTTCGCGGGCCTGCAGCTGTTCGCGTTCTCGATGGTGCCGGACGCCGTGGCCGCCGCCGAGGCACGCGGCGCGGCGGCGGCCGGCGCCTACACCGGTGTGTGGACGGCCACGGAGGCCGCGGGCACGGCCGTGGGCCCGTACGTGTACTCCGCCGTCCTCGCCGTGGGCGGCTTCGTCTCCACGACAGAGGGGCACACCGTCGCCCAGTCGGACACCGCCCTCACGGCGCTGCTGACCGGCTTCACCGTGGTGCCCGCCCTGCTGATGGCCATTGCCTTCCTGCTCCAGCGCCGCTGCGCCCTGGACGGCCCGTCCGGCGCGGATGCGGTGCGCGCCCGGAGATGACCGCGGGGACAGCGGCCGCTCGCACCCGGCCGGGGGGTGCGTTCACGTCCGTCTGACACGATCGGACGGTGGACTACCCGAACGACCAGACACCTGGCGCACCGATCCGCTCCGGCATCCCGGAGCACGGACGCGTCCCGAAGTACTACACGGTCAAGGCGCATGTCTCGCTCCTCCTCGACGAGTTGGGTGAGGGCGGGCTGCTGCCCACCGAGCGGGACCTGGCTCTGCGCCACGAGGTCTCGCGCGAGACCGTGCGCCAGGCGCTGCGTGAACTGCTGCTGGAGGGACGGCTGCGCCGGCAGGGACGAGGCACCGTGGTGGCCGGCCCCAAGCTCGAACAGCCGCTCTCACTGGCCAGCTATACCGAAGGTGTGCGGCTTCAGGGCCGCACGCCCGGCCGTCACCTCATCGGGCTCGAACAGTTCCCCTGCCCCGAGGCCCTCTCCGTCGAGCTCGGGGTGCCGCGCGGCGAGCCCGTATGGCACATGGAACGCGTCCTGCTGGCCGACGAGGAGCGTGTCGGCCTGGAGAGCACCTACGTCACCGTTGCCCGGGTCCCGCGCCTCGACGAGGAGTTCGACCCCGATTCCTCCTTCTACGCCTATCTGCGCGACCGGCTCGGAGTGTTCTTCGGCGACGCCGACGAGCGCATCGAGACCGTCCTCGCAACCCCCCGCGAGGCGCTGCTGATCGGGACGCCGCCCGCTCTCCCGATGCTGCTGCTGCACCGATTCTCCCGTGACTCCGCAGGGCTCCCGCTGGAGCGGGTGCGGACCCTCTTCCGCGGCGACCGGTTCTCCTTCACGACCCGCCTGGGACGCCACGGCTGAGGAGTCCGCACCCGGGGACGGCGGGAGCGCCCCTCTCTGATTACGAAAAGGTAACGGGTCTAGTCCAAGATTGACGCCCAGTTCACCGTTCCGTTGCCGCGTGGCCCCGTCCGGGCCATCCGCTCCCAGGAGCGTTGCCGTCGTGAGAGTCATCGTCGTAGGAGCCGGCGTGGTGGGAACCATGCACGCCTGGCACGCAGTGAACCGCGGCCACGAGGTCGTACAGATCGAGCGTGAGAGCGAGGCGCGCGGGGCATCCCTCCGCAATTTCGGACAGATCTGGGTGAGCGGCCGCGCGGGCGGCGAGGAGCTGGAGACCGCGCTGCGGGCGCGTGAGCAGTGGGAATCCATCGGGGAGCGGGTGCCGGATCTCGGCTTCCGTCCCTGCGGATCGCTCACCCCGCTCCGCACCGAGCTGGAGACCGCCGTGGCCGAGGCGGCCGTGGCCCGGCCCGACGCGGCCGCCCGCGGCTACAAGCTCCTCACCGCGGGCGAGGCGCGGGCCGTGAATCCAGCGCTGCGCGGGGCCTTCGGCGCGGCCCTGTGGTGCGAGCGGGATGCGGCGGTCGAGCCGCGTTCCGCCCAGCTCGCCCTCAAGCAGGCCCTGCTGTCCTCGGGGAAGTACACCTATCTCGGCGGCCGTGAGGTGCGCGAGGTGGTGGGCGCCGCGTCCGTCCGCGACGACCACGGTGACGTGCACCGCGGTGACGTCGTCGTCCTCGCCACGGGCGCCTGGCTCGGCGGCCTCGTCCGCGAACTCGCCGGTCCCGGCCTGCCGGTCCGCCGTGTCCGTCTGCAGATGATGCAGACCGATCCGCTCGGCGAACGGCTCACCACCTCCGTCGCGGACCCCGACAGCTTCCGCTACTACCCGGCCTACGCCGGGGAGGCCCTGGACGCTCTCGACGCCGGCCAGCCCCAGGCGCCGACCGCGGCGGCCCACCGGATGCAACTGCTCATGGTGCAGCGCCGCGACGGCGGACTGACCATCGGCGACACCCACGAATACGAGCACCCCTTCGCCTTCGACACCGTGGAGGAGCCGTACGAGCACCTCGCGGGTGTCGTCGAGTCCTTCCTCGGCCGCCCCCTGCCGCGCATCCGCCGCCGGTGGGCCGGGGTCTACGCCCAGTGCACCGACACCAGTCGCGTCGTCCACCGCCAGCAGGTGCGCGACGGAGTCTGGCTCGTCACAGGGCCCGGCGGGCGCGGCATGACGTGCTCTCCCGCCATCGCAGAAACGACCGCCGACGAACTGGGCTGGTGACACAGATGACTTCGACCACCGACAACAGGATGAACCTCGTCGTCCTCGACATGGCCGGTACGACCGTCGCCGACGGCGGGCTCGTCGAGGAGGCCTTCTCCGCCGCCGCGCAACGGCTCGGCATCGAGCCGGGATCGGCTGAGCACACGGATCAACTCGACTACGTCCGCGCCACCATGGGCGAGTCCAAGATCTCCGTCTTCCGGCACCTGTTCGGCGACGAGGAGGCTGCCCGGCGCGCCAACAGCGCCTTCGAGGAGGCGTACGGAGCCCTCGTCGACGGCGGCAGGATCGCACCCCTGCCCGGCGCACGCGAGGCCGTCGAGCGGCTCACGGCCGAGGGCCGTACCGTCGTCCTGACCACCGGCTTCGCCCGCACCACCCAGGACGCCATCCTGGAGGCTCTGGGCTGGCAGGACCTCGTCCCGCTGACGCTCTGCCCGGCCGACGCGGGCGGTCGTGGCCGCCCCTACCCGGACATGGTGCTGGCGGCGTTCCTGCGTACGGGCGCCGTGGACGGCGTAGGGCAGATCGCCGTGGCGGGCGACACCTCCTACGACATGCTCAGCGGCGTGCGCTCCGGGGCCGGGATCGTCGCGGGTGTCCTCACCGGGGCCCACGACAAGGACCAGCTGGCCCAAAACGGCGCCACGCACGTCCTCGGCTCGGTGGCGGAGCTCCCGGACCTCCTCGCCCGGGCGGAAGCATGAGCGGCGCGGCGGCGTCCGGCATCCGCTTCGACGAGGTCACGGTCGCGTACGACGGCAACGTCGTCCTGGACCGGCTAGATCTGACAGTCGAACCCGGTGAGGTCATGGCCCTCCTCGGCCCCTCGGGCTCGGGGAAGACCACCGCGCTGCGCGCCGTCGCCGGATTCGTACGGCCCGCGTCGGGGCGGGTGTACCTCGGCGACCGGGACGTCACCGACCTGCCCCCGCACCGCCGGGGCATCGGCATGGTGGTCCAGCAGTACGCCCTCTTCCCGCACATGCGGGTCCGGGAGAACGTCGCCTTCGGACTCAAGGCCCGCAAGACCGCCAGGGCCGAGATCGCGGGCCGGGTGGCCGACGCCCTCGAACTCGTGGGCATGTCCGCCTACGCCGACCGTCACCCGCGCGAGCTCTCCGGGGGCCAGCAGCAGCGCGTGGCCATCGCCCGCGCGCTTGCCGTCCGCCCCGGCGTCCTGCTGCTCGACGAACCGCTCTCCGCGCTCGACGCCCGGCTCCGCTCCGGGATGCTCGCCGAGCTCGCCCGCCTGCACCGCGAGCTGCCGGACGTCTCGATCCTCTACGTCACCCACGACCAGGTCGAGGCCCTCACGCTGGCGGACCGGATCGCCGTCATGGACAGCGCGCGGCTCCAGGACTGCGACACCCCGCAGGAGCTCTACCGCCGTCCCCGCACGGAGTTCACCGCCTCCTTCGTCGGCAACGCCAACCTGCTGCCCGTCACGGCCGGGAAGCGGCCCGGCAGCGTCGACTTCGCCGGCCACCCGCTCACCGTGGACGCCGGAGAAGCCGTGGCCGGTGCCGCGGCGATCCTCTGCGTCCGGCCGCACCTGGTCGGCCTCGGCGCCGGCCCCAACACCCTTACCGGCAAGCTCGCCGAGATCCAGTGGCGCGGCTCCACCCACCGGCTGTACGTCGACACCGCAGGGCACCGGGTCATGGCGGACGTCCGCGAACTGCGGGAGGCGCCGGCGCTCGGGGACACGGTCACCCTGCACTTCGCCCCCGAGGACGCGGTCCTGCTCCCCGCGGGGGCGGGCGACGGAGGGCGTGTGCTCCCCGAGGGGGCGGCCGACGCGGGGCGTGCCACCACGCCGCCCGTCCTCGCCTCCTCCGCCGGAGGTCCCCATGCCTAGCGCCTCCGGCACAGCCGACGTCACGCCGGCCGGCACGGCCCCGCGCACCGGAGACGTCCCGGTGCCGCCTGCCCCCTCCGCCGCGCGTGCCCCCCGGCGTGTCCCGGCGTCCCTCTGGGCCCTCCCGCCCGTCGTCGCCCTCGCGCTCGCCTTCCTCCACCCGCTGGCCCTCGTCGTCCAGCAGTCGTTCACCCCGGACGAGGGCGGCACCTCCCTCGCCCCCTATTCGGAGGTCTTCGCCTCCGAGTCCTTCCGCTCGGCACTCACCACGACGGTGTGGCTCGCCGTCGGATCCACCGTCGGCTGCCTCGTCCTCGGCTTCGTCCTGGCCCTGGTCATCGCCTTCGTCCCGTTCCCCGGCGCGCGGGCGGTAGCCAGGTTCATCGACGTCTTCCTCTCCTTCCCGTCCTTCCTGATCACGCTCGCCCTGCTCTTCGTCTACGGCACCGTCGGCATGGCCAACGGCATCTGGACGGGCGTCACCGGAGCGTCCGACGGACCCTTCCACTTCCTCACCACGCCCTGGGGCGTACTGCTCGCGGAGATCACCTACTTCACCCCGTTCGTGATGCGCCCCCTGCTGGCTGCCTTCTCGCAGCTCGACACCGCACAGCTGGAGGTGGCGTCCTCGCTCGGTGCCGGTCCGGCCCGCATCGTGCGCCGGGTGATCCTTCCCGAGGCGCTCCCCGCCCTCGCGGCCGGCGGCAGCCTGGTCCTCGTGATGTGCCTCAACGAATTCGGGATCGTGCTCTTCACCGGAGCGAAGGACGTCACCACGCTGCCGATGCTCGTCTACAGCAAGGCGATCCTGGAGTCGGACTACCCGGCGGCCTGCGTCGTCGCCGTGGTCAACATCGTCATCTCCGTCGGTCTCTACGGCCTCTACCGGGTGGTGAGCCGCCGTGCTGGTGCATAGCCGCGCCGGGAGGTGGGCCGCATGGGCCCTCTTCCTCGTGCTCTTCGTCCCGCTGTTCGCGGTGCCGCTGGCGGTCGTCGTCGCCGCGTCCTTCGCCACGAACTGGTCCGGTGCCTTCCCCTCCGGCCCCACCGGCGCGCACTACGCCGCCGCCACGGGCGCCGACTCCCTCCAGGCCCTGGGCACCAGCCTGATGACCGCGCTGGCCGCGAGCCTGCTCGCGCTCACCGCCGGCACCTGGGCGGCCCTGGCCGCCGCAGCCCTGCGCAGCCGCGGGAAGCGGATCCTGGACGCGCTCTTCGTGCTGCCGGTCGCCGTGCCGTCCGTCGTGGTCGGACTGTCGGTGCTCGTCGCCTTCAGCCGTCCGCCGGTCCTGCTCAACGGGACGCGCTGGATCGTGATCCTCGCGCACACCGTTCTTGTCACCGCGTTCGCCTACCAGTCGGTCTCGGCGGCGATCGTACGACTGGACCCCGTGTACGAACAGGCGGCGGCCGGCCTCGGCGCCCGCCCCGCGTACGTCCTGTGGCGGATCAGGCTCCCGCTGCTGCTGCCGTCGCTCACGGCGGCGGCCGGGCTCTGCTTCGCCCTGTCCATGGGCGAGCTGAGCGCCACGATGATGCTCTACCCGCCCGACTGGACCCCGCTGCCGGTGCAGATCTTCGCTGCCACCGACCGAGGTTCGCTCTTCACCGGCGCGGCGGTCGCCGTGGTCCTCATGGGAACGACGCTGCTCGTGCTGCTGGGCGTCTCCCGGATCAGGACCAGGGCCTCCTACCGCTGACCCGCCGGCATCCCCGTCAACCGAACGACCTCCTGGAGATTCGACACCCATGCGCACGAACCCCTTCAAGACCCTGGCCGCCGCGACCGGCTGCCTGGCCATCGCCACCACCCTCTCCGCCTGCGGCGGCACCTCCGCCGCCTCCGACGAGAAGGTCGTCACCGTGTACAGCGCCGACGGCCTGAAGGGCGAGAACGGCAAAGGCTGGTACGACAAGGTCTTCGCGGACTTCGAGAGGAGGACCGGCATCGAGGTCGAGTACGTGGAGGGCGGCTCGGGAGAGCTGGTGCAGCGGACGCTGCGCGAGAAGTCCAACACGCAGGCGGACGTCCTCGTGACCCTCCCGCCCTTCATCCAGCAGGCGGACACGAAGAAGCTGCTGGCCGCGTACAAGCCGGCCGGTTCCGACAAGGTCGACCCGGCGGACAAGGCGTCCGACGGCACCTGGACCTCGGTCGTCAACAACTACTTCGGCTTCGTCTACAACAAGAAGGAGCTGCCCGCCGCGCCGAAGAGCTGGGAGGACCTCCTCGACGGCTCGTACAAGGAGAAGGTCCAGTACTCCACCCCGGGCGTCGCGGGCGACGGTACGGCGGTGCTCATCAAGGCCATGCACGACTTCGGCGGCAAGAAGCCGGCGATGGACTACCTCGGGAAGCTCCAGGCCAACAACGTGGGGCCGTCCGCGTCCACGGGCAAGCTCGCGCCCAAGGTGGACAAGGGCGAACTCCTCGTCGCCAACGGCGACGTCCAGATGAACTTCGCCCAGGCCAAGGACATGCCCAACCTCGGCATCTGGTTCCCCGCCCCGAGCGGTGGCGCGCCCACCACCTTCGCCCTCCCGTACGCGGCCGGTCTGGTCGACCGGGCTCCCCACTCGGAGAACGGCAAGAAGCTCCTGGACTTCATGCTCTCCGAACAGGCCCAGCAGGACGTCAGCGCGGTCGGCGGGGGCTTCGCGGCCCGCACGGACGTGACGGCCACGGACCCCAACGCCACCGAACTGGCCGCGCTGATGAAGGGCGTGGAGATCTTCGAGCCCGACTGGTCGGACATCGGGACCAACCTCGACGGCTACGTGGACGCCTGGAAGTCGGCCACCGGAAGCTGACCGCCGCCGGGCGGTCCACCGGAGCGTCCGGGGCCGCCGGTATGCGGCAGTGGACGTCAACAGATCAGGATCCCTCCTCAACACCGCATGCGGCAGAGCGGTGTTGAGGCCCTTCGCCACCACCACGGAGGTCTCACATGTCCGCAGGCATACCCCGCCGATCGCTCCTCGCCGCCGCCGCGGCCCTCGCCACCGCCGCCGGACCGCTCGCGGCGCTCACCGCGCACGCCGCCGCCCGGACTCCCAAGGTCCTGGTCATCGGGCTAGACGGTGCGATGCTCGGCCGGATCAGGGACGCCGACGCGCCGAGTCTCGACGGCCTCGCGGCGAGCGGCCTGACCTCGGTCAGCCCGCTGTACGCCGAGCCACTGGCCCCCACGCTCTCCGGGCCGGGGTGGTCGACCGTCATCACCGGAGTGTGGCCCGACAAGCACCTGGTGAAGGACAACGCCTTCACCGGCCACGCCTTCGCCCTGGTACCCCGACTTCCTCACCCGGATCGAGACCGCGAAGCCCTCCCTCTCCACCTACGCGGTCGCTTCCTGGGCCCCCGTCACCACCACGATCTTCTCCTCGAAGGTCGACTCGCGGGTGTCCACGCCGTCGGTCGAGTACGACACCGGCACCACCAGCCGTGCGGTGGCCGAGCTGCGCGACGGCACGCGGGACGCGGTCTTCGTCCATCTGGACAACATCGACCACGCGGGCCACAGCCACGGCGCGGCCAGCAGCCAGTACCTCACCGCCATCCACGACGCGGACGCGCAGGTCGGCCTGATCCTCGCGGCCGTCAGGGCCCGGCCCTCGTACGCTTCGGAGGACTGGCTGATCATGGTCACCGCGGACCACGGACACACCGACGCGGGTGGCCACGGTGGCGCGAGCGCGGCGGAGCGTCAGACCTTCCTCATCGCCGCCGGCGGAGGCATCACCCCGGGCTCCACCCGCCACGACATCAAGATGCCTGATGTCGCCGTCTCGGCGCTCGTGCACCTCGGTGTCCCCGTCGATCCGTCCTGGGACCTGGACGGCCGGCCGCTCCAGCAGCCCACCCCGGACGCTTTCGACGCCCTCCGCCCCCAGCTCGGGACGCGTGTCGACGAGACCGGTACCGGCGCTTCGGTCGTCGGCTTCACCCACACGCCACCCGCGGGCTGGACCGTCGACAACACCGCCATGGGCGCCGGCGGCGTGACCGAATGGCGCGGCTGGACCTTCACCACCGACGAGTTCTGGACCGCGTCCGAGCGGGCCCAGGGCCGTGAGAACAACATCCGGGCCCGCAACGTCTTCGCCGTCGCCGACGGGGACGAATGGGTCGACAAGAGCTACAGCGGCACGTTCGACTCCACTCTCGTCACCCCTGCCTGGAGGGTCACCGGCGGTTCGACGGCCGTCCTGCGCTACACCACGTACTACCGGCAGGAGGCCCCCCAGAAGGGCCAGGTGCTGGTCTCGTACGACGGCGGGGCCCCCGTGGCCGTGAAGACGTACACCGCTGACGTCACGTCGAGGGCCGAGAGCGTCACGCTCCAGGTCCCCGCGGGGGCCACCACCGCGCAGATCCGCTTCCGTTACACCGGCGGGAACAACTGGTACTGGACGGTGGACGCGGTCTCCCTCGCCGCTTCCTGACCACTGGCCGGCGCGGCCGCACGGCGGTGCGGTGCGGCCCTCCGATCGCCGGAGGACCGCACCGTGCCCGGCGTCCGTCAGGCGGTGTTGTTGGCCAGGGCCAGCAGCCGTGCCTCCGTGCCGCTGAAGCGGTCGCGGTCCACGGCACCGCTGATGCCGCTCACCGAACCGGTGGAGCTGTACTGCCAGAAGGTCCAGTACGGGAAGCCCGCCGGGATCGAGGGGCTGGCCGCGGTGGTCCAGTGGGCCACGAAGAGGGGGCTCTTGGCGGACATGCCGCTCCAGCTGCCGGTGCAGGTGTTCCACCAGCTCGGACTGGTGTAGATGACGGCGTCGCGGCTCGTCTTCGCCTTGTACGCGTTGTAGAAGTCGGTGATCCACGTCCGCATCGCGGTCGTGGACATGCCGTAGCAGCCGCCTTCGAGGTCCAGCATCCCGGGGAGGGTCAGGTTGTCCTTGGACCAGGCCCCGCCGTGGGCGGCGAAGTAGTTGGCCTGGGCCGCGCCGCCGGAGAGGTTCGGGCGGGCGAAGTGGTAGGCGCCCCGGATCACCTTCTGGCTGTGGGCGTTCCCGTAGTTGGTGCTGAACTGGGGGTCCGTGTAGGTGGTCGACTCGGTCGCCTTGATGTACGCGAACTTGATGCCCGCGGCCTTGACCGACGCCCAGTTGATAGACCCCTGGTAGTGGGAGACGTCAATGCCCGGAAGCTGCGCGGCCAGAGGCGCCGCGGCGCCCTCGGCCCCGAGGTGGAGCGTTCTGGTGTCCGGGGCGAACGCTGCGCCGTCCTGGGTGTAGCCGACGCCCATGTAGCCGGCACCGACGGGAATCGTGCTGCTCGAAGGCGCCGGCTGCGCGGCGGCCGGGCCCGCCGACACCGCCGGCGCGATCACGGCGCCCATGGCGAGCGCGACGGCCGCCATGACGGTCCGGCGGGCGGAACGAGGGGTGCGGACTCGGAACAACACGGATGCCTCCAGGCGCGTCGGGGGTGCGGAAGACAGGTGCGGGGGTGCTCGTCGGCCCGCGGATCTACCCGCGTAGCCGGTGAGCGGTCGTGGTCGGATTCACCGTTTCGGACAGCAGTGCGTGCAAGGCGTGCAGAGCGTGCTGGCGTGCTGGGCAACGGGGTGAGAGGTCCCCGGCGTGCGCCACGGTCACGTGTGATTGATGTGGACGCGTCACGAGTGACCCATGAACGGGCCTGTGAAGTAAAGGGTTTTCGGGCGCCTCTATGGTCTAGACCATCAGGGGGGTCGTCGAGCTGCGGTGATGGCTCCGCGCGGAAGAAGAATTCACGCGCTGAAAACGTCTCGGCCCACGAGCCGCTCGACCGGAGGACCGACGGAGTCCGGCAGAGGCGAGTGCCCGGACACCGCCGGGTCGCCCGCGCCGGAGAGAAGCGTCCCACCGGCCGCCGGCCTGCCCTGCGGCGCGTCGGCGCGACCGTGCGACGGCAGGGTGCGGCTCGGCCGGAGTGAGGACACCGCCCTCGTCCCCGTGGGAGAAGGCCCGGCCGGCTCCGCGCGCTGCGGATACCGGCCGGGCCACCCGATGCCGGGTCGCCGTCAGGCGCCGACGGGCATCGTGACCCGCTCGGCGGGCGGTGTCCCGGCGTCGACCCGGATCCGGTGGTAGGCCCGCAGCCGCAAGGTGCACCAGATACCGATGACGGAGACCACCATCAGAGCCACCGCCGGCGGCCAGTACGCCCCGCCCGCCAGCGACGACAGCCAGACCGCGGTCACCGGGGCGAACCCGGCGAAGACCATGTTGCACACCTGGTAGGAGAGCGAGATGCCGGTGTAGCGCACATGCGGGGCGAAGCCGTCGGCGAGGATCGCCGCGATCGGCCCGTACAGCGCGGACATCACGAGCCGCATGGCCAGCATCGTCAGGTAGATCAGGACGACGCTGCCCGTGCCCATCACCATGAACTGGGGCAGGGACAGCAGCACGACGCCCGCGAGCCCGGCGACGACGACCCGGTGTGCCCCCACACGGTCACCCAGCAGGGCGAGGAAGGGGGTGACGACCAGTTCCAGGAACGCGGCGAGGGAGAGGCCGTTGAGGAGCATGGACTCGGACAGGTGCAGTTCGCCGGTGCCGTAGGACAGCAGGTAGCTGGTCACGACGTAGTAGCCGCCGGTGGCCGTGGCCAGCGCGAACACGCCCACCAGGACCGTCTTCCAGTCCTTCTGGAGCACCTCGGCGACCGGCAGCCGGCTCGTGCCGGACTGCTCCGCCTTCTCCGACTGCCCCGCGTGGATGTCGTCCATCACCGGGGTGTCCTCGAGCTTGGTGCGGACGACCAGACCGATGATCACGAGGACGGACGAAGCAAGGAACGGCACGCGCCAGCCCCAGCTGTGGAAGGCCTCACTCCCGAAGAGGTTCATCAGGCTGAAGGCACCGGTGGACAGCAGGGCGCCGACCGACGAGCCGAGCTGCGCGAACGAGCCGAAGAAGGTGGCTCTGCCCTTCGGGGCGTTCTCGACCGCGATGAGCACGGCCCCGCCCCACTCGCCGCCGATCGCGACGCCCTGGATCAGCCGCAGGGTGATGAGCAGGATCGGAGCGAGGGCGCCGACCTGCCCGTACGTCGGCAGCAGACCGATGGCGAAGGAGGCGATGCCCATCATCAGCAAGGTGATGACCAGTGTCTTCTTGCGTCCCACCCGGTCGCCTATGTGACCGAAGACGATTCCGCCGAGCGGACGGAGCAGGAAGCCGACCGCGAACGTCGCGAACGAGGCGATCGTCTTGAGGGCCGTCGGCATGTCGGCGGGGAAGAAGACGTCGTCGAAGACGAGCGCGGCGGCCGTGGCGAAGGCGTAGAAGTCGTACCACTCGATGGATGTGCCGGCCAGGGCGGCGAAGGCGGACCGGTACGGACTCTGAGGCTTGTTCGGGGTGGTGCGGTCCGTCATGGGGACCTCCGGCGGGATCAGCGGGCGGGGACGGGGGCGCCGGGGCGTCCGCCCGTGCCCCGCAGGGCATGGGCGGACGCCCCGGGAGGGGGCAGGGCGCGAGCGGTGGGAGCGGAGGCAGCGGTGCCCGAGCCTGCCGGGGACGGAGCGGGAGAGGGGTGGGGAGTGCCGGGTGACGGATCAGCGGCCCGGAGCGGCCCAGGCGCGCCGGCCGCCCACCCATGTCTCCCGGACACGGATGCCGGTGAGCTCCTCGGTGGGCACCGTCAGCGGGTCCGCGTCCAGCACGACGAAGTCGGCGAGCATGCCCGGAGCTAGCGCACCCACGGCGTCCTCACGGTGCAGCGCCTGGGCGGCGGCCGCCGTGTGGGCGTGCAGCCCTGCCTCGACGGACAGGCGCAGCGACTCGTCACCGAGGACCGTACCGAGCACGGTGCGGCGGGTCGCCGCTGCGGCCACGGCCTCCAGCGGGGCGGGCGGTGCCACGGGCGCGTCGGACGAGAAGACCACGGGGACACCGGCGTCCGCGCAGCGGCCCGCCGGGTTGTACCGGTGGCCGAGCTCGCCCACGGCGGTCAGCGTGCCGTCGCCGGTGCGCAGGTGGTGCTGCGGCTGCATGACGGGGATGACTCCGAGCGTCCCCATACGGTCGATCTGCTCGTCGGTGGGCAGGCCGCAGTGCTCGATGCGGTGCCGCATGCCTGGGCGCTCCCGGTCGGCCTGAGCCTTCTCGACGGCGTCGAGCACCATGCCGATGGCGTACGGGGACTGGGCGTGGGTGGCGGTCTGCAGCCCGGCGGCGTGGGCGCGGCGGACGATGTCCGCGTACTCCTCGACCGAGTGGTAGAGCTGGCCGTGGTGGCAGCAGTCGGCGGCGTAGCCCTCGGGGAAGTAGGCGGTCCAGCCGCCGAGCGTGCCGTCGGCGTAGAACTTCACGCCCTGGATACGGAACCGGTCGTCGCCGAATCCGCGTACCGCGCCGAGCTCCAGGGCGGTGTCCAGGAGCGCGGACGTCAGGTACGCCGACACCCGCATGCGGAGGCTGCCGTCGTCCGCGGCGCGCAGATAGGTCTCCATCTCGCGCCGCGAGACCTGGGCGTCCCCGATCGTGGTGACACCGGCCGCCAGGAACACCTCCTGGGCGCGCAGCAGATGGTCGGCCATGATCGCTTCGGGCTCGGAGAGGTGGAAGTTCGGCCCGTGGTTGCCGATCTTCACGCCGGCCGGTCCGGTCAGCAGGTCGCAGGCCGCGTCCCACAGCTGCCCGTCGGGCTCACCGTCGTCGAAGTGACCGATGCTGCCGCCCTCGGGCGACGGGGTGCCCGCGGTGATGCCGCAGGTGCGCAGGGTGTGGGAGTTGACGACGCCGCCGTGTCCGGAGGCGTTCATCACGTAGACCTCGCGGTCCTCGGCGACCCGGTCCAGGTCGTGGCACGTGGGGTGGCGCTGCTCTGCGAGCCTGCGGTGCTCGTAGCCGAAGCCGCGGACAGGGACGCCGGCCGGCAGATCGCGTTCCGCCTCGCGCAGCACCTCGACCAGGGTCTCGATGTCGGGCACGCGCTCGGGGCGGAGATCGACCCAGGCCAGCGCCTGCCCGTACATGACCGGGTGGCAGTGTGCGTCGATGAAACCCGGGTGGACGAGGCCGCCGTCCAGGGAGAGCTCCTCGTCGACCCGGCCGAGGGCCGCGCGGGCGTCCTCGGCGGTGCCGACGTGCACGATGCGGTCGCCGCGCACGGCCAGGGCTTCGGCGCGGACCGTGGTGCCCGCGGCGGCTACGGCGGCACCCGTGACGAGCAGGGTGCGCTCGGGTGTCTCGGTGTGACGGGACATGGGGAGGCTGCTTTCGAGCGGAGATGTACAGAAGAGTGCCGACAGGCGTTTCGGCTCGCTGAACGATATGAAACGAACGACTGATTGACCAGAGGTGAAGATGGTCAATTTTTGTAAAGCCAGATCGGTTCGTGGGTTACGTATCGTCAGTCCTGCTCTTCTCGGGACTCCTGCTCTACCCGGCCGCCTGGGCGCGTGCTCCGGCGGACCTTCCGGATCAGGCGGGTCGCGGACCGATGTCGTAGCGCTCCTTGACCAGCTCCAGGTGGAACCAGCTCTCGACCTCGCGCACCGCGGGCAGCGCGCGCATCTCCTCGAGCGCCGCGCGTACCGCGCCGATCGACTCCGCGGTGATCGTGCCGACCAGCTCGGCGCGGCCCAGGCACGTCGACAGGAACGTCACCCGGGTGAGCCGCTCCACCTGCGCGGCGACCGCGGACGCCTCCCCGGCCACCCGCAGGCTGAATCCGCAGAGGAAGCCCATCCCCAGGACGTCGGGCCGCACCAGCGCGACCACCTTGGCCACGCCGCCGTCGAGGAGCCGGAGCGTCCGGGACCGGGTCGCTCCCGCGGACAGCCCCACGCGCTGGGCGAGCTCGGCGAAGGGGAGCCGCCCGTCGTCCTCCAGCTCGGCGAGGATCCGCTGGTCGACGGCGTCCAGGGCCGTGACCGTCGGCTCCTCGGTCAGCAGGTACGGATCCTTGACGTGCCGAGTCGCGACCAGGGGGTCCACGGTGCGTACGCCCGGAGTCGCGCGGATGCGCTCGATCGCACGCTCCAGCTCGCCGAATCCTGCGGTCCGCAGCTCCGTCATGATCGCCCAGCGTCCGCTCGTCAGCGTCACGAAGGGGGCCTGGGGGAGCGCGGCGATCGCCCGCGCCACCTCGGCCGCGGCGCCCTCGGTGCTGATGGACAGGTGCGCGGAGGCGGACAGGCTGCGCACCGCCGGGTGCACGATGGCGACCACCCGCACGGCCCCCGACTCCTGCAGCCGCTGGACGCGCATCCGGGTCGCCGGGCGGGACAGGCCGACGCGCTGGGCCAGGGTCTCGTACGTGAGCCGTCCGTCCGTCTGCAGCTCCCGCACGATCGACAGGTCCGTCTCGTCGAGCTCCATGTGGTGATCCCCTCCGTGCTTCGGTTCCGCCCGGCCGTGCAGCGGCCGGGTGCCCGCTCATTGTCGGTCAGCCGCCCGGATGCTTCGTCGATGGAGCATCCGGGGGAGTCGATGGTCGTACGGTCAATCATCTCGTTCGATGTAGACAAGGCGTACAGCGGAAACGTAAGTTTCGGCATGAAGGAACGATCGAATCATCTATGGAGGTCGATGTGGCGCGCCCTGTCGCCGTGATCACCGACACGGAGGAGCTTGATCCCGCCCCCGGCGTGCAGCTGCTCGCCGACGGCGGATTCGAGGTCCGTGTGGTGAACAGTCGCGATCCGGAGAGGATCGCCGCCGCCGCCCACGACGCCGTCGCGCTGGTCGTCGGCTACGCGCGGGTCGACGCGGCCCTCCTCGACCGCCTGCCCGGGGTGCGGATCGTCGCCACCATGTCCGCGGGCCACGACATGGTCGACACCGCAGAGGCCGCCCGCCGCGGGATCTGGGTCACGAACCTGCCGCACGCGGCCACCGAGGACGTCGCCGTGCACGCCCTCGCCTCGTCGCTCTCCCTGACCCGCCGGCTGCCGCAGGCCGACGCCGTGGTCCGGTCCGGCGGCTGGAACGAGGATTTCGCCGAGGTGCCCCGCCGTGCGAGCGAGATGACCCTCGGCCTCGTCGGCTTCGGCCGCATCGCGCGCACCTTCGCCCGCCTCGCCGCCCCTGTCTTCGGCCGAATCACCGCGTACGACCCGCACGCGGGCGACGCCGACGGGCCGGAGGGCGTCGAACGGCTCGGCCTGGACGAGCTCGTCGAGCAGGCCGACATCCTGTCGCTCCACACCCCGTCCACCCCGGCGACGCGGGGCATGGCCGACGCGGCCCTGTTCGCCCGTATGCGCCCCGGCGGCCTGTTGGTGAACGTCTCCCGCGGCGACCTCGTCGACCCCGGGGCGCTCCTGGACGCCCTCGACAGCGGACACCTCGCCGGTGCCGCCCTCGACGTCTTCCCGGTCGAACCCCCGGCCCCGGACGACCGCCTGCGCACCCACCCCCGCCTGCAACTCTCGCCACACAGCGCGTTCCTGACCGACACGTCCCTGCGCGCCTACATCCTCGAACCCGCCCGAAACGTCCTCGCCTGGTGGACCACCGGACGCCCGCACACCCCCGTCGTCGTCCCGGACGCCCAGGCCGACGGATCCCAGCCCGCCTCCCTCCGGCAAGGAGCACCCGCGTGACCGAGACACCCACCACCCCCGCCACCGCCGAGGACATCGCGGCCGAGGAGCTGCGCCTGCGGCGCGAACTGGCCGCCGTCTACCGTCTGGTCGCGCACTTCCGCATGACGGACCTGATCTTCACTCACATCTCGCAGCGTCTGCCCGGCCCGGACAACCACTTCCTGATCAACCCCTACGGGCTGATGTTCGAGGAGATCACCGCCTCCAACCTGGTCAGGATCGACCTGGAGGGCAATGCGGTCGAGCCGACCCCGCATCCCGTCAACCCGGCCGGTTTCGTGATCCACAGCGCTATCCACAAGGCGCGCACCGACGCCCACTGCGTGCTGCACACGCACACCAGGGCGGGCTGCGCCGTCGCCGCGCAGCAGGGCGGGCTGCTGCCGGTCAACCAGATGTCGATGGAGTTCCACAACCGCGTCGGGTACCACAACTACGAGGGCGTCGCCCTCAACCTCGACGAGCAGGAGCGCCTGGTCGACGACCTGGGCGGCCATCCGGCACTCATCCTGCGCAACCACGGTCTTCTCACCGTCGGCGAGAGTGCCGCCCAGGCCTTCCTGCGCATGTTCTACCTGGAGAAGGCCTGCGAGATCCAGGTCACCGCACAGGCGGCCGGGGCCCTGCTGGTGCTGCCCTCGGAAAAGGTCTGCGAGTACACCGCCCGGCAACTCGCGGGCGAGGCCACGGCCGACTTCCAGGACGACATCGCCTACGACCTGGCCTGGGCTGCGCTGCTGCGTCTCGTCGAGCGGATCGCCCCCGACTACAAGGACTGACGGAGACGGGTCCACCGGCCATCGGGCCCGACGGGCCCGGTGGGCTCCGTCATGGCGAGGCGGGGCCACCGGGATCCGGGTGTGCGGCGCATGTACTGGCGATTTCGCCGATGGTGTCCGAGCTCCGGCGTGGAGAGTCTGGTCGCGTCAAGCACCCGCATCCCCGTCAGGAGTGCCCCCATGCGTCGTCGTTCACCGCGCCGGCTTCTCGGCGTTCTCGCGGCCGTCACGGTCGCCTTCAGCCTGTTCTCCTCGGCATCGACGGCCGGCGCGGCCGACACCGCCCCCAAGGCGGCCCCGGCCCCCGCCGCGTCCGCGGCTGCGGCGCTGTCGACCAGCACGCCAGTCGTCTTCGTCCACGGGTACACCGGCAACGCGTCCAACTGGGTCACGGCCAAAAGCGTCTTCCAGCTCAACGGCTGGTCCAGCTCCAAGCTGTTCACGTACGACTACAACTCCTACGGGAACAACATCACCAACGCCCAGGGCCTCGCGAGCTTCGTCAACAACGTGAAGTCGCAGACCGGGGCGAGCAAGGTCGCCATCGTCAACCACTCGATGGGCGGCCTCGTCAGCCAGTACTACCTGAAGGTGCTGGGAGGCAACACCAGCGTCAGCCACCTGGCCTCTATCGCCGGCGCGAACCACGGGACTACGTTCGCCAGCGCCTGTCTGATCTACGTGACCTGCCAGCAGATGTACCCGGGCTCCTCCTACATCTCCCAGATCACCTCGGGTGACGAGACCCCCGGCGCCACCAGGTACGCCACCTGGTACTCGGCGTGCGACGGCGTCATCCTCCCGTACACCAGCACCAAGCTGGACGGCGCGACGAACAACAACGTGGCCTGCCAGACCCACATCGGGTACCTGACGGACACGCTCACACTGGGAGCGATCGCCCGCTTCGTCGCTTCCTGATCCGAGCGGGACGCCTCCGCGGACCCCGGAAGCCGCCGGCGGTCCGCGCTGGTCGCCCCGGCACCCCGGGCCCCCGCAGAACCGCCCGGGAGACCTGTCCGGGCCGCCCGGCAGGTCTCCTGCCCGGATCCGCCGCCTCAGGGCAGAGTGATTTCGTACGCCTTGCGCAGGGTCTCGTGGACGGTCCAGGTGGTCCGGTCGCCCTCGCGCAGGACGCAGAGGTCACCGGCACCCACGGTGAGGGTGGGGCCGCCGTCCACCTCGATGGTGGCGCGACCGTGGACGACGACGAAGAGCTCGTCTGCCTCGGTGTCGGTCACCACCCCGGGGGTGATCTGCCAGATGCCGCGGATCCGCCGGCCGTCCTCCGACGCCCAGAGGACCTTCCCCGACACCTCCGGTGTCCCTTCGAGGATCTGCGAGGGATCGAGCGGGTCCGGCGCGAGTTCGGCATCGGGGATGTGCACGGCGAAGGTCGTGATCTGGCTCATGCAGGTGACGTTAGGCCGTCCTCAGCACGCTTTCCCATCGGCAGACTGTCGCGCCGAAGTCCACTGGGCGCGGCGATCCGTCGATCAAGCCTGGCGGCCGGCCGCGCGGGCCCAGAGGTAGAGCGGGAGCTGGAGCGGCAGCCTGCCGTAGGCGAGTGCACGGGCCGGTGCGGGCTGGTCACGCCAGTCGTACGCCATCTTGATGTTGGCGGGGAACACGCCGACGAAGAAGAGCGCGGTGGCGCGGGCGCTGAGGCTCCGGGTGCGCGGCAGGGCGAGCCCTGCCGCGAGCGCCAGCTCCACGGCACCGCTGGCCCGGGTCCAGGACCTCGGGCTGCCCGGCAGGCTTCGCGGCACGGTCCCGTCGAACGGTGCGGGGGCCGCGAAGTGAGCGACCCCCGCGGCGGCCATCAGCCCTGCGAGCAGCAGGGGCGAGCGCGGGACGAGCGGGACGCGTGCCATACGGGACTCCTGGAGCTCGGCCGGGGCGACGGGGCTTGATGTTACTAGGAGGTAGGAACGCCTGCGGGGCCGTAGCGGGAGTGCTGCCCGTGGCGTCGGATCCGTACTCCTCCTGCCCCAGCACACCTGTGTCCGGGACTCCGGCCGGAGTCCCGGACACAGGTGCCGAGGGGACGGGGCGCGACGTTCTCACTGTTCCACCGGATGCCCGCCGTCCCCCTCGACCACGACACGGTCCTCACCGGCCTCCTCGGCGCGCTCGACCATGGTGACGTCGATCTCTCCGTCGCCGGTGGTGTCGAACTGGTAGACGTCGGCCTTACCGTCGCCGGTGGTGTCCGTCATCCAGACGTCGGCCTTGCCGTCCCCGTTGGTGTCCGCCGCCAGCACCACGTGGTGCTCGTTACCGCGGGCCTCCACAACTTCACCGTTTCTGTCCATGACCGCCGCTTGCCCCTGGGCCGTCAACCGAAACGTCGGCCTGGCGGGCTTGCAAGGGCAGGGGGTTCGGTAAGTCTGCCGACGCCATCTCTACGGCTTGCCGGCGAGACGCACACCGGATTCGTCACGCCCTCACGGGCGCTGGTTGAGCTTCTTGGCGTCGGTGAGTATGCGGGCCCGATCCATGAATCCGACGCCACGATCCTTGAGGACCTTGTCGACGTGGTGCGGCTTGCTGCCGGCGCGGAGCAGAGATGCGGCCTCCGTCACCAGGCCGTCCTGCCGGGCCGTGGGGGCCACCGTGACGGGTTCGGGCGTGGGGCGCGGTACACGAGTCCGGACTGCCGCGGCCGCCGGGTGAGTCCCTGGTCGGCGAGCGATGGCTGCCCGAAAGGGCCGGAACGTGAAGGAGACGCGGTAGCCGAACCGCGTGGCCATCAGGAACGTGCCGAGCGACCAGCACACCAGGAGAATGCCGATGAACTTCAGGATGTCAAGGGCGAGCGGGCCGGTGTAGGTCTTTTCGTCCCCGATCGAGCCGAGTGGCGCCATGAGGAGGGAAACCCCTGCGACCACCCGCCAGTTCCGCTGCCAGAACGTAGGGACCGGGGGCGTTCCGGGATTCCGAGCCGCTGTGGGCAGGGCGGATACGGACGAGCGGTGGATGCGGCGTGCCACGTCGTTGACCGGCGTCATCGCGCCGTCCAGCCGATACGTGAAGAGCGCGATGCTCCACTCCTGGGCGTAGGCCGCAGCGGTGCTCGTGTATGCGCTGCCGGTGAAAAAGATGAGCTGCGCGGTCGATCCGTAGGGGCGCGCTCCCACAAATCGTTGCAATTCCGGACGTCCGACCTGAGCGGCTTGGTACTTGACCTGCCCCAGCGCACCACCGGCGCGGACATCGATGCCGGAGTCCGGCCCTCCGGGGTGCGCGACGGCATCGATGAAGCCCCAATGGCGCATCCAGCGCGCTGCGTTGAGCTCGGCCTGCTGCCAGGACGAGATCTGCATCGGCGCCGGCGGCTCGATCCTCGACTGCATTTCGGCCACGTCTCTCCTCATGTGCTCGCTCTCGCCCCGGCAGATCACTGCTCAGGGCGGAACAAGAACGCGCACCTGGCAGGGGTCATGATGTGCTGACGCCGAGCCGCCTCATGATACGGGGCGCAGTGATAGTCGCACCGGCGAGAAACGGTGCAGCCGGCCGCGCGACGATCTCCGGGGCGCCTCAACTTGATGAGGTTTGATCGAGCTCCTGTCGTCGGAAGCCCAGCGGATTCACAAGGCTCCGGAGGTGCCGGCTGGCGTAACCGTCACCGCGGCGCTCCGACGCCCACCGTCAAGAGGCGGCAGGCTCCTGGAAGCCGTTCGCTTCGATGTGGGCGATGGCTGACGGATGGGTGGTTAGCCACTCGCCGCACACTCGCCAGTGATGGACGCTGCCGTCGCGGAACTCGGTGCGCACTTCCGCGACGAGCTTCTTGTCGCACTCGCCGCTCGTGGCCATGGAACAGATGACCTTGTCGTGCTGCTCGAACGCTGGAATGTACGGGTCGATCGACAGGATCGGAGAGCGCATCTCCCGCGCTGCTGAGTGAGACATGGCGCGGAGAGTAACAACGCGGCTTCGCCGACTCCTTACGTTCCGTGAAATATCCGGTCGGCGGTCACGACTCGCCTTCCTCCCCCAACTCGTTGATGAGCGGTACGAGGAGCGGGTGGACGGAGAAGCCGGACGCGCGGCCGCCGGGGTCCGCGTCGTACTCGGCCTTCAGGACCTGGACGGCTGATTCCGGGATCTTGCCCAGGTTGAGCAACAGGCCGGCGATGCGGGTGACCGGTTTGGTAAAGCCTCTGAGGGAGCGGCCCGAGGGGTAGTGGCAGATGTCGTAGACACTCTTGGCGTCCGCGACGCCGCCCATATCAGCGGCGTACTTGATTACGGCGACCCTGTCCTCGTAGTTTTCGTAGGTCAACCGGTCGAAGAGTTCCTGGAGCGCGTCGGTCGTCCAGCCGCCGTAGGCTCCGTCGTCGGTCCCAATCCGCTCGACGCGTTCGATGTCCTTGACGGAGCCCTCGCGGAGACCGAACTCCAGGATCGGCGCCGCGACCTCCAGGAACTGCTTGGGCGTCAGCATGAAGAGCCGCCCGCCGCCCCGGGCCTTGAGCTCCTCGGTCAGTTCCGGACGAGGTCCGCGGTTGAAACCCTGCTCCTTGCGCCACCAGTCCTCCTTTACGTCCGCCGTCACGAACAGCACGTCGCAGTGGCGGAGGCTGGCCTCGCGGAGGATCTGCTCCCACACGAGATAGTCCGCAGCGGCTCCCACACCTTCCTTCGATTTGTCCATGTAGCCCGGAGGCAGCCGTTTCTCGACGCGGCGCATGCCCTCCGTGATCGCCTTGTCGTGGTCCTGCGGATCCAGCGGAGCGCCGACTCGCCCGCCGAGCGCGGGTTCCAGTTCCGCGATAACCGGATCAGTGCTCGTGTCGTGGGTGATGTTCTGCCACTCGCCCTCGCCGACCTTGACGATCGTCTCCTGCACGTCGTCGAAGACCTCGTTCAGCTGACTCCGCAGACGGTCGGTCTCCTGCTCCGGGAGGGCCACACGATTCGCCCAGGTGCGCAGGGTGCGTTCCGCCTGGGCCGCGTGACCGGCCATGTCCTCGGCGGCCTGCGCACCGGACGACCGTGCCTCGCTCAGGGTGCCCTCACGGTTCCGCCAGAACTCCACGAGGACCTGGTGAGGCACCCACAACCGGTCTTCCACTGCGCCGAGCGCGCGCAGCAGGTCGCCGCGCGCCTGCTCGGTGTACCGGTAGAGGTTGAGCAGGACGTTGGCGTCGGGGGCGACCAGACCGTGGGTCAGTACAGAGGTGAAGTCGTCGGTGGTCGGGGTCCGGAAAGCTCCGAAGTCGTCGAAAAGGCCTCGATTGTCGGCTCCGGTCATCGTGTCCTCTGCCACTGCGCCCCCGTTGCCGCCGTATGCCGTATGCCGTATGCCGTATGCCGTATGCGAGGGGCGTTTCGTAAGTCACGTCCCCTCGCGTTCACCTGTGGGACGGTAGCGCGGCCAAGGCTGCTGTCGGAAGTGAACGGGCGACTCTCGCCCGTCTGTTGACTGGGTGGCCGTCCCGTGTCAGCTGGACCGGTGGTTCACCTCGGCCCAAATTGTCTCGCCTCCCGGCGGATACGGTTCGGTGCCCGAGCGGTCGGCCATCGCGTCGACTCTGAGCAGACCGCAGCCTGTCTCGCTCCCGGCCGCCGAGTCGGTCGGTACGACCGGGCAGGAGGCACTGAGCAGCCCGGAGCTGCCGGACCTCCACGTCGTCATGGCCATCGGGCTTGTCCTGGCGAACGTCGTCCGCAGCAGCGACCAGGACGCTCTTCTCGACGACGTCCAGGAGCGCATCGAGACGCTGTGGAAGAAGGCTGCGCATGAGGGGCGCCCGCCTGCCGTAGGCACGATCCTGGAGGTCGTCACGGAGACGTGGGCCGAGTTCTCCCGGGGGGAAGGAATGGCCAGTTGGGGCATCAACCTCCCCGACTACTCCCAGCTCGCACGGTGCCCGTTCCTCTCCGTCACCCTGCGCAACGGTCTCGTGACCCTCGTGGTCTCCACCCCGGACTGGGCCGCCATCAACGCGGTCGAAGACCCGCAGCAGTGGCACCGGTTGTTCGAGTGCGCGGTGATCAAAAAGCTCGATTACTTCCTGCACGTCTGGGTCGAGCATGTGCCGGGCTTCGACACGATTGCGAATCCCTGCCCCCCGCCGTCCTACTTCGCCAACCTGCGCGCGGAGCGCGGCGTGCCCTAGGCATGGATCGGGGGGAGGCCGTAGCGACTGACGGCCAGGTATGTTTCCGGAGTGGCCGCCTCGAGAAGACCTTCGTCACCCGTCAGGTCGAGCTCCGGTTCCTCGGGACGGCGCAGCAGGTCGCTCCAGTCGCTCGTCGCTCCACGCTCGTAGGCTTCCCGGAGCAGGGAGCGCAGCCGGGGGCGGGCTTCCTCCTGCTGTTCGTGGAAAATCCGCCGCTGGGTGAGCCGCTGCTCGTCCTGAGCGTCTTCGCTGCCCCGCTCGTCGGCGGCCAGCTGGTTCTCGGCGCGCAGCCCCGGGGTACGCCAAGCGATCGCGAGATCTTCCTCGTGGAGGCGCGCGCAGACGGCGAACAGCTTCCGGGACATACCGAGATGTACCTCGGTGCTGGGGATACGACAGGTGAGGAAGTCGTCGATCCCCCAGGAACGGATCTGGGCACGTGGGAGGTGCGACTTGCCGTGAAGTGCCGCTCCGCGGAGGTCGGCCCGCATGGCGAGGGTGCGGTCGTCCTTCTCCAGCGGTGTGGTCAGTCCGTGGCGTCGGTGGCGCGAAGTGCGGTCGGCCGGCACCGGCACCGTGCGCAACTGCGAGGCCGACGCGGAGCGCAGCGCCAGGTAGACGAGCATCTGGGCGCGGGCCGCGCCGATGAGCGCGTCGTCGTTCTCGCCGAGGTGGTCTTCGAGGTTGCCCTCGCCCACCGCTGCCTCGCCGTCGGGGTCGGATCCGGCCGGGGGAAGGGGCGGCTGGCCGGGGTGCAGCGCGTGGTCGATAGTCAGGAAGAGGTCGTCCCCGGGCCGCACGGCGGCTCCGACCAGGACGCTGCGGTGCGCGTACGAGCCGAGGACCTTGCTCCCGGCCTCCAGCTGCGCCCACCCGTCGCGCAGAGTCTTGAAGTCGCAGATACCGCCCTTGGCCTCGATCAGCCAGTACGCCTTCTCCGCCTCGTGCCGTCCCCACAGGTCCGGCAGCTTCCTCTTGGGGTCCTTGAAGGTGGCGCTCAGGGCGGGGATGGGGCCGCCGAGTTCGAGGTGCTCGGTCTGCCCCAGACCCAGCAGTGAGCGGCAGACCCACTCGGTCATCGTCATGCCGAGCCGGTAGGCGGCAGCGCTCTTCGCGGTGCGCTCGGTGCCGTACGCGTAGACCGGGTTCAGCGTCAGGCGCTGGCCCGTGGCGCCCGGCACGGGGGGCTGATGCTCGAAGGGGTGCGCACCTAGGTAGGCGTACAACGGGGCGACTCGGGCGACGAGCTCCCCGTGTGCGTACTGCGGCTGGTTCTGCAGGTGCGGGGTGATGTCGCGGCCGACCTCAGTGGCCGCCTTGATGATCTCCCGCCACGTGGTGGTCGGGGCATACCAGCCGTCCGCCTTCGGGAACCCGTCCGTTGGGCTCCACGCCTTGTGCTCGGCCGTCCGCCACTGCTTCCTGGGCTTGGCCGCGGGCCCGTTACGAAACAGCACCGGTATGTCGAAGCTGTCGGCGTAGGTGAGTGGCGGCTCGTCGGGGACGTGCGCGGGGATCATCGGCGTCATGGGACAACCCTGGCACGAGCCTCGACGCCCCTGGGGCGGACGTTGCGAGGTTGCTTCGTTGACAACTCTGCGTGACGGCTGACGGCTGCTCAGGTTGGTCTGACGCATCGTCGACTATTCAAGATCATCTTGCACATGTGTTGCACAAGGCACTGAAAAACAACAGTGATCAGTGACGGGCCGTGAAGGTGAGTATTCGCAGCTCAGATGGCATGTTGCGGTGTTGTGCCCCTTGGGCCCAAGGGGCACAACACCCCGCCGGTCAGATGTCCCGGAAGATCTCGATCTGCGCCCCCACCGAGTTCAGCCGCTCCGCCAGCTCCTCGTAACCACGGTTGATCACGTACACGTTGCGCAGCACCGACGTGCCCTCGGCGGCCATCATCGCGAGCAGCACCACCACCGCCGGGCGCAGTGCGGGCGGGCACATCATCTCGGCGGCGCGCCAGCGGGTGGGGCCCTCGACCAGGACGCGGTGCGGGTCCAGGAGCTGGAGCCTGCCGCCGAGGCGGTTGAGGTCGGTGAGGTAGATCGCGCGGTTGTCGTAGACCCAGTCGTGGATCAGGGTCTTGCCGTGCGCGGAGGCCGCGATCGCCGCGAAGAACGGCACGTTGTCGATGTTCAGGCCGGGGAAGGGCATCGGGTGGATCTTGTCGATGGGCGCCTCCAGTTTGGAGGGCCGGACCGTCAGGTCCACCAGTCGTGTGCGGCCGTTGTCGGCGGCGTACTCCGCCGTGCGGTCGCAGTCGACACCCATCTCCTCCAGGACCGCGAGCTCGATCTCCAGGAACTCGATCGGGACCCGGCGGATCGTCAGCTCGGACTCCGTCACGACGGCGGCGGCCAGCAGGCTCATGGCCTCGACCGGGTCCTCGGAGGGGGAGTAGTCGACGTCCACGTCGATCTCCGGGACACCGTGCACCGTGAGGGTCGTCGTGCCGACACCGTCGACGCGTACGCCGAGCGCCTCAAGGAAGAAGCACAGGTCCTGGACCATGTAGTTGGAGGAGGCGTTGCGGATGACCGTCGTGCCGTCGTGCCGGGCGGCGGCCAGCAGGGCGTTCTCGGTCACCGTGTCGCCGCGTTCCGTCAGGACGATCGGGCGGTCCGGCCGGACCTCGTGGTCGACCTGTGCGTGGTAGAGCCCGTCGGTCGCCGCGATCTCCAGGCCGAAGCGGCGCAGCGCGATCATGTGCGGCTCGATCGTGCGCGTACCGAGGTCGCACCCGCCGGCGTACGGCAGGGTGAAGCGGTCCAGGCGGTGCAGCAGCGGGCCGAGGAACATGATGATGGAGCGGGTCCGGCGCGCCGCGTCGGCGTCGATCGACTCCAGTTCGAGCTGGGCCGGCGGCAGGATCTCGAGGTCGACGCCGTCGTTGATCCAGCGGGTGCGCACGCCGATGGAGTTGAGGACCTCCAGCAGCCGGAAGACCTCCTCGATGCGGGCAACCCGGCGCAGCACGGTGCGGCCCTTGTTGAGCAGGGAGCCGCAGAGCAGCGCGACGCACGCGTTCTTGCTCGTCTTGACGTCGATGGAGCCGGATAGCCGGCGTCCGCCGACGACCCGAAGATGCATGGGACCGGAGTAGCCGAGAGACACGATCTCGCTGTCGAGGGCTTCGCCGATGCGGGCGATCATCTCAAGGCTGATGTTCTGGTTGCCGCGCTCGATGCGGTTGACGGCGCTCTGGCTCGTGGCGAGCGCCTCGGCGAGCTGGCTCTGTGTCCAGCCGCGGTGCTGCCGGGCGTCACGGATGAGCTTGCCGATACGGGCGAGGTAGTCGTCTTCCATGCCTGCACGCTATCTCAGATATGAGATGAAGATCGTGCCGGGGGTGTGCGAGTCGGGTAACAGCACTGTGCCGGACCGCGGGCGGGCGCCTGATTCGAGGATCAGGCGCGCCCGACGGCCCGGCGTGCGGTGTTCCGCCGATCGGGTGATTCAGCTGCGCCGGCTGCGTTTTGTCGTCTTGCGCCATCCGAAGGGGCCCGGCAGGTCCATCGACGTGGTGCGCCTGCCGGTGCTGCTGTGGGTGCGCTTCGGGCCGTGCCGTCCACCGGTCGTGACGGACCACGAGCGACGGTTGATGTTCAGCCGGACGCCCGGAAGGATCTGGAAACTCTTGCGGAATGTGAGCGGCATCTGCGCCTCCTCTGTCAGGAGTACGGGTATCCCGAAGTCGCCCGCTCATGCCTGCCTGTCGGGCCCTGTTGTCATGCCCCCGGCCGGGTCGCCTCCTCCAGCAGTTCCAGTACATGGCGATACGGGTGGCCGGTCGCCCGGGTCATGCCCATCTCGCAGGTCCGGTTGCACGAGGCGTGCGCCGCGTACTGTCCGGCCACGACCTCCGCCGCCTGGGCCGCTGTGGCCGATGCTGTCAGCTCGGGGTGCAGCAGCCCTCGGTCACCGGCGAAGGCGCAGCAGCCCCAGCTGTCGGGCACGTCCGCGCGCTCGGCGACAGCCCGGCCCAGTGCGATCAGGGCGTCGCCGCTTCCGAGGTGCGTCGTCGAGCACGTCGGGTGAAGAGCCAGGGACGCCAGCCTGCGTGGCTGGGGCAGGCGGGGCAGCAGCGTGTCCGCGGCGAACTGCACGCTGTCCGTGAACCGCAGCGGCGCGTAGCGCCCGCGCTCCTCGGGCGGCAACGCGTCGAGCAGCTGGGTCAGGCCATGCGTGCAGGACGAGGCGTCGCAGACGACCGGCAGGCGGCCGCCGTCGGTCGCCTCCCACAGCACGGCCAGTGTGCGCTCGGCCATGGCCCTGTGGCCGTCCACGAATCCCTTCGACTGCCACGGCGTGCCGCAGCACAGGCCGTCCAGTCCCCGGGGGACGGTGACCGGTACGCCCGCCCTGTCGCAGAGAGCGAGGAACGCCCACGCGGCACCGTCCCCCGAACCGGTGGTGTCCCCCTCGGCCGCGAAGAGCGAACCTATGCACGCCGCGAAGAAGACCGCCTCGGCCCTCTCCTGAGCTCTGGCCCCGGGGCGGGGTCCGCCCGGCTTCGGCATGTCGGAGGGCCAGGAGGGCACCAGCTCGGTCGCGCCGAGCCGGCGGGCGGCCCCGGCTGCCCCGCGGACCAGCGGATCAGGCAGCGCGTGCGCGACGGACAGGCCGGCGCGCACTCCGCTCGCCGCCCCCGCCCAGTGACGGGCCACCGCCTGCCCGGCCTTCCGGGCGAGCGGGCCGTGCCTCTCCGCCCGCAGCCGCTTCATCACGGCACCGGTGTCGATGGCCACGGGGCAGGCCGTGAGGCACAGGCTGTCTGCGGCGCAGCTGTCGACAGCCGCGTACGCGTAGTCCGCGGCCAGCTCGGCGCGGCGCGGCTCGTCGCCCGCCGCCTCGGCGAGTGCCATCTCCCGCATCAGCGCGATCCGTTGCCGGGGACTCGTGGTGGCGTCGGCGCTCGGGCAGACGGGCTCGCAGTACCCGCAGTCCACGCACCGGTCGATGTCCGCGTCGACCTGCGGCACGATCTTGAGGTGTCGCAGGTGTGCCGTGGGGTCGTCGTCCAGGACGACCCCTGGGCTGAGGACTCCGGCAGGGTCGCAGAGGTTCTTGATCTCCCGCATGACGGCGAAGAGCTCGTCGCCGTACTGGCGGCGCACGTACGGGGCCATCACGCGGCCCGTGCCGTGCTCGGCCTTGAGCGAACCGCCCGCTCCCAGCACCAGGTCGACCATGTCGTCGGTGAAGCGCGCGTACCGCTCGACGTCGGCGTCGTCGTCGAAGCCCTGCGTGAGCATGAAGTGCAGGTTCGCGTCACGGGCGTGGCCGAAGACCACGGCGTCCTCGTAGCCGTGCCGCTCGAAGAGCTCGACGAGGCTCTCGCAGGTCGCGGTCAGTGCCGGCATCGGGACGACGATGTCCTCCAGGAGAGCCGTGGTGCCCGCGGGGCGGGCGCCCGCCACGGCGGTGTACAGCCCCTTGCGCAGTCTCCACAGATCCGCGCGGTCCTTCGGCGAGCGTGTCAGCGCGGTGCCGAGGGTGGAGGGCATGGAGCCGAGGACCGGGGACGCCGCGGCGAGCAAGGTCTCCAGCTCCTCCTCACTGTCCTCGGCGAACTCGACCAGCAGGGCGGCGTGGCGGTCGACGCGCAGCCCTTCCAGCGCGGGCGCGGGGAGGTGCCCCTGCTGGGAGACCCTGAGGGAGGCCGCGTCGAGGAGTTCGGCGGTGCGCACCCCGCACTCCTGGAGGGCCGGCAGGGTGTCGGTGGCGTGGGCGACGGACGGGAGCACGAGGAGCCCGGTCGCCGTGTGCGGACGCACGGGTACGGTCCGGAACACCGCTTCGGCGATGAAGCCGAGTGTTCCCTCGCTCCCGATCATGAGGCGCGTGAGGATGTCGACGGGGGCGGTGTGGTCGAGGAAGGCGTTCAGCGCGTAGCCCATGGTGTTCTTCATGGCGAACAGCCGCTCGACGGTGCGGCGGGAGGCCGTGTTGTCGCGGACCCGGTCCCGCAGGCGTACCAGCCCCTCGTGCAGCGCGGGCTCGTGGCCGCGCAGCAGCGCGTCGGCGCCGGGCACCCCCGAGTCCACGACGGTGCCCGACGGCAGGACGAATCGCAGGGATTCCACGGTGCGGTAGGAGTTGTCCTGCGTGCCGCAGTTCATGCCGCTGGAGTTGTTGGCCACCACCCCGCCGACGGTGCAGGCCCCCTCGCTCGCGGGGTCGGGGCCGAGGCGGCGCCCGTGCGGGGCCAGCCGCGCATTGGCCTGACGCAGCGTCATGCCGGGTTGGACGCGGATGCGTCGTCCCTCGTCCAGGACCTCCGCGTCCCGCCAGTGCGTCCGTACGTCCACCAGCACTCCGGGTCCCGAAGCCTGTCCCGACAGGCTGGTCCCACCGGACCGCAGGGTCAGGGAGAGCCCGGTGGAGCGGCAGGCGGCGATGAGTGAAGCCACCTCGTCCGCGGAGGTCGCGCTGACCACCGCCTCGGGCGTCAGCGCGTAGTGGGACGCATCGTGCGCGGCGGCCCGACGGGTCAGTCCCGTGTCGAACCGCGCCGGTTCGGTGAGCGAGGATCTGAGCGCGGCGAGCGTGTCGAGGGACATGTCCGTGGACGGCTGGACGTGTGCGGTGGGCACAGGGCTCCTTGGCAGGGGGAAGGAACGGGTACGGGTGGCGTCAACGGGCGCGCACCACGGCCCGCAGCAGCGTCGCGACACGTGACGCCGTCGCGGGGGAGCCCGTCTCCAGCATCTCGATCGCGGTGTTCAGGAAGGCGACCGGCACGTGGACCGCCGGGAGTTCGGGCATGGTGTGCACCGGGGCGCCGGTCGTCCCGACGACGTAGCCGACACCCTGCACCGGTACGGCGAGGTCCTCGTGCACCAGGATCTGAAGGCTGTGGCGCACGGTGGCGCGCGCCACCGAGAAGCGCCGGCACAGCTCGCGCTCCGACGGGAGCAGCGAGCCCGCCCGCCGCCGGCCGTCGAGGATGTCCCGGCGCAGGACCTCCGCGATGCGCCGGTAGACGGGCAAGGGGCGCGGGCTCATCGTGTCGCGTGCGCGCGCTCTCCGAGCGCGTCCCGCAGGGAGCCCCCGTGGGTTCCCAGGGCAGCGCGTGCCTGCTCGGCAGTGGTGCCGGCGAGGAGGATGTGCACGGCGGTCTTGACCTCGTCACCGGCGGCGTCCAGCGCCGCGTCGATCTCCTCGGTCCCCGCGCCCGTGGCGAGGGCGACGATGTGGTGGGAACGCTTGCGCAGCTTCTCGTTGGTCGCCTGGAGGTCGACCATGAGGTTCCCGTACGTCTTCCCCAGCCGGACCATCGTCGCCGTCGACAGGGCGTTGACCGCGAGTTTCTGGGCCGTGCCGGCCTTGAGCCGGGTGGAGCCCGTGATGAACTCGGGTCCCACCACCACCTCGACGGCGATGTCGGCCGCGCGTCCGAGGGCGGAGTCCGGGCTGCAGGAGACGCCGATGGTGGCCGCACCGAGACCGCGCGCGTGCCGCACCCCGGCGACCGCGTAGGGGGTGCGTCCACTCGCGGCGATACCGCAGACGACGTCCTGCGCGGTGAGCCCGATGGCCTCCAGGTGCTCGACGGCCATGTTCCCGTCGTCCTCCGCGCCCTCGACCGGCAGGGTGACCGCGGAGGGGCCGCCGGCGATCAGCCCGACCACCTGGCCCGGGCGGGTGTTGAAGGTGGGGACGCACTCGCTGGCGTCCAGGACGCCGATGCGCCCGGCGGTGCCCGCGCCCATGTAGACGAGCCGGCCTCCCGCCGCGAGCCGCTCGGCGGTGACGTCCGCGGCCCGGGCGATGGCGTCGGACGCGGCGTGCACCGCCTCGGGGACCCGGGTGTCGTCCTGGGTCATCAGCCGGACCAGTTCCGAGGTGGGGAGCAGGTCGATGTCCGCGCGGTCCGGGCGGTGCTGTTCGGTGGCGAGGGAGCTGAGTTCCTCGGCCGTGAGGGGTCTTGCGTGGGAAGGGAGCATCTCGGTTCTCTGTGTGAGGGAGGGCTGGTGCGGGGTGGGGCGGCACACGGCCGCCCCACCCCGCACGGTTACGTCACTGCCGCGTGCGGGGCTTCAGGTCGACCGGCATGCCGGCGCGCACCGAGTCCTCGATCGCGCACAGGATGCGGGTGATCTCGATGCCGTCCTCCCCGGTCGCGAGAACCGGCTTGTCGAAGACGACCGCGTCGACGAAGTAGGCGATGGCGTCCAGGACGAAGCCGGTCAGGTGCTCGCCGGTCGGCGGGGCGTACAGGTCCGGGAAGGAGCTGCGCTCCGAGGTGTAGATCTCCAGGGTGCGGTTGTGGGAGCCGTCGATGTTGACCGCTCCCTTGTCGCCGAGGATCTCCAGCTTGAGGTCCTTCACCGTCGAGTGCGTGTCGGGCAGGATCCACGCCGACTCGAAGACCGCGACGGTGCCGCTCGCGAACTCCACGGTCGCCACGTGGAAGTCGGCGGTCGGTACGCCCCGTTCGCGGAGGATCTTGTCGCGGCTCACCGCGTACACCCGTACGACCTCGTCGTTGAGCATCCAGCGGACGGCGTCGATGGTGTGGCTGGCGAGGAACCAGAGCGCCGAGGAGTGGCTCGCCCAGGAGAGCATGCCGGTGGCGACCGCCAGGGTGTTGCTCAGACGCGAGTAGACGTACGCGGGCGCGCCGATGTCACCGCGGTCGATGGCCTGCTTCGCGGAGACCATCATCGGGTTGACGCGGTTGTGGAAGTCGACCATCAGCTTGACGCCGTTCGCCCGGGCGGCGTCGTCGATGGCGACGGCGTCCTCCACGGTCGTGGCGAGCGGCTTCTCGACGAGTATGTGCTTGCCGGCCTCCGCCGCGGCCACGGCGAGCTCGCGGTGCAGGTGGTCGGGGGTGGCGATGGAGACCGCGTCGATCGTGGGGTCGGCGAGCACCTCACGGAAGTCGGTGGTCGCCCTGCCCGCGCCGTACGTCGCGGCGATCTCGTCGGCGCGCTCGGCCCGCATGTCGCAGACCGCGGCGAAGTCGGCGTACGGGGAGCGGCTGTAGGCCTGGGCGTGCCGCTCGCCGAAGAGGCCGGCGCCGATCAGGGCGAAACGATTGGTCTTCACGGTGGTTCAGTCCTTGCGTGGTGACGGGGGAGTGATGGTCAGACGGAGCCCGGTGCCCGGGGTGTCCCGGACGCGGGAGGGAGGGAACGTATGTAGGGCGCGGCGTCCGGGAGTTCGTCCGGTCTCTCCACGGACAGCCGCGCCAGGTGGGCGGCACCGTCCAGGGAGGACCCCGCGGGCGGGACGGGGCGGGCCTGGGGCGCGGCCGTCCTCAGCGCGTCCAGGAAGGGATCGGTGAGCAGGTCCCCTGCGGAGAACAACTGCCCGCACCACGAGACGACGGGGTCCACGCCCGAGGGCAGGGCCGCACCCACCGTCCTGGCGAGGTGTACGGCAGCGCGCCGCCAGATGTCGTGGGCGACGGAGTCGCCCCGGTGCGCGGCACGGGCGACGTCCGGTGCGAAGGCGGCCATCCGGCCGGCGACGTCGCCGTGCGGGTAGAGCCGACTCGGCAGGCCGGCGGGTTCCCCGAACCGCTCCACCGCGAGTTCCAGCAGCGGCGCCGAGCCGCCCGGCCGCCGGTCGTGCGCCCGCATGGCCGCTCGCAGGCCGGCGGCGCCGATCCACGCCCCGCTGCCCTCGTCGCCCAGGAGATGCCCCCAGCCGTCGCTGCGCAGCCACTGGCCGCGGAAGTCCGTGCCGAGGGCGACGGCCCCGGTGCCCGCGGCCACGACCGCGCCGGGCCGTATGCCGAGTGCCCCGACGTACGAGGTGACCATGTCCGAGGCGAGCACCACGCGCGGTGCGCGGAAGAGAGCGGACAGCCGGCCGAGCAGGCCGTCGGGCCGCGCGGTGAGTCCCAGCAGACCGCTCATGCCGACTCCCACCGCTTCGACCCGGAGGTCCCGGTGGGCGGTGCGCAGGGTGTGCAGTGCCGTGGCCAGTCCGGCCAGCAGGGCGGCGGAGTCGACGCCGGCCCCGGACACGGTCCTTCCCGGAGCCCGGACGACCTCGCTGGTCGTCCGGCCGTCGCTCAGCCGGACCCGGGCGCCGGTCCCACCGATGTCCACGGCGGCCACGCAGTCACCCGGAGCGCGGGCGTCACCGCGTGCCCCCGCGTGTGTGCCGGTGATCGGATCAGTCATGTGCGGTGCTTCCTGGGCGGGGTGCGTTGGCTCTGGAGGGCCGCGTGCGTGAGCGAGAGGGCCCGCATGCTCCGGTCGTAGGTGCGCTGGGCGATGCCCACGAACAGGCAGTCGATCGTGAGGAGCTGACTGATCCTGCTGGCCAGGGCGCCGGGGCGGAACGCGGTCTCGGCCCCGGCCGGGAGCAGGACGTGGTCCGCGAGCGTGGCCAGTTGTGAGCGCGGGTGGTTGGTGATGGCGACGGTGGCGGCGCCCGCGTCCGCGGCCTGGCGCACGGCCCCGATGACGTCGTTGGTCTCGCCCGAGAAGGAGATGCCCACCGCGATGTCCTCGGTGCCGAGCAGCGCGGCGCTGGTGAGCCCGCCGTGCACGTCGCAGTAGACGTGGCTGGGGAAGCCGATGCGCTCCAGCTTGTGGTGCAGGTCCATGGCCACGAGTCCGGAGGCCCCGGAACCGTAGATGTTGATCCGCCGTGCCCCGATCATCAGGTCGATGATCCGGCGCATCGCGTCGACGTCGAGCTGGGCCGCGGTGTCGGAGATGGCCTGCATCTCCTCGCCGGCCAGCTTCGCGACCACGTCGGCCAACGAGTCCGCGGGCGTGATGTCCCCGGTGACCTGCGGGCCGGTCGTGCCACGCGCTGCTTCGGCCGCGAGGGCCAGGCGCAGCTCCGCGTAGCCGCGGAAACCCAGTGCCCGTGTGGTGCGTACGACCGAGGACTCGCTGGTCCCGGCCATCTCCGCGAGTTCCGACATGGTCCGGCGTGACGCACCGGCTTGGTCGTCGAGAAGGATCTTCGCGATCCGGACACTGGAGGGGTTGAGACTGGGAAGCAGAGCTCGGATGCGGCTCTCCAGGCGTTCGCCACCGGGTGTGTTGACGGAATTCTCTGACGTCTTGTCGCTCATGCGGCGGAGATTACTTTCAGCGGTGGTCGGCATCAACGCTCTTCCTCCCGGACACGGCAGCGGGCGCGTCTCCCGGTTCGTGCGGTACGGAGCCCCCCTGCGCCTCCTGGCGCCGGAGGAGCCTGCCGGGGACGTCGAGCGCGACCAGCAGGACCAGGGTGACGACGCCGATCGCGGTGAGCGTGGCCATGGCCGTGCCGAGGCCCCAGGAGTCGCCCAGGATCGCCCCGAACCACGGGGCTACACCGCCCCCGATGGCGCCGATGTTGTAGACGGTGCCCATGCCGGAGGCGCGGGTGCGCGCGTCGAAGAAGTCGTAGAGGTACTTGGGGAGCAGGCCGGAGATGCCGAAGTTGGTCCCCATGAAGCAGAAGAGGAGGGCCACGAGCGCGATCGTGTGGTCGGCGCCGACGGCGAAGACCGGGAAGAGGAACGCCAGCGAGACGAAGAGGGTGCCCGCGTAGGTGCGGGCCGTACCGAACCGGTCGCCGATGAAGCCGGAGGCCGCGGTGCCGATGACGGTGCCGAGTCCGGCGTAGAACATGATGTCGCCGGTCGTCCCGCGGTCGTAGCCGATGGACTCGAGGTAGGCCGGCATCAGACCGGACACGGGCCAGTTGGTGCAGAAGGCCAGGAAGACGACGACGATCAGCATCAGGGTGACGGGAAGCCTGCGGCGGCCGAAGAGCGCGAGTGCGGAGAACCTGTGCTCCGTTCCGGCCTCCTGGGTCGCGGCCTCCCACTCAGGGGATTCCGGCGCCGACCGGCGGATGTAGACGGCGACGAACACCGGCAGGATGCCGAGGAAGAAGAGGGCGCGCCAGCCGAAGTTCTCGACGACGGGTGCGTACACCTGGGCGGCGACGAGGCCGCCGACGGCGAAGCCCGTGATCAGGAACGCGCTGGCCTTGTTCTTGAGGTGCTGGGGCCAGCTCTCCACCGCGTAGGTGCTGCTCGCGCTGTACTCGCCTGCCATCCCGATGCCGACGATCAGGCGGAAGACGAAGATGGCGGCGAAGCTCCAGGCGAGCCCGCACAGGAACGTGCCGGCCGAGTAGAGCACGATCGACCAGACCATGGCCGATTTGCGTCCGTACCGGTCCGCGACGGATCCGAAGAGGGCGCCGCCCAGCCAGCGTGAGCCGAAGGTCGCCACCAGAAGGGTGCTGGCGGTGGCGAGTGACACGTCGAACTCGGCGGAGATGTCGCTGAGCACATAGGTGAGCAGGACGAAGTCGAACCCGTCGAGCATGTAGCCGATCCATGCGGCCAGGAGCGCGCGCAGCTGCTCCCGGCCCAACTGCCGGAACCACGGCTTCTTCCTGGCTGGGCTCACAGACGACAACACGTACCTCCGAGGAGTGCGACTCACCGCTGGGGGAGATGTCGGGGCATGGGGCATGGATGAGGAAGGCCGGGTCGCCGGAGAACCGAGGGACACGGATGGCGATGCGGTGGAGTTTTCCGCCGCATCGATCTCGACTGGTGGAGATTAACTTCGTCCGATGGCTCGATTCAACCCCTGTTCACGTATTGGTCGGTCGCAGGGTGAGGGCGAGGCGCGTCGAGGTCGGTGCGGGAGGGGGTGGTGACGGGGTGTCCGATGGCGGAGCCGCCCTGCGTCAACGCCTGAGGATCGATCAACTCGCAGACCAGGACCGTGATGTGCGCCGCACCGGATCGTTTCCGGCTGTGAGGGTGCGGCTCGGCGCGGCCGGCGCATGTCGCTGCCCGTCGCCCGGGCTCTTCGGGCCGATGCGGGCAACCGCGCGAGGGGGTGCGCAGGTCGGGCGCTCCGGGCCGGGCGGCAGCTGCTGCGGGTGCCCCGCGGCCCGTGCTCCCGGCCACGGTCGGAGGTCCGGAGGTCCAGAGGTCTGAAGACCCGGAGGTCCAGAGGCCTGAAGACCCGGAGGTCCGGAGGTCCGGAGGTCTGAAGACCCGGAGGTCCGGAGGTCCGGAGGCCCGGAGGTGAGGCGGTGCCCGGGGGTGGCGTGTCGCCCGTGCGCGGCGGTGCCGGCGCCGGGGTGCTGTGGTGGACGCGCCGGCCTCCATCCGGCGGGCCGGGTGCGGTCGGCGCATGCGCCGGCCGCACACCGCTGTGGAGGGCTGTCCCGTCAGACGCGGTGTCCGGCGCCCGTGCCGGCCGAAGGCGGCCTGCCGGTCCCGCCCGCGTTCCTGGGGGTGAGGTCCGTCGGGGCCGGGTCCGGCCCCCTCAAGGCGTTGGCCAAGGGTGCCGCGACGCGCCACCCCGTCGCCTCGTACAGGGCGCGGCCCGCCGTCGTCGACGCCAGCAGGCCCACCGTGGCGCCCCGTTCGGCGGCCGTTCCGGTGAGGGTGCTCATGACCGCCCGGCCGAGCCCGCGGCGCCGGTGGGCCGGGTGGGTCTCCACCCTGTCGACGACCGCCGTGGTGCCGTCGACCGAGATCTGGCCGTGCGCGGCGGTGGTGCCGTCGGGATCGTGCACCCGTGCGTGGGCCACGCCCGAGCGGGTCCAGGTGCGCAGCCGGTATCCGGTGGGGAGCACGGGCGGTGTGCGGACGGCGTCGTGACGCAGGGCCGTGGACATGAGGAAGCCGGTCGTGCCGGTGAGTGCCCAGCCCGGCGCGATCCAGGATCCGAGCGACTCTGCCGGGACGAATGCCTTGAGTCTGACGCCGGGGCCGGTGGCGCCTGCGGTGAGTGCCCTTACGGTCGCCTCGTCGGCGGAGGGCAGGACGTGGCTCACGGGGTGGCCGGGGAGTCCGATCGTCACCGTGAAGCCCCAGGGTTTCGCGCTCGGTTCGCCGGCACCGCGCGAGAGGGCCCAGCCGTGGACCCATGCCCTTACGGCCTCGGAGGTGGTGGTGAATAACATGCGCGCCTTCTCTGGGCCGGGTGGTCGTCGTCGGTGTGCGGCTGCCCTGCCGTGGCGCCCCGGAACGCTGCGCACGGTGACGTCTCGTCACGCTCGGGTGCGCCGGTCCGCCCGCACCGCCGAGGACGCGGCCACCTCGGATTCGGACGGAACCCGTCCGGCCCCTGGTCGTGGCCGTGCGTCATCGCGGAGTGGCGCCGGACACGGACTCCCGGGCATGACCGCGCGGCGGCGATGTACTAGAGTTATCTCGACATCGAGATATCTGCCGAGGCGCACCGCAGCCGCCGCTCGGTAAGGGTTACCTAACTAACCCTTACCTTAGCGGATGGTGGGGGCCGCAGGCGGCGCCGGCCGCACATGAGGCGCGGCGCGGTTGAACGCGCACATTGAAGAAGGAGACTGTCGTGTCGGCGAACAGCTTCGACGCCCGCAGCACGCTGCGCGTGGGCGACGAGTCGTACGAGATCTTCAAGCTGGACAAGGTCGAGGGCTCCGCGCGCCTCCCTTACAGCCTGAAGGTGCTGCTGGAGAACCTGCTCCGCACCGAGGACGGCGCGAACATCACCGCCGACCACATCCGGGCGCTCGGAGGATGGGACTCGCAGGCCCAGCCCAGCCAGGAGATCCAGTTCACGCCGGCTCGCGTGATCATGCAGGACTTCACGGGCGTCCCGTGTGTCGTGGACCTCGCCACCATGCGTGAGGCCGTCAAGGAGCTCGGCGGGGACCCGGCGAAGATCAACCCGCTGGCCCCGGCCGAGCTGGTCATCGACCACTCCGTCATCGCCGACAAGTTCGGCACCAACGACGCGTTCTCCCAGAACGTCGAGCTGGAGTACGGCCGCAACAAGGAGCGCTACCAGTTCCTGCGCTGGGGCCAGACCGCCTTCGACGAGTTCAAGGTCGTCCCCCCGGGCACCGGCATCGTCCACCAGGTCAACATCGAGCACCTGGCCCGCACGGTCATGGTCCGCAACGGCCAGGCCTACCCCGACACCCTCGTCGGCACCGACTCGCACACCACCATGGTCAACGGCCTCGGTGTGCTGGGCTGGGGCGTCGGCGGCATCGAGGCCGAGGCCGCGATGCTCGGCCAGCCCGTCTCCATGCTCATCCCGCGCGTCGTCGGCTTCAAGCTGACCGGCGAGCTCCCGGCCGGCACCACCGCCACCGACCTCGTGCTGACCATCACCGAGATGCTCCGCAAGCACGGCGTCGTCGGCAAGTTCGTCGAGTTCTACGGTGAGGGCGTCGCCGCCACCTCCCTCGCGAACCGCGCCACCATCGGCAACATGTCGCCGGAGTTCGGCTCCACCGCCGCGATCTTCCCGATCGACGACGAGACGCTGAAGTACCTGCGCCTGACCGGCCGCGACGCCCAGCAGGTCGCGCTCGTCGAGGCGTACGCCAAGGAGCAGGGCCTCTGGCTCGACCCGGCCGCCGAGCCCGACTTCTCCGAGAAGCTGGAGCTCGACCTCTCCACGGTCGTCCCCTCCATCGCCGGCCCGAAGCGCCCGCAGGACCGCATCGTCCTGGCGAACGCCAAGGCGCAGTTCGCCCAGGACGTGCGCAACTACGTCGCGGACGACGAGGAGGCGGGCAAGGAGTCCTTCCCTGCCTCCGACGCCCCGGCCGCCTCGAACGGCGTCCCGTCGAACCCGGTCACCGTCACCGCCCCCGACGGTACGACGTACGAGCTCGACCACGGCGCCGTCACCGTCGCCGCGATCACCTCCTGCACCAACACCTCGAACCCCTACGTCATGGTCGCCGCGGCGCTCGTGGCGAAGAAGGCGGTCGAGAAGGGCCTGACCCGCAAGCCGTGGGTCAAGACCACCCTCGCCCCGGGCTCGAAGGTCGTCACCGACTACTTCGACAAGGCGGGCCTGACCCCGTACCTCGACAAGGTCGGCTTCAACCTCGTCGGCTACGGCTGCACCACCTGCATCGGCAACTCCGGCCCGCTGCCGGACGAGGTCTCCAAGGCGGTCAACGACCACGACCTCGCCGTCACCTCGGTGCTCTCCGGCAACCGCAACTTCGAGGGCCGGATCAACCCCGACGTCAAGATGAACTACCTGGCGTCCCCGCCGCTGGTCGTCGCGTACGCCATCGCCGGTTCGATGAAGGTCGACATCACCAAGGACGCCCTCGGCGTCGACCAGGACGGCAAGCCCGTCTTCCTCCAGGACATCTGGCCGTCCGAGGCCGAGGTCAACGACGTCGTCGCCAACTCCATCGGCGAGGACATGTTCAACAAGTCCTACCAGGACGTCTTCGCGGGCGACGCCCAGTGGCAGGCGCTGCCGATCCCGACCGGCAACACCTTCGAGTGGGACTCCGAGTCCACCTACGTGCGCAAGCCCCCGTACTTCGAGGGCATGCAGATGGACACGACCCCGGTCGAGGACATCACCGGCGCCCGTGTGCTCGCCAAGCTGGGCGACTCGGTCACCACCGACCACATCTCCCCGGCCGGTGCGATCAAGGCCGACACCCCGGCCGGCAAGTACCTCACGGAGCACGGCATCGAGCGCCGCGACTTCAACTCCTACGGCTCGCGCCGTGGCAACCACGAGGTCATGATCCGCGGTACGTTCGCCAACATCCGCCTGCGCAACCAGATCGCGCCGGGCACCGAGGGCGGCTTCACCCGCGACTTCACCAAGGGCGACGGCCCGGTGTCGTTCATCTACGACGCCTCGCAGAACTACCAGGCCGCGGGCACCCCGCTCGTCATCCTGGCGGGCAAGGAGTACGGTTCCGGCTCGTCCCGTGACTGGGCGGCCAAGGGCACCGCGCTCCTGGGCGTCAAGGCCGTCATCGCCGAGTCCTACGAGCGCATCCACCGCTCGAACCTCATCGGCATGGGCGTCCTCCCGCTCCAGTTCCCGGAGGGCCACACCGCCGAGTCCCTCGGCCTCACCGGCGAGGAGACCTTCTCCTTCACCGGCGTGACCGAGCTGAACGACGGCACCACGCCGCGCACGGTCAAGGTCACCACCGACACGGGCGTCGAGTTCGACGGCGTCGTCCGCATCGACACCCCCGGCGAGGCGGACTACTACCGCAACGGCGGCATCCTGCAGTACGTGCTCCGCAGCCTGATCCGCAGCTGACGGATCAGGTAGGCAGCGAGGGCCGCACCCCCGGCGACGGGGGTGCGGCCTTCCGCATGCGGGCCTCCGCGTGCGGTCAATTGCGCGGGCCTACCTCCGTTCCCCGGGAAGCGGGATCAGCGTGATCAGCGGGAGAGCCCGGCGGTGGCGTAGCGGCACGGGCCGCGGCCCGCGGGAGCAGCTGGGCGAGTCCGGCGAGGACCAGCGCCACACCGGCCAGGTAGAGCAGCCCGTGCCGGAAGGCGACCGACGGCCCCTCGGAGACGGCGCCGTAATAGAGCACCCCGATCACGCCCACCCCCAGCGCCCCGCCCGTCTGCTGCGCCGTGTTGAGGACGCCGGACGCGGCACCCGCGTGACGGGGGGAGACCCCTGCCAGCACGGTGGACATGATCGGGGCTAGGGCGAGGCCCATCCCGATCCCGTCGATGAGCAGGACGGGCACGAGCCACCCGATCGAGACCTCCTGGGCCACCATGACGCACAGCAGGACCAGCCCCGCCGCCCGCACCAGGGCGCCGATCGCGATCACCTGGCGCCCCATACGCGCCACCAGCCGGGGGGCGAGCATCGACGCGGCCAGGTAGCCCGCGCCGATCGGTACGAACACGAGACCGGCCTCCAGGGCGTCGAGCCCGCGCCCCTCCTGGACGTACAGGGCGAGGACCAGGAAGTACGCGGCCATCCCCATCGTGAACGCCAGATAGGCGAACACCCCTGCGGTGAAGCCTCGTTCGCGGAAGAGGGCGCCGTCGATCAGCGGCGAATCACGGTGCCGCCGTGCGCGGTACGCGAATCCCAGGGCGAGCGAACCGGCGAAGGACGCCCAGGTCCAGAGCGGCCAGCCCTGCTCCCGGCCTTCGGTCAGCGGCAGCAGTAACGCCACCAGGGCGAGGCCGATGAGGGCCGCGCCACCGAGATCCAGTCGTACGGCGTCCGAGGCCCGGCTCTCCGGGACCACCCGTCCCGCGACGGCCAGCACGGCGATCCCGACCGGCAGGTTGATCAGGAAGCAGGCGCGCCAGCCGAGCCCGAACACATCGGCCTGAATGAGCAGCCCGCCGATGAGCTGCCCGAACACCGCCGCCGAACCCATCGTCAACGCATAGGCGTTGACGGCCCGTGCGAGGTCCCGCCCGGTGTGGACGGTACGCACGATGGCGAGGACCTGCGGCATGAGAAGCCCGGCCGCCGCGCCCTGCACGATGCGTGCGGCGATCAGGACCGAGGTGTCGGGGGCCGCTCCGCAGGCGGCCGAGGCAAGGGTGAAGAGCCCGACGCCGATGAGGAACACGCGGCGGCGCCCGTACATGTCGCCGAGCCGGCTGCCGATGATCAGCGTGGATCCGCAGGCGAGGGAGTAGCCCGCCACCACCCACTGGACGGCTGCGGGATCCGCGTGCAGATCGCTCTGAGCCGTCGGGACGGCCACGTTGACGATGAAGAAGTCGAGAATCGTGATGAAGACGCCGGCCAGCACAGCCGGCAGGGTGCTTGCGCGAGGCATGGTCACTCCCGTTTGGAGAGAATGAACGGAGAGCACGAACGGATGGACAGAACCGATGGATAGAACGAATGGTCTACCTGTCGGGTCTCAGTAGATAGACCGGTTGTTCCACTGTCAATGTCGTGCCAGAATCGGAGGCGTGACGCCGACGAGACCAGGACCCCGCGAACGGCTGCTGGACGCCGCCCGCGACCTCACCTACACCCACGGGGTCCACGTGGGGGTGGACGCGATCCTCAAACAGGCCGGGGTCGCCCGGCGTTCGCTCTACCAGCACTTCGGCGGCAAGGACGGTCTGGTCGCCGAGGCCCTGCGCAGCCACCCGGGCGAGGCCCGCTACCGCGAGGTCATGGACCGCGCCGGTCAGGACTCACGGCAGCGGATCCTGGCGGTCTTCGACGAACTGGAGGCGATCACCCAGCGCCCCGCGTTCCACGGCTGCCGCTACACCTCGGCCGATCTGGCGCTGACGGACGCCGCCCACCCGGCCCATGTGGAGGTGCGCGCCTACAAGGACGCCCTGCACGTCCTGTTCGCCGAGGAGCTGACCCGGGACGGGCACCCCGACCCGGACTTCGGGGCGGACCAGCTCCTGGTCCTCGTCGACGGAGCCCTGGCCCACGCAGTCACCCGCCCCGCATCCCACCCCGCGCTCGCCGCCCGGAACATGGCGGAAATGATGATGAATCAGGCAAGGCCGTAGGCTCGACGGTCTGATGAAGAACACCCTCACCTCGCCTGCGGCCAAGGCCGGGCACGAGTCCGTGCGGCGTCACAACCTGAGCCTGGTCCTGCGGACCGTCCGGGACGAGGGCGAGGTCACCCGGGCCCGGGTGGCGAGCCTCGTGGGCCTGACCAGGGCAGCCGTCTCCTCCCTCGTCGAGGAACTCCTCGCCGTGGGCTGCCTCAGCGAGTCCGGCAAGACCTCCAGCGGATCCGCCGGGCGCCCCGGCACCGTGCTGAAGCTCTCCCGCACCGGTCCGGCCGGACTCGGCGTGGAGATCAACATCGACTACGTCTCGGTGTGCGCCGTCGACCTCACCGGCACCGACCGGGTCCGTGTCACCGAGCACACCGACCACCGGGACGTCCCTCCCGCCGAGGTCCTGGTCCACGCGGCACGCCTCACCAACCGCGTCATCGCCTCGGCCCAGGAACAGGAACTGCGCGTGGTCGGCGTCGAGCTGGCGCTCCCGGGCCTCGTCTCCGGCGGCGTCGTCCGGCAGGCCCCCAACCTCGGCTGGAGCAGGGTCGCGGCCGAGGGCATCTTCGGGCAGGCGCTCAGCACGCTGCGCCCGGCCGGCAGGGCGCTGGCCGTCGGCTCCGACAACGAGGCCAATTTGGCGGCCCTGGCCGAGCTGTGGTTCGGCGGACTCGGCGGCGTACGCACCTTCCTCTATCTCACCGGTGAGATCGGAGTGGGCGGCGCGCTCGTGGTGAACGGCGAGATGATGCGCGGAGCCCACGGGTTCGCCGGCGAGATCGGACACGTCGTCGTCGACCCGAGGGGTCCGCTCTGCCGGTGCGGCGCGCACGGCTGCCTGGAGCAGTACGCCGGCCGGGCCGCCCTGCTGCGGGCGGCAGGCATCGACCCGGACACGGGGGTGCGCGGGATCGCCGAGCTGGAGCAGCGGGCCGCGGCCGGTCAGGAGCGGGCCGTCACCGCGCTGTCCGAGGCGGGGGACCGGATGGGGGTGGTGCTGGCCGGCGCGGTCAACCTGTTCGACCCGGAGGCCGTCGTTCTCGGCGGGATCTACCGCAGCCTGATGCCCTGGCTGGAGAAGTCCGCGGACGCCCAGCTCACCGCGCGGGTGGTCTCCGGCCGCTGGCACGAGAACGGCAGCCGTCTGCGCGCCTCGTCCGTCTCCGGCGACGCGGCACGGGGCGCGGCGGCCCGGGTGGTGCACGAAGTGCTGGGCGACCCGGCGGCGTACGCGGTGCGGTGACTGCCGGGTCGCACAGCGGGACGAGCCGTCCGGGCGAGCCGTCAGATGATCCGGAAGGGCTCGCCGCAGACGACGTCGACCCCTTGGGCGGTCAGGCACTCCTGGACGGTGACCCTCCCGAAGAGCGTCAACCTGTCCTTCGTGACAACCCCCTTGCCCGATGCGCTGACGCTGGTGAGGACCTCGCCGCCGTCAGCGGTCTCGGAACGGAGGTTCACACGGGCGCCGTAACCGTCGTCCGCGGTGTCCTTGACGGTCACACCAACGGAGTAGGTGCGGATCTCGGCGGCAGCGATCCACGTGCCCGTTGCCTGCACGCCGGCCACGTCGGCGACCGTGCCGGCTGCGGTCCACGGGTTCTCGGCGACGGCGGCGCCCGCCGTCTGGGCGAGCAGGCCCACGGTGAAGAGTGCGGCAGCCGCGAGAGTGACCGAGGTCTTCAGTGCGGTGGTGACGGGCACGGGAGGACTCCTTGAGGTTGAGGCGCGGGACTCGATCACCGCCCCGGGCGGACCGGGTGACGGCCTCGCAGCCGGCGCCTGCCCCCTGAGGCGTCATGAAGGTACACCTGAGGCCGGCCTCCGGGGGTGTCCGTCGTGGGAATCGAGCCAACCCTGAGGGGTGCCCGAGCGGTGGTCCCGGAACCGCGCCGGAACCGGGTACGGGGGCGTACGCGCTGTGGATCACGCGTACGCCCCCGTCCGGAGGAGCCGATCAGGCCTTGTGCGCCGCGATCAGCTGCTGGTACCAGCGGTAGCTGTCCTTCGGGGTGCGTTCCAGGGTGTCGTAGTCGACCCGGATGATCCCGAACCGCTTCGCATAGCCCAGCGCCCACTCGAAGTTGTCCAGCAGCGACCACACGTAGTACCCGTGCACCTCGACACCGGCGTCCATGGCCGCCCGCAGCGCCGTCAGGTGGGTGCGCAGGTACTCCACCCGGTCCGCGTCGTGGATCGTGCCGTCCGCCTCGACGCTGTCGAACTCCGCCGAGCCGTTCTCCGTGATGTGCACCGGCGGCAGGGCGTCGCCGTACGTCTGCTTCAGTACGGTCAGCAGGTCGGTGAACGACTCCGGCACGACCGGCCAGCCCATGGCAGTCCTGCGGACGTCCGGGTAGCTGCCCTCCGCGTAACGGTTGTCCGTCGCCACGCGCAGCGCCGGGTCGGCCTCGCGGTGCGGGGCGGCAGCGACCACGATCGGCCGGTAGTAGTTGATGCCCAGGAAGTCCATCGGCTGGGAGATCAGCTCCAGGTCGCCGTCGCGGCGGAAGTCCTGGCCGGTGATCAGCTCGCCCCAGGTCTCCTCCTCGGTCGCCGGGTAACGGCCGGCGAGGAGCGGCTCGGTCCACACCAGGTTGTGCTGGGTGTCCGCCCGGACGACGGCGGCGAGGTCGGCGTCCGACTCGGTGGCCGGGACGTTGCGGTCCAGGTTGAGCGTGATGCCCGCCTCACGGACGCCCGCCGCGCGCAGTGCGTTCATCGCGTGGCCGTGGCCGACCAGCAGGTGGTGCGCGGCGGCCAGCGCCCCGCGGCCCTCCTTGGCGCCCGGCGCGTGACGGCCCACCGAGTAGCCGAGGAACGCGCTGCACCAGGGCTCGTTCAGGGTGATCCAGCGCGGCACCCGGTCACCGAGGTGCTCGGCCATGATCGCGGTGTACTCGCCGAAGCGCTCCGCCGTCTCCCGCACCCGCCAGCCGCCCTCGTCCTCCAGGGCCTGCGGCAGGTCCCAGTGGTACAGGGTGGCGGCCGGCTCGATGCCCGCCTCCAGCAGCGAGTCGACGAGCCGGGAGTAGAAGTCCAGCCCCTTCGGGTTGACCGCCCCGCTGCCGGTCGCCTGGATCCGGGACCAGGCGATCGAGAAGCGGTACGACTCCACGCCCAGGTCGCGCAGCAGCGCCACGTCCTCCGGGTAGCGGTGGTAGTGGTCGCAGGCGACGTCGCCCGTGTCGCCGCCGTCGGTCCTGCCGGGCGTGTGGCTGTACGTGTCCCAGATGGACGGGCCGCGGCCGTCCTCCTCCACGGCACCCTCGATCTGGTACGAGGCCGTGGCAGCGCCGAAGACGAATCCGGGCGGGAAGACCGGGAAGTCACTCATGGGGAACCCTTACTTGACCGAGCCGCCGGTGATACCGGCGGCGATGTACTTCTGGGACAGGACGAGGAGGACCGCGGCGGGCACCGCGGAGAGCACGGAGGCGGCCATGACCGAACCCCAGTCGCCGACGTGCGCGCCGATGTACTGGTAGATGCCCAGGGTGATCGGCTTGACGTCGTCGGTCGTGTTCAGCGTGAGCGCGAACATGAAGTCGCTCCACGCGTAGAGGAACGAGAACAGCCCGGCGGTGATGAGCGAGTTCCGGCTCATCGGCAGGACGACCTGGACGAACGTACGGATCCGGCCCGCGCCGTCGACCTCGGCGGCCTCGATGACCTCACGCGGGATCGACACCATGAACGACCGCATCAGCACGATCGCGAAGGGGATGCCCAGCGAGGCGTCCGCCAGCATCAGGCCGAAGTAGGAGTTGACCAGGCCGAGGTCCACGTACGCGCTGTACAGGGCGTTCGCGATGACGATGCCCGGCACCATCTGGGTGATGAGCGTGCCGAAGACGATGGTCTTGCTGCCGCGCAGCTTGAACTGCGCCAGGCCGTACGCCGCCGGAGCGGAGATCGCCAGGCAGATGGCCACGGCGCCGAGCGCCACGGCCAGCGAGGTCAGCAGGTTGGTGCCCTGCTCGGTGATGGCGGACGTGAAGCCGGAGAAGTCCACACCGGTCGGGACCGGGCCCACGTCCACGAGGCTCGCGTCCGGCTGCAGCGCGGTGTTGATCATCCAGTACAGCGGGAACAGCATGACCGCGAGGACGACGACGCCGAAGACGGTCGCGCCCCAGCGGCGCTCGGGCCGGTGGACGGCGGGAGCCGGGGCGGCGGGGATCTGGGTGTTGGTCGCCATGCCGGTCACTTCCCCTCGTTGCGGTTGACCCGCAGGTAGAACACCGCGAAGACGGCGGAGATCAGGATCAGGATGTTGCCGACCACGGCACCCGCCCCGAAGTCCATCTGGACGAAGGAGTTCTGGTACGTGAGCGTGCCGAGCGTCTGGGTGGAGTCGGCGGGTCCGCCGTCCGTCAGGGCGAGGACCAGGTCGAGGATCTTGACCGTCGACATGAAGCCGAGCACCAGCACCACGGTGATGACGGGCTTGAGCATGGGCAGGGTGACCGAGCGGAACGTGCGCCAGGCGGAGGCGCCGTCGAGCGCGGCGGCCTCGTTGAGCTCCTTGGGGACCTCCTGGAGGCCGCCGTAGAGGATCACCATGTTGAACGGGATGCCGATCCAGATGTTCACCAGGATCACCGAGATCAGCGCCATGCTGGTGCTCGTCAGCCAGGGCGTGTCACCGGGGAGGCCGACGGTGCCCAGGAAGCTGTTGAGGACACCGGTGTCCTGGTCGAAGATGCGCCGCCACACGATGCCGCTGACGACCATCGGGACCAGCCACGGAAGCAGGATCAGCGAGCGCAGGATGCCGTTCAGCGGGAAGCGCCGGGTGAAGAAGACGGCGAGCGCCAGACCGATGCAGAACTGGCCGACGAGCGATCCGACGGTGAAGAGGATCGTCTGCCAGAGCGCCTTGCCGAACAGGCCGTCCTCGAAGACGTTGCTCCAGTTGTCCAGGCCGTTGAACGGCGCCTCGCCGGTGAAGAAGGTGGACGGCGAGTAGTCCTGGAAGCTCATCACGATGTTGCGGACGAGCGGGTAGCCGAAGAAGAGCGCCATGAAGATCACGGCGGGAGCGATGAACCCCCACTGGGCGAGCGTCCTGCGCCGCTGGGCGCCGCGCGGGTTCACGGGCTTCTTGACCGCGCCGGCCGCGGGGGCCTGGGGGTCGGCCGGCAGCGCGGCGGCCGAGGCTGTGGTGGATGACATGGTTCGTTACCTCAGTTCCCGCTCGTGACCTGCTGCTGGGCACGCTTCAGAGCGGCCTCGCTGGACTCGCCGGTGAGCGCGGACTGGAAGGCGCTCTGCAGGGCGAGCGACACGGACGACCACTGTGCGCCGACCTTCGCGGTACGGGAACGGGCCGTCGCGACCTGACCGGCCAGGGCAGACAGCTCCGGGGCCTTCGTGCGCCACACGGCTGCGGCCTTGGCGTTGGCCGGGACCATCCAGCTGTTGAGGGCGTAGGTGATCTCCTCCTGCTCGCCGGACATGCAGCCGATGATCTTGGCGGACGTCTTCTCGCGCTCGGTGTCACCGGTGTTGGGCACGGTGAGCACGCCGCCGCCCAGCGGCCCGACGGAGTCGTCGCCGGCCTCGGGGACGGGGATCTCGGCGATGCCCCAGTCGAGCCCCTTCTTGGCGTTCAGCGTCTCGACCTGCCACGGGCCGTTGATCATCATGGCCGCGTTGCCGGCCATGAACTGGTCGTTCACGTCGGCCTGGGTCCAGTTGACCGTGGACTTGGAGAGCGAGCCGTCCTTCAGGAGCGCCTTCCAGTAGTCCAGTGCCTCCGCCACCTCAGGGGTGTCGAGCTTCGACTCGTCGCCGCCGTTGGACCACATGAAGGGGGTGAACTGGAAGACACCGTCCTCCGCGCCGCCCGCGCTCAGCGCCAGGCCGTACTGCTTGCCCTTGGTCAGCTCCTTGGCGGTCGACTGCATCTCGGCCCAGGTGGTGGGCACGTCGAGACCGGCCTTGTCCAGCGTGTCCTTGTTGTAGAACAGCGCCAGGGTGTTCACCGTGCGCGCCGCCCCGTAGTACTTCCCGTCGAACGAACCGAAGTCGACGATCCCCTCGGGGATGTCCTTCGTGGTCAGCCCCAGGTCCTTCAGCGGGATCAGCCCGCCGGCCTCGGCGAAGGTCGGCATCTCGGAGGCGTCCAGCTGGAGGACGTCCGGCAGCGACTTCGAGGACGCCATGCGCAGGGCCTTCGTCATGACCTGCGCGGCCGGCACGCTCTGCTGCTCGATGGTGATCCCGAGCTCCTTGCTGCAGCGCTTCAGCGTGTCACCGTCCCAGCGGTGGTACGACTCGTCCGTCGAGGAGTTCATGACGGTGTACACGTCCGGATCCCGCTGCTGCCCGCACCCCGAGAGAACGGTGCCGGCGACGATCGCGGAGACGACGGTGAAGGGGACGGCGATCCGCCTGGTGCGGCGGCTGCGGCGTCGGATCCATCCGTCCGGGGAGGGTTCTGTCACGGTGGTGCCCTTGCGGTGAGAGGGTGGCCGGAGCCCATGGGAACGCTCCCACGGGCTGGTGGTCAAGACCCTGCGCGGATCCGGCGTTGTCACGGCAGGGAGAGCCGGGGCGCCCGGTGTGGTGTGTCGGGTGCCCCGGGGGGTGGGTCAGCGGACGCCGAGGAGGTGTTCCATGGCGAGCTGGTCGAGGGCTTCGAAG
>NZ_JBHUYV010000019.1:161713-166275 GCF_042667905.1 Streptomyces sp. NPDC057287 | reverse complement strand
GGCCGGGGACAACTCCCCGGCCCGCCCTCGTCGTACGTACCGCCGCCGCCCCGGTCAGTCCCGGGAGGCGTGCTCCACGGATGTGCCCCGCACGTCACCCCGGACAGCCGGGACACGGCTGGACGAGCACCGGACAACCGCGCCGTGACGGCGTGTACCGGGTCGCGGGAATCCACGACCCGGTGGCCCACGACATGGCGGGCCGCGACCCGGTGGCCCACGACGTAAAAGGCTTTCAAGTACGTGGGAAAAGAACTTTCCCCACCCCAACCGACCCCACCTGGCCCCAGGTCACCCGCGCGGGTGACATATGGCAACTGGGCTGGATTTGAGATGGGTTGGCGGGCATATGCTCGCCACGACAACCCCAGACATGCGACGGCCCCCGGCCGGGACTAGGAATCCCGATCGAGGGCCTGACCACCGAGGAAGTAGACCCCTTCCCGATGGATACCCAGCAGGATAACGCGCCCCCGTGCGCCCCACCCGGTACGACCGAGGATGCGAAGCCGTCCTCCGGCGTCGTCCACATCAACTCCCGTCACACCACCGACTTCACCGTCATCGGCAACCACCTCAGCCGTCATCGGGGGCTGTCCCTGGTGGCCATCGGGCTTGCCGTGCACATCCAGTCGCTGCCCGCAGGAGCGCGGATCGGCATCAAGCGGCTGGCCGAGCGGTTCCCGGAGAGCGAGACGCGCATCGCCGCCGCACTGCGCGAGTTGGAGGCCGCGGGCTATCTGCACCGCAGCCGGGTCCGGCTCCCCGACGGCCGTGTCGTGACCCGCACCGTCTCCCGCAACCGGCCGGACACCGGACAGGCGGCACCTCCGCCCCCTCCGTCCCCGACGAGGTCACAGGCGGGGCCCCCGGCGCGAACAGCCCCGCCTCCCGCGCCACATGAGCCTGCCCCCGCGCCCGCACCCGCACCCGCACCCGCACCCGAGCCACCGGCATCACGCCCGCCCGCTCCGGCCGTCTGCGTACCCGCCCCCACAGCGCGTACGGCACCGCCCCCACCCGTCCCCCGTCCGGCGACGGAGGCCCCGGAGCTCCTGCGCACAGCCGGAGCACTCCTCGCGGACCTCCGCCGACTGTCACCCCAGCTCGTCCTGTCGGAGCGGGACATCGGGACGCTCACCCCGGGAGTGGCCGCCTGGCTGGAGCGCGACGCCCATCCCGAGACGATCCGCCACGCCCTCACCGCCGACCTGCCCGTGCCGCTGCGACACCCGGCCAAGCTCCTGAGGCACCGGATCACGACCCTCCTGCCGCCGCCGCTGCCCGGAGCCCACGACCTCGCGCCCCCGCAGCGACCCGGCGTGATCGTCATCCCGCTCCAGAACTGCGACCTCTGCGACCGCGCCTTCCGCTCCCGCCACCCGGGCCACTGCCGCGACTGCCGCGCGGAGGCACAAGCAGCGGCCTGACCGTCGTCGAACTCACCCACAAGGCCTGGGCAGCAGCCCCGCCGCACACAGTGGAGGAACCTGGTGGCCGTGGACCTCTTTCGGCGAACGCGGCATCGATGTCTCCGGCGACATCCGCGACACGATCACCGGCTGCCGCGACCTCGACATCCTGCGCCGATGGCTTCGCCGGGCCGCCACCGCCGACTCCGCCGACGAGATCCTCGACGAAGGACCGCGCGCCTGAGCAGGCCGGACACTCGGGGGTGTCACGAAAAGGGAGCCCCCGCCGAAGCGGGGGCTCCCTCATCGGATGCGCAGGGGGACTACGGCAGGTTACGGGCCATGACGATCCGCTGGACCTGGTTGGTGCCCTCGTAGATCTGAGTGATCTTGGCGTCGCGCATCATGCGCTCGACCGGGTAGTCACGCGTGTAGCCGTAGCCGCCGAGCAGCTGCACGGCGTCCGTGGTGACCTCCATCGCGACGTCGGAGGCGAAGCACTTGGCCGCGGCACCGAAGAAGGTCAGGTCGCCGTCGAGGCGCTCGGACTTGGCTGCGGCGGAGTAGGTGAGCTGGCGGGCCGCCTCCAGCTTCATCGCCATGTCGGCGAGCATGAACTGGATGCCCTGGAAGTCGCCGATCGGCTTGCCGAACTGCTTGCGCTCCTGGACGTAGCCCTTGGCGTAGTCCAGGGCGCCCTGCGCGATGCCGAGCGCCTGGGCCGCGATCGTGATGCGGGTGTGGTCCAGGGTCTTCATCGCCGTGGCGAAGCCGGTGCCCTCCTCGCCGATCATGCGGTCGGCGGGGATGCGGACGTTGTCGAGGTAGACCTCGCGCGTCGGGGAGCCCTTGATGCCGAGCTTCTTCTCCGGGGCGCCGAAGGAGACGCCCTCGTCGGACTTCTCGACGACGAACGCCGAGATGCCCTTGGAGCGCTTCTCCGGGTCGGTCACGGCCATGACCGTGTAGTACTCGGACTCGCCCGCGTTGGTGATCCAGCGCTTCACGCCGTTGAGGATCCAGAAGTCGCCGTCCCGGACGGCCTTGGTCTTCATGCCCGCCGCGTCGGAGCCGGCGTCCGGCTCGGAGAGGGCGTACGAGAACATCGCGTCGCCCTTGGCGAGCGGGCCCAGGTACTTCTTCTTGAGGTCCTCGGAGCCGGAGAGGATCACCGGGAGCGAGCCCAGCTTGTTCACGGCCGGGATCAGGGAGGAGGACGCGCAGACACGGGCCACCTCCTCGATCACGATGACCGTGGCGAGCGCGTCGGCTCCCGCGCCGCCGTACTCCTCCGGGACGTGGACCGCGTGCAGGTCCGAGGCGACCAGCGCGTCCAGCGCCTCCCGCGGGAAGCGGCCCTCCTCGTCGACAGCGGCGGCATGCGGGGCGATCTTCGCCTCGGCGAGCGAACGGATCGTCTCGCGGAGCATGTCGTGCTCCTCAGCCGGACGGTACAGGTCGAAATCGGTCGAACCCGCCAAGACGTTCACTCCCCAAGGATGCTAACTACCGTTAAGTAACCCAATTTTAGTGGCCGACCCGAGCGAAGGCATACGGGCGGGGCACGTGAGCTATCCGACAGACCCGTGACGGTCGGAAAACAGCGTTCCGCACGCCCGGTTATGCTCGGCTCCGCACGTCTGTCCGCATCGTTCAGGAGCACCCATGGCCCTCAGGATCACCGTGATCGGCACCGGCTACCTCGGCGCGACCCATGCCGCGGCCATGGCGGAGCTGGGCTTCGAAGTCCTCGGGCTCGACGTGGTGCCCGAGAAGATCGAGATGCTCTCGGCCGGCCGGGTGCCGATGTACGAGCCGGGGCTCGAGGAGATCCTGAAGAAGCACGTGGCCGGGATCGAGGGGTCCACGGGGCGTCTGCGGTTCACCACCTCCTGGGAGGAGATCGGCGCGTTCGGCGATGTGCACTTCGTCTGCGTGAACACTCCCCAGAAGCACGGCGAGTACGCCTGCGACATGAGCTACGTGGACAGCGCCTTCGAGTCCCTGGCCCCGCAGCTGACCCGTCCCGCCCTGGTCGTGGGCAAGTCCACCGTCCCGGTGGGCTCCGCCGCCCGGCTGGCCGCGCGGCTGGCGGAGCTGGCGCCGGTGGGTACGGACGCGGAGCTGGCCTGGAACCCGGAGTTCCTGCGCGAGGGCTTCGCGGTGAAGGACACGCTGCACCCGGACCGCCTCGTGGTCGGGGTCGAGAGCGAGCGCGCCGAGAAGCTGCTGCGCGAGGTCTACGCGGGACCGATCGCCGAGGGCTCGCCCTTCGTGGTGACCGACTTCCCGACCGCCGAGCTGGTGAAGACCTCCGCCAACTCCTTCCTCGCGACCAAGATCTCCTTCATCAACGCGATGGCCGAGGTCTGCGAGGCCGCCGACGGCGACGTGGTGAAGCTCGCCGAGGCGATCGGTCACGACGAGCGCATCGGGAAGAAGTTCCTGCGGGCCGGGATCGGCTTCGGCGGGGGCTGTCTGCCCAAGGACATCCGGGCCTTCATGGCGCGCGCGGGTGAGCTGGGCGCCGACCAGGCGCTGACCTTCCTCCGGGAGGTCGACTCGATCAACATGCGCCGGCGCGGCCACATGGTGGAGCTGGCCCGCGAGGCGGTGGGCGGGGGCTCGTTCCTCGGCACGCGCGTCGCGGTGCTGGGCGCCACCTTCAAGCCCGACTCCGACGACGTACGCGACTCGCCCGCGCTGAACGTGGCCGGGCAGATCCACCTGCAGGGCGGCCAGGTCACGGTCTTCGACCCCAAGGGCATGGACAACGCCCGGCGGCTCTTCCCGACGCTCGGCTACGCGGACACGGCCCTGGACGCGGTGCGCGGGGCGGACGTGGTCCTGCACCTGACGGAGTGGCGCGAATTCCGGGAGCTGGACGTGGCGGCGCTGGGCGAGGTGGCCGGGCGGCGGATCATCCTCGACGGCCGCAACGCCCTGGACCCCGCGGTGTGGCGCGAGGCCGGCTGGACGTACCGGGCGATGGGGCGGCCGAAGGCCTGACGCGAAGCCCGATGCGAGGAGGCGGGGGGCCCCCCGGGCCCCCCCCCCGCGCCACAGGGGGGGGGGGGGGTGTGCGGGGGGCGGCACCAGGTGGGAAGTGGGGGGGGGGGGGGGGGCCCCCGGGGGGGGGGGGGGGGGGGG
>NZ_JBHUYV010000019.1:0-161703 GCF_042667905.1 Streptomyces sp. NPDC057287 | reverse complement strand
GGGGGGGCCTCGGCCGGCCCCCCCGCCCGTTGCGTGGGGGGGGGGGCCCACCCGCCCCCCCGCCTCCTCGCATCGGTCGTGCGGGTCAGTGAGCGGGGCCGTCCAGCTCGTCGATCGTCGCGTGGGACGGGCGGACCCGGGCGCTCAGGTCGCGGGACACCGCTTCCGCGTCGCGCAGGACGCGCACCGCGTTCCGCCACGTCAGCTTCGCCACGTCGCTGTCCGACCAGCCACGGGTGAGCAGCTCCGCGATCAGGTACGGGTAGCCCGAGACGTCCTCCAGGTCCAGCGGGAGGAAGGCCGTGCCGTCGTAGTCGCCGCCGACACCGATGTGGTCGATCCCGGCGATCTCGCGCATGTGGTCGAGATGGTCGGCGATCGTGCCCGGGGTGGCCATCGGGCGCGGGTTGAGCGCCTCGAAGTCCGCGTGGATCCGCATGGCGGCCGGTGTGGTGTCCAGGTGGTGCAGGCCGTGCTCCCGCATGTTGCGGTCGGCGGCCTCCGTCCACTCGACGGCCGCCGGCAGGACGAACTTCGGGACGAAGGTCGCCATGGCCACCCCGCCGTTGGCCGCGAGCATCCGCAGCACGTCGTCGGGGATGTTGCGCGGGTGGTCGCAGACCGCCCGCGCGGAGGAGTGCGAGAAGATCACCGGCGCCACCGAGGTGGCGAGGGCGTCGCGCATCGTGGTGGCCGCCACGTGGGAGAGGTCGACCAGCATGCCGACGCGGTTCATCTCGCGCACGACCTCACGCCCGAACTCCGACAGGCCGCCGACGCGCGGGGAGTCGGTCGCCGAGTCCGCCCAGTCGGTGTTGTCGTTGTGCGTGAGCGTCATGTAGCGGACGCCGAGGGTGTGCAGGGCGCGCAGGGTGCCCAGCGAGTTGTTGATGGAGTGGCCGCCCTCGGCGCCCATCAGGGAGGCGATCCGGCCCTCTGCGCGGGCCTTCTCCATGTCGTCGGCGGTCAGGGCGCGCCCCAGGTCGTCCGGGTAGCGCGCCAGCATCTCGGCGACCACGTCGATCTGCTCCAGCGTGGCGCTGACCGCGTCGTCCCCGGCCCGGTTCGGCGGGACGTAGACGGACCAGAACTGCGCGCCGACGCCGCCGGCCCGCAGCCGGGGGATGTCGGTGTGCAGGGTGCCGGTCTGGTCCCGGGAGATGTCACGGGCGTCCAGGTCGTAGCCGACCTGCTCGCGCAGGGCCCAGGGGAGGTCGTTGTGGCCGTCGACGACGGGGTGGTCGGCGAGGAGCAGCCGGGCGCGGTCCAGGTTGTCCATCGTGACCGCCTACTTCCCGAAGCCGAAGGAGTCCGCACCCTGGGTCTTGGCGCGCAGCCGCTTGCCCTTCTCCGTCGCCTGGTCCTTGAGCTCCTGCTGGAAGTCCTTCATCCGTGCCAGCAGGTCGCCGTCATGGGCGGCGAGGATACGGGCGGCGAGCAGGCCCGCGTTGCGGGCGCCGCCGACGGAGACGGTGGCGACGGGGACACCGGCGGGCATCTGGACGATGGACAGCAGGCTGTCCATGCCGTCGAGGTACTTCAGCGGGACCGGGACGCCGATCACCGGCAGCGGGGTGACGGAGGCCAGCATGCCGGGCAGGTGGGCCGCTCCCCCCGCACCCGCGATGATCGCCTTGAGACCGCGGTCCGCCGCCGACTCGCCGTACGCGATCATCTCGTGGGGCATGCGGTGGGCGGAGACGACGTCGACCTCGTAGGGGATCTCGAACTCGCCGAGGGCCTTGGCGGCCGCTTCCATCACGGGCCAGTCCGAGTCCGATCCCATGACGATGCCGATGACGGGTGCGGAACCTGGTGCGGTCATTCGGTGATCGTTCCTCGCAGGTAGTCGGCCGCGTGCCGGGCGCGCTCCCGCACGTCCGCCAGATCGTCGCCGTAGGTGTTGACGTGGCCCACCTTGCGGCCGGGCTTCACGTCCTTGCCGTACATGTGGATCTTGAGCCCCGGGTCACGGGCCATGCAGTGCAGGTACGCCTGGTACATGTCCGGGTAGTCGCCGCCGAGGACGTTGCACATGACCGTCCAGGTGGCGCGCGGCCGGGGGTCGCCGAGCGGGAGGTCGAGGACGGCCCGCACGTGGTTGGCGAACTGCGAGGTGACCGCACCGTCCTGGGTCCAGTGCCCGGAGTTGTGAGGACGCATCGCGAGCTCGTTCACCAGGATGCGGCCGTCACGGGTCTCGAAGAGCTCCACCGCGAGGTGGCCCACCACCCCGAGCTCGGCGGCGATCCGCAGGGCGAGCTGCTGCGCCTCGCCTGCCAGCCGCTCGTCCAGATCGGGCGCCGGGGCGATGACGGTGTCGCAGACCCCGTCCACCTGGACGGACTCGACGACGGGATAGGCGACGGCCTGGCCGTGCGGCGAGCGGACGATGTTGGCCGCGAGCTCCCGCGTGAAGTCGACCTTCTCCTCCGCGAGGACGGGGACACCGGCCCGGAAGGGCTCGGCGGCGTCCTCCTCGGAGCGGACCACCCACACGCCCTTGCCGTCGTAGCCGCCCCGGACCGTCTTGAGGATGACGGGGAAACCACCGACCTCGTCGGCGAAGGCGGCGGCGTCCGCCGGATCCGCGACGATGCGGTTACGGGGGCAGGGCGCCCCGATCTCCGCGAGCCTGGCGCGCATCACCCCCTTGTCCTGGGCGTGCACCAGGGCGTCGGGGCCGGGGCGGACGGGAATGCCGTCCGCCTCCAGGGCCCGCAGGTGCTCGGTCGGCACGTGCTCGTGGTCGAAGGTGATCACGTCGCAGCCGCGCGCGAAGGCGCGCAGGGTCTCCAGGTCGCGGTAGTCGCCGACGACGACTTCGCCGACCACCTGGGCGGCCGAATCCTGGGGCGTGTCACTGAGGAGCTTGAATTTCAGGCCGAGGGGGATACCCGCCTCGTGGGTCATACGGGCGAGCTGACCGCCGCCGACCATGCCGACTACAGGGAACGTCACGTCTCCAGGGTATCGGGCGCGTGGGAGCCCGCCTCACCCCTCTCCGGCGGCCCCGGCCCCTCCGGCGAGGGAAGCCCCGTCACGCGGGCCGGCCGGCACAGACGCATCACACGGGAGGGCTGGTTAGCATGGCCGGGTTGACGAAACCGACCGGACGGGGCTGAGCGATCACCATGAGCGAACGGGGCGCACTGCGGGCCCGGCTTGATCTGCTGGCCCGGGAGGTCGCCAAGTTCGGCGCGGTCGGCGCACTCGGGCTGGTCGTGAACATCGCCGTCTCCAACCTGATCTGGCGCACCACGGACATTCCGGTGGTGCGGGCCGGGCTGATGGGGACGGTCGTCGCCATCCTCTTCAACTACGTCGGCTTCCGCTACTGGACCTACCGGGACCGCGACAAGACCGGCAGGACCCGGGAACTGATGCTGTTCCTGCTGTTCAGCGCCGTCGGCGCGGTGATCGAGACGGGCGTGCTCTACGCGGCGACGTACGGCTTCGGCTGGAACAGCCCGGTCCAGAGCAACGTCTTCAAGATCCTCGGCATCGGGATCGCCACGTTGTTCCGCTTCTGGTCCTACCGCACCTGGGTGTTCAGGGCGCTGCCCGCCAAGGAGGCCGTGCTCGACGCGGAACGATTTCTGGAGCAGCGGCGGCCCTCCGACGAGGTAGCGCCCGGCCCGGTGCCCCGCTGAGGCCCCGGGGGCCTCTCAGCGCACCGGGCGTACGGACTCCTTGCGGTTCGGCGCGACCCGGCTGAGGAAGAGCGCGAAGACCGGCGGCTGCTGCTGGAGCAGTTCGAGCCGGCCACCGTCCGCCTCGGCGAGGTCCCGGGCCACCGCGAGCCCGATCCCGGTGGAGTTGCGGCCGCTGATCGTGCGCTCGAAGATCCGCGCCCCGAGATCGGCCGGGACACCGGGGCCCTCGTCCGTCACCTCGACGACGACCTGGTTGCCGGTGACGCGGGTGCGCAGCGCGACCGTGCCGCCACCGTGCATCAGCGAGTTCTCGATCAGCGCGGCCAGGACCTGGGCGACGGCGCCCGGGGTGCCGACGGCCTCCAGCCCGTGCTTGCCCGAGCAGACGACGGCGCGGCCGGCGCTGCGGTAGGCCGGGCGCCATTCCTCGATCTGCTGCTTGAGGACCTCGTCGAGGTCGAAGACGACGGCCGAGCCGGTGCGCGGGTCGCGGGCGTTGGTCAGCAGCCGCTGCACGACGTCCGTGAGGCGCTCGACCTGGGTGAGCGCGATGTTCGCCTCCTCCTTCACCGTCTCCGGGTCGTCGGTGACGGAGATCTCCTCGATCCGCATGGAGAGGGCGGTCAGCGGCGTACGGAGCTGGTGCGAGGCGTCGGCGGCGAGGCGTCGCTCCGCGGTCAGCATCCGGGCGATCCGCTCGGCGGAGGAGTCCAGGACGTCGGCGACCCGGTCCAGCTCTGCCACCCCGTACCGCTTGTGCCGCGGCCTCGGGTCGCCCGACCCGAGGCGTTCGGCGGTCTCGGCGAGGTCGGTGAGCGGTGAGGTCAGCCGGTCGGCCTGGCGTACGGCGAGGAGTACGGCGGAGACGATCGCGAGCAGCGCCACCGCTCCGATGATCAGCAGGGTCCGGCCGACCTCGCGGGTCACTGCCGAGCGGGACTCCTCGACGGTGACCTTCTCGCCCTGCTCCCCCGTCTCCGTGGAGCGGATGACGCCGCTGTCCGTGGAGCGCTCACCGACCTCGATCGGCGCCCGCCCTGGGATCTCGACGCGGGCGTAGCGGCTGGGGTCCACCTGCTCCGCGAGGACATCGGGCGTGATCCGCTCGGCCCCGAGCAGCCGGCTCTCGACCACGCTGATCAGCCGGAAGGCCTCGGAGTCGACGCTCTCCTGGGCGCTGTTGCTGATGGTCCGGGTCTCGACGATGACGAGGGACACGCCGAAGACGGCGATCACGACGAGCACCACGGCGAGCGTGGAGTTGATCAGTCGGCGGCGCATGACTGTTCTGTACGTCAGCTCTTCTCGAACCGGAAGCCGACGCCCCGGACGGTGGCGATGTAGCGCGGATTGGCCGCGTCGTCGCCGAGCTTCTTGCGGAGCCAGGAGATGTGCATGTCGAGCGTCTTGGTGGAGGACCACCAGGTGGTGTCCCAGACCTCGCGCATCAGCTGGTCGCGGGTGACGACCCGGCCGGCGTCCCGCACGAGGACCCTCAGGAGATCGAACTCCTTCGCGGTGAGCTGCAGTTCCTCGTCACCCATCCAGGCCCGGTGCGACTCGACGTCGATCCTGACGCCGTGCGTGGCGGGCTGCGGGGCGGTCTCGGTGGCGCCGCGCCGCAGCAGGGCGCGGACCCGGGCGAGGAGCTCGGCGAGCCGGAAGGGCTTGGTGACGTAGTCGTCTGCGCCGGCGTCCAGGCCGACCACGGTGTCCACCTCGTCGGCCCGGGCGGTCAGCACCAGGATCGGCACGGCGTGGCCGTCCGCGCGCAGCCGCCTGGCGACCTCGAGGCCGTCCATCCCGGGCAGCCCCAGGTCGAGCACGACCAGGTCGACGCCTCCCTGGAGTCCGGCGTCGAGTGCGGTCGGGCCGTCCTCGCGGACCTCGACCTCGTAACCCTCACGACGCAGGGCGCGGGCCAGTGGCTCCGAGATGGATGCGTCGTCCTCGGCGAGCAGTACACGGGTCATGCAGTGATGGTAGTCCGCGCAGGACGACTGAGGTGAGGCACTCGGCAGGCCCTGCGGGTCAGGGCCACGAATCGGTCATCCACCTTTGAATATGCGACCTTGGTTCCACCGCAACCTGTGATCCATGTCTCAAGTCCTTCCATATCGCCGTGTGTCATGTCGTATGGTGGCTCGACGCCTGTTGCACCACCGAAGGACCTTTGGGCAGCGTTTCGCGCCAAGGGTCACTTTTTGTGTACGGGCCGGTTCTCACCGGCCCCGACCAGTGAATGACCTGTGGGCCGGGCCCGGAGCGCGAGGACGCGTGCCGGGCGTGGATCCCGGAACGGTCGGTCCCACGACCCCGCCGCCGCACTCCCTACGGAGCGGACGGCCGGATCGAATCCCCCCGAGGCGTCGGGGGTGGGCACATCCGTCCCGGTGCCGGCTACCCCCCACCGGGCGCGTACCGCTCACGAGGCGAGCGCGTCCCGACCAGCAAGGATCGACCATGGCGTCCAGCCTGACGAAGGACTCCGCCGGCACCGCCGGCTCGGAGAAGACCTTCTTCGGCCACCCCCGCGGCCTGGCCACTCTCTTCATGACGGAGATGTGGGAGCGCTTCAGCTACTACGGCATGCGCGCCCTCCTCCCGCTCTACCTGATCGCTCCCAACGGGCTTCACATGAACCCCGCCACGGCCACCGCGATCTACTCGGTCTACCTGTCGCTGGTGTACCTGCTCGCCATGCCCGGCGGCTGGTTCGGCGACCGCGTCTGGGGTCCGCGCAAGACCGTCGCCATCGCGGGCGGCGTGATCATGCTCGGCCACCTGGTGCTGGCACTCCCCGCCGAGGGCACCTTCTTCGCCGGGCTCGGCCTGGTGGCCATCGGCTCCGGTCTGCTGAAGTCCAACATCTCCACGATGGTCGGCCACCTCTACGACGGCCCGGACGACCCGCGCCGCGACGGTGGCTTCACGATCTTCTACATGGGCATCAACGTGGGCGCCTTCGCCGCCCCGCTGGTGATCGGCACGATCGGCGAGAACGTCAACTGGCACCTGGGCTTCGCCCTGGCCGCGCTCGGCATGGGACTCGGCGTCGCCCAGTTCCTGCTCGGCACGCGCCACCTGAACGAGCGCAGCCTCGTCGTGCCGAAGCCGCTCTCCGCCGACGAGCGCTCCTCCACCCTGCGCAAGTCGATGATCTGGCTCGGCATCGCGGCCGTCTTCTACATCGGCACGGTCGTCACCGGCGTCTACACGCTGAACTGGCTGCTGGTCCCGATCACGATCGCCGGCCTGGTCATCCCGGTGATGGTCCTGGCGCGCATCAAGCGCGACAAGGAGCTCAGCGCGACCGAGCAGAAGAAGATGTCCGGCTACATCTGGTTCTTCGTGGCCGCCGCCATCTTCTGGATGATCTACGACCAGGGCGGTTCGACGATGGCGATCTTCGCCGACTCGTCGGCGAAGAACTCGGTCTTCGGCTGGGACTTCCCGGTCTCCTGGTACCAGTCGGTCAACCCGGTCCTCATCATGGCGCTGGCCCCGGTCTTCGCCGCCTTCTGGCTGGCGCTGAACCGGCGGGGCAAGGAGCCCAGCACCGTCGTGAAGTTCAGCTCCGGCCTGGTGCTGATCGGTGCCTCGTTCTTCCTCTTCCTGGCGCCCCTGACCATCGCGGGCGACGGCCACAAGGCCGCCGCGATGTGGCTGGTCGCGATCTACTTCGTGCAGACCGTGGGTGAGCTGACGCTCTCTCCGGTCGGCCTCTCGGTCACCACCAAGATGGCCCCGGCCAAGTACGCCAGCCAGATGATGGGTGTCTGGTTCCTCGCCGTGACCGCGGGTGACTGCACCACGGGTCTGCTGTCCATCGCGGGTGTCGAGCTCAACGGCACCGGGGTGGTGGCACTCCAGGCCGCGCTCGCGGTCGCCGCCGGTGTCGCGGTCTTCATGTACCGCGGCAAGGTCAAGGCCCTCATGGGCGACGTCCGCTGACACGGACCGCGCCCGTACGACGCAGGCCCCGCACCGTTCGGTGCGGGGCCTGCGTCGTACATACGGAAGTCCTACGGAGCCTTCTGCCGAGAGGGCTACGCCGGAGCGGCGAGCTCCGCCCATACGGTCTTGCCCGGCTTGTCCGGGGCCCGCGTCACGCCCCAGTCGAGGCAGAGCCGCTGCACGATGAACATGCCGTGCCCGCCGGGCCGCCCCGCGCGGTGCGGGGTACGGGGTGCGGGCTGGCCCGCGCCGCCGTCGTCCACCTCGACCCGGAGCATCTTGGGCGAGCAGGCGATACGCAGCTCCTCAGGCCCCTCCGCGTGCAGGCAGGCGTTCGTCACGAGCTCGGAGACGACCAGCAGGACGTCCTCGGCGGCGGCCCGCCGGTCGGCGCTCGACGCGGGCAGCCAGCCCCAGTCGTGGAGCGCCTGCCGGGCGAAGTCTCGGGCCATCGGCACGATGCCGCTGGCCTGTCTCAGCGAGAGCGTGCGCCATTGCCGGTCGGCCGGCACGGCAGATGCGCTACCCGTGTCGTCCGGATCGCGGCCGAGGCCGCCCGGCTGATGCTGCCGGGTGGTGCTCATCAGCGCTTCACCTCACCGATTCACCGTGTGTTGCCATCGAACAGATACAGATCAGATACAGAACGTGCGGGCTTCATGACCCCGACGGGATCTCTTCTGCCCGGCTGAATGGTGACAACACCCACTGCGGCTACGCCAAAGGCGTGACTCGTGCGACAGCGGGGGCTTCCGGAGCCGGGAAAGCGCATGGGAGGCGCCGCCGTCAGGTGCTCAGAGCGTCTTCGAGCGAGGCGTGGACGGTGAAGACCGCCTCCGCCCCCGTGATCTCGAAGACACGGGCCACCACGGGCTGCATTCCGGCCAGGTGAACCCCTCCCCCGGCCGCTTCCGCCTTCAGGCGCGCGCCGAGCAGCACGTTGAGCCCGGTGGAGTCACAGAAGTCGAGGCGAGAGCAGTCGACCACCAGACGTGTACGCCCTTGTTCGACTGCGCTCTCCAGAGGCTCGCGCAGCAGATCGGCGGTGTGGTGATCGAGCTCACCCACCGGCGTCACGACTTCACTGCGGCCCTCTGTCCGGACCTCGACCTGTAGCCGACCCCGGTTCGCACTGCCGACCGTCCCGCGGTCCATGCACGTCCCTCTTCGCCGTCCGTCACTACCCGCGCCCCTGTGTACGCGGCTTCATCGTGGCTGCCCCCGACGTGCGTGAAACATTACGCGTTTCCCTCGCCACACGGTAGTCGGAGAACTCCACAAAGCGGACATACAGGCGGATTTGGCGCTTGTAACTCACCGCTGGAACCGGGTAAGGGTAGGAGGGACATCTTCACGAGGAATTTCGATCGGCTTCGGAGGCGCCGCTTCACCGCAGGAACACGTATGGGCATCGGCAGCCATATGCCGAGAACGATGGAGGAGAACCATGTCACCCCGGCTCGACGTATCGCGTACCCACATCGCGACGTCGGCATGTCCTCAGGGACCGACCGATTCCGACTCCGCTGCCGCGAGCGCCGTACCCGGCCCGCGCACCAGCACCCGCACCACCGGCACGACCGCCGACGACCACCTTCCGGTCGAGGGGTTCGAGAGCCTCGAAGGGCTCCCCGAGATCCCGCCCTACGCCGAGGTCGGCGCGCTGGACGCCAGGGCTCTCTCGAAGACGCTCTTCGCGCGGCTCGAAGCCCTCGATGAGGGCACCCACGAGTACGCGTACGTCCGCAACACCCTCGTCGAGCTCAATCTGGCCCTGGTCAAGTTCGCCGCCGCCCGGTTCCGCTCCCGCAGCGAGCCCATGGAGGACATCGTCCAGGTCGGCACGATCGGCCTGATCAAGGCGATCGACCGCTTCGAGCTCAGCCGGGGCGTGGAGTTCCCGACGTTCGCGATGCCGACCATCGTCGGAGAGATCAAGCGCTTCTTCCGCGACACCAGCTGGTCCGTGCGCGTCCCGCGCCGGCTCCAGGAGCTGCGGCTGGACCTGGCCAAGGCGGGCGACGAGCTCGCCCAGAAGCTCGACCGCGCCCCCACGGTCGTCGAGCTCGCCGACCGCCTCGGCCTCAGCAGGGACGAGGTCGTCGAGGGCATGGCCGCGAGCAACGCGTACACCGCCAGCTCGCTCGACGCCAAGCCCGACGACGGCGGCGACGGCAACGAGGCCGCCCTCGCGGACCGCCTCGGCTACGAGGACCACGGCATCGAGGGAATCGAGTACGTCGAGTCCCTCAAGCCGCTCATCGCCTCACTGCCGCTGCGTGACCGCACCATCCTCTCCATGCGGTTCGTCTCCAACATGACGCAGTCGGAGATCGGCGAAGAGCTCGGCATCTCGCAGATGCACGTGTCGCGGCTCCTCTCCCGGACCCTGGTCAAGCTCAGGAAGGGCCTGACCGTCGAGGAGTGACCCGCCCGCGCCACCGGCGTGACACGAACAACCTCGCGGAAGGACCTGCCCCCGACGGGCGGGTCCTTCCGCGTTGCTGACGCCGCCCGGAGCCGGGGCGGTCCGGGGCGCGGGGCGTCACACGACCCTCTCGCCGCTCCTCCACACCGATGCGACCAGCGGAACACCCGGCCGGTAGGCGAGGTGGACGTGGCTCGGCGCGTCGAGGATCACCAGGTCGGCGCGGGCGCCGGGGGTGATGCGGCCGATGTCGGTGCGGCGCAGCGCCGCGGCGCCGCCGGCGGTGGCGGACCAGATCGCCTCGTCGGGTGTCATGCCCATGTCCCGCACGGCGAGGGCGACGCAGAAGGGCATGGAGGAGGTGAAGGAGGAACCCGGGTTGCAGTCCGTGGACAGCGCGACGGTGGCGCCCGCGCCGAGGATCCGGCGGGCGTCGGGCCAGACCGCCCGGGTGGAGAACTCCGCGCCGGGGAGCAGGGTGGCGACGGTGTCGCCCTGGCCGAGCGCGTCGAGGTCGGCGTCGTCGAGGTGGGTGCAGTGGTCGGCGGACGCGGCGCCCAGCTCGACCGCGAGGCGGACGCCGGGGCCGTGGCCGAGCTGGTTGGCGTGGACGCGGGGGTGCAGGCCCCGGGCCGTGCCGGCGGTCAGGATCGTGCGTGCCTGGTCCTCGTCGAAGGCGCCCCGCTCGCAGAAGACGTCGATCCAGCGGGCGTGCGGGGCGCAGGCGTCCAGCATCGGCCCGGTGACGAGGTCGACGTAACCGGCGGGGTCGTCGGCGAAGTCGGGGGACACGATGTGCGCGCCGAGGAAGGTGACCTCGTCGGTGTGCCGGGCGGCGATGCGCAGGGCCCGTGCCTCGTCCTCGACGGTCAGGCCGTAGCCGGACTTGGTCTCGAAGGTGGTGGTGCCCTGCCGGAGGGCCTCGGCCAGATAGCGCGCGACGTTGGCGGACAGCTCGTCGTCCGAAGCGGCGCGGGTGGCGGCCACGGTGGTGCGGATGCCGCCCGCGGAGTAGGCGCGGCCGGACATGCGGGCGTTGAACTCGGCGGTGCGGTCACCCGCGAAGACGAGGTGCGAGTGGGAGTCCACGAAGCCGGGGATCACCGCGCGGCCGCCCGCGTCGACGGCGTTGTCGGCGGCGGGCGCTCCACCGGCCTCACCGGCCCAGACGACGCGGTCGCCGTCGATGACGACGGCCGCGTCGCGGATCAGGCCGAGCGGGGTCCCGTCGCCGAGGGAGGGGTCGTTGGTGACCAGGTTCGCGATGTGGGTGATGGCGGTCGTCGTCATCCGCGTACAGCTTTCGTCGGGTCGGCCCGGCCGGTCCGCCGGGGTTGGTCGGCCGGGGCGGGGGCGCCCCGCCGGGTGCTCAGCCGTGCAGGGCGGCGATGGCCGAGGCGAGCGCTCCGGGCACGTCCTCGACCCGTGTGTGCCGGCCGTCCCGGACGATGTGCCGTCCCGCCACTACGGTGTGCCGCACATCGGCGGCCGTGGCGGCGAACACGGCCGCCTCGGCCGCCAGCCGGGGCACCGGTCCCGCTGTTCTGACGGAGTCCAGGGCCACGGTGGTGAGATCGGCGGGCGCGCCCGGTTCCAGCGTGCCGGCGTCCGGGCGGCCGAGCGCGGCATGCCCGTCGGCTGAGGCGGCCCTCAGCAGGGCGGCCGCCGTCCAGTGCCCCCGCACGTGCGTGCGCAGGCGTTCGTTGAGCTCCATCGCCCGGGCCTCCTCGAAGAGGTCGATCACGGCGTGGCTGTCGCTGCCCAGCGAGAGGGGGGAGCCCGCCTTCTGGAGGGCTGTGGCGGGGCCGATGCCGTCCGCGAGGTCGCGTTCGGTGGTGGGGCACATGCAGGTGCCCGTCCGGGAGGTGCCCAGCAGCTCGATGTCCTCGGCCGTGAGGTGGGTGTTGTGGATGCCGGTGGTGTGCGGCCCGAGGACCCCGTGGTCGGCGAGGAGGCGGGTGGGGGTCCGGCCGTGGGCGGCGAGGCAGGCGTCGTTCTCCGCGGTCTGCTCGGAGAGGTGGACGTGCAGTGGGGCCGACCGCTCCCGGGCCCACTCGGCGACGGTGGTCAGCTGCTCCGCGGGCACGGCCCGTACGGAGTGGATCGCGGCTCCGATCACCACCAGGTCGTCGTCGCCCTTGAGGAGGGAGGCGCGCTCCGCCCAGGCATCGGCGGTGGTGTCGGAGAAGCGCAGCTGGTGCCGGTTCGGCTTCTCGCCGAATCCGGCGGCGAGGTAGGCGGTGTCGAGCAGGGTGATGCGGATGCCCGCCTCGGCCGCCGCCGCGATGAGCGCCTCGCCCATGGCGTTCGGATCGTCGTAGGGCGTGCCGCCGGGCGCGTGGTGCAGGTAGTGGAACTCGCCCACGGCGGTGATCCCGGCCAGCGCCATCTCCGCGTACGTGGCGCGGGCCAGCGCGTAGTAGGTGTCGGGGGTGAGCCGGGCGGCCGTCCGGTACATCGTCTCGCGCCACGTCCAGAAGGTGCCGGAGCCCACCTGGACGGTGGAGCGCAGGGCGCGGTGGAAGGCGTGCGAGTGGGTGTCGGCCAGTCCCGGGACGGTCAGCCCGTCCAGCACGGTGGCACCGGGCGGCGGTGCGGCGATGCCCGTCCGGACCCCGGCGATGCGCCCGCCGGCCACGTCCAGGACGACGCCCGGCTCGACATGCGTGCCGAGCCAGGCGTGCGACATCCAGTACGTCGCGGTGACCGGTGTGCCCGTCGGTTGCGTTGTCAGCTGCACGCGAGACCTTCCAGTACGTCGGCGAGTGCCCTCACCCCGGCCACGCAGTCGTCCTCCGCGGCGTGTTCGGCGGGCGAGTGCGAGATCCCGGTGGGGTTCCGTACGAACAGCATGGCGGTCGGCACGGAAGCGGACAAAATACCCGCGTCGTGTCCCGCTCCCGTACCGAGTACGGGCACGGGACGTCCCGCGCGGTCCGGGGCGTCCTTCGCCAGCACTCGGCAGATCTCGTCCCGCAGCGCGTGCTCGAAGTCCACGACCGGCGTGAACGACTCCCGCACGACGTCGAGATCGATGCCGGCCCGCTCGGCGTGCTCCCGCGCGGCCCGCTCGATGCCGGTGACGACGGCGTCGAGGGTGGCCTGGTCGGCGGCCCGCGAGTCGAGCCAGCCGCGCACGAGGGAGGGGATCGCGTTGACCCCGTTCGGCTCGACGGCGATCTTGCCGAAGGTGGCGAGGCCCCCGGCGAGCTCCGCCTCGCGCCGGGCGGCGAGCACCGTCTCCGCGTACGTGAGCATCGGGTCGCGCCGGTCGGCGAGGCGGGTGGTGCCCGCGTGGTTGGCCTCTCCCCGGAAGTCGAACCGCCAGCGGCCGTGCGGCCAGATGGCCGAGGCGAGCCCGACCGGGTCCCCGCTCAGGTCGAGGGCGCGCCCCTGTTCCACATGGAGCTCGACGAACGCGCCGATCCTGGCGAGGCGTTCGGGATCGGCCCCGATGGCGTCGGGGTCGTGTCCCGCGGCCTCCATGGCCTGGGGCAGTGAGACGCCGTCCCCGTCCCGCAGCCGGTGCGCGTTCTCGATGCTCAGCTGCCCGGCGGCCAGCCGGGAGCCGACGCAGGCGAGCCCGAAGCGTGCGCCTTCCTCGTCGACGAAGTTGGTGATGGCGAAGGGCTTGGTGAACACCACTCTCCTGCGGCGGAGTTCGTCCAGGGCGGCGAAGGAGGACACCACTCCGAGCGGGCCGTCGAACGCACCGCCGTCGGGCACGGAGTCGAGGTGGGACCCGGTGACCACGGCGTCCCCGGCAAGCGGATCACCGAGCCAGGCCCACTGGTTCCCGTTGCGGTCGACCTCGTGGTCGAGGCCGCGCGCCTCGGCCTGCGCCTGGAACCACAGGCGGCACTCGGCGTCGGCGCCGGTCCAGGCATAGCGGCGGTATCCGCCGGAGGCCTCGCTGCGGCCGATCGGCCGCAGCGAGCGCCACATGGCGTGGAAGGTGTCGCTCACGCGGTGCCTTCCTCCCGCATCGGGATGCGTACGCCACGCTCGTCGGCGACCGACTCCGCGATGTCGTAGCCCGCGTCCACGTGCCGGATGACGCCCATGCCGGGGTCGTTGGTGAGGACACGGCGGATCTTCTCGCCGGCCAGCTTCGTGCCGTCGGCGACCGAGACCTGGCCCGCGTGGAGGGAGCGGCCCATGCCGACGCCGCCGCCGTGGTGGATGGAGACCCAGGAGGCGCCCGAGGCGACGTTCACCATGGCGTTGAGGAGCGGCCAGTCGGCGATCGCGTCGGAGCCGTCGAGCATGGCCTCCGTCTCGCGGTAGGGGGAGGCCACCGAACCGCAGTCCAGGTGGTCGCGGCCGATCGCGAGCGGGGCGGCGAGGGTGCCGTTGCCGACCATGTCGTTGAACATGTCGCCCGCCTTGTCGCGCTCGCCCTGGCCGAGCCAGCAGATGCGCGCAGGCAGCCCCTGGAAGTGGACGCGCTCGCCGGCCATCCTGATCCAGCGGTGCAGCGACTCGTTCTCCGGGAAGAGTTCGAGCAGGGCCTTGTCCGTCTTGTGGATGTCCGACGCCTCGCCCGACAGGGCCGCCCAGCGGAAGGGCCCCTTGCCCTCGCAGAACAGCGGCCGGATGTACGCGGGGACGAAACCGGGGAAGTCGAACGCCCTGGCGTAGCCGGCGAGCTGGGCCTCGCCCCGGATCGAGTTGCCGTAGTCGAAGACCTCGGCCCCCGCGTCCATGAAGCCGACCATGGCTTCGACGTGTGCGGCCATCGACTCCCGGGCGCGCAGGGTGAAATCGGCGGGCTTCTCGGCGGCGTACGAGGCCATGTCGTCGAAGTCGACGCCGACGGGCAGGTAGGCGAGCGGGTCGTGCGCGCTGGTCTGGTCGGTGACGATGTCCACCGGAGCGCCCTCGGCGAGCATCCGGGGCAGCAGCTCGGCCGCGTTGCCGAGCAGGCCGATGGAGAGCGGGCGCCGTGCGTCGCGGGCCTCGACGGCCAGCTGGAGCGCGTGCTCCAGGGAGTCGGCCCGTACGTCCAGGAAGCGGTGCTCGATGCGGCGCTCGATGGCGCGCGGGTCGACGTCGATGCAGATCGCGACGCCGTCGTTCATGGTGACGGCCAGCGGCTGGGCGCCGCCCATGCCGCCGAGCCCGGCCGTCAGCGTGATCGTCCCGGCGAGCGTCCCGCCGAACCGCTTGGCGGCGACGGCGGCGAAGGTCTCGTAGGTGCCCTGGAGGATGCCCTGGGTCCCGATGTAGATCCAGGAACCGGCGGTCATCTGCCCGTACATGGTGAGCCCGAGGGCCTCCAGCCGGCGGAACTCCTCCCAGTTGGCCCAGTCGCCCACCAGGTTGGAGTTGGCGATGAGGACGCGTGGCGCCCATTCGTGGGTCTGCATGACACCGACCGGCCGCCCGGACTGGACGAGCATCGTCTCGTCCTGCTTGAGCGTCCGCAGCGTGCGGACCATGGCGTCGAAGGACCGCCAGTCGCGGGCCGCCTTGCCCGTGCCGCCGTAGACGACGAGCTTGTCCGGGTGTTCGGCGACCTCGGGGTCGAGGTTGTTCTGCAGCATGCGGAGGGCGGCTTCCTGCTGCCATCCCAGGGCGCTCAGTTCCGTACCGCGCGGTGCCCGTACGGGGCGGGGTCCTGACATGGCGGTGCCTCCTCGCGAATGTGATTCTTCTATTCACATCCTGACTTCCTGAATACTCCTAGTCAACAGGCGGGGCCCACGTCTCCATGGAGCAAGCCCCGGGACGGGCTTCACACCACGTGACCGGGAACTCCGAAGAGGTCGGAAATCAGACAGCTGCGATCCGTATCGGCCAAGGTTGCGACAGCCTGACGGACACATTCCGACAGCCCTCCACGCCCTCACCAGGCGCCCTTTACACGGCCCGCCGCATGTACCAATGGAAAATGCCAGAACTCCCACCAGCCGTGCACACGTTGCGTAGCCTCTCCATTACATCCGTACACCACGTCGGGAGGGGAGTTCGCGTTGCCCGGAATCGACGAGTGCCTGATCGAGGTCATGAGGCTGCCCGGTGCCCGTGGCGCCGCGGTGGTCGACTGGACCAGTGGTCTGGCGCTCGGCACCATCGGCGAGTCGCCCAACGGCGACCACGAGGCCACGGCCGCCGAGACGGCCGAGGTGGCGAGGATGGCCGCCGAACAACCGGTCTTCGCACGGACGGACGTGCCCGCCGGGCAGACGGCCCCGGCCGTCGAGGACGTCATCGTCACCACGGCACCCGGCTACCACATCCTCCGTTTCGTCGAGACGGCCTTCGACAGCAGCGTCTTCCTCCACCTCTGGCTGGACCGCGCGGAAGGCAACCTCGCCCTGGCCCGCATGCGGCTCAGCGAGATAGCGGAGCGGCTGGTCCTGGCATGAGCCCCACCGCCACCGACCTGCCCGACGTCCCCGAACGCGCCGCCCCCTCCCCGATGCTGCAGCGGCTCGCGGCGGAGCGCGCAACCGGCGCACTGATGCGCGACCGGGGGACCCTGTATCTCGCCGACGGACAGGTCGTCCACGCCGAGAGCCCCGCCACACCCGGGATCGACGTCCTGCTCACCGCGGGCGGAGCCCTGCGGTCCGAGGGCTGGTGGGACGCGGTCGCCCAGGCGGGCGCCGGACAGCGGGTCGGGCGTTATCTCGTGGACAGCGGCCGGGTCCCCGGCGGAGCCCTCGAGCTCTGCCACCTGGGAGCGTTGTACGACGCCGCCTTCTTCGCGCTGGCCCCCACGAACACCCCCGCCCGCTTCCGCTACGGGGTCTCCCACTGGATCGGCCCCGTCCGGCCCGTACCCGTGCACGCCGTGCAGCGCGAGACGCTCCGGCGCCGGGAACTCCTCGACAGGATCTGGCCGGACGCGCTGACCGACAGCGCCCCGCTCACTCCCTCGCCCCACCCGGTCGACGCCCCGGTCCCCCCACGCCAGCGCCGCGTCCTGGCCCTGGTGAACGGCGAGCGCACCGCCACGGACATCGCCCAGGAACTGGGCCGCTCCGCCTTCCACATCCTGGTCGACCTGCGCCGGCTCGCCGCCGCGGGACTGGTGGAGGCGGTCCGCCCGGCCACGCCCGGGTCCGCCTCGGTGTCCGAGCACAGCCGCATCCCGCTGCCCGAGGTCACGGCCGACCCCGACGTCGCCCTGTTGCGCCGGCTCAGAGACGCATTGGAGGCCCTGTGATACGCGCGCTCAGACAGCGTGCCGGGAGGAGACAGCTGATGGTGCCCGAGGCCGAAGTGAAGGATGTCCTCGACGAGCTCCAGCGGTTACGCGCCCGGGTCCCGCTCCTGACCGGCGCACTGGCCGCCAGCACCGACGGCCTGATCGTCGCCCAGGACACCCCCGGCATAGAGGCCGAGGGCGTCGCCGCGCTGACCGCGGCCGCGCTCGGCGTCTCGGTCCGCATGACCGACGCCACCGGACACGGCGGCTTCCGCGAGCTCCTGATCCGCGGGGAGAGCGGCTACATCGCCACCTACGCGGCCGGCGCCTCCGCCGTCCTGACCCTGCTGGCCGAGGACCGCATCAACGTCGGCCGCCTCCACCTGGAAGGCCGCCGCGCCGGTGCGCGCATCGGTGAGGTGGTCGACGCCGCACAGGACCGCGCGGACCGCCCGGTGCCGCCTCCGCGCCCGCCGCAGTCCAGAGCGCTCCCCCGGCGCGGTACCGCACCGGACTCCCCGTGACACCCGCATCAGTCAGAAACCGGACCGGCCAACGGGCCGGCCAGGGAAAGGAAACGAGCACTATGGCCAACAGCGAAACGGCACTGAAGGACGCGATGGCGTCGATCGAGGGGGCCACCGGTGTCGCTCTCGTCGACTACACCAGCGGCATGGCCCTGGGGACCCTGGGCGGAGGCAAGGACTTCAACCTCGACGTCGCCGCCGCCGGCAACACGGACGTCGTCCGCGCGAAGCTCCGGACCATGGAGCACCTGGGCATCAAGGACGAGATCGAGGACATCCTGATCACCCTCGGCACCCAGTACCACCTGATCCGGCTGCTCAAGGCCCGCGGGGGGAACGGCCTGTTCCTCTACCTCGTGCTGGACGGGGCCCGGGCCAACCTGGCGATGGCCCGCCACCAGCTGAAGAAGATCGAAGCGGAACTGGAGGTCTGACCCGGCGTCCTCACCGGCGGCGACGCCGCGCCCCACCGGGCGCGGCGTCCCCCGCCGCGGGTCCGGTCGTCCGATAGGCCTTCACCCGCTTGCCCGCGGGCCGTCCGCGCTCCACCCAGTCGGTGCGCACCCAGTACAGGACGTCGTCCCGCTGCTCCCGCCGCCCGAGCCGCACGGCCTTCAGCCACAGGCCGGCGCCCGCCCCGGCCAGCACCATCCCGCCGGCACCCGGCAGCACGTACGCACTCGCGACCGCCACCAGGAACGCGCCCGCCAGCCACCAGCGGCAGCCGCGCCGCCAGTTCCTCACCGTCACGTCCCGGTCCTGGAGGAAGTCGCTCCGCCCGGCCCGCGTGGCGCCCCTCGCGAGCTCCGCGTAACGCCCCGTCCGTGCGGACGCCACGGCGGCCAGGACCACCAGGAACAGTGCGGCCCCTGCCAGCAGGCCGATCCGCCGGCCGGTGAGGCCCGGGACGAACGCCCCGACGGCCGCGGCCAGCAGCCCCGGCCACCACAACGGCGCGGCCCCGGCCCGTACGATCACGGCCACCCGCGCCAACGACTGTGCTCCGCGCCCCACGTCCGTCTCCTTCTCCCACGGTTCCCTGTGGGCCCTCCGGGGGCCTCCGGACCCCTCTGGACCCTCTGGGCGCGGAGATTAATAGGCACAGATGAGCGACGTCTGAGAATCATCGGCGGGAGCGGCCCGGCCGGATCCATCCGGCCCGCCTGAAGGCATCCGGCCCGCCTGAAGGCATCCGGCCCGCCCGGAGCGCCGGCTACTCGACGAACAGGCCCCGTGAGGCGGCCCTCGCGTCGAACTCCTCCAGCCGCGCCTGGGCCTCGGGCAGCCCGTCGCACATGGCCTCCAGCAGCACCCGCCCCAGCAGCATCGGCGCGCACGCGGTGTCGAAGGCCAGCCCGGTGCCCACGGCGCCCGGAATCAGCAGGTCGCTGTGGGCGGCCACCGGCGCGAACGCCGAATCGGCCACGGTCACCACGGTCAGCCCCTGCTCCCGCGCGTAGGCCAGCGCGTCCACCACCTCCCGCGGATGCCGCGGCAGCGCGAAGCACATCAGCGCGCTCGCACCCGCCCTCCTGGCGGCGTCGACGCGGTCGTGCAGCATGCTTCCGCCCTCGTCGAGCACCCGTACGTCCGGGTGCACCTTGGAGGCGAAGTATCCGAACCCCCGCGCCTGCGAGGAGGCGGCCCGCAGCCCGAGCACGAGCAGCGGCCTCGACCCGGCGAGCAGCCGCCCCGCCCGCTCCACCGGTGCCGGATCGGCGAGCAGCTCGGACAGCTGCCGCAGATTCTCGATCTCGGCCAGCACCGCCTGCTGGTACTCGTTGTAGCGCTCCTCCGCGCTCCCCTCACCGGCCGCCTCGGCAGGCGAGACGTCCCTCAGGTGCTTGCGCAGCGCGGGATACCCGTCGAAACCGAGCGCCACGGCGAAGCGGGTGACGGACGGCTGGCTGACCCCGGCCAGCTCGGCCAGCTCCACGCTCGACAGGAACGGGGCGTCGGCGGCCCGCCGCACCATGGAGTGCGCGATGCGCCGCTGGGTGGGGGTCAGCCGCTGCCCCTCGAAGAGCCGCTGCAACCGCGCGGCCGGGCTGCTCCCGCTCATGCTGTCCCCTCCAGAACTCCACCGCACCGCTCCGGCGCCGAGGGATCCATTCAGCCAGCAAGCGCTCTGCATGTCCATATACAGACCGGTCGGCGGCCTCCCCGCCGGCCCGGGACGCTCCGGCGCGGGCTCCGGTCCCCGGGCGCTCGCATTGCGGGACCGCTCTCCCCTGCCGACCCTGGGGACATGATCCCAGCCAATACGAGAGGGCCCGGCGGCTATGTCGTCCGCTACGGCGACGCCGACGCCGCACACGTGCTGAGCGTCTACGCCGATCTTCGCTGCCCCTTCTGCAAGCGCATGGAACTGGGCCTCGGGGCCGTGATGGAGCGGGCCGCGGACGAGGGCAGATTCGCCATCGACCACCACTTCGCCACGTTCATCGACGACGCCGCGGGCGGAAGCGGATCCCTGGAGGCGCTGGCAGCGCTGGGTGCCGCGGCGGACGAGGGCCAGAAGCCGTTCATGCAGTACCTGAGGGCGCTGTACGCCGATCAGCCCAGCGAGGAGGTGGACGCCTTCTCCGACCGGGCCACCCTGCTGCGGCTGGCCGACGAGGTCGAGGCGCTGCACACCGACGCCTTCCGGCAGAAGGTCATGGAGCGCACCTACCTGCCCTGGGCGGCGCAGGTGTCGGCGGCCTTCGGGACCAGCGGGGTGCGGTCGACCCCCACGGTCCTGATCGACCGCACCCCGGTCTCCGTCATCAACTCCCTTGGATACGCGGTCACGCCCGAGGCCTTCCTCGCCGAGGTCACTCCCCCGTGAACGCCCGTGCGGATGTGGTCACCGGCGGACCGGCCGACGGGCCGGCCGTCTGTCAGAACACGACGCGGGCAGCCATCAGCGCCGCCCGCGCCCCGGGTTCGCCCTCCACCTCCAGGAGGCCGCGCGGCGGTCGCCCCGACAAGTGCCGGGCGAAGTCGACCGCGTCCGCGCGAAGGACGGCCGCCGGGGTGCCGATGCCCAGCAGACGGCTTCCTCCCGCGGGTCCCCGGAGATCGATCTCGACGGCGGGGCCCGTCCAGGCCAGGGCCAGGTCCAGCACGACCTGGTCGACGATCTCCCGGTCGTGCCCGTCGAGGACCGCCACGGCCCCCGTGGCATCGCCGAGGTCCATGCGGTGCATCCAGGTGTCACGGGCGATGAGGACGTTGCCGAGGTAGTCCATCGAGTCGTCGGGCAGGGCCTTCGCCTCCGGGTAGAGCAGGCTCGGGCGGATCCTGCGGCGGACGGCCACCGGGATGCGGCGCAGGGCGATGAGCGCCTGGGGGGCGAAGTGGGCGAGGGCCCCGATCAGCTCCGGCCCCGGGACGGCCCGCCGGTCCTCGATCTGGGCCTCGTTGTGCCCGTCCAGCGGGCCGAGATGCGGGTGGGTCCGCGCGGCCTGCCGGATCCGGCGCACCGCGACCCAGGGGCGCGGCAGCTCCTCGTACTGGCCGACGGTGTGGGCCAGCATGTCCCGGACCGTCCAGCCCGTGCAGACCGTGGGGCGCCGCCAGTCCTCGTCGGAGAGCTCGCGGAAGGTGGAGAGCGTCGCCCGCAGCTCGGCCTCGTTGACCAGACGGGCCCGCGTCCCGGAGGTGCGGGGGATGGCGCGGGCGGACGGTGTCGTGGTGGCCATGGGTGCGCCTCCCGTCTCCCTGCCCCAACGCTACGCCGACGCGGCACGCCCCGCCCTGCGCGACAGCCCCCGAAACAGGGGGGCTAACCCCACTGACCCGGGCGGCCCGGGTTCGTACCGTAGGGCGCATGGAAGCCCGTGACCCTGAGCTCAGGCGAGAGCTCGATGCCACCCTGCAGGCCCGCGGCGAGCTGGGGCCGGAATACGAGTCGGCGCTGATCGACTCGTTCCTGGAGAAGGTGGAGCAGCGGCTCGCCGGCACGTACGACCATCGGACGCGGCGGCAGCTGGCCGAGGAGCGGACGGCCGCCGCCCGGAGCGCCGCCCGGCCCGCCAGGCCGCACGGGACCTTCGGGGAGCGGTTCGGTTTCGGGGTCGTCTCGCTGGTCCTCGCCGTCCCGCTGTCCGCGATCGGCGTCGGCAACGCGGGGATCAAGGGGCTCGTCGTCACCTGGCTGGGAATCTTCGGCGTCAACGCCGTGCATGCGGCCCGCGCGTGGCCGTGGACCGGGGAGAGGCGGCGGACGCCCTCCGAGTGGGACGTCTGAGGGGCCTCGGGGCCGCGCACGGATAATCGCGGGGACCGCCGCACCCCCGTTGCCGGGGGGCGGGACGACGGCGGTCCCCGCGAGGGACGCGGTCCCGGGTCAGGGCCGGGTGTCGCGTCCTGGCGACGGTGGAGGTCCGGGAGCCGCTCCGTAGTCCGTGTCGCCGTTGGTGGGCCGGCGGGTTTCCCTGCCGACACCCCTTACTGTGCCGGAGCCGTGTTAAGCCGGTGCTGCGCGGACGTGTCGCGCTCGTACCGTTTTCGCGAACCCCGGAAACCGGCCCGCTACGGCTTGGGGGTGGCGTCCTTCGCGAGGAAGGCCAGCAGATCCTGCCTGCTCACGACCCCTGTCGGCTTGCCCTCGACGAGGACGATCGCCGCATCGGCACCGTCCGCCCCACTGAGCACGGCCATCAGGTCCTCGACCGGTTCCCCCGAGCCGACCTGCGGCAGCGGGGCCGACATGTGCTTCTCCAGCGGGTCCGTCAGCGTCGCCCGCTGAGTGAACAGGGCGTCCAGCAGCTGACGCTCCACGACGGAGCCGATGACCTCGGCGGCCATCACGTCCGGATGTCCCGCGCCCGGCTTCACGATCGGCATCTGCGAGACGCCGTACTCCCGGAGGACGTCGATGGCCTCGCCGACCGTCTCCTCGGGGTGCATGTGCACGAGCGAGGGGAGCGGTCCCTCCTTGAAGTCGAGCACCGCACCGACCCGGGCGGAGGGGCCGGTGTCCTCCAGGAAGCCGTAGTCGGCCATCCACTCGTCGTTGAAGATCTTGCTCATGTAGCCGCGGCCGCTGTCCGGCAGCAGGACGACCACCACGTCCTCGGGGCCGAGGCGCTTGGCGACCTCCAGGGCCGCGACGACCGCCATGCCGCAGGAGCCGCCGACGAGCAGGCCCTCCTCCTTGGCGAGGCGGCGGGTCATCTGGAAGGAGTCCTTGTCCGAGACCGCGACGATCTCGTCCGTGACCGTGCGGTCGTAGGCGCTCGGCCAGAAGTCCTCGCCGACCCCCTCCACCAGGTAGGGGCGTCCCGAGCCGCCGGAGTAGACGGAGCCCTCCGGGTCCGCGCCGATGACCTGCACCCGGTTCTCGCTGGTCTCCTTGAGATAGCGGCCCGTGCCGGTGATCGTGCCGCCGGTGCCGACGCCCGCGACGAAGTGGGTGATCCTCCCCTCCGTCTGCTCCCACAGCTCGGGGCCCGTGGTCTCGTAGTGCGAGCGCGGGTTGTTCGGGTTGGAGTACTGGTCGGGCTTCCAGGCTCCCGGCGTCTCGCGGACCAGGCGGTCGGAGACGTTGTAGTACGAGTCCGGGTGCTCGGGGTCGACGGCTGTCGGGCAGACGACGACCTCGGCGCCGTACGCGCGCAGCACGTTGATCTTGTCCGTGGACACCTTGTCAGGGCAGACGAAGATGCACTTGTAGCCCTTCTGCTGGGCGACGATGGCCAGGCCCACACCCGTGTTGCCGCTGGTCGGCTCCACGATCGTGCCGCCGGGCTTCAGCTCGCCGCTCTGCTCGGCGGCCTCGATCATGCGCAGCGCGATGCGGTCCTTCACCGACCCGCCGGGGTTGAAGTACTCGACCTTGGCCAGGACCGTCGCCTGAATGCCTGCCGATACATTGCGCAGCCTGACCAGCGGGGTGTTGCCGACAAGACTGATCATCGAATCGTGGAATTGCACCGTGTACTCCGGGATCTCCGTGATGGTCCGCCAAGAGTATGCGTACGGGCAGGAGATTGGACGAAGCGATTGAGCTACGCCCTCCACGGGGCAGGTAGTGCTGTGTACGGCTGTACGGCACGGAGGAGGTGGACCGGACTGTGTCGAGAGCGAGGGTGGCACGGCGGATCGCAGCGGGTGCGGCCTATGGCGGGGGCAGCGTCGGGCTGATCGGTGCGGCGACGGTGGGCCTGGTGCTGGCCGAGGTGCAGCTGGCGAAGAGAGCCGTGGGCGGGGGCAAGGCGCCGGTCCCGCCGAGCGCGGACGGACGGTACGGGGTGGCGTTCGCAGGTCCCACCGATCCGTTGCGCTTCGTCATGCTGGGTGACTCCACGGCGGCCGGCCAGGGTGTGCGCAGGGCGGGCCAGACCCCGGGGGCGCTGCTGGCCTCCGGCCTCGCGGCCGTGGCCGAACGGCCGGTGGATCTTCGCAACGTCGCCCTGCCGGGCGCGCGCTCGGACGACCTGGAGCGGCAGGTGTCCCTGGTGCTGGCGGATCCGTCGGGGGTGCCGGACGTCTGCACGATCATGATCGGCGCGAACGACGTGACCCACCGGATGCCGGCGACGCAGTCGGTGCGCTGCCTGAGCACGGCGGTACGGAGACTGCGCACGGCCGGCTCGGAGGTGGTCGTGGGCACGTGCCCGGACCTGGGCACGATCGAGCCCGTCTACCAGCCGTTGCGCTGGCTGGCCCGGCGGGTGAGCCGCCAGCTGGCGGCCGCCCAGACGATCGGCGCGGTGGAGCAGGGCGGCCGGACGGTCTCGCTGGGCGACCTGCTCGGGCCGGAGTTCGAGGCCAACCCCCGGGAGCTGTTCGGGCCCGACAACTACCACCCCTCGGCCGAGGGGTACGCGACCGCCGCCATGGCGATGCTGCCGACCGTGTGCGCGGTCCTCGGCCTCTGGCCGGAGTCCGACCACCTGGACGGCTCGCGCCGCGAGGGCATGCTGCCGGTCGCCAAGGCCGCCTCCCGGGCCGCGCGGGAGGCCGGTACCGAGGTCACGGGGGCGCGGGCGCCCTGGGCCCTGCTCAAGCACCGCAGGCGGCGGCGCCTGCCCGCGCACACGGAGCCGGTGCCGCACAAGGAGCCCGGGACGGGTGCGGGCGGCGGGCCGATGCCCGGACACGGGTCGGGGGCGACCTGGCGGCGGGCCTGAGCCTGCCGCCCCCACGGGGGAACATTGCGGGCGACTGAGCGGTTGCTTAGAAAAGAGGTCCGCATCACATCGCCTGTTGGGTGACCTCAGCTATACGTCCGGGTAACTTCCAAGGCAGCCCAGCCTTCCTGCCTTCCAGCCCTCATGGAGCCGCGTGATGCCCGAAGCCGTGATCGTCTCTGCTGCCCGTTCGCCCATCGGCCGGGCCTTCAAGGGGTCCCTCAAGGATCTGCGCGCGGACGACCTGACCGCGACCATCATCCAGACCGCGCTGGCCAAGGTCCCCGAGCTGGACCCGAAGGACATCGACGACCTGATGCTCGGCTGCGGCCTCCCCGGCGGCGAGCAGGGCAACAACCTGGGCCGCATCATCGCCGTACAGATGGGGATGGACCACCTCCCCGGCTGCACGGTCACCCGCTACTGCTCGTCCTCGCTCCAGACCAGCCGCATGGCGCTGCACGCCATCAAGGCGGGCGAGGGCGACGTCTTCATCTCCGCCGGCGTCGAGATGGTGTCCCGCTTCGCGAAGGGCAACTCCGACAGCCTGCCGGACACGCACAACCCCTTCTTCGCCGAGGCCGAGGCCCGCACCGCCGCCCGCGCCGAGGAGACCGGCGCGAGCTGGACCGACCCGCGCGAGGACGGCATCGTCCCGGACGCGTACATCTCCATGGGACAGACCGCGGAAAACCTGGCGCGGACCAAGGGCGTCACCCGCCAGGACATGGACGAGTTCGGCGTCCGCTCGCAGAACCTCGCCGAGGAAGCCATCAAGAACGGCTTCTGGCAGCGCGAGATCACTCCGGTGACGACGCCGGACGGCACGGTCGTCTCGCAGGACGACGGCCCGCGCGCGGGCGTCTCCCTGGAGGGCGTGCAGGGCCTGAAGCCGGTCTTCCGCCCCGACGGACTCGTCACCGCGGCCAACTGCTGCCCGCTCAACGACGGCGCCGCCGCGCTCGTGATCATGTCCGACACCAAGGCGCGCGAGCTGGGCCTGACCCCGCTGGCCCGCATCGTCTCGACCGGCGTCTCCGGCCTGTCGCCGGAGATCATGGGCTACGGCCCGGTCGAGGCCAGCAAGCAGGCGCTCAAGCGCGCCGGACTGACCATCGACGACATCGACCTGGCCGAGATCAACGAGGCGTTCGCCGCCCAGGTCATCCCGTCCTACCGGGACCTCGGCCTGCCGCTGGACAAGGTCAACGTCAACGGTGGCGCGATCGCCGTGGGCCACCCCTTCGGCATGACCGGCGCCCGGATCACCGGCACGCTGATCAACAGCCTGCAGTTCCACGACAAGCAGTTCGGCCTGGAGACGATGTGCGTCGGCGGCGGCCAGGGCATGGCGATGGTCATCGAGCGGCTGAGCTGAGCCGCAGCGGAGGGTAGGGGGCGCCCGAGGTACGAGGGCGGCACCTGCCCGCAGCGGAGGCGAAGCTCAGCGCGACCACGAACACCGAGCGGCTGAGCTGAGCCGCAGCGGAGGGTAGGGGGCGCCCGAGGTACGAGGGCGGCACCTGCCCGCAGCGAAGGGTAGGGGGCGCCCGAGGCCCGTGGTTCCGGGCCTTCGGCGCCCCGGCCCTCCCGCGCGGGGGCTGTCCTGAACCGGCCCGAGCCCCGATCGTGACCGAATCTCCCCCAGGATGTGATCTATGTCCCGGGGGAGAGTCGTTTGCCCAGGTCAAACCAGCCATGGACCTAAACACCAGGCACAAAGACCTGTCCAATTCGTGACGTAATGCACTGACAGCAGGCACCAGTACAGGACAAGCTGATGTAGGAAGTCGGGGGTGTCGATTGAAACCGGGAGTATGTCAGTGAGCGCCATGCCGTTTGCCCTGTTGCTGACCACCGCCGCTGCCACGGCTGTCGGCGCCGCCGCTCTGCACGCTGCTCACGGGCTGCGCAAGCAGGTCACAGCCCTGCGCACGGAGCTTGCGGAGGGACGGAGTCTCCACGCATCCGTGCCCGGGCAGCAGAACCGGAGCAGCAGCACACCCGTCGAGGAGATACGCGCGGCAGTCGCCGACGCGCTCGCCGAGGAGCGGGAGCGCGAGCTCGCCGAGGCCCGCGCCTTCTGGGCCGCCCAGGAGGTACGCGACGCCGCGGACGCCCCGTCCCTGCTGGGCGGATTCGGCGAGGACGCACCGTTCTTCATGCCCCGACAGAGCGACTTCGCGGGCCTGGAGGCCATGGACCTCGAAGCCGGCGACGCCCTGGACGAGCTGGTGGAGCTGGCGGAGCTCACCGACCTGCCCGAGGTCGCCGAGTACGCGGAGTTCCCCGAGGACTCCCCCGAGCTGGCAGCGGCCCGCCGCCGCCACCCGTCGCACCCGGACTTCGTCCCCGTACAGACACCGGTCGTCACCGACCATGAGCGTACCGTGAACCGGCTGGAGCGGCTCGCCGATACCGCGACGGAGCTCACCGACGTCCGCCCCGGGCCCCTGGGGACCCTCGACGTGTACGTCTTCGCCGACGGCACCACGCTCTGTATGACCCCGGGCCACCGGGAGACCGCGGAGCGGCTCGCCGACTCGCTGCGCTCCGGTGAGCAGCCGGTGCTGCTGGGCGGTTCCGGCGTCTCCGGCGCCTACGCGCTGACGTTCTCGTGCGGCAAGGAGAACGTCTACATCCTCGCCGACCGCGTCATCGCCTCGTTCTAGCGCGGGCCGGGCCCGAACGCCCGCGCCGCCGCCTCCTCGACACATCGCACGGCCTCGTCCAGCTCCTGGGACGAGGCCGTTTCCAGTGCCACGGCCAGGTCCCGGCCCGCGACCGCGAGCTGGTCACCGACCGCGAATATCCCGGCGTCCGGCATGGTCCTCGGCTCCCGGCCCGGGTCCTCGGAACGCTGGGCCCGGGCGGACAGCTCCCTGGCCGCCGTCAGGGCCTCGGCGGCCATGCCCTGCTGGAGCCGGCTCTGCGGGGCGCTCCGCAGCCGGTCGGCGAATCGGTCCACGGCAGTGATCAAGCGGGTCGTATCGAGCACGCCGTGACCCTACGCGCCCCCGCAGGATGGTTGCCAACGCGCCGATGCTCGGGCACGGTGTCGGGAAGGACCAGCACCGCGTACTGCGTCGGAGGCGCCGATGTCTCAAGTCTTCTCCGAAGAAACCCATCGCAACCTGCTCTCCCGGATCCCTCATTGCACCGGTCGCGACATCACCGACTGGCTCCGCACCGTCGACGAAGGCCCCTCTCTCTTCCGCTTCGAGGAGAAGGTCAGCTGGCTGCGGAGCGAACACGATCTCACCTACGGCCACGCCAAGGCGATCATCCATGAGTACGACCTGAGGAGAGCGGCGCGGAAGCTCCGCTGACGCACACCCTCCCCGTGACGACGGAACGGCCCGCAGGCGATGTGCCTGCGGGCCGTTCCGTCGTCGTCGCGCCTACGGGGTCAGTCGTCCCCGTTGAGGATGGAGAGCAGACGCAGCATCTCCAGGTAGATCCACACCAGGGTCAGGGTGAGGCCGAAGGCCGCCAGCCAGGACTCCTCGCGCGGTGCGCCGTAGTTGACGCCGTCCTCGACCTGCTTGAAGTCCAGGGCCAGGAAGCACGCACCGAGGATGATGCCGACGACACCGAAGAGGATGCCGAGGCCACCGCTGCGGAAGCCGAGGCCGTCACCGCCGCCGAAGACGCTGAACAGCAGGTTGACCATCATCAGGAGCACGAAGCCCATGGCCGCGGCCATCACGAAGCCGTAGAAACGGCGGGTGACGCGGATCCAGCGCATCTTGTACGCGATGAGGACACCGGCGAAGACACACATGGTGCCCATTACCGCCTGCATCACCGTGCCGGGGCTGATGTAGGTGCTGACCGTGCTGGAGATCACTCCGAGGAAGACACCCTCGAAGGCCGCGTAGGCCAGGATCAGCGCGGGCGACGCCTTGCGCTTGAAGGACTGGATGATCGCGAAGACGAACGCCACCAGGGCCGCGCCGATGGCGATGCCGTAGGACTTGCCGAGATTGGCCTCGTCGACGGGGAGCAGGGCCCAGGAGAGCGCGGCGGTGAGCACCACGGTGCCCAGCGTCATCGCCGTACGCGTGACGACGTCGTCGATCGTCATCGCGCCGGAGTGCGCCGGAGCCTGCGGGGCGCCGTACTGGGTGTCCTGCTGGGCGTACGGGTTCGTGGCGTACGGGTTCGCGGCGGTGCCCTGCCCGTACGGGTTGGCACCCGCTGCGGGGGCCCCGGCCTGCGGCGCCGCGTTGAAGCCCGCGGAGCCGTTGTCGCGGCTGAACCCCCGTCGCGAGAAGACCGGGTTGCTGCTCCTCATTTCACTCCTCCATGGCCACCTTGCGCAGCCTTGCCACAAGAGTAATGGGTAGGCAAAACAATCACCCTAGTGCCAGAGGAGGATCTTTGAGAGAAGTTGCACCCCCGGGGTGGCTCCGGCCAGGGCATGACCTGCCGGGATCCGGGCAGGAGCCGTACGGTCCCGGTTCGCCGGTCCGTGCCGTCACCACCCCGGTCGCACACACCGGAGGCGCTCACACACCGTGACCGGCCGTCTTCGCAGCGCGTTCCCCCGTGAGGCCGCACCGGCCGCGCGATACGGTCGTTCCGCCGGCACCCACGCCTCTGCGAGCGAGTGCCCGGAGCCGGACTCGAACCGGCACGCCCCCGAGGAGGCAGCGAGGTTTAAGCTCGCCGTGTCTGCATTCCACCACCCGGGCGTGGGCGCGCGGCTCCGCGTTTGGCAAAGACCCTATCCGGGGGCATCCCTCGAACAGCGGAACATCCACTCGATGTTGTCTTATTTTATTGACCGTGTGAGGGTCCGTCAGACACACCGCACCGCATCAGCACACGCCCGCACCGGCCGTTGGGGACGAACCCCGGCAAACGGGAATGACGGAAACTCGCCGCACTCGTACGGCCCATACGCCATGGGCCGCGCCACCGTTCGCCAGGGCCCCGCCACCTCACCCGTCCACGGCGTCGTTGACGCACCGGAGAACCGGCCTCGCCGCCAGGGCCCGGGGGTCCTTCAGCACCGCGCCCGTGACGTGGAAGACGGCGCTCTCACCAGGCAGCAGAGTGACGAGCATGGCGTCCACCTCGGCCGCCGGATCCAGCCGGTCGGGGAAGAGGGCGAGGTCCCGCAGCAGCGTCCTCGCCGTCACCGTGACCCGGTAGCCGATACCTGATTCATCACCCTCCGTGACATCGGCGTGATAGCGCGCCGGCGGCAGCGCGACCCGGGTGTCCTCCTCGTAGAACTCGACCGTCCTCAGCTCGCCCAGCTCCGCCACCAGCACCTCGCGGGCGCCGTCGCCGGGCTCGGCGACCGAGTCCGGCAGGGCCACCCGGGTGACGCCACGGGCCGCCGTGCCCACCACGACCGTCTCCTCGGCCAGGACCTCGCCGTCCAGGGACCGCCGGGTCAGCCGCAGCGTGCCTTCCCACGGAAGGGCGGAGTCGTTGACCAGGTGCAGGGCTCCGTCCCGCAGGGCCATCAGCCGGTCCGCGTACACCGCGCGCAGCGCGTACCAGAGCGGCTTGCGGCGGCCGTCCCCGTCCACCGCCGCCCAGGACACGACCGGCCAGCAGTCGTTGAGCTGCCACACGATCGAGCCCATGCAGTACGGGGCGTGCGAGCGGAAGTGCCGGATGCCGAAGGCGACCGCGCGGGCCTGGTTCAGCTGGGTGAGCCAGTGCCAGTCGTCGTCGTCGGAGGAGGAGGAGGGCTGCGGGAGGTGGTCCCCGAGGCCGCGGAGCAGCTTGGCGTCACCGTCCTCCGCCTTCTGGTGGTGCGCGACCAGCGGGGCGCCCGGGTTCAGCGGGCCGCTCACCGCCCGCCGCAGGGTGGCGTACGCGGGCGGGCCCTGGAAGCCGAACTCCGCGACGAAGCGGTGGGCGGTGTCGGCGTAGTGGCTGTAGTCGACCCGGTTCCAGACGTCCCAGAGGTGGACGGTGCCCCTGGCGGGGTCCTGCGGGGGCAGCTCCGGGGAGCCCGAGTAGGGCGAGCCCGGCCAGTACGGGCGCGTCGGGTCGGTCTCCGCGCACAGCGCGGGCAGCAGCTCGTGGTAGTAGCCGTGGCCCCAGGTGCGGCCCGCCAGCTCCTTCTGCCACCCCCAGTCCGCGTGGCCCTCCAGGTTCTCGTTGTTGCCGCACCACAGGACCAGCGACGGGTGCGGGGCGAGCCGGACGAGGTTCTCGCGGACCTCCGCGGCCACCTCGTCGTACAGCGGCTGCTCCTCCGGATACGCGGCGCAGGCGAACGGGAAGTCCTGCCAGACCAGCAGCCCCTTCTCGTCGCACAGTTCGTAGAAGTCGTCGCTCTCGTAGAGGCCGCCGCCCCAGACCCTGATCAGGTTGACGTTCGCGGCGACCGCCTGGTCGAGGCGGTCCGAGACGCGCTGACGGGTGAGACGGGACGGGAAGCAGTCGTCGGGGATCCAGTTCACCCCGCGGACGAAGACGGGCTCGTCGTTGACCGAGATCCGGAACGCCTCGCGCTCCAGGCCGACGCCCCGGAAGCCCGTCCTGCCGTTCCACGCGTCCTCGCCGAGGCGCACGGTGACGTCGTACAGCGGCTGTTCGCCGTGGCTGTGCGGCCACCAGCGCGCCGCTCCGGGGACGGCGAGGGTGACGTCTCCCCGGCCCGCCCCGGCCCCGACGGTGAGGACGGCCCGCTCGCCGGCCACCTCCACCGACGCCTCCAGGGGGCCGCCCCCGGCCCGGTCGACATCGAGGGTGACCGCCAGGCGCGGCACCCCGTCGCCGTCGAGGTCGGCGAGCACCTTCACCCCGGCGATGCGCGGGCCGGTCCAGGACTCCAGCGCGACCGGCCGCCAGATGCCGGAGGTGACCAGGGTCGGTCCCCAGTCCCAGCCGAAGTTGCAGGCCATCTTGCGGATGAAGGCGTACGGCTCGGCGTAGGCACCGGGCCGGTCGCCGAGCTTGTCGCGCAGCGCCTCTGCGTAGGTGTACGGGGCGGTGAAGCGTACGGCGAGGGTGTTGGGGCCCTCGCGCAGCAGGTGGCGGACGGGGAAGCGGTAGCTCCGGTGCTGGTTGGCGGTGGAACCGGCCTCGGTGCCGTTGAGCAGGACGGTGGCGACGGTGTCGAGGCCGTCGAAGCAGAGGTCGGTGGACTCGTTTGCGTCCGCGGTCCATTCGAAGGTGGTGCGGTAGGTCCAGTCGGTGCGGCCGATCCAGCCGAGCCGCACCTCGTTGTCGTCCAGGTAGGGGTCGTCGATCAGCCCGGCGGCCAGCAGGTCGGTGTGGACGCAGCCGGGGACGGTCGCGGGGACGCCGCCCGTGGGGAGCTCCAGCGGCACGGGGCCGTCGGCGGTGAGCGTCCAGCCGTCGTGCAGGGGCAGGTGGCGAGGGATCACGCGGAGGTCCTTCCGCAGTCGGGGAGTCCGGCACAGGCGACGAAGTGGTCCGGCTCGGTCTCGTACAGGTCGCTGTCGCGCGCGCCGCCCCGGTGGTAGGCGCAGGCCTCCACCGGCTCCGCCGTCGTCCAGGGCTGGTTGAGCCGGGGCACCGCGGCCAGGAGCGTGCGGGTGTACGGGTGGAGGGGGTTGCCGAAGACCTTCTGGGTGTCACCGCGTTCGACGACACGGCCGTTCCTCAGCACCACCGTCTTCTCGGCGAGGTAGGTGCCGAGCGAGAGGTCGTGGGTGATGTAGAGGACGCCGAGACCGCGCTCCTTGAGGCCGGCGAGGAGGTTGAGCACGTCGATGCGGGTGGACGCGTCGAGCATGCTGGTGATCTCGTCGGCGACCAGGAAGCGCAGGTCCAGGAGGAGTGCGCGGGCGATGAGGAGGCGCTGCAGCTGCCCGCCGCTGAGCTGGTGCGGGTAGCGGCCCAGCACCTGTCCGGGGTCCAGACGGACGTCCCGTACCGCCTTCTCCACGCGGTCCGCCCACTCCTTGCCGGAGACGCCCGGGTGGTAGGCCTGGCGGACGAGCGCGAAGACCCGGTCGGCCTTGAAGACGGGGTTGTAGCAGCTGAAGGGGTCCTGGAAGACGCCCTGGACGCGGCGGTAGAAGTCCTTGCCCGGCCGGACCTGTTCGCCGTCCAGGGTGAGGCTGCCGCCGCTGACCCGGGTCAGGCCCAGGACCATGCGGCCGATGGTGGACTTGCCGCTGCCGCTCTCGCCGATGAGCGAGACCAGTTCGCCGGGTGCCGCCTCGAAGGACACCCGGTCCACGGCGGTGACGGAGCCGCCGCCGAAGGCGCCGGCCCGGAAGGTCTTGGTGACACGGTCGAGCGTCAGCATCAGGCCGCCTTCCAGCATGCGACGGTGTGGCGGGGGGCCACCTCGACGACCGGTGGTTCCTCTGCGCACCCGCTGTCGGCGAGCGGGCAGCGGTCGCGGAAGCGGCAGCCGGCCGGCGGGTTCAGCAGGGAGGGCGGGGAGCCCTCGATGCCGCTGAGCGGCTTGTCCTTGTGACGGGCGCCCACCTGGGGCAGCGAGCCGATCAGCATCTTCGTGTACGGGTGGCGGGGCCCGGTCGTCAGCACCTTCGTGGGGGCCTTCTCCGCGAGCCTGCCCGCGTACATCACCATGATCGAGTCGGCGATGTGCGAGGTCAGTCCGAGGTCGTGGGTCACGAAGATCATGCTGGTGACCAGGCCCTTGTCACGGAGGCCGGTCAGGGCGCCCACGACCGCCTGCTGGTTGGAGACGTCCAGGGCCGAGGTGACCTCGTCCGCGATGAGGACGGACGGATCGAGCAGCGTGGAGATCACCATGACGGCGCGCTGCTTCATGCCCCCGGACAGCTCGATCGGGTAGCGGTCCAGGACGTCGGGGTCCAGGCCGACCAGTTCGAGACGGCGGTGCAGCTCGTCGGTGTCGACGGAGACGCCCCGCGAGGCGAGGAGCTCGCGGATCATGCGGCCGATGCGCCGGGTCGGGTTGAGCGCGCTCATCGAGTACTGGGGGACGAGCGAGATCTTGTGGAAGCGGTAGGCGTTCATCGCCCGGTCGTCGGACAGCGGCAGTTCGTCGCCGTCCAGCGTCACGGTGCCGCCCACGTGCCGCATCCGGCCGTCGAGCCGGATGAGGGACTTGCCCAGGGTGGTCTTGCCGCAGCCGGACTCGCCCGCCAGGCCCAGGATCTCGCCGTCCGCCAGGTCGAAGCCGACGCCGTCCAGGGCCCGGACCTCACCACGCAGCGTGCGGTAGTGGACCCGCAGATCGTTGACGGTCAGGGTCATGTGCTCAGGACTCCCTCAGCTTCGGGTTGAAGACCTCGTCGAGGCCCACGTTGGCGACGTAGAGCGCGCCGACGATCGCGGTGATCCCGGCGCCCGGCGGGACGAACCACCACCACATGCCGAGCTGGAGCGCGCTCCACTGCTGGGCGCTCTGCAGCATCAGACCGAGCGAGACGCCCTCGGTGGGACCGAGCCCGATGAAGTCGAGCGAGGAGGCGATGAGGATGGACCCGCCGAAGAGCAGGATGAACATCATGAAGAGGTACGAGCTCATGTTGGGCGCGATCTCGCGGAAGACGATCCGCCAGGTGCCGCTCCCGCTGAGCCGGGCCAGGTCGACGAACTCCCGGGTGCGCAGCGAGAACGTCTGCGCGCGGATCGCGCGGGCCGCCCAGGGCCACGAGGTGAGGCCGATGAACAGGCCCTGCACTGCGACGCTCCGCACCCCCATGTAGGCGTTGATGATCAGCAGGACGGCGAGGGCGGGGATCACGAGCACGACGTTGGTGAGCATGTTGAGGATCTCGTCGGTGACTCCGCCCCGGTAGCCGGCGAGGAAGCCGACGAGCATGGCGATCACCGCGGCGATGGCGCCGCCGACGACGCCCACCAGGAAGGTGGCGCGCAGCCCGTGCACGAACTGCGCGTACACGTCCTGGCCGAAGGTGGTGGTGCCCATCCAGTACGTGCCGTCGGGCGCGGACGCCTGCGGGCCCACGTACTCGTTGGGGTTGCCGTTGTCGAGCAGCACGGGGCCGACGACGCCGACGGCGAGCAGGATCGCGACCAGGGTCACGCCGATGATCAGCTTGGGGTTGCGGACCGCGTAGTGCAGCGACTCGCGGCCGGGCTTCGCCACGGGCGCCTCGGCGGAGGGGGCCTCGGGCGCCGGGTCGGGCAGTGTGCTCATGACGTGCCTCCTGCCATGCCCGTACGGGTGCGGGGGTCGACGACGACGTACACGATGTCGATGAGGAAGTTGGCGATGAGTACGCCGATGACGATGAACAGGAACGCGCCCTGGAGCAGGAAGAAGTCCTGGTTCTGGATCGCGGCCAGGATCAGTGAGCCGAGCCCCGGATAGGCGAAGACGATCTCGGTGACGAGCGCTCCGGCGACGAGGACGCCCAGTTGGAGTGCCAGGCCGGTGATCTGGGGCAGGACGGCGTTGCGGAAGGCGTAGCGGCGGATGAGCCGCTGGGGTGCGCCGAGGGCCGACAGGTAGGACGAGTAGTCGGACTCCAGCTCGTAGATGATCATGTTGCGCATGCCGATGGCCCAGCCGCCGAGCGCGACGAGGAAGAGCGAGAGGAACGGCAGCACCCAGTGGTGCAGCGCGTCCAGCGCGAAGTCGGCGCTCCAGCCGGGCTGGATGTCCAGGCTGTACCCACCGGATATGGGGAACCAGCCCGCCTTGGCCCCCAGCGCCCAGGCGAGGATGACGGCGATCCACATGTACGGCATGGCGGTCAGCAGGTAGCCCGCCGGCAGGACGGTGTTGTCGAGGACCTTGCGGCGGGCGGACAGCGCGCCGATCCAGTTGCCCGCGAACCAGCTGAGCAGGACGGCCGGGATCATCAGGCCGAGCGTGTACGGGAGGGCGTCGAGCAGGACGTCGCCGACAGGTGTGGGGAAGACGAAGATGGAGATCCCGAAGTCGCCCTGGAGCAGCGCACCCCAGAAGTGGAGGTACTGCTGCCACAAGGGCTCGTCGAAGCCGAACAGGTTGTTGTAGTACGTGCGCATCGCCTCGGCGGCCTCGGGCTGCGAGACGCGGGCGCGGGCGACCATGGCGGAGACCGGGTCACCGGGCATGAAGCGCGGGATCATCCAGTTGACGGTGACGGCGACGACGAAGGTCAGCGCGTAGATGAGAAGTTTGCGGGCGAAATAGCGGCGCAAGGGTGCTCCCCTGGTGGAGAGCCCCGCCGTGCGCGCACGGTCAGGTGCGCGCGCACGACGGGGCGGTCGTGGAGTCGGCGACGGCCGTGCTACTTGGCGGGCTTCAGCTGCGTGAGCGTCTCAAAGCCGCCCATCTCCAGCCAGTTGCGCCACAGGGCCGGTGCCGTCTTCGGAGCTCCCTCGGCGTCCGACGGCCAGTTCGTCCAGGAGCCGGTGGTGGACTGCGACCAGAGGCCGTTGTACCAGAGCGGGATGATGGGCATCTCGGTCAGTTGGATGTCCTGGATCTTCGACACGGCGGCCTTCATGCCCGCGGTGTCGTCGGTCTTCACCCCGCCGAGCTCCTGCACCAGCTTCCAGGCCTTCTCGTTCTCGTAGCGCCCGAAGTTGACCGTGTTCTGCTGCTTCTGCACGGGCATCTGGAACATGTACTCGTAGTACGTCCAGGGGGTGTTCGACAGCTGGCGCTCGTTGTTGATCACGAGGTCGAAGTCGCCCTTCCCGCGCTGCTCGTTGAGGGCGTTCTGGTCGGGGAACTCGGTGCTGACCTTGATGCCCGCGTCCTTGGCGCCGGCGGCGATGACCTTGGCCGCCTCCATCCAGTCGGTCCAGCCCGAGGGCACGGCAAGCTTCAGACTCAGCGCGGAGCCGTCCTTGTTCTCGACGAAGCCGTCGCCGTCCTTGTCCTTGTAGCCGGCGTCCGCGAGCTCCTTCTTCGCCGCAGCGGCGTCGTGCGTGAAGCCCTTCTCGGCGATGAGGGCCTTGTCGTCGAACTGCTCCCACTGCGGCAGCAGACCGGTCGGGGAAGCTGGCTTGACCAGGTCGCCGTAGACGCCCTTGACGATCTTCCCGGTGTCGACGGACGCGGCGAGCGCCCGGCGGAAGGCGGCGTCGTCCATCGGCTTCTTCGTGGTGTTGGGCACCAGCCAGGCGGTGTTGGCCGAGAGCATGTAGGGGGCCTCGTCGTAGTACGACACGACCTTCTTGCTCTTGATCAACGAGGAGGCGCCGGGCAGGAAGTTGTTGCTGAGGTCCAGCTGGCCCTGGCCCAGCTGGCCGATGACCACTTCGTTGCTCGGGTTGGAGACGTCGACGATGTAGCGGGGAGCGGGCGTCATGCTCAGCGCCTTCGTGCCCCACCAGTCGTCGCGCCGCTCCCAGACGACCCGGTCCTGGGTCTTGCTCCTGAGCTTGTACGCCCCGGTGCCGACCGGCTTGTCGTTGACGCCGTTGAGGATGTCCTCGTCGGTGCGCGAGCTCCAGACGTGCTCGGGGACGATCGGCTGGCCGTAGAGGGTGGAGTCCCACTCCTGGTAGCGGGCCTCCTTGAAGGTGAAGCGGACCGTGGTGTCGTCCACCGCCTTCGCGTCGGACAGCCAGCTCCACAGCGAGTGGAAGGCGGAGGCCTCGATCTTGCCGAGGCCGTAGGAGTACGCCACGTCCTTCGCGGTCAGCGGCTTGCCGTCGGCCCAGATGATGCCGGAACGCAGCTTCACCTCGTAGGTCCTGCCGTCGGTCCAGCTGCCCGACTCCGCGAGCCAGGGCGTCAGCTTGCCCTCGTTCGGGTCGAAGTGGAACAGCGTCTCGTAGACCAGTCCCTTGGTGCCGGTCGCGTGGTCCCAGTTGCGCAGCGGGTTGTAGTTGGCCGGAGGCCCCCACTGGGTGCCGGTCGTGTAGAGCGTCTCGTTGCGCGGCAGCGATCCGCCCTTTCCGGCCGGGCCGCCGGCGGAGCCCGTCCCCGAACCGCCTCCCGTGCACGCGGTCGCGGCGAGTGTGAACACGGCGAGCGCGGTGGTGACCCGCAGCCGGGTACGCGTACCCATAGCCCCTCCTTTTCCCCCGCCGTCCCTGCCGAGCGGAGTTACTGAACCGGGTAAGTGCCGTGAAGGTATGGGCGCCCCGGAGTGGTGTCAAGGGAGCGGGAGCGCTCCCATTCCAGTTTCTTCGGGGACTCAGGGAGAGGTCTGGACCGCCCGGGGGAAGACAGAGGTCAGGGACCTGCGGCTAGGATGACTCCTGAACACGAACCGGTTAAGCGAGGTCGCATGTCCAAGCACCGTCCCACGATCGCCGACATCGCACGCCGCGCCGGGGTCTCGAAGGTCGCGGTGTCGTACGCCCTCAACGACCGCCCCGGGGTGTCCCCCGCGACCCGCGCCTCCATCAAGGCCATCGCCGAGGAGATCGGCTGGCGCCCCAACAGCGCGGCCCGCGCCCTCACTCACGCACGGGCCGGCACCGTGGGGCTCGCACTGTCACGGCCGGCCAGGATGCTCGGGGTCGAGCCGTTCTTCATGGAGCTGATCAGCGGCATCGAGACCGAGCTCTCCGCCCGCGGCTGCGCCCTGCTCCTCCAGGTCGTCACCGACCCGGCCCAGGAGCTGGAGATGTACCGGCGCTGGTGGGGCGAGGGCCGGGTGGACGGGGTGTTCCTCGCCGATGTGCGCTCCCCCGACCCGCGCATCGAGGGCATCACCGAGCTGGGCATGCCCGCCGTCGTGATCGGCGACCCGTCCGCGGCCGGACCGCTCACACCCGTGTGGTCCGACGAGCGGGCGGCGCTGCGGGACACCCTGACGTACCTGAGCGCGCTCGGGCACCGTACCGTCGCCCGGGTCGCCGGGCTGCCCGAGCTGACCCACACCCAGCTGCGCGACCGCGCCCAGCGTGAGATCAGCGCGGAGCTCGGGCTGGACGAGCCGGTGGTGGTGCACACCGACTACTCCGGCGAGGAGGGCGCGCACGCCACCCGGCGGCTGATCAGCTCGGCCGCGCGGCCGACCGCCGTCATCTACGACAACGACATCATGGCCGTGGCAGGACTCTCGGTCGCCCAGGAGATGGGGCTGGACGTGCCCGCCGACCTCTCGCTCGTCGCCTGGGACGACTCCCAGCTCTCCCGCGTCGTCCGGCCGCCGCTGACCGCGCTGAGCAGGGACATCCCCGCGTACGGCACCCACGCGGCCCGTACCCTGCTGGCGATGGTCGCCGACGGCTCGGCCCCCGGGTTCGAGGACGCCGCCGCCCGTCTGGTGCCGCGCGGGTCCACGGCACCGCCGCGCTGAGCGCGGACCGGGGATCTCGGGGTCGCCCTCCTACCTCAGGACTACACCGACGCCCTGCGGGTGCGACTCAAGAGGGCCCCGGGAACGGGCACGGGGACTGACGCCCCGGCGCCGTACGGCGGCGACGATGGAGGGGTCCCCGTCGAGCCGTCCGAACCAGGAGTACCCCTGTGACCACCACCACCGCCCACCGCACCACCGCGGTCGCCGCCCGAGCCACGGAGCTGTCGAAGGTCTACGGCCAGGGCGAGACCCAGGTGATCGCCCTGGACCGGGTGACCGTGGACTTCCCGCAGGGCGAATTCACCGCCATCATGGGCCCGTCGGGCTCCGGCAAGTCCACGCTGATGCACTGTGTGGCCGGCCTCGACAGCTTCAGCAGCGGCTCCGTGCGCATCGGTGAGACCGAGCTGGGGGCGCTGAAGGACAAGCAGCTCACACAGCTGCGCCGGGACAAGATCGGCTTCATCTTCCAGGCGTTCAACCTGCTGCCCACCCTGAGCGCCCTGGAGAACATCACCCTGCCGATGGACATCGCAGGCCGCAAGCCCGATGCCGCCTGGCTCCAGAAGGTCATCGACATGGTGGGGCTCTCGGACCGGCTGAAGCACCGGCCCACCGAGCTCTCCGGCGGCCAGCAGCAGCGCGTCGCGGTCGCCCGCGCCCTGGCCTCGCAGCCGGAGATCATCTTCGGGGACGAGCCGACCGGGAACCTCGACTCGCGCTCCGGCGCCGAGGTCCTCGGCTTCCTGCGCAACTCGGTGCGCGAGCTCGGCCAGACCGTGGTGATGGTGACCCACGACCCGGTGGCCGCCTCCTACGCGGACCGTGTGGTCTTCCTCGCGGACGGCGCGGTCGTCGACCAGATGCTGGCCCCCACCGCCGACGGGGTCCTCGACCGGATGAAGGCGTTCGACGCGAAGGGCCGCACCAGCTGACGCGGCAAGGCCGCCGCTCCCCTCCCCCCTTCCGGAACCCATCCCAGGACACACAGACATGTTCCGTACCGCCCTGCGCAATGTGCTCGCGCACAAGGCCAGGCTGCTGATGACCGTGCTCGCCGTCATGCTCGGCGTAGCGTTCGTCTCCGGCACCCTCGTCTTCACCGACACCCTCGGCAACGCCTTCCGCAACCAGTCGGCCAAGAGCTACGACGCCGTCGCCGTCGCCGTCAAGACCTGGGCCCAGCGCGGCGACGACCAGGCCGAAGGCATCGACGAGGCCACGCTCAAGAAGATCCAGGACCTCGACGGGGTGGCAGGGGCCACCGGACGCGTCTCCGGGTTCGCCGGCGTCGCCGACACGGGCGGCAAGCTCATCGGCGACGGCTGGTCCAACACCGGATCCAACTTCTCCCCCGGGGCCGGAGGCAAGGACGGGCAGTACGCCTTCACCGAAGGCACGGGGCCGGTGGAGGCCGGCCAGGTCGCCCTCGACAAGGAGACCGCCGCCAAGGGCGACTACCGCGTGGGCAAGCCGGTGCGGGTCGCCACGAACGGGCCGGTGAAGGAGTACACCCTCTCCGGGATCTTCACCACCGAGGACGGCGCGGTGAACGCCGGCGGCAGCCTGGTCCTCTTCGACACCGAGGTCGCCCAGAAGCTGTACCTGCGGCCCGGCGAGTTCAGCGACGTCACCGTGGCCGCCACCACGGGAACGTCCGACCGGCAGCTCCTCGACGCCGTGAAGCCCCTCATCCCGGAGTCCGCCGAGGCCAAGACGGGCGCGGCCCTCGCGGACGAGGAGGCCAGGATGACCGAGTCCGGCCTCAAGAGCCTCAACGCGATGCTGCTGGCCTTCGCGGCCATCGCGCTCTTCGTCGGCGTGTTCCTGATCGCCAACACCTTCACCATGCTCATCGCCCAGCGCACCAAGGAACTCGCCCTGATGCGCGCTGTCGGCGCCTCCCGACGGCAGGTCAAGCGGGCCATCCTGCTCGAAGCCGGTGTGGTCGGTGTGGTCGCCTCGGTGATCGGCTTCGCCCTCGGCGTCGCACTCGCGGTGGGACTGCGCTCCGCGATGGGCATGTTCGGCGGGAAGATCCCGGCCGGTCCGCTGGTCGTCTCCCCCACCGCGGTCGTCTCCGCGTTCGCCGTCGGCGTGCTCATCACCGTGTTCGCCGCCTGGCTGCCCGCCCGCCGGGCCGCCAAGATCCCGCCGGTGGCGGCGATGAGCAGCGTGCACGCGGTGGCCACCACCAAGTCGCTGGTCGTACGGAACTCCCTCGGCGCCGTGCTCACCCTCCTCGGTTCCGCCCTGATCGTGGCCGGTGCCGCCCAGGGCGGCGAGAACGGCCGGTGGCTCCTCGGCGGCGGGGCCTTCCTCGCCCTGATCGGCGTCATCGTCCTCATCCCGCTGCTCTCACGGCCGGTGATCGCCCTGGTGCGTCCGGCGCTGGGGAAGCTCTTCGGGGTCTCCGGCAAGCTGGCCGCGCAGAACGCCGTCCGCAATCCGCGCCGTACGGGAGCCACCGCGTCCGCCCTGGCGATCGGGCTCACCCTGGTCACCGGTATCTCCGTGCTCGGCGTCACGCTCGGCCAGGCCATCGACAAGATGACGACGGACAACATCCGGGCCGACTACATGGTCTCGATGGCCAGCGGGGACTCGCTCGACGAGTCGGCTCTCACCGCCCTGCGCAAGGCCGACGGTGTCGCGGCGGCCTCCCCCCAGCGGTCCGTCTGGCTCACCGTCGGCGGCAAGGGCGAGGCGGGTGTGTCGGCGTCCGGCGTCACCCCCGGCGACGTCGAGAAGGTCTTCAGCCTGAAGACGGTCTCCGGGTCGCTGTCCTCGCTGAAGGACGGCGAGATCGCCGTCGACCGCAAGACCGCGCGGTCGCACGGCTGGAAGACCGGCGACAGCGTCCCCGTGACGTTCCAGGACGAGAAGAAGGAGACCCTGAAGGTCGGGGCGCTCTACGAGGGCAACGAGTTCCTCTCCCCGGTCCTGATCTCCGAGACCGTCGTCGCCCCGCACGAGAGCGCCGCCGACATCCGCGAGGTGTGGCTGACCATGGAGGGCGGCCAGAGCGACGCCAACGAGAGCGCCGTGGTCAAGGCGCTCGGCGACAACCCGGCGATGAGCGTCATGGACCGCCAAGGCATCCGGGACATGTTCGGCGGGTTCATCAACACGGCGCTGAACATCATGTACGGGCTGCTGGCGATGGCCCTGGTCATCGCGGTCCTCGGCGTCGTCAACACACTGGCCATGTCGGTCTTCGAACGTCAGCAGGAGATCGGCATGCTGCGGGCGATCGGTCTGGACCGGCGCAGGGTCAAGCGCATGATCCGGCTGGAGGCCGTCGTCATCTCGCTCTTCGGAGCGGTGGTCGGCGTGGGCCTCGGAACGTTCCTCGGCTGGGCCATCGGGAAGAGCCTGTCCGCCGACATCCCCGGCTACGCCCTGGTCATCCCGTGGGACCGGCTCGCCCTCTTCCTGGTGCTCGCCGGCCTGGTGGGGGTCCTGGCCTCCCTGTGGCCGGCCCGCAGCGGCGCGCGGCTGAACATGCTCACCGCGATCAAGACGGAGTAGCGGCACGGTGGAAGGGGCGGTACCCGCACGGCGGGTACCGCCCCTTCCGCGTTCCCGGATCAGCCGTTCGCCGACGCCGTCCAGTCACGGGCCCGCAGCGGCATCCCGGACGGGCCGCCCTCCCGCGGACGCACCGCGAGGATCTGGTTGACGCCGATCTTGTTGTGCTCGAAGGAGAGCGCGGAGGCGGCCATGTAGAGCCGCCACACCCTGGCCCGCCCGGGCGAGGTGGCCCGTACGGCCTCTTTCCAGTGCGCCTCCAGATTGGCCACCCACCGGCGCAGGGTCAGTGCGTAGTGCTCGCGGATCGCCTCGACGTCCCGGGTCTCGAACCCGGCTTCCTCCAGGGTGGCGACGGTGCGGCCCACCGGGGCGAGTTCGCCGTCGGGGAAGACGTAGGCGTCGATGAACTCGTCGACGTGGTACGCCGACTCGTCCCTCTCCGGGCGGCGGGCGATCTGGTGGTTGAGCAGCCGGCCACCCGGCCGGAGCAGTGCGTAGAGGTCGTCGGCGTACTCGCGGAAGCGGACCGAGCCGACGTGCTCGGCCATGCCGATCGAGGAGATGGCGTCGTACGGGCCGTCCCTGACGTCACGGTAGTCCTGGACCCGGATCTCGATCCGGTCGGTGAGGCCCTCCTCGGCGATGCGCTTGCGGGCGAAGGCGGCCTGTTCGGCGGAGAGGGTCACCCCGGTGACCCGTACGCCGTACTCACGGGCGGCGTGGATGGCCATGGAGCCCCACCCGCAGCCGACGTCCAGGAGGCGGTCGCCCTCGGCGAGGGCGAGCTTGCGGCAGACGAGGTCGAGCTTGTCGCGCTGGGCTTCCTCCAGGGTGGCGCCGTCCTGCCAGTAGGCGCAGGAGTACACCATGGACGGGCCGAGGACCATGGCGTAGAAGTCGTTGCCCACGTCGTAGTGGTGGCTGATCGCTTCCTTGTCGCGGCGCCTGGTGTGCAGCGGGCCGGTGCGCCGGCGGATCTCCTCGGCGGGCGGGGGCGGCGGCGGCCACGGCCCGGCCAGCTCGACGAGGCCTCGGGCGAAGGCCCGCACCTTCGGGTCCCGGACGGGGTGGACGGTGTCCTTCGCGTCGGCACCGCGTTCCCAGAGCAGCGAGGCCACCGCGTCCAGGGCCGCGTACAGATCACCGTCGACGTCGATCTCGCCGGCCACCCAGGCGCGGGCGAGCCCCAGCTCGCCCGGCTTCCAGAGCAGCCGGCGAAGGGCCCGGCGGTGGCGCAGCACGAGGGTGGGGGCACCCGGCGGCCCGGATTCGCTGCCGTCCCAGGCCCGGATCCGGACCGGCAGGGGTTCTCCCAGCAACTCTTCGGCGAGAGCGGTCAGCCGCGATGCGGCGTCGGCCATGGTGCGCACCTCCGTGGTGGTGTTTCCGAACGTGCCTGAATTTCGCACATACGCACCTGAACCGGGCCGCGACACCTCGGGCCTCGGCGAGGTACACCAGGGTCAACGCCGCCCGGGAGCCGCGCCATCCCGCCCGCGGGCAACGGAACGGCAAAATACTTGCAGCGACCATCCAGTTGGGGCCGTCCGGGAACGCCGAAGGGGCCGTCCGCACCACGGATGGCGGACGACCCCTTCGGTGACGTACTGCGGCTAGGAGGCCTTGGCCTTCTCGCCGGCCTTGCTCTTGTCGCTGTCGGCCTTGGCCGCGACCGGAGCGGGGCTCGGCTTGGCGGCCTCGTAGAACTCCTCGCGCGGAGTCTCCATGGCGCCGAGCGAGACGACCTCGCGCTTCAGGAACATCGCCAGCGTCCAGTCGGCGAAGATCCGGATCTTGCGGTTCCAGGTCGGCATGGCCATGCCGTGGTAGCCGCGGTGCATGTACCAGGCGAGACGGCCCTTGACCTTGATCTTCACCTTGCCCATGACGATCATCGCGACGCCCTTGTGCAGGCCCAGTCCGGCGACCGCACCCTTGTTGGCGTGGCTGTACTCCTTCTGCGGGAAGCCCCGCATGCCGGAGATCACGTTGTCACCGAGGACCTTGGCCTGACGCAGCGCGTGCTGGGCGTTCGGCGGGCACCAGGCGTTCGGGTTGCCCGCGCGGCGGCCGACCATGTCCGGGACCTGGGCGTTGTCGCCCGCGGCCCAGATGTAGTCGGTGCCCTGCACCTGGAGCTTCTCGGAGGTGTCCACGTGACCGCGGGGGCCGAGCGGCAGGCCGAAGCGGGCCAGCGCCGGGTTCGGCTTCACGCCGGCCGTCCACACGATCGTGCTGGAGTCGACCTCGAGGCCGTTCTTCAGCACCACGTGGCCGTCGACGCAGGAGTCCATGGACGTCGAGAGGTAGACCTCGACACCGCGGCTCTCCAGGTGCTCCTTGCCGTACGCGCCCAGCTTCGGGCCGACCTCGGGAAGGATCTTGTCCGCGGCGTCGACCAGGATGAAGCGCATGTCCTCGCGCTTCACGCTCGTGTAGTACTTCGACGCGTCGCGGGCCATGTCCTCGACCTCGCCGATGGTCTCCGCACCGGCGAAGCCGCCGCCCACGAACACGAACGTCAGCGCCTTGCGGCGGACGTCCTCGTCGGTCGTCGAGTCGGCCTTGTCCAGCTGCTCGAGGACGTGGTTGCGCAGACCGATGGACTCCTCGATGCCCTTCATGCCGATGCCCTGCTCGGCGAGGCCGGGGATCGGGAAGGTACGGGAGACCGCGCCCATCGCGATGACCAGGTAGTCGAAGGGCAGCTCGTAGGCCTCGCCGACGAGCGGCGCGACCGTGGCGACCTTGCGGTCCTGATCGATGGTCGTGACACGGCCGGTGAGAACCTCTGCCTTGGGCAGCACGCGTCGCAGCGGGACGACGACATGCCGAGGCGAGATGCTGCCGGCAGCAGCTTCGGGGAGGAAGGGCTGGTACGTCATGTACGAGCGCGGGTCGACGACCGTGACGGTCGCCTCTCCATACCGCATCTTCTTCAGAATGCGACGAGCTGCGTACAGGCCTACGTACCCACCGCCTACAACGAGGATCCTGGGACGCTCCGTGGTGCTCATGCCATCGAGTATCCACCCCCCTCGGGGGGCATGCTCGTGAGCCCCTTCACAAGGTATGCGCGCCCCTCTGCTACACTCCGCCGCCCACGTGACCCAGGTCATGGTGCGGGAGGGGAACCACACCGCCCCGGCGAACGTTGTTCACCACTTGTGAGCTGGCCCTTGAGCCCTCGGCCCGGATGAACCACCTGCCCGGGACACGTCTCCGCCACACCCCCGAAACGCCCCCGCATCACACCCGCGCGGAGCCGTGGGGCGCCCACACGGCCCCCCGGAGGAAGAACTTCGCCCGGAGGAGCCGAATTCCTTGTGAAGAAGTTCACGAAGTTTCTCGCGGCGCCTCGCGAAAGACCCCTCCGGACGGGTCCGGAGGGGTCTCGTCGAGCTCAAAGGTGCAGGCCGGAATGCGTATGAGCAGCATCTCACCGCACCTGCGCGCGCCCTGTGATCAGGCGGCGGACCAGGCGATCCCGTCGAGGATGTCGTGCTCGCTGACCACGACCTCCACGGCTCCGCTCCGCTCCATCACCGCGAGCAGGACCAGCGCGCCCGCGGCGATCACGTCGACCCGGCCCGGGTGCATCGCGGGGATCGCCGCGCGCTCCTCGTGCGTCGAGGCCAGCAGCCGCCCGGTGATCTCCCTGACCCGCTCCAGGGAGACCCGGGAGTGGTGGATCGCCTCGGAGTCGTACTCGTCGAGCCCGAGCGCGATGGCGGCGACGGTGGTGACCGTCCCGGCCAGGCCGACGAGCGTCGCCGCCGACGAGAGCGGCACGGTCTCCTCGGCCAGATCCAGCGCGGAGCCGATGTCCGCGCGGATCGCGGCGATCCGGTCGGGGGTGGGCGGGTCCACGACGGCCCCGTCCGACGTGAGATGACGCTCCGTCATGCGTACGCAGCCGATGTCCACGGACCGGGCGGCGCGGACACGGTCGTCCCCGACGACGAACTCCGTGGAGCCGCCCCCGATGTCCACCACCAGATACGGCTTCTCCAGGTGGTCGCCGCCGACCAGTTCCTTGGTCGCGCCGTCGAACGAGAGCTGCGCCTCCTGGTCGCCCGTGACGACCTCGGGCTCGACGCCCAGGATGTCCAGGACGCCTCGGACGAACGTGGCACTGTTCTCCGCGTCGCGGGACGCGGACGTGGCGACGAACCGGATCCGGTCGGCGCCCAGCTCCTTGATCACCGCCGCGTACTCGCGGCAGGCGTCGAAGGTCCGATCGAGCGCCTCGGGGGCCAGCCGGCCGGTCCGGTCGACACCCTGGCCGAGCCGGACGATCCTCATCCGGCGGTCCAGCTCGGTGAAGTCCCCGGTGGCGGGGTCCACGTCCGCGACGAGCAGGCGGATGGAGTTGGTACCGCAGTCGATGGCGGCAACGCGGGTCATGGGGCTCCTGTGGTTGTACGTGTACCGCGCGGGATCAGGACGCGTCGGGTCCGGCGCCGGGGCCGCACGGCGTGACGCACGGGCCCTTGGCCCACCATTCCGGCAGCATCGCGATCGCCTCGTCGCCCAGCGGGTTCACGCCCGGGCCCGCGGCCAGCGAGTGGCCGACCAGGACGTGCAGGCACTTCACCCGGTCCGGCATGCCGCCCGCGCTCGGGAAGCCCTCCAGGACCTCGATGGCGTCGCGCCGGGCGAGGTAGTCCTCGTGCGCGGCGCGGTAGGCGGCTGCCAGCTCCGGGTCCGTCGTGAGCCGCTCGGTCATCTCCTTCATGACCCCGTTGGCCTCCAGCGTGCCGATCGCGGACGCGGCACGCGGGCAGGTCAGGTAGTACGTCGTCGGGAACGGCGTGCCGTCCTCCAGACGGGGCTGCGTCTCGACCACGTCCGGGTTGCCGCACGGGCAGTGGTGCGCGATGGCGCGCAGCCCGCGCGGCGGCCGGCCGAGCTGGAGCTCGAACGCGGCGATGTCCGCGGCGGTCGGCGTGGTGGATTCGGTCTGCGGAGGGGGCGTGTCCATGCCTGCCTTGAATGTCATCGGTCGGACTGTATGAATCGGTGCGGGCCCGGCGCGCCGCGCGTACGCGAGGTCATTCGCGGTCCGCGCTGTCGACGCCGTCCCAGAGGTTCGAGTGCCAGGGCCGACCCGTCGCCCCCGGCTCGCCCCGGCGCACCTCGGCCGCGTCCGGGTCGACCACCGTATAACCGGTCTCGCCGGGCACCACGTAGTGGAGGTGCTGGCGCGCGAGACGCCGGATGTACGCGTCGTCCTTGAGCCGCGCCTTCTCGTCGCGCAGCTCCTCGGTCCGCTGGTGGGCCTCCCGGGAGAGCCTCTCCTGGTCGGCGATCTGGTCGCGCTGGGAGACGTACTGGCGCATGGGGTACGCCAGGGCGACCACCAGCGAGCAGACGATCAGCGCGAGGAACGCGGCCCGGCCCGTGAGCCGTGAGCGGCGGGCCTGGCGGCGGCTCTGGGACCGGTAGACGCGGGCCGCCGTCTGCTCCCCCAGCAGTCGCAGCCTGGTCGCGGTGGAGAACCGGTCGCGGTCCTTCCCGGCCATGTCTCACGCCTCCCCGTTACGCACGTCCGTCCCCGCACACGGTACGGGACCGAATGCGGGGACGGACGGAGGCTGGTGCTCCGGACTCGGGCTGTCAGCCGTCGAAGCGGAACCGCGGGAACGCCGAACGGCCGGCGTACACCGCGGCGTCGTCGAGGATCTCCTCGATGCGCAGCAGCTGGTTGTACTTGGCGACGCGGTCCGAGCGGGCCGGGGCGCCGGTCTTGATCTGGCCACAGTTCACGGCGACGGCGAGGTCGGCGATGGTGACGTCCTCGGTCTCGCCGGAACGGTGCGACATCATGCACTTGAAGCCGTTGCGCTGCGCCAGCTCGACGGCGTCCAGGGTCTCGGTCAGCGAACCGATCTGGTTGACCTTGACGAGCAGGGCGTTGGCCGAGCCCTCCTCGATGCCGCGGGCGAGGCGCTCGGGGTTGGTGACGAACAGGTCGTCACCGACGATCTGCACCTTGGCGCCGAGCTTGTCGGTGATGACCTTCCAGCCCGCCCAGTCGTCCTCGTACAGCGGGTCCTCGATGGAGACCAGCGGGTACGCGGAGACGAGCTCCTCGTAGTACTCGGTCATCTCGGCGGCAGAGCGGGACTTGCCCTCGAACTCGTAGACGCCGTCCTTGTAGAACTCGGACGCGGCGACGTCGAGCGCGAGCCCGATGTCACGGCCGGGGACGTAACCGGCCTCCTTGATGGCCTCGAGGATGAGGTCGAGGGCGGCACGGTTGGACTCGAGGTTGGGGGCGAAGCCGCCCTCGTCACCGAGACCGGTGGACAGGCCCTTGGTCTTCAGGACCTTCTTCAGGGTGTGGTAGATCTCCGCGCCCCAGCGAAGGGCTTCGGAGAAGGACTCGGCGCCGATCGGCGCGATCATGAACTCCTGGATGTCCACGTTGGAGTCGGCGTGCGAGCCGCCGTTCAGGATGTTCATCATCGGAACGGGCAGCAGGTGCGCGTTCGGGCCGCCGAGGTAGCGGAACAGCGGGAGGTCGGAGGCCTCGGACGCGGCGTGCGCCACGGCCAGCGAGACACCGAGGATGGCGTTGGCGCCGAGGGAGCCCTTGTTCTCGGTCGCGTCCAGGTCGAACATCGCCTGGTCGATGAGGCGCTGCTCGGTGGCGTCGTAACCGACGAGCTCCGGGCCGATCTGCTCGATCACGGCGAGGACGGCCTTCTCGACGCCCTTGCCCTGGTAGCGGTTGGGGTCACCGTCGCGAAGCTCAATGGCCTCGAACGCACCGGTGGAGGCGCCGGACGGAACAGCAGCACGTCCCGTGCTGCCGTCGTCGAGGCCAACCTCGACCTCGACCGTGGGGTTGCCCCGGGAGTCGAGGATTTCCCTGGCTACGACGACGTCGATGGACGGCACGAGGCATCTCCTTCTGGGATCTGACACTGGTTGTGCAGGGTCACTGTGGCCTTGCGCCACGAGCCTAACCGGCCCGGCCCGCTCCGTCGGCCGTCCGCCCGTCCCCTGGGACGAAAAAGGACCCAAGGGCCTGCATTCCGGGCAAAGGTCCAGAATTCTACTGGTGGGTAACCACAACAGTTGAACGCTCACCCCGACGGCGGGCCCGCACCGGCACCCGTTCGGCAGGTGCCGGACACGACCGCGGCCCGGCGCGCGGGGGGTCTGCGCGCCGGGCCGGGCCGCCGGGGCAGGAGGGGGACCCCGGACCGCTTCCGACTACTTCAGGTGGAGCTGCTGACCCGGGAAGATCATGTCGGCGTCGTCGACGATGTCGTCGTTCAGCTTGAACAGCTTCGCCCAGCCGCCCTTGACCTTCTTCGCGTCGGCGATCTTGCTGAGGGTGTCGCCGGCCTTCACCTTGTACTCGCCGTCACCCTTCTCGACCTTCTTGCCGGTCGGGGTGGTGACGGTCTTCTCGGGGGCCGTGCGCTTCTCGCTGCGCGTGGTGGGCTGCTCGGCCTTGCGCTCCGGCTGGGCCTTCGTCTCGGCCTTGTCGGCGCTCTGGCCGGAGCCGGTGTCGACACCCGGGTCCACACCGTCGTTCGTCAGCCCGCCGGCACCGGCACAGGACCAGGCGCCCGGACCCTGGAGGTCCAGGAGCTTCTCGGCGGCGGCTATCTGCTGGCCCTTGGTGGCCAGGTCGGCACGGGCGGCGTACTGCGTGCCGCCCGCGGCTGCCCAGCTGGAGGCCGAGAACTGCAGGCCGCCGTAGTAGCCGTTACCGGTGTTGATGGACCAGTTGCCACCGGACTCGCACTGGGCGACGGCGTCCCAGGTGTCGACGGAGGCGGCGGAGGCACCGGTCGCGCCCATGAGCGGCACGGCGACGGCAGCACCGGTGACACCGGCCAGGGTCGCGATACGGACGGCCTTGGACGGGCGACGGTGCTTGCCCTTGCTGGAAAGCAGCATGGTTCTCCTCACCGACGCCTACGAGGTGAGCTGTCGGGTTCGGGCCTGTGAGTTGCCCGGTGACCCGCTCCCGCGGACCACTTCACCCCTAGCCGTTCCCCCGCCCGTCGTCCGACGGCCGGGTTCCGGCACTTACCTGGGTCCCCCGCTCCTGCCTACGGCGCTTTACGCGTCGTTCCCCCCGACCGACGGCAGGATTCGGCGTGACGGTCGAAGGTGCCCGCGGTGCGAGCGGCTCCGACCGTAAACACACGCAACCCCCACATTCAAAGATGGACATAACGGCTAATCAGCGCGTAACGGTCCGGCCTTGGGGGCCGTTTTCGCAGGTCGGAGCCAATATGGACGGACCGGACGGACGGGGCACGGCAGTTGACGCAAAGAGACCCATGTCTCACTTACGCATAAGTGGACATAGGCCTCTTAACTGCCCCTGTTTTCGGGGTGTTTTCCCGCTTTTGATCAGTTGACGGCGGCGTCCTCCGCCTGGGTGTCCTGCGCGTCCGTCCCGAGGCCGAGGCCGAGGTCCAGGTCCTGGCCCGGAAGGATCAGGTCCGGGTCGGAGCCCAGCTCGTCCTTGTTGGCCTCGTAGAGCGCGGTCCAGCCGCCGCGAAGCTCCTGCGCGTCGGCGATCGCCCAGAGGTTGTCGCCCTCGCGGACGGTGTACGTCCCCTCGCCGCCCTGCCGCGCGCCGGCGTCGCCCCGCGAGGCGTGGCGGCCGGACTCGCGCCCGTCACCGGCGCCCGTCTCCGTGCCGGCCTCGGGGGCCGGGGTGCCGCGGTGCTTCCCGTTCTTCGCCCCGTCGTCCTTCGAGGTGCCGGACGACCCGGAGGCCTCGGGGGACGGCGTGGCGGACGGCGACGTGCCGGCCTCGCCGGTCCCGCCGGTCCTGTCCGCGGTGTCGTCGGAGGCGTTCCCCTTCGCCTCGCCCTTCGCGCCCGAGCCGTCCTTCTCGTCGGCGTCGTCCGCCGGGTCCGTCGCTTCGGACGAGGGGGTCTCGGACGGGGTCGCGGTGTCCGAGGGCTCGGCGGACGGCTCGCCGCCCGGGTCGACTCCCGGCAGCGTCCCGTCCAGGGCGAGGCCGGAGATCACCGCGCAGCTGGGCCACGCCTGCGGGCCCTTGTCGTCCAGGACCTTCTCCGCGACCGCTATCTGCTGCGAGCGGCTCGCCAGGTCGGCGCGGGACGCGTACGACGTGCCGCCGTAGGCCGACCACGTGTCCTGCGAGAACTGCAGGCCGCCGTAGTAGCCGTTGCCGAGGTCGGCACTCCACATGCCGCCGCTCTCGCATTCGGCGACCCTGTCCCAGGTCGTCGCGTCGGCGGCCTGCGCGCCGCCCGCACCGAGCAGCGGAATGGCGATGGCCGATCCGGTGACGCCTGCGGCGACGACGATGGCGGGTGCCTGACGAGGGCGACGGTGTCTGCCGTTCGCGGAGCCCATGGGATTGCCTTCCGTGTGACTGACATGTGACGGGTGAGTCGAGGGGTGAACCTAGCCCTACTCGAACGTGTGTCACAAGTCGATGCAGCGGAGATCACGTGAAAGTCACAGAGTTGACAGGCTGTCACTTTTTTCGGCTGGGCGCCCGGCTCCGAACTCCACAGGAAGCGTGCGCAGTCCACGCATGATGAGCCCGCCCCTCCATCGCAAATCGGCAGGATCTGCGGCAAGCCGCAGGTCGGGAAGGCGGCGCAGCAGCGTCGCCAGCGCCACCTGCCCCTCCAGACGGGCCAGCGGCGCCCCCAGGCAGTAGTGGATGCCGTGCCCGTATCCGAGGTGCTGATTGTCACTGCGCGCGAGGTCCAGGGTGTCCGCATCCTGGAACCGCTCCGGATCGCGGTCGGCGGCCGCCAGCACCACGAGGACGGGGTCCCCCGTCGCGATGTCCTGCCCTCCCAGCGTCACGGGCTCGGTGGCGTAGCGCCATGTCGCGAGCTCCACCGGCCCGTCGTAGCGCAGCAGCTCCTCCAGGCCCGTGGCGAGCAGGTCCGTCTCCCCCGCGGCCAGCGAGCGCTCCAGGCGTGCGCGCTGGACCGGGTCGCGCAGCAGGGCGTAGGTGCCGTTGCCGATGAGGTTGACTGTGGTCTCGAAACCGGCGAAGAGCAGGATGAACGCCATCGCCGCGGCCTCGTTCTCGCTGAGGTGCTCGCCGTGGTCGCTGGCCCGGATCAGCCCGGAGATCAGGTCGTCGCCGGGGTTCTCCCGCTTGCGGTGGATGAGCTCGGCGAGATAGCCGCGCATCTTCTTGACCGACCTGGCCACCCCGCCGCGCGGCCCGCCGCCGTGCCGGATCATCATGCCCGCCCAGTCACGGAAGTCGTCCTGGTCCTCGCGGGGCACGCCCAGCAGGTCGCAGATCGCGTAGATGGGGAGGGGGAAGGCGAAGTCGTGGATGAGGTCCGCCTTCCCCTCCTCCACGAACGAGTCGATGAGGCGGTCCGTCAGCTCCTGCACGCGCGGGGCGAACTCGGCGACCCGGCGCGGGGTGAACGCCTTGGACACGAGCCGGCGCAGCCGGGTGTGGTCCGGCGGGTCGATGTTCAGCAGGTGCGTCATCAGCTCCGCCTTGCGCTCCCCCGGGATGCCCGTCCTGCCCTTGGCGGTCGCCGACCCGGAGTGGTGCGCCGGGTTCTTGGAGAGCCGGGTGTCGGCGAGGGCCTGCCTGGCATCCGCGTACCGGGTCACCAGCCAGGCCTCGACGCCGCTGGGCAGCGCCGTGCGGTGCACGGGGCTGTGCTCCCGGAGCCAGGCGTAGGCGGGGTACGGGTCGGTGGCGAACTCCCAGGTGAAGAGTTCGGGCGCTGCGTCGGGCGCGGAGGCCGTATCGGGGCTGTCGTTCACTCCTCGACGCTATCCGGCGTGGAGCCGAGCCCCTCGGCCGCCCGGACGGCGTCCCGGTAGGTGCGGGCGGCGGCCCGCAGGGCGGCCTCCGGGTCGGTGCCGTCCTGCTCGGCCCGCACGGCGAGGGCGAGCAGCCGGTGGCCGACGCCGTCGCCCTCGGGGAGTTCCACGTCGAGCCCGGCGGTGCGGACCCTGCTGCCGAGCTTGGCGGCGAGTGCCAGGCCGGGCTGTCCGAGCGGCACCCCGTCGGTGACGGACTCCCGCTGCTTCTCGATCGCCTTCGTACGCAGCCAGTGCGCGCGGACGTCCTCCGGGGTCTCGGCGGTCGCGTCGCCGAACACGTGCGGATGACGGTGGATCAGCTTCTCGACGATCGTGGCCGCGACGTCGTCGATGCCGAACGGCTCCTCCTGGTCCTCCTGCGCGATGCGCGCGTGGAAGACCACCTGGAGCAGTACGTCGCCGAGCTCCTCGCGCAGTTCCTCGCGGTCTCCGTCCTCGATGGCCTCGACGAGTTCGTACGCCTCCTCGATGGCGTACTTCGCGAGACCCTCGTGCGTCTTCTGCGAGGTCCACGGACATGCGAGGCGGATCCGGTCCATGACCTGCACCAGATCCAGGAGGCGCGCGCCGGGCAGGTCGTACGAACCGGGCAGCAGCTCCAGGTCGGGCATCTGCACCCGGCCGGAACCGCCGAGGCGGGCCAGGCCGTCGGTGAGGCGCTGGTCGCCCTCCCCTCCCACCAGGACCACCACGGTCCGGCCGCCGGCGCAGTCGTCCACGAGCTCCGCGGCCGAGGGCGCGGTGTGCTCCACGGCGACCCCTGCCTCCCGCAGGTACGGCAGCTGGGGGTGGTCCTGCCCGGCGCACAGCACCCGGTCGGCGGCCCGCAGCGTCTGCCAGGCGGGCCAGGACAGCAGACCGGGGGCCACCCGGTGGCTGGCGGTGAGCAGGACGATACGGCCGGGGTCTTCAGCGTTCACGCCCCGAACCTACCTCCGGGGTCAGGCGCCCGCCTCGGGGTCCTGCCCCTGGAAGGTGGTGACCTGGGTGATCCACGGGGCCTTGTACGTGCTGAGCTGGACCTTCTTGTCGTCCCAACTGCCGTAGCGCGGGTTGACGTCGATGTGCAGTGCCTTCGACGCCTCGGTGAGCGCCTTCCCCACCGTCTGCTGGCCGGCCGGGGACTGGAGGTCCGCGCCGAGCGCCTGAGCGAGCTTCGGCAGCTGGACCTCCTGGCGCAGGTCCTCGTCGATCTGGCCGGGTGCGACCCAGCGCTGCTCCAGCATGACCGTCCGCAGCCCCTTGTCACCCCCGGACTGTTGGGCGGCCGCCGCGCGGATCTGCTGGATCTCCTTGCGGCTGACGCTCACCCCGGCGTCCTTCGCCGCCCGGTCGAGGACCCGCCCGAAGATCAGGCTGTGCAGCTTGGCGCGGTTCAGCTGCCCGGACTTCTTGACCAGCTCCTCGGACTGCCCCGACGTCTGCTGGGCGCTGCGCACGTCCGACGCCCGCTGCTGGACCGTGGCCACGTCGATCCTGTCGCCGCCGACCACGGCCGCGGCGCCGGGGTGGGCCTCACTTCCGCAGGCGGTCAGGAGCGGCGCCGCGACGAGCGTTGCGGCGGAAAGGGCGAGCGCGGTGCGACGACGGCGGTGCAAAGGAGCCTCCCGGGGAGAGTTTGTGCATCAGTGCACAAAGCCTTGCGGTGATCGATGTTAGGCAGTGGACGTGATTCGGGCCACTGCTTCGACCAACGATTTCCGGACCGGTCAGTGTGGGGTCGCGGACGAAATCCCGTCCTGCTCACCCTTTTCGGCCGTCCTGCGTCTCACCTCGAACCGCGTACGTCCTGGTGGTGGGTCAGTTGCCGGCGGAGCTCCGTGGGGAGTGCGTGGTGGGGCCCGTAGGTGCGCTCCGTGTCGTACAGGAGGGCCTGCAACTGGGCGCGTCCCGCCGTGTGGTCGCCCACCCCGAGCAGGAGGTGGCCGATGCGGTGGCGGATGTCGAACGCCCGGCCGGGGCCGGAGGAGGTGACGTAGCCGTTCTCGTAGAAGGGGAGAACGGCTCGGTACTCGGCGAGCGCGGCGGCCGCCTCGCCGAGCTGCTCCAGGCACTGGGCGGCGTCGTAGCGGTACTGCAGGGTCTGCGGGTCGGCCGGACCCGCTTCCGCGGCACGGTCGTCGGCGAGGCGGCGGAGCTCGGGGAGGGCTCGGCGGTACTGGCCGTCGTCCATCAGCGTCGCCGCGTACTGCTTGCGCAGGATCCGCACGACCGGAGAGTGCTCGCCGTGCTCGGCGGCGGCCGCCGGCAGGATCCCGCCGAGGATGTCGACGGCCTGGGTGATGCGGCCCTCGCCGAGCAGCCGCTTCACGTCGTCGACGGCCTGCGCCACGTCGGGCCGGGAAGGCGGCTCCTGAGGCGCGGCGGGGACCGGCGGGGCGGGTACGGGCACTGGGGCGGCCGCCCGGTCGGGCCAGGGCGCGTGCGGGCGGAGGAAGGGGCGGGTCGGGTCGAGCGGCCCGGACGGCGCGCCGCCGGCGGGCAGGAGGGGACGCAGGGACTCGTAGACCTCCTGGGCGGAGGCGGGGCGGTGCTGCGGGTCCTTGGAGAGCAGCCGCAGGACGAGCACTTCGAGCGCCTCGGGGACCTCGGGCCTGAGATGGCGGACCGGGAGGGGCGGCTCGTAGAGGTGGCGGTGCAGGACGCCCAGGGCCGTCGAACCGGCGAAGGGGACGTCGCCGCTGAGGAGTTCGTGAAGGAGCACGCCGAGGGCGTACAGGTCGGTGTACGGGCCCACGGCCCCGCCCATCGCCTGCTCGGGGGCCATGTAGGCCGGGGAGCCGATCGGTGAGCCCGTGTGCGTCAGACGGGTCGTGTCGGTGTCCATGACGGAGGCGATGCCCAGGTCGAGCACGGTGACGGTGCCGTCGGGCTTGACCATGGCGTTGCGGGGCTTGAGGTCCCGGTGGACGATCGGCACGGCGTGCACGGCGGAGAGCACCGCGCACAGCTGGGCGGCCACGGCCACGGCCCAGGGCCACGGGTAGGGGTCGTGCTCCGCGAGGTGGTCGGCGAGGTCGGCGCCCTCGACGTACTGCATGACGAGGTAGAGGTCCTCGCCGTCGCTCCCCGCGTCGTGGACGGTGACCAGGCCCGGGTGGTCGACCTGCGCGGTGACCCGGCACTCGCGGACGAACCGGCGGCGCAGGTCGTCGGCGGCCTCGCTGCCGGAGGGCCCCGCGACCCGGTCGGGGCGCAGGAGCTTCACCGCGACCCTGCGGTCGAGGCGCTGGTCGTACGCCGTCCAGACCTGCCCCATGCCGCCCTGGCCGAGAATGGTCGCCAGCTCGTAACGCCCGGCGATCACACGCCCGTTCACCGGCCGTCACTCTCCTTGCGGAGGTAGTCGCTCAGCTCGTCGAGCTCGGCGCGCACCTGGTCGAGGCGCTGGGGCGCGGCGGCCCGCGGCGCGTCGGACGGCGGCGCGGGGACGGGACCCTGCCCGGGCGCGGGCGGGTAGCCGTAGGAGGGGGCGGGAGTCGCGGTCGGGGCGGGAGCGGTCCCCGGCGACGCGTACCCGCCGGGCGAGGGCGTCGCCGGGGCGCCGTACGGACCGGCGTAGGGGGCCGCGTAGGGGCCTGCCCCCGGGCCTGCCTGCGGGCCCCCTCGCGCGGCTCCGTACGGGCCGAAGTGCCGTATCTCCGTGTACAGGTAGTAGGTGACCGTCCCGGCGAAGACGACCAGCATCCACGACAGGGTGATGACCGCCTGTCCGTCCGTCATCACCTCTTCCTCCTCCGGCAGCGAGCCGAGATAGGCGATGAGCCCGATGTTCAGGGCCAGTACGAGGCCGAACAGCCACCAGTCGCGCGCCTTGCGGGTGACGATCGCCAGGCGCAGCATGGCCGCCCAGGCGAGGAGTCCGCAGCTCAGCAGGGCGAGCGCCACGAAGACCACGCGCAGCGCGACCAGCGCGGACGAGGACGGACGACGCGTCGGCCGCTGCTGCTCCGGCGGATAGCCGTAGCCGTGCATGTGCTGCTCCCGGAGGGCGTGGATCGGACGTGTGCAGTGAGCGTATACACCGACACGGACAACCGGTCCCGGGTTGTGCACAACCGTTGTGCTTCACGTCACTCCGGGGCGACGGTGCCGTCCGTGAGCCCGTCGTACATCCCTCGCACCAGCTGTCCGCCGAGCCGCCCCGCCGCGCGCAGGGCCTCCTCGAACGCGGCGAGGGCGCTGAACTGCTCGCCGTACCTCCGCTGTTCGGACAGGGGCAGGCGCGGCACCTGGAGGCGGCGGGCGTCGAGCCGCGTGGCGGTGGAGGCGTAGCTGCTGGCCTGCCGGTTGTTGGCGGTGCCGCGCAGGAACCCGGCGAGGAACCAGGGATCGAGAGCGGCCGGATCGGGGCGCAGCAGCTGGAGGTTGCGTCCGAGCACGGCGCCCGCGGTGGCGTCGTCAACGACCCTGGCCACCGAACCGCCGCCCAGGACGGGCACGATGACGTCGCCCGGCTCCAGGAGGAGCGGTTCGCCGTCCGTGGACGCGGTGGGCGGGAGGGGCGTGCCGCTGGGTGCCGCTCCGGCGAGGACGTCGTGTTCGGTGAGTACCGGTCCGGTGCCCGCGCCGTTGCCGGTGCGCAGGTGCAGGGCGCCCGCGCGGGCCAGTTCGCCGACCGTGGTGAAGGGGCGCCTGGCGGGTTCGCCGGAGAGGGCGGGCGGCGGGATGAGCCGGGCGGTCAGCTTCAGGGTGTCGTCCAGCCGCTCCCGCACACGGACCAGCTCGGCCGCGCCGCCGCCGGCGGCCGGAGGCGGCAGGTGTCGGGCGGGGGCCAGGTCCACGTCGTCGTCGAGGAGTTCGATGACGGGGACGGCCCGGCTGGTCCCGGGGCGTTCCTCCACGGGCTCGCGGCGTCCCGGCGCGTCGAAGGGGACCCAGGCGTCGAGCACCGCGCGCCGTACCGCCGGCCAGTCCAGCCGGTCGCGGCCGGAGGGGGCCCCGGCGGCTTCGGGCTCCGCGGTGTCGACGAGGAGCAGTTCGGGCGCCGGGGGCTGCTCGGCGCCCGGCCTGCGCAGCACCCAGATGTGGAGCGGGATGCCGTACGGGGGTGCGGCGCCGGCCGGGAGCGCGACGACGGCGCGGAGCGCGCCGCGGCGGAGCAGGTCGGCACGGATCCGGCGGCCCGAGCGGCGGGAGGCGGCGGCCGGGGGCATCAGCACGACGGCGGTGCCGCCCTCGCGGAGGTGGGCGAGGGCGTGCTGGACCCAGGCGAGCTCGGATTCGGTGCGGGCGGGGAAGCCGTACTCCCAGCGCGGGTCGTAGGCCAGTTCGTCGTGGCCCCAGTTGCGCTCGTTGAACGGGGGATGACAGAGCACCGCGTCCGCGGTGAGCTCGGGGAACGCGTCGGCGCGCAGGGTGTCCCCGGTCCGGACGGCGAGTGCGGGCCGGCCGGTTCCGCTCCCCGTCGGGTGCAGCGCGAGACGGAGGGCGGTGAGTGCCGCCAGGTCGGGGTCGGCCTCCTGCGCGTACAGGGCCGTGGGGCTGCCGACGGCGCACAGCAGGGCGCCGGTTCCGGCGGCGGGGTCGAGGACCGTGCGTGAGCTCCGCCTGCCGCTCTTGCGGGCGGCGTCCCTCACCGGTTCCGCGAGGTCGGCCATCAGCTCGGCGAGGCCGGGGGGCGTGAGCGTGTACTGACGCGGATTGGCGTCCAGCTGGCGGCCGAAGAGGAAGTCGAAGGCCTGCCGGGCACCGGTGTCCGCCGCCAGTTCGGCTGCGGCGCGCAGGAGTGGGACGGACGGCAGGAGCGCGGACGCCGTGGGGGTGGGGACCGCCCTCCCCGGGCCGAAGCAGTCGTCGAGCACATGGTCGAGAGCCGCAGGCAGGACGCCGGCCATCCGGCTGTCCGACACCGCGGTGATCTCCAGCCAGGCGGTGGGCCTGTCCCGGACGAGCAGGAGGGCGCACCCCGCGTGGATCAGTGCGGTGACGGTGCCGTCGGGGTGGCCCGCCAGCTGCTGCCAGACCCGCTCCCGCAGCGGCACCTCGGCGAGCTTGCCCTGGTCACGCAGCCACTGCTCGACCTCGGGAAGGGCGAAGGAAGGGCTGGCCTCGGTGCCCCCGACAGGTTTCGGGAAGTCGGCGTGCCTGCGGCGCCAGTTGCTGACGGCGGCGCGGCCCACTCCCGCGAGCCTTGCGATACCGGCCGCGGTCACCTCTGTCGAGTCATCCGGCACTGGCCTGTCTCCCGTTCCGCGCACGTCGGTGTCGCCTGCTGTGTGTGGGTGAGCATACCGACGCCGCCCAACAATCGGTTCACACTGATTGTTCTGTTGACTCGGTTCACAGTCGGTGCTCTTATTGACCCACCGCACACCGGCCCAGCGGATTCTCCCGCTCACAGCCTTCGTCGTCACCGGAAGGGCACAGCCATGTCCCAGTACACGCAGCCGCATCAGCCTCAGCAGCCGTACACCCCGGCACAGTCGCCGGGCACGCGTCCCGCCCGCAACGGCCTCGGCATCGCCGCCCTCGTCCTCGGCATCGTCGGGACGGTCTCGGGGCTGGTGCCGTTCTTCTTCTGGCTCGCGGGGATCCTCGGCCTCATCGCCCTGATCCTGGGCCTGGCCGGGCGGGGCCGCGCCAAGCGCGGGGAGGCCACGAACAAGGGCGTGACGACGTTCGGAGCGGTGCTCGGACTGGTCGCGCTGATCCTCTCGGTGGTCGGAGCCGTCCTGACCTTCAAGGCCGTGGACGACGTGGTGACCGACATCAACGAGGCGGTGGCGGACAGTTCGGCCTCCGCGAAGCCGGCCGCCGGGGGCGGCGGAGCGGCAGGCGGCACCGAGGGCAAGGACGACGTCCTGAGAGGGGGCGACTCGGCCGCCTACGACGACGGCCTGGAGATCACGGTCGACGCCCCGGCCCCGTACACCGCCGGCGAGTTCGCGATCGGCCACACCAAGGGCAACAGCGCCTACACCGTGTCGGTCGTCATCGAGAACAAGGGCAAGGAGAAGTTCGACGCCGCACTCGTCACCGTCGACGCCCGCGCCGGCGAGGACGGTGTGAACGCCGAGCAGATCTACGACGACAAGACCGGCGAGGGCTTCACCGGCACGGTCCTGCCGGGCAAGAAGATCACGGCGAAGTACGCCTTCGACGCACCGGCGGACGCCAAGAACCTCACGGTCGAGGTCGCCCCGGGCTTCGAGTGGGACGCGAGCCAGTGGGAGCTGAAGCTCTGACGCCCGGACGCACCGCGGACGCGCGAACCAGCCCGCGCCCGCGGTGAACCCGGGATCCGCCGCCGGCCCAGGGGCCGGCCGGTCGGCCGCACCGGCCTCAACGCGTCGGCGCGTCCGTCGGGTTGCCGCCCGCGAGGAGCTTCTGCTGGGGGCAGCTGTTCAGCACCTCGGTCATGGCGTCCTGTTCCGCCCGGGTCACCCACAGCCCGTACTTCTTCTTCACCGAGACCTGCCCCGCGACATAGGCACAGCGGTAGCCCTTGTTGGGAGGCAGCCAGGTCGCGGTGTCCCCGTCGCCCTTGCGGCGGTTGGTGGACGAGTCGGCGGCCACCAGGTTCAGCGGGTCGTTGGCGAACGCCCGCCGCTTGCCGTCGCTCCACTGCTGGGCGCCCTTCTGCCAGGCGTCGGACAGGGCGACGAGATGGTCTATGTCGACCTTGCTGCGTCCGCGTTCGAACGAGATGCGGGTCCCGGTGTAAGGGTCCGGGTCCAGCACACCGCTGAGGACCTTGCAGCCGTCGGCGTCCCGGGAGACGTCGTCGAGCTGGTCGGCCAGGATGTCGTCGCGGGTGCCGCACCCGTTGCGGTCGGTGTCGGCCCAGGCGGACCCGAACTCGTCACGGTCGTACCCGGTCTTCGGCGCCCGGCCCTTGACGGCGAGGCCCTCGGCCGCCTGGAGCGCGCTGCCACCGGGGGCCGGCGCCGCTTCCGACCGCGCGGGGTCGGGCAGTTCGTCGAGGGAGTCGCACCCGGTCAGGACCAGGGAACCCGTCAGGGCCACGGTCACGAGGGCGAGGAGGCGGTTCCGGGGGTTCGCTGCGTCAGAAGGGTTCACAGCGAACCAGGTTAGGCGCCGGGCCGCGATCGCGGCACAGGGCGGGCCCCCCGGCCCACCCGCACCCGCACCCGCACCCGCGGGCCGGCAACCCGCCCGCCCCACCCCCACACACCCATGCCGGCCCACTCCCCCGTCCTCCACACCCACGCGCGCGAGCCCGGCCGTCTCACACCTTCCCGATCCCCAGCGTCGTCTCGGACGGCAGCAGCCCCGAGCCGATCGCCTCCACCCACAGCGGCCCGAGCAGCTCCACGAGCCGTTCCCGCTCGTCGGGGCCGAGCGCCGTCCAGGGTCCCGACGCCTCCTCGTCCGTGCGCCGTTCCACCTCGGCCCGCAGCGCCCGCCCGGCCTCCGTGGCCGTCCCGTCCGCCCCCACCAGCCCCCGGCCGGCAAGGCGCCCGCGCGCCGCGTCCCACTCGGCCGGACTCCACCCCCGGCTCGCGAAGACCTCCGGCCGGGCGGCACCGACGGCCGCGAAGGACACCAGCGACTCCACCGGGTCGAGCCCGGCCGCGGCCAGCGCCACCACGTGGCCGTCCCCGCGGTGCTCCCGCAGGATCGTGGCGGCCTGCCAGAGCACGAGGTGGGGGGCCTCGGGCCGGCGGAGGGCGGCGTTGGCCGCCGCGAGCGGGCGCCCGGTGACGTCCGCCGCCTCGGCGGCCCTCCGGACCAGGGCGGCGGCCTCGGCAAGCTCCGGGCCGTCGGCCAGGTCCCCGAACAGCGTCCGGTAGGCGCGGTCGACCGCCCCCGTGCGGGCCGCGACCACCTTCTCCGGATCCGCCACGTCCCAGGCCGAGGGGACATGGCGGCCGACCATCACCGGGCTGAAGCTGTGGAAGGCGGCGGTCACCCGGTCCGCGCCGACCGCACCCAGCGGCGCCGCCCGCCACGCGAAGTAGCTGGGCCAGCGCTCCTCCGTCGCGTATCCCAGCGCCCCGGCCTCCTCGAACACCTCCGGCGCGTAGTAGAAGACGGCGTGCAGCGGCTCCAGCAGGTGCCAGATGCGACGTGCGAACCCCGGATCGACGGACATGTCCCGACCTCCCGTACGACACGATCTTTCCAGTGACTAGATACCCAGGGTCCACCGGTCCCGCGAACTTGTCAATGGCTAGATTCGGCGTACCGTTACGTCCTATGACCAGTGAGCGCACCTACCACCACGGCGACCTGCGGCGTGCCGTCCTCACCGCCGCCCTCGACGTCATCGAGGCCGACGGCCCCGACGCCCTGTCCCTCCGGGACCTGGCCCGCCGAGCGGGCGTCTCGCACGCCGCACCGGCCCACCACTTCAAGGACCGCACCGGGCTGCTCACCGCCGTCGCGGCCGAGGGCTACGCGCTCTTCGCCGACGCCCTCGCGGACGCACCGGACCTACGGGAGCGGGGCGTCGCCTACGTACGGTTCGCCGCCCGGCACCCGGCGCACTTCCAGGTGATGTTCCGTCCCGAGCTGTACCGGCCCGACGACGCGGCGCTGCTCACTGCGAAGGCGCGCGCCACGGAGGCGCTGCAAGCCGGCGTCGGCGACCTGCCCGACGCGGCGCGGGGCGAGGACGCCCGGCTCGCGGGCGTCGCCGCCTGGTCCCTCGCCCACGGCTTCGCCACCCTGCTGCTCAGCGGCAACCTGGAGGACCCCGTCGGCGGACGGGACCCCGGCGAGGTGTTCCGCGTCCTCGCCGGGCTCCTCTTCGACAGCCCTACGAACCCAGGATCGTCGTGAGGAACTCCCCGGTCCACGAGAGGAGTTCGCGGCCCACCACGGGCTTCCCGCCGATCCGGCCGGCGGTCGGGCGCGGCACCAGGATCTGACGCGTGGCCGGCTTGAAGATCGTCTTGGGGTGCAGCCGCTTCAGCCGCAGCTCCTGCGACTCCCGCAGCTCCACCGGCGCGAAGCGGATGTTCGGCCCCTGGAGCACGACCTCGCCCACCCCACAGGCACGGGCCAGCATCCGCAGGCCCGCCACCAGCAGGAGGTTCTCCACCGGCTCCGGCAGCTTCCCGTAGCGGTCGGTGAGCTCCTCGCGCACCGCCCTGATGTCCTCCTCCGAATTGGCGGAGGCGATCGAGCGGTAGGCCTGGAGGCGCAGCCGCTCACCCGGGGCGTAGTCGTGCGGGACGTGCGCGTCGACCGGCAGCTCGATCTTGACCTCCAGCGGCGGCTCCTCCTCGACGGAACCGTCCACGGCCGCCCGGTAGTCCGCGACCGCCTCTCCGACCATCCGGATGTAGAGGTCGAAGCCGACCCCCGCGATGTGACCGGACTGCTCGCCGCCGAGCATGTTCCCGGCGCCGCGGATCTCCAGGTCCTTCATGGCCACGTACATGCCCGCGCCCATCTCGGTGTGCTGGGCGATCGTCGCGAGGCGCTCGTGCGCGGTCTCCGTCAGCGGCTTCTCCGGCGGATAGAGGAAGTAGGAGTAGCCCCGGTCCCGGCCACGGCCGACCCGGCCGCGCAGCTGGTGCAGCTGGGAGAGGCCGAAGTTGTCGCCGCGCTCCACGATCAGCGTGTTGGCGTTGGAGATGTCGATGCCCGACTCGACGATCGTCGTCGAGACCAGCACGTCGAACCTCTTCTCCCAGAAGTCGACGACGACCTGCTCCAGCTGGCTCTCGCCCATCTGCCCGTGCGCCGTCGCGATCCGCGCCTCGGGCACGATCTCGCGCAGCCGCGCCGCGGCCCGGTCGATGGACTCGACCCGGTTGTGGATGTAGAACACCTGGCCCTCACGCAGGAGTTCACGCCGGACGGCCGCGCCGATCTGCTTCTCCTCGTACGGGCCGACGAAGGTGAGGACCGGGTGCCGCTCCTCGGGGGGCGTCGTGATCGTCGACATCTCGCGGATGCCGGTCACGGCCATCTCGAGCGTACGGGGGATGGGCGTAGCCGACATGGTGAGCACGTCCACGTTGGCGCGGAGCTTCTTCAGCTGCTCCTTGTGCTCGACACCGAAACGCTGCTCCTCGTCGACGATGACCAGGCCCAGGTCCTTGAACTTCGTCTCCGACGAGAACAGCCGGTGCGTGCCGATCACCAGGTCGACGGAACCGTCCTTGAGCCCCTCCAGCGTCGCCTTCGACTCGGTCTCCGACTGGAAGCGGCTCAGCGCCCGTACGTTGACGGGGAACTGGGCGTACCGCTCGGTGAAGGTCCCGAAGTGCTGCTGGACCAGGAGCGTCGTCGGCACCAGGACCGCGACCTGCTTGCCGTCCTGGACCGCCTTGAAGGCCGCGCGCACCGCGATCTCCGTCTTGCCGTAACCGACGTCGCCGCAGATCAGCCGGTCCATCGGGACGGACTTCTCCATGTCCTCCTTGACCTCGGCGATCGTGGACAGCTGGTCGGGCGTCTCCGCGTACGGGAAGGCGTCCTCCAGCTCGCGCTGCCACGGGGTGTCCGGGGCGAAGGCGTGACCGGGGGCGGCCATCCGCGCCGAGTACAGCTTGATCAGGTCGGCGGCGATCTCCTTGACCGCCTTCTTCGCCCGCTGCTTCGTCTTCGTCCAGTCGGCGCCGCCGAGCCGGTGCAGGGTCGGGGCCTCCCCGCCGACGTACTTGGTGACCTGCTCCAGCTGGTCGGTGGGGATGTAGAGGCGGTCGCCCGGCTGGCCGCGCTTGGCGGGGGCGTACTCGACGAGGAGGTACTCACGGGTCGCGCCCTGCACGGTGCGCTGCACCATCTCGATGTAGCGGCCCACGCCGTGCTGCTCGTGGACGATGTAGTCCCCCGCCTGCAGGGTCAGCGGGTCGACGGACTTGCGGCGCCGGGCCGGCATCCGCCCCAGGTCCTTGCTGGCGGTGCGCTGACCGGTCAGGTCCGTCTCGGTCAGCACGGCCAGCTTCAGGGCCGGGTCGACGAAGCCGTTGCCGATGGCGCCGCACGAGACGTGGACGAGCGACGGCGTGATCGCGGTCAGGTCCTGGTCGAGGCGGGCCGCGATGCCCTCGCCGCCGAGCACCTCCACGGTGCGGGAGGCGGGGCCCTGGCCCTCGGTGACGTACACCGTGCGCCAGCCGTCGGAGAGCCAGCCCTTGGTGTCGGCGAGCGCCCGGGCGGTGTCGCCGCGGTACGTCTCCGGCGCGCGCATCCCCAGCTTCAGGGTGTCGTCGTCGATCTCGTCGTCGGCGGCGAAGGGGGCCACCGACCACCACATCATGCCCAGCTCACGGGCCCGGTCCCGGACGTCGGCGATGCCCCACAGGGACGCCGCGCCGACGTCGATCGGGGCCTCGCCACCGCCCGCCGTGGCCGCCCAGGAGGCCTGGAGGAACTCCTGGCTGGTCGCGACGAGGTCGGCCGCCCGGGCCCGCACCCGCTCCGGGTCGCAGACCAGCGCCATCGAGCCCTTCGGCAGGACGTCGAGCAACAGCTCCATCTCGTCCACGAGCACCGGGGCCAGCGACTCCATGCCCTCGACCGCGATGCCCTCGGCGATCTTCCCGAGCAGCTCGCCCAGCTCGGGGTGCTCCTCCGCGAGGGCCGCCGCCCTCGACCGCACGTCCTCGGTGAGCAGCAGCTCACGGCAGGGCGGGGCCCACAGCCCGTGCTCGGCGACCTCCAGGGACCGCTGGTCGGCGATCTTGAAGTAGCGGATCTCCTCGACGTCGTCGCCCCAGAACTCCACCCGAAGGGGGTGCTCCTCGGTCGGCGGGAAGACGTCCAGGATGCCGCCGCGCACAGCGAACTCGCCGCGCTTCTCGACCAGTTCCACACGGGAGTACGCCGCTGCCGCGAGCGCGTCCACGACCTCGCCCAGATCCGCGGTCCGCCCGCTGCTCAGCGCGACGGGCTCCAGGTCGCCGAGCCCCTTGACCTGCGGCTGGAGCACGGAGCGGACCGGTGCGACGACCACGCTGACCGGACCGGTCTCCGGGTCGTCCGGCCGGGGGTGCGCGAGCCTGCGCAGCACCGCGAGGCGACGGCCCACGGTGTCCGAGCGGGGCGAGAGGCGCTCGTGGGGCAGCGTCTCCCAGGAGGGGAACTCCGCCACGGTGTCCGGGGGCAGCAGGGTCCGCAGCGCGGCCGCCAGGTCCTCGGCCTCCCGTCCGGTCGCGGTGACGGCCAGCACGGTCCGCCCGGCCTCACGGGCCAGCGCGGCCACGGCGAAGGGGCGGGCGGCGGGCGGGCCGACCAGGTCGACATGGGCCCGGTGGCCGTCGGAGGCGGCCTTCACCGCTTCGGAGAGCGCCGGGTCGGTGACGACGACATCCAGCAGACCGTGCAGGCTCATGAAGGGATTCCGTCCGGTGTGGCGAGTGGGCAACGCGAAGGGCCCGACACGTGGGACGGGCCGGGGTCTCCAGCGTACGACGCCGGTGTGTCACTCGCGCGAGGGAACGCCGTTGTCCGGACGGCTGCGGCGGGGCTGGCCGAACGGCTGAAGATCGCCACCCGCGACAAATGGATCCCCCAGTACGACGTACCGGTCATGCACGCCTGGGAACGGAAGCCGGACGCGAACCGGCCCCGGAGCGTTTGGAGGAACGCACCGGGGCCGGACTCGTCATCCTACGACCGCCGCCGTCACCCGTCCGTGGCGATCGCGTTCAGGACGTTCATCCGGCCGGCCCGGAAGGCGGGGACCAGGGCGGCGAACAGTCCGACGAAGGCCGAGGCGACGAACACGGTGAGGATCGTCGGCCACGGGATCTCCAGGACCCCCAGCCCCTCCAGCGCCAGCAGCTTCTGGGCCGAGGTGCCCCAGCCCATCCCCAGGCCGAGTCCGAGCAGCGCGCCGAACAGGGCGATGACGACGGACTCCAGCCGGATCATGCGCCTCAGCTGGCGGCGGGAGAGGCCGATCGCCCGCATCAGGCCGATCTCACGGGTGCGTTCGACCACCGACAGGGCCAGGGTGTTCACCACACCGAGCACCGCGACGATGATCGCCAGGGCGAGCAGGCCGTAGACGATGTTCAGCAGCTGGCCGATCTGGTCCTTCAGGTCCTCCTTGAAGTCGGCCTGGTTCTGCACCTTGTACTGCGGGTACGCGGCGAGCGCGCTCTTGAGGGCGGCGTACGCGTCCTTCTCCTTGCCGTCCTCCGCCGAGGCGAACATGATCATGTTCCCGGGCATCCTGTCGGCGCTGACGTGGCGCTCGGCGGTGGTGACGTTGATGTACATCGCGCCCCGGTCGACGTTCGTCTCGTCCGAGGTGATCGCGGCGACCTCCAGCTTCGCCGTGTCGCCGGCCTTGAAGGCGACGGTGAGCTCGTCCCCGACCTCGATCCTGTGCAGGGTGGCGTAGTCCGAGCCGACCGACATCGCGTTCGCGCCGTACGCCTTGGCCAGGTCACCGGCGACGGTCTTGCGCCGCAGGTCCTGCGGGTACGTCGGGTCGGCGGCGGTGACCTGCTCGTCCGCGGTCGAGCCGTCGGGGTTGGTGAGCTTCGCCGCGAGGACCTTGTAGTCCGTGACGTGCTCGATGCCGGGCACCTTCTCGACGGCCTCGGCAGCCTGCGGCACGAGGAGCTGCCCCGTGTTCGACTGGACGATGAAGTCCGTACCGACCGACTTGTCGAGCTCCTCGGTGGCCGACGCGACCATGGACGAGCCGACGACCGAGAGGCACGCCACCAGCGCGAGGCCGATCATCAGTGCCGCGCCGGTCGCTCCCGTACGCCGGGGGTTGCGCAGCGCGTTGCGCTCCGCCAGCCGCCCGACCGGGCCGAACAGCCGCAGGACGACGAGACCGAGCACCCGCACGACCGCGCCGGCCAGCAGCGGACCGATCACGATGAAGCCGATGAGGGTGAGGACCACGCCCAGGCCGAGGTAGAGCGAGCCCTCGCTCGCCTCGTCCACCCGTGTCGTCGCCCACAGGCCCGCGGCTCCGGCACCGGTGAGGACCAGGCCGAGACCGGCCCGGATCCAGCCGGACTTCGCGTCCGCGGGGGTCCCCGCGTCCCGCAGGGCGGCCATCGGCGAGACCTTGCCGGCCCGGCGGGCCGGGACGTACGCGGCGAGGACGGTGACGACGATGCCGAGCACGAGCCCGGTCACCGGTGTCGTCCAGGCGACGGTGAGGTCCTTGGTGGACAGCTCCATGCCCACGGCGCCCATGAGCTTCATCAGCCCGACGGCGAGACCGATGCCGGCGCCGACGCCCAGGACCGACCCGACGATGCCCAGGAGGACCGCCTCGACCAGCACGGACCGGTTGACCTGCTTGCGGCTGGAGCCGATGGCCCGCATCAGGCCGATCTCGCGGGTGCGCTGGGCGACCAGCATCGAGAAGGTGTTGACGATCAGGAAGATGCCCACGAGGAAGGCGATCCCGGCGAACCCGAGCATCGCGTACTTCATGACGTCCAGGAAGGACCCCATGGAGTCCTTGCCGGCGGCCGCGGCCTCCTTCTGGGTCTGCAGCTTGTACGCGGCCGTGCCGCCCAGGGCGGCGGCGACGCTCTTCTTCAACTCGGGGTCGCCGACACCGGGTTCGGCAGTGACCGAGATGTGGGTGAAGACACCGGGGGCGCCCAGCAGCTTCCGCTGCGCGGTGGCGGTGTCGAGGTAGACGACGGCCGCGCCGGGGTTGGTCACGGTGAACGAGGCGATCCCGCTGATCCGCGCCTCGATGTCGCCGGTGACGGAGATGGTGCGCACCTCGTCGCCGAGCCTCAGATGGTGCTTCTCCGCGGTGTCGGCGTCGATCATGGCCTCGGTCGGGCCGCGCGGGGCGTGGCCGGAGGTGATCTCCATGGAACGCAGGTCGTTGGTGGTCCAGTTGCCCGCGATGGTCGGGGCTCCGGTGTCGGACCCGAGGTTCTTGTTGTGGCTGTCGACGAGGGTGACGGCCATGCTGGTGACCGCGCCCTCGGCCTTCTTCACCCCGTCGGCTCCGGCGACCTCGGTCACGACGGACGCGGGGAGCGCCTCGGGCTTGCCGTTCTCCGGGAGGTCGTCGGCGCCGGCCGCCTTCTTCGGGCTGACCGTGACGTCGGCGGACGTCGCCGCGAAGAGCTTGTCGAAGGTGGTGTTCATGGTGTCGGTGAAGACGAGCGTGCCGCACACGAACGCCACCGACAGCAGGACGGCTACGGCGGAGAGCGCCATCCGCCCCTTGTGCGCGAGGAAGTTGCGCATCGAGGTCTTCCACACGGTCATGACGTCCGCCCGCGCGCGTCGAAGTCCTTCATCCGGTCCAGGACCTGCTCGGCCGTCGGGTTCTTCATCTCGTCGACGATGGCTCCGTCGGCGAGGTAGAGGACCCGGTCCGCGTACGAGGCGGCCACGGGGTCGTGGGTGACCATGACGATGGTCTGGCCGAGCTCGTCGACGGACCTGCGCAGGAAGGACAGCACCTCGGCACCGGCCCGCGAGTCCAGGTTCCCGGTGGGCTCGTCACCGAAGATGATCTCGGGGCGGGCGGCGAGCGCCCGGGCCACCGCGACGCGCTGCTGCTGGCCCCCGGAGAGCTGTGTGGGCCGGTGCTTCAGCCGCTCGGCGAGGCCGACGGTCTCCACCACCTGCCGCAGCCAGTCCGCGTCGGCCTTGCGGCCGGCGATGTCCATCGGCAGCGTGATGTTCTCGAGCGCGTTGAGCGTCGGGAGCAGGTTGAACGCCTGGAAGATGAAACCGATCCGGTCCCGGCGCAGCTGCGTCAGCTTCTTGTCCTTGAGACCGGTGATCTCGGTGTCGGCGAGGTGGATCGTGCCCGAGGTCACCGTGTCCAGACCCGCGAGGCAGTGCATCAGTGTCGACTTGCCGGATCCGGACGGGCCCATGATCGCCGTGAACTGTCCGCGGACGATGTCCACGTCGACGTGGTCGAGCGCCACGACCCGGGTCTCGCCCGCCCCGTACGCCTTGACGACCTGCCGCGCCCGTGCAGCGACGGCCGTACGCCCTCCAGTGTCCCCGTGCCTGGGAATGGTTACAGCCGTTGTCACGGTTTTTCTCCTATGTCGGTCGATGCGCGGACGTCTCTGTGTACGTTCCGAGTCTCGGTGGCGAAGGGGGTCGAGCGCAGTGGTGCCCGGCGCAGTCTTCACGGGGGGTTTTCCCCACCCCGCCCCCTGCGGCCGACCGCATCCCCCGGTGTAGGACCACGGTAAGGAACGGGGCACCGCCGTCTCGTCCTCCGCCGGGAGGAACGCCCCCCGGGCCCTACTACGGAGCTCCCCCTAGGGGTCCGCGCCGCCGGAGCAGGACCTGAGTAGGGGTCTCACCCCTCGGCCTGCGACTCCCGCCGGGCCGTGGACGGTGAGACAGTGTCACCCGGGAAAATAGATGCATAGGGAAGGAACCCCTGTGGGCGGCACGGACGGCACCGGCGGCACGGACAGCCCGGAGGCGGCGCTCGGGGAACCCTCCCCGACCACGGCGCGGGAGACCGCCCGCGGCCGGCGCCCGGTCGCAGCGGCCCTCATGCTCGGCATGGGCCTCGCCGCCATCGACGGCACGATCGTCGCCACCGCCGTCCCGCAGATCGTCGGCGACCTCGGCGGATTCGCCGTCTTCTCCTGGCTCTTCTCCGGTTATCTGCTCGCCGTGACCGTCACCCTGCCGGTGTACGGGAAGCTCTCCGACACCTTCGGCCGCAAGCCCGTCCTGGTCGCGGGCATCATCCTCTTCCTGGTGGGCTCCGTCCTGTGCGCCGCCGCCTGGAACATGGCCGCCCTCATCGCCTTCCGTGTCGTGCAGGGGCTCGGCGGCGGCGCCCTCCAGGGCACGGTGCAGACCATCGCCGCCGACCTGTACCCGCTCAGGGAACGCCCGAAGATCCAGGCCAAGCTGTCCACGGTCTGGGCCACTTCGGCGGTGGCGGGACCCGCGGTCGGCGGACTGCTCGCCGCGTACGCCGACTGGCGCTGGATCTTCCTGATCAATCTGCCCGTCGGCGCCGTCGCCCTCTGGCTGGTGGTCCGTCACCTCCACGAACCGGCCCGACCCCGCCCGGCGACCCGCGCCCGCATCGACTGGGCGGGCGCCCTCGCGGTGTTCGCCACGGGTGCGCTCCTCCTGACGGCGCTCGTCCAGGGCGGCGTCGCCTGGCCGTGGCTCTCCGCCCCCTCGCTCGGGCTGCTCGGGGCGAGCGCGGCACTGGCGGGCCTCACGGTCCTCATCGAGCGGCGGGCCGCGGAGCCCGTCATCCCGGGCTGGGTGTGGAAGCGCCGCACCATCGCCTCGGTCAATCTCGCGCTCGGCGCGATGGGGCTCCTCATGGTCGCGCCGACGGTCTTCCTGCCGACGTACGCCCAGTCCGTCCTCGGACTGGGCCCGATCGCCGCCGGGTTCGTCCTGTCGGTGATGACCCTGAGCTGGCCCGTCTCCGCCGCGCTCTCCGACCGGGTCTACAACCGCATCGGTTTCCGCCGCACCGCGATCATCGGCATGTCCGGAGCCCTGCTGGTCCTGCTCTGCTTCCCGCTGCTGCCCTACCCCGGCGCCGCCTGGCAGCCCGCCCTGCTCATGCTGCTGCTCGGCGCGACGCTCGGCCTCTTCCAGCTCCCGCTGATCATCGGGGTCCAGTCGACGGTGGGCTGGGCCGAGCGGGGGACGACGACGGCGTCCGTCCTCTTCTGCCGTCAGGTCGGCCAGAGCCTGGGCGCCGCGGTCTTCGGCGCCGTCGCCAACGGCGTGCTCACCTCCCGGCTCACCGCCTCCCCCGTCCCGGGGCTGCCCGGCGACCTGGACGCGGTCTCGCACGCCCTGGAGGACCCGGCCGCCCTCTCCGCCGCGGCGACGGACCAGCTGCGGCGGGCCGTCGACACCGCCGTCGACCACGTGTTCACCGGCGCCGCGGGCGCGGCAGCCCTCGCCCTGCTGGTGCTCGTCGTCCTGGCTCCGCGCCGCTTCCCGGTCCTGGACGAGCACGAGAGCGCTCCCCGGACGCCGCAGGACTAGACAACTGGCGTGTTACCAGGGGTAGTTAGCCCGTATCCCTCCCCCTCCGCGATACCCGCGAGTAACGTACGCGCTCCCGACAGCGCACCGCGCGCCTGCCTTGCAGTCCGTCCCCGGACCCGAGCCATGCAAGGAGCACCGCCATGCCGCACCACTCGCAGCCACCCCCACACCCGCCCGGACAGCCCCCGCGCCCCGCAGCGCCCCCGCACCGCGAGACACCACCCCCGCACCGCCCCGCGCCGCCCCCGTACCGCCCCGCTTCTCCCCCGTACCCCGGCGACTACCTCATGCCCTGGCAGAGCTCCCCGCCTCCGCCACCGCCCCGCCCGTCCGCGCCCCGGCCGGGCTCCGCGCCGGCACCCGGACACCACAGCGACCTGCGACGGCTGCGCACCGCCTACCGCCTGCTGCGCCGCGTCTCGACCCTCACCGCACTCGGCTACTTCACCCTGTTCCTCCTCCTGTCCGGCTACGCCCCCGCCCTGATGACCCGGTCCGTCGGCGACGGCGGACTCACCATCGGCCTCCTCCTCGGCCTGTGCCAGCTCCCCGTCACACTGGCCGCGGTCGCCCTCTACGAGTGGACCGCCCGCCGCACCGTCGACCCGCTCGGCGCCGGACTCCGCGACCGGGCCGGCCGCCTCTGCCACGACACCACCCGCACCCCGGCCCACAACCGCAGGACAGGAGCGGGCCGGTGAACGGATTCGACGAGTCCGCGCAGACGATGTCCCTCACCGCGTTCATCGCCGTCGCCAGCGTCACCCTGCTGCTCTGCGTCATGACCGGCCCCGACCGCGACGACCTCGACGCGTTCTACACCGGCTACCGCTCGCTCTCACCCGTGCGCAACGGCCTCGCCATCGCCGGCGACTACCTCTCCGCCGCCACCGTCCTCGGCACCACCGGAGTCATCGCCCTCACCGGCCACGACGGACTCGTGCTCGCCCTCAGCACGGCGCTGTCCCTGGTCCTGCTGATGTTCCTGCTCGCCGAACCCCTGCGCAACGCGGGCCGGTTCACCATGGGCGACATGCTCACCCGCCGCGCCCCCGGCCGGGCCGCCCGCATCGCCTCCTGCGCCGTCACCCTCGCCGCGCTGCTGCCGCTGATGGTCGTCCAGCTCGCCGGCAGCGGCGATCTGCTCGCCTTCATCCTCGGCTTCGACAGCTCCGGATTCCGCACCGGATCCATCATCGCCCTCGGCGTCGTCATGATCGGCTACGCGGCCATCGGCGGGATGAAGGGCACCGCCCTGATCCAGATCATCAAGACCGTCGCCCTCCTCGGCGCGGGCCTCCTCGTCTCCGTGCTCGTCCTCGACCGCTACGACTGGGACACCGGCGCCCTCCTCCACGCCGCCACGACCGGCAGCGGGGCGGGCGCCGCCTACCTGCACTCCGGGCTCCAGTTCGGCGGCAACGACCTCGACATGATCAGCTCCGAACTGACCGTCGTCCTCGGCGCCGCCTGCCTGCCCCACATCACCATGCGGATGACCAGCGTCCGCAACGCCCGGGCGGTCCGCCGCTCCCTCTCGTGGGCCGTCTCCGTCGTCGTCTGCCTCTGCCTGCTCCTCGCCGTCACCGGCTTCGGAGCCGCCGCCCTCGTCGGACACGACCGCATCACCGCCGCCGGAGCCCAGGGCAACAGCGCGATCCTCCAGGTCACCGGCGCCGTCGCGGGCGGCGGCGAGCTCGGAGCACTCGTCGTCACCACCATGACCACGGCGATCTTCCTGACCCTGCTCGCCTCGGTCGCCGGAATGATCCTGGCCTGCGCCAACTCCCTCGCCCACGACCTGTTCGCCCACGGCCTGCGGACCGGCAGGCCGATGAGGAACCGCACCGAGATGGCCACGGCCCAGGCAGCGGCCGTCGGCGTCGGAGCACTCGCCGTCACCCTCGCCGTCCTCGCCCGCCACTGGAACGTCCAGGCCCTGGTGACCCTGTCCTTCTGCATCGGTGCGTCCGCCATCGCACCCGCACTCGTCTACAGCATGTTCTGGCGCCGCTTCACCCGGACCGGCCTGCTCTGCACCCTCATCGGCGGCACCGCCTGCGTCCTCGTCCTCATCACCGGCACCAACCTCGTCTCCGGGTCCCCCGGATCCGTCTTCCCCCACCGCGACTTCAACTGGTTCCCGCTCACCACCACCGGCCTGGTCTCCATCCCCTTCGGCTTCCTGGCCGGCTGGCTCGGCAGCGTACGCGGCCCGAACGCCGACGCCACCGGACAGCGCCGCCAGTACGAGGCCGTCGAACCCTGGATCCTCGCTGGGGCCCCACCGGCCGGACGGCGCTGACCGGCCCGCTCAGCGGCTCGGGTGACCGCTCGGACGACGACACAGCCCACCCGGCCCCCGGCGTGCCCGCCGACCGGCCCCGCCCCGGCCCGGAGTCACTCCGCCGGACCCGCCACCGCACGCCCCGTCAACGCCGCCAGCGATTCGCGTACGTGCGTCATGTGCGCCTGGACCTCCTCGCGGCCCTCCTCGTGCTCCCGCAGGATCCGCTCCGTCTCCCGCACCACACGCTCCTCCGCCATCCCGGCGCCCGACAGCAGCTCCGCCGCACGCGCGTCCGCGTCCTCCTGGCCGTGCCGGGCCGCCTCCTCCGCCTCCGCCACCTCGCGCCGGGCCAGTGCGAGCAGCTCCTCCCCACGGGCCGTCAGCTCCGACTCGCGCTCCGACACGGCGGCCTCGGCCCCGGCGATCTCCGCATCCGCCGCCTTGCCCCGCTCGGCATGCTCCTGCTCCTGATGCGACAGCACACCCGCCGTACGGCGGCGCGTCTCCGCCATCTCCGCCTCTGCGGCAGCCCGCAGCCCTCCGGCGTCCTCGCGCGCCTCCTCCACGAGCGCCCCGGCCGCATCCCGCGCCGCGGCCAGCACCTCCTCCGCGCGGGCATCCGCCGCGGCCCGCACAGCACCCGCCCCCTCGCGCGCCGCCTCACGCGACCGGCGTCCCGCCGCGTCCGCCGCGTCCCGAAGCGCCTGCGCCTCCTCCTGGGCCGCACTCCCGGCCGCCTCCGCCTCGGCCTCCGCCAGCGCCAGGATCTGCTGCGCCCGCTCCCCCAGCGACTGATACGTCTGCGGCGCCAGGGAGGCCACCACCCCGCCCAGCCGAGCCGACTCCGCCACCAGCTCCTCGGCCAGCGCCGTCAGCCGGGACAACCGCTCCAAGGCCCCGTCCCGCTCCGCCGACAGCGAGGCCACCGCGCGGTCCACCTGTTCAGGACGGTAACCACGCCCCCGTACACCGACGAAACCGTGCGCGGACACCGGTCCACCACTCATCCCTGAAGCCCTCTTTCCCGCTCTCCGACTCCCCGACCATCCAGCAATACGTCAAGGATGCGGTAATTGGCCCGGAAGTCGGAATCGATCAGCTGCATTCAGGACGGAAGCGACCCGCATCACAGAACCCCACACAGAAAAGGCGCCCGCCCCCCGCAGGGGACGAGCGCCTCACACACAACCGATCAGATCCGGCCGGACCGCCTCACAGCAGCCCGTCCCACATCTGCTCCAGCAGAACCGACCACCAGCTCTCCGGCGACGCCAGCGCCGCCGGATCGACCGCCACCAGCTGCGCCTGGAAATCGACGGTCCAACGGCCCGCCTGCTCCGGATTCAGCCCGTACCTCAGCCGCCACATCCGGCCCAGCAACGCCATCGACCGCACGAACTCCGGCAGCCCCGAGTTCACGAACTGCGGCGGCACCGGCTGACCACCCGGACCCGCCTCCACCGGCACGGCCACGATGTTCGCCGTGCCGTACTGCACACAGATCGCCCGGCCGAAGTCCGAACCCATCACCAGATACGAACCCGCGTCCGACGCCGGCTGCACCTGACGCTGCGCCGCAAGCTCCGCCAGCGTCGGCACCACCGGATGACCCGGCTGCGCCCAGAAGAACGGCCCGAAATCCGCCGGCAGACCCGCCCACACCAGCGTCCGCGCCACCACCTCGGGCACGCCCTGACGGGACACCGCCCGCTGGTCGAAACGCAGCACCCCCGGACCGAACGCCCCGTGCAGCTCCTCCGCCAGCGCCTCCGGAGGCACCGCCGTCGCCGGCGGCATCTGCGGCAACGGCGCCCGCACCGGAGCGGGCCGCGCCGGACCGTCGGCCACCTGGTGCAGCTCACCCTGATGCGTCAGCAGATGCTGCATGCCCTGCTGACGGCTCGCGTGATCCGTGCCGTACGGCGCCACACTCGTGATCCGGACCTGCGGCCAGGTCTCCCGGATCATCCGCGCACAGTAACCACCCGGAAGCTCACACGACTCCAGCTCCGTGTGCAGCTCGATCACCTGCTGCGGCGGCACACCCATCGCGCGCAGCTCGTGCAGCATCTGCCACTCCGGATGCGGAGTACCCGGCGCCGAACGCCGGATCAGCTGCTGCTCGCTGCCGTCGGCCGCACGGAAGCGCAGCACCGCCTGATAGCCGGGACCGACCGTCGGCTGACCCGCCGGCTGCTGCGGATAGCCGTACGCCCCCGAAGGCGGCGGCGGGGTGTGCGGACCCGGCATCCCGGGAGGGCCCGCCATCCCCGGCGCACCGGGCGGTCCCGGAGGACCGGGGGGCTGCGGCGCACCCTGACCGACCGGCCCCGGACCCGCCAGCATCGTCGCGGCGTGGTGCACCCCTCCGCCCGGAGGCGGGGTCGCACCCGGAGGCGGACCGGGAGGCCCGGGAGGACCCGGAGGCGGCGTGGAACCGGGCGGAGGCGGCGGCACAGCACCCGGGGCGCCGGGCGGCCCCGGAGGACGCGGCGCGCTCGGGCCGCCGATGCTCGCATCGGCGAACATCGTCGCGGCGTGGTGCATCCCGCCGCCCGGAGGCGGCGTCGCACCCGGAGGCGGACCGGGAGGCCCAGGAGGAGCAGGCGGCCGCGGCGCGCCCGGAGGCGGCGTCGCACCGGGAGCCGGAGCCCCCGGAGGGCCGAGCTGGGAGACCATCTGCGTCGGCACGTACCCACCCGCCGGCGCACCCGGCGCACCCGGCCCCGAAGGCGGCGGAGTCGCCCCCGGCCGCACCCCCGGCGTACCGGGCGCCCCAGGAGGCGGCGGAGTCGTCGGACCCGGCCCCCGCGCACCCCGCGGCGGGACGACGGCCTTGCTCGTCGCCGCGTCGGCGATGTCCCCCGCACCCGGCGCCGTACGACCGGCGGGAGCAGGGGCCGCGGGAGCCGCAGGCCCCTGCGGCGGCGCCTGCGGATCCAGGCCGGGAACGATCGCGGTCCGCGGCAACTGGCTGCCACCCGACATCAGCGCCGTAGGAGCCTCCGCCGGAACGACCGGCGGCGGAGTCCCGTCGTCGTCCGACCCCGAGAGCGGCGGCGCGAACACCGTCGCCGGCAGCGGCACCCCGCCCTCGTCCCCGTACGCGTTCGTGTCCGTACCCGCCCAGGGAGTCCCCCCGGCGGGCACACCGTCGTTCGCGGTCGGCTCGTGGTCCTGCTGCCCACCGGCAGCGGGCCACGCGGCCCCCGAATCGGCACCGGCCTGCGCGGGCACGGAAGAAGAAGGACCCGGCGCGGGAACGGACGGAGAAGAGACGTCCGGAACCGGAGCAGAAGCAGCAGGAGCGGACGGCACCGCGCCGGCAGGCGGCGCATCCGCCTCCGCACGCCGGTCCGGAATGCCCAGCTTGTCCGCCGCCTCCTGCAGCCACTCCGGAGGAGTCAGCAGGAACGACGTCTGATTCAGGTCGATGCGCTGCGGCGGCTCCGGAGCGGAGTGCACCTCCGCGGACACCCCGTAGTCCTCCTCGTAACGCCGGATGACCTCGCCCACCGGCAGCCCCGGCCACAACGTGGCCTCACCACTGTCCCGGGCGATCACCAGCCGCTGACAGCCACCGTCCGAAACAGGGCCCTCCGCCCGGTCCTCGGCCCACACCACGAAACCCAGCTCGAACTCACGGACCCGGACCTCACGGTGCTGATACGCGGGCACGTCACCGTTGACCCACTCGTCCGCCCGCTCCTGCGCCTGCGCGAAGGTCACCACCGCGCTCACCCCTCCACCGGGACGGCCCGCGCGAAGCCACCGTCCACCATCAGGTTCGCCACCGTCTCCAGCTCCGGCGGATTACCCGCGAGACGCTGAAGGAAAGCATCGAAATCCTCACCGCACGGCAGCAGCAGCCGGTCCACCCGATCCTGCACACCCCAACCGTCCTGATCCCGCGCGTCGTCGTACGCGCAGAACCACACCGACCCCACGCCACCACCGCGCACCTTCACCGCGAGAATGCCGCCCTGGACGAAGGCCACACCCAGGAAATCCTTCGTGAAGTGGTCCCGCAGACACTTGTTGACGTACACCAGGTCGTTCACGGCCGCTTCCTCGCGCACCGTGAAGAACGGCTGATCCACCAGCAGCCCGAGCTCCGCGTCCAACGCCGCACCCACCGGAGCCGAGCCGCCGGCCGCCTTCAGGAACGACCGGTACGCACCCGGGAGCCGGTAACCCAGATCCTCCTCGACACCCAGGATCTGCTGCTCACCCACCGCCACGGACCCCTTGGGCAGCCGGAAGTGAGCGGGCCGCGTCTCCTGCAGCGGCCGCGTCCCCCGCCGGTTCTGATCCACCGGAGTCGTCGCCAGGCCACCGTGATGACGCAGCAGCGCCTTCACCTCGACCGGGACCAGCTCCATGCGCCGGCCACCCGCCACGTGATGCCACGTCCAGCCGTGCGGGGTCGCCACCGCGGGAATCGTGTCCCACAGCTCATGACCACTCGCCGCCAGCGCCGCGTTCGCCGACACGTAGTCCGTCAGCCGCAACTCGTCGACACCGAACCCCGGAGGAGGATCCGCGATCTCCGCCGCCGCACGCGCGTACGGCGAAAGCACCGGATAGCCGTTCCCGTCCACACGCACACCTCTAGGGTGGCGGGACGCCCGGACAGGATCCGGGAAGTGAACGACCTGCCCGGCATAGGCCGCGTTCGGTGGCGCGGCTTGCTGACCGAGCCGACCTGTCGTCATGGCGGTTGCCCCCTGCTGCGTCCGGTGTTCCGCACAGCCTATGCGGTGACGCAACAACGCCCCCAGCCCCGCACCCCCACTCACCGAACGTCACCAGCGCGTGACGGACACGCGACAACCAGGCCACCGAGCCGCGACACGCACACACGTTTCGCCGACCCAGCTTCCGCAGCACCCTGCATATTTGGCAGGCTGTCCCCCGCAACTCGGGGGATTGCAGGGAGGGAAACCAGCACCATGCGCACAGCACAAACAGTCACATCCGGAGACCCGCGACTCAGTTGGAGCACCACCGAGCCCAACCACGCACCCCGTCTCCACCACCGCCGCGACGGCATCCTGCCCGCGGTGGCCGCAGCCCTGTCCGTACACGGGGAAACACTGACCTGCACCGCCGGCAAGGGTGACCAGCCACCGGTCCTCCACCCGCTCGTACAGGACTTCCTCGACACGCTCACCAGCAACCAGCGCGAACGCTTCACCGGACGCTGCCCCGAAGCCATACTCCTGTCACGCCAGCTCACCGCGGCCGACGACAGCCGCTCCAAACGGGCCCAGCGAAAACCCCTCACCAGCGGCGAGGCCCGCCGCGCACTCAAACACGCCCGCCTCACCGCCCGCCGCATCCGCGAGGACGGCGACCCCCTGCACGGCAGCTACGCACCCCCCTGCCGTTCCTGCACGGCGATGCTCGCCCACTTCGGCGTACGCCCCGTCGACCTCACCACAGGTGCGGCGAACACCGCCCAGAAGGGCTGAGCACACCACCATGCACGACCGGAACGACGTACCCGCCCAACAGAACCGCACCTCCACCACCCGCTTCCCCGTGGGCGTGGACGCCGCCCTCCGCGACGCCGGGTGGAAACCGGGACGCTGGGACATCCGCCAGGCCGAGGAATGGGCCGACGCCCTCCGCTCCCACGCCTCCCCCGCCGGACACCAGCACGCCGTCTTCCCCGCCGCGGTCGAGGCCTGGGCCGAATTCGGCGGACTGAGCATCACCTCGTCCGCACCCGGCCGGCAGATCGCCACCACCACCGTCCGCATCGACCCCATCAGCGGACTCCACCTGGCCCGCACACTCGCCGACCTCGGACGCGCCCTCGAGACCGACGTCGCACCCCTCGGCGAGGAAGGCGACGGACAGGCCGTCCTCGCCATCGACAGCGAAGGCCGCGTCTACTCCATCGACCACACCGGCGACTGGTACCTCGGCTCCGACATCGACCGCGCCCTCGAGACCCTCATGACCGGAGCACAGCCCGCCCGCCTCACCTCCGGCTGAGAACACGACCGGGCGTTCCCGGCCGGAGAAGCCCCGCCAGGGAAGACGCCCTACGCCGCCCCGGCGTCCGGCAGCACCGCCGACACCCGGAAACCCCCCGCGTCCGTCGGCCCCGACACGAACACACCTCCGAGCCCCAGCACCCGCTCCCGCATACCCACCAGACCGTTACCGCCGCTCGGCAGCCCCGCATCCGCCGTCGCACCGTCCGTCGGACCGTTCTCCACCTGCATCGCCACCTCGGCCCCCCGATGCGCGAGCCGCACCCACGTCCTCGCACCCGCCGCATGCTTGTGGACGTTCGTCAACGCCTCCTGCACCACCCGGTACGCCGTCTGCTCCACCTCCGGGGCGTACGGACGCAGCTCCCCCTCCACCGACAGCTCGACCGTCATCCCCGCCTCACGGGACTGCGCCACCAGCGCCTCCACCTCGCACAGCCGCGGCCCGTCCTCCACCGCCGCCGCCGCGACCACGGCCGCCACCCGCCCCACCGACGCGAGCGGCACCCGCCCCGTCCGCGGGGCAGCCAGGGCGTCCCCGCTCCGCAGCACCCCGAGCATCTCCCGCAGCTCCGTCAGCGCCTGCCGGCCCATGTCCCCCACCAGCGCCGCATTGCGCACCGCCTTCGCCGGATCCTTCGGAGCCACCGCCTGCAGCGCCGCCGCGTGCACCACCATCAGGCTCACCCGGTGCGCCACCACGTCGTGCATCTCCCGGGCGATCCGGGTCCGCTCCTCCGTACGCGCCCACTCGGCCCGCTCCTCCGCCCGGTCCGCCAGCAGCGACAGCTCCCGCTCCAGCGAATCCGCCCGCTCCCGAAGGCTCTCCATCAGCCTGCGCCTCGCCCCGATGTACAGGCCGAAGATCGCCGAGGGCGCCGTCAGCCCCAGGGACATGAAGAGGGACACCACCGGCACGTACCAGACGCCCGGCCCGAAATCGGCATGGGCGTCCACGCTCTGCCGGAGCCGCACGTACGACACGATGAACGTGCCGACCAGCGTCATCCCCGTCAGCACGACCGTGATCCTGCGCGGCACCTCGGAAGCAGCCAGGGTGTACAGCCCGACGATCCCCATCAGGAAGCCCATCTCGGCGGGCGTCGTCGCGATCGACACCAGCACCACGGCGATCGGCCACCGCCTGCGCACCACCAGGACCGAACCCGCGAGCAGACCGAAGAGCACCGCGAGCGGCACCGGCAGCCCGGTGTCCCCGGCGAACTCCACCCCCTCCAGCGCGCACTCCAGCGCCGAGACCAGCGCCAGCCCCACGTCCAGGACGACACTGCGCCGCCGCTCCCACCACCAGTAGCCGCGGGTGGTCGGACCCGCCGCTTCCCGGTCTGCCCCCGTTGCGGTCATGGCATCCAGCCTACGGGCGGGCGCATCTGTTTTTCCGGAGACTCCATCAGCACGGAAAGTGACCGGTCGTACGCCAAACACAGGCAGATCGCACGATCCGGTGAAACGAGCATTCTTTCGACCCGGACGTCCGCATTCCGGACGACGCTGTCTGAATGACACATGCCAGCGGCAAGTACGCGGACTTCGAAGGGCTGCGCGAGAAGGCGGTCGCCCTGCGGAGGGAGGGGTTGAGCCGTCGCCAGATCCGGGACCGGCTGCTCGTCGACAACAACGACATCCTCAACCGCCTCCTGGAGGGCGAGCCGGCCCCGGAATGGACGAAGCGCCCGAACGCCAAGGACGACCTGCGCGCGAAGGCCCGGGAGCTGCGGCTCCAGGGCATGACCTACGACCAGATCCAGGTGGAGCTGGGGTGTTCCAAGGGGTCGATCTCGCTATGGGTACGGGATCTGCCGAAGCCAGAACGGAAACGCACCGCCGAGCAGGCATCCGAGATCGCTCGTCGCGGCTGGGAAGCGACTCTCCAACGGCGCGATGCCGAACGGGTACGGACGAAGAAGGCGGCGGCGGCGGAGATCGGCTCACTCAGCCCGCGCGAACTGTTCCTGGTCGGCGTGGGCCTCTATTGGGCGGAGGGGAGCAAGTCGAAGCCCTACCGTTCACAGGAGAGGGTCACCTTCATCAACAGCGACCCCGACATGATCTCCGTCTATCTGGCATGGCTACGCCTCCTGGGCGTATCTCCGGAGCACCTCCGGTTCCACGTCCACATCCACGAGTCGGCCGACGTCGCAGCGACGGAGCACTACTGGGCCGACCTCACAGGTGCCACGGCCTCCGCGTTCGGCAAGACCACGCTCAAAAGGCACACCCCGAAGACGAATCGAAAGAACACAGGTGAGGGTTACCGAGGTTGCCTTGTGGTCCGAGTTCTGAAAAGTGCGGACCTGTACCGTCGCATCGAGGGCTGGTGGTGCGGCATAGTAGGGGCTGCGAAATGCACCGATCAAGAGAATCGGGCATAACACCACAGACCATCCCGGGTCGTCTAATGGCAGGACAAATGGTTTTGGTCCATTGAATGAGGGTTCGATTCCTTCCCCGGGAGCTCCGAGCGCGGGCCCCGACCTCACCGGTCGGGGCCCGCGCTCGTTTCGGGCGTAAACGCCCCCGGTATCCTGCGGGTGTCCACCACCCGAAAGCCGAAGGGCAATCCCGTGAGCGTCCACCACCCGGCCGCCGTCGTCGTCCTCGCAGCGGGTGAGGGCACCCGCATGAAGTCGAAGACCCCCAAGGTCCTGCACGAGATCTCCGGGCGCTCGCTCGTCGGACATGTCGTCGCCGCCTCCCGTGAGCTCGACCCCCAGCACCTCGTCGTGGTCGTCGGTCACGCCAGCGAGCAGGTCACCGCACACCTCTCCGCCGGGGACACCCCCGTGCGCACCGCATTCCAGGCCGAGCAGAACGGCACCGGGCACGCCGTGCGGATGGGCCTGGAGGAGCTGGGCGGCACCGTCGACGGCACCGTGATCGTCGTCTGCGGCGACACCCCGCTGCTGTCGGGCGAGACCCTCTCCGCGCTGGCCGCCACCCACGCCGCCGACGCGAACGCCGTCACCGTGCTGACCGCGGAGGTCCCGGACTCGACCGGCTACGGCCGGATCGTCCGTGACGCGGGCACCGGGGCGGTCACCGAGATCGTCGAGCACAAGGACGCCACCGACGCGCAGCGCGCGATCCGCGAGATCAACTCGGGAGTGTTCGCCTTCGACGGCCGCCTGCTGAGCGAAGCCCTCGGCAAGGTGCGTACGGACAACAGCCAGGGCGAGGAGTACCTCACCGACGTGCTGTCGATCCTGCGTGAGGCCGGGCACCGCGTCGGCGCCTCGGTCGCGGGCGACCACCGGGAGATCCTGGGCATCAACAACCGGCTCCAGCTGGCGGAGGCCAGGCGCCTGCTGAACGAGCGGCTCCTGGAGCGCGCGATGCTCGCCGGCGTGACGGTCGTGGACCCGGCGTCCACCCTGATCGACGCGACGGTGACGTACGAGCGGGACGCGATCGTGCACCCGGGGACGCAGCTGCTCGGCACGACCCACCTGGCGGAGGACGCCGAGGTCGGCCCGAACTCCCGCCTGAAGGACACGGTCGTCCACGCGGGCGCGCGGGTGGACAACTCGGTCGCGGACGGCGCCGAGGTGGGCCCCGCGGCCACCGTGGGCCCCTTCGCCTATCTGCGGCCGGGGACGCGCCTGGGTGCGAAGTCCAAGGCGGGTACGTACGTCGAGATGAAGAACGCGACGATCGGCGAGGGCACGAAGGTGCCTCACCTCAGCTACGTGGGGGACGCGACGATCGGTGACCACACCAACATCGGTGCGGCGAGCGTCTTCGTGAACTACGACGGGGTGGCCAAGCACCACACCACGATCGGGTCCCACTGCCGGACAGGGTCGGACAATATGTTTGTGGCGCCTGTCACGGTCGGGGACGGCGTTTACACGGCGGCGGGTTCGGTCATCACCAAGGACGTACCGGCCGGCTCGTTGGCCGTGGCCCGGGGCCAGCAGCGGAATATCGCGGGCTGGGTCGCCCGGAAGCGTCCCGGGAGCGCGGCGGCTCAGGCCGCCCAGGCCGCCGCCCAGGAGTCCGACGGCGAAAGCTGACCGGAAACAGGTACGCCGAAGGCGGCGTACCGTGATAGATGCTCACCCCATTTCGGCTGGCTCGTCGCACATCGGGACACATGCGCGCGGCGCCAGATACACGTCTGAGGAGACTGTGCTGTGACCGGGATCAAGACGACCGGCGAGAAGAAACTGATGTTCTTCTCCGGCCGCGCCCACCCCGAGCTGGCCGAGGAGGTCGCACACCAGCTGGGTGTCGGTCTCGTGCCGACGAAGGCCTTCGATTTCGCCAACGGCGAGATCTACGTACGCTTCCAGGAGTCCGCCCGCGGCGCCGACTGCTTCCTGATCCAGAGCCACACGGCTCCGATCAATAAGTGGATCATGGAGCAGCTGATCATGCTGGACGCGCTGAAGCGCGCGTCGGCACGGTCCATCACAGTGATCGTGCCGTTCTACGGCTACGCCCGTCAGGACAAGAAGCACCGTGGCCGTGAGCCGATCTCGGCGCGTCTGGTCGCGGACCTGATGAAGACGGCGGGTGCGGACCGCATCCTCACCGTCGATCTGCACACGGACCAGATCCAGGGCTTCTTCGACGGCCCGGTGGACCACCTGTTCGCGCTGCCGATCCTGGCGGACTACGTCGGTGCGAAGGTGGACCGGTCGAAGCTGACGATCGTGTCGCCGGACGCCGGCCGCGTGCGGGTGGCGGACCGCTGGTGCGACCGTCTGGACGCGCCGCTGGCGATCGTCCACAAGCGCCGCGACAAGGACGTGCCGAACCAGGTCAGCGTCCACGAGGTCGTCGGCAACGTCGAGGGCCGGGTGTGTGTCCTGGTCGACGACATGATCGACACGGGTGGCACGATCTGCGCCGCGGCGGACGCCCTGTTCGCGCACGGCGCCGAGGACGTCATAGTGACGGCGACACACGGGGTGCTCTCCGGCCCTGCCGCGGACCGCCTGAAGAACTCGAAGGTCAGCGAGTTCGTGTTCACGGACACGCTGCCGACCCCGGGCGAGCTGGAGATCGACAAGATCACGGTGCTGTCCATCGCTCCGACGATCGCGCGTGCGGTCCGTGAGGTCTTCGAGGACGGTTCGGTCACGAGCCTGTTCGAGGAGCAGGAGTGACCGCCTCCGGGTGACCACCTCCGGGTGATCGACTTTGGGTACGGCCTCCCCGCCGGGTAGACTCAGTGAGTTGCTCGGCGAGGGAGGCCGTTCTCATGCGTGGTCATGGGAGCCGCTGGTCCGTTATCGACGCGCTCTTCGTAGCAGGCCTGTCGTGGGCCGGGTGACCATCGGTTTTTCGTCACCTCACGAGGAGTGCAGCATGGCTGAGATCAAGCTCGACGCAACGGTCCGCACGGAGTTCGGCAAGGGCGCTGCCCGTCGCACCCGTCGCGCCAACCTGGTTCCCGGGGTCGTCTACGGCCACGGCGCCGAGTCGGTCCACATCAACCTGCCGGCCCACGAGCTGCAGCTCGCGCTCCGTACGGCCAACGTCCTCATCGGTCTCGAGATCGACGGCAAGGACGCCCTGGTCATCCCGAAGGCCGTCCAGCGCAACGCCATCAAGGGCAACATCGAGCACGTCGACCTCCTCACCGTGAAGCGCGGCGAGAAGGTCGAGGTCGAGATCGCGGTGCACGCCGAGGGCGACCTGGCCCCGGGCGGCAACCTCCTGGAGTACGTGCAGAACACCCTGCTCGTCGAGGCCGAGGCCACCCACATCCCCGAGTCCGTCACGGTCTCGATCGCGGGTCTGGACGCCGGCGACTCGATCCTGGCGAAGGACATCCCGCTGCCGAAGGGCTCCGTGCTCGCCGGTGAAGGCGACGCCGTCGTGCTCCAGGTCGTCGCGGCGCAGGTCGAGGAGGCCCCCGCCGAGGAGGCTCCCGCCGAGGCCTGATCCTCGCCCCACCTGCTTCACTGACGGGGTGGCGGTTCCCTTCCGGGGGTTCCGCCGCCCCGTTTCCCTGTATCGACCGGTATGTACGCACCGCGAGGAGACCGAGCTCTGATGTCCGACGCCACCGACCCCTGGCTGATCGTGGGCCTCGGAAATCCCGGTCCCGACTATGCGGCGAACCGGCACAACGTCGGCTTCATGGTGGCCGATCTGCTGGCGGAGCGGATCGGCGGGAAGTTCAAGCGGGCGCAGAAGGCGCAGGCTCAGGTGCTGGAGGGGCGGATCGGTCCTCCAAGGCCTCTGAGCCGTCGCGTGGTGCTGGCGAAGCCGATGTCGTACATGAATCTCTCGGGCGGGCCGGTCACGGCGCTGCGCGATTTCTACAAGGTCCCGCTCGATCACGTCGTGGCGGTGCACGACGAGCTGGACGTCGATTTCGGCATGCTGCGGCTGAAGCTGGGTGGCGGCGACAACGGGCACAACGGGCTGAAGTCGATGACGAAGGCGATGGGTCCGGAGTACCACCGGGTGCGGTTCGGGATCGGCCGGCCGCCGGGGCGGATGCAGGTCGCCGACTTCGTGCTGAAGGACTTCTCGTCGGCGGAGCGCAAGGAGCTGGCGTATCTCGTGGACCGGGCGGCGGACGCGGTGGAGTCCTTGCTGGCGGAGGGGCTGGAGCGGGCTCAGTCCGCGTACAACTCCTGACATTCCTGCTGGTTCCTGGGTGTTTTTCGGCCACAGGTTGACCGGTGGCAGGGCTCTGCCCAAGGATCTGCCCCCATGAAACGGAGTTCCTCCCACCGGCTGCTGGCTCATGGCCGTACGTTCGCCGCCGGCTGTGTCGTCGTGTTGCTGCTGGTCGCCGGTGTGTGGTCGTCGTGGGACACGGCGCACCACATAGTCCTGGCCAAGGGCCGTGAGCACGGCACGATGGCGGTGACGGCGTGCGGTGAGGATGCCTGCACGGGGTCGTTCGCTCCGGGCGCGGATGCGGAGAAGCGGTCCTCGGTGACGATCGAGCGGTCCGTCGCGGTGAAGAAGGGGGCGCGTTTCCCCGTCGTGGTGAAGCCCGGGACCGGGGACGTGGTGCGTACCGGGACGCCGGGCTTTCTGCACGCGTGGGTGCCGCTGGGCGGTGCGCTGGTGCTGGCCGCTCTGGTGATCGGCGGCGGGATGCGGCTGACGCGGACGGCGTGGGCCACGGGGATCGCGGGTGCGGCCCTGCTGACGGCGACGTTCGTCGCCCTCTGACAGGGCCGCACCCGCGCAGTTGTCCCGGGTGGGGTCAGCCGGTGTTGCGGAGGCCCGCGGCGACACCGTTCACGGTGAGCAGCAGGGCCCGGGCGAGCAGCGGGTCGGGCTCCTCGCCGCGTTCGACTGCCTGTCGCTGGCGGGCGAGCAGGGAGACCTGGAGGTAGCTGATCGGGTCCAGGTAGGCGTCGCGGATGGCGAAGGTCTGCTGGAGCACCGGGCTGGTGCCGAGGAGTTCCTTGCTGCGGGTGACCTTGAGGACTTCCTGCACGGTGAGTTCGTGCTCGGCCTCGATGTCGGCGAAGACGTGCTTGAGTTCGTCGGGGACGAGGGTGTCGACGTAGTGCCGGGCGATGCGCAGGTCGGTCTTGGCCAGGGTCATCTCGACGTTGGAGATGAAGTTCTGGAAGAAGTGCCACTGCTCGTGCATTTCTTCGAGGACGTTGCCGAGGCCGGCTTCGCGCAGGGCCTTGAGGCCGGAGCCGACGCCGAACCAGCCGGGCACGATCTGCCGCGACTGGGTCCAGCCGAAGACCCACGGGATGGCGCGCAGGCCGTCGAGCGAGACGCCCGAGCCGGGGCGGCGGGAGGGCCGCGAGCCCAGGTGCAGGTCGGCGAGCTGGTCCACCGGGGTGGAGGCGAGGAAGTACGTCGGCAGGTCGGGGTCCTCGACCAGCTTGCGGTAGGCCGCGTGGGCGGCGTCCGAGACGGTGTCCATGGCCGCGTCCCAGCGGGCGAGCGCTTCGTCGGACTGGCGGGGTGCGGTGTGGAGCGCGGAGGCCTGGAGGGTGGCCGCGACGGTCAGTTCCAGGTTCTCGCGGGCGAGGGCGGGGATGAGGTACTTGTCGGAGATGACCTCGCCCTGTTCGGTCACCTTGATCTCGCCCTCGAGGGTGCCCCAGGGCTGCGCGAGGATCGCGTCGTGCGAGGGGCCGCCGCCGCGGCCGACGGTGCCGCCGCGGCCGTGGAAGAGGCGCAGGCGTACGCCGTAGCGGTGGGCCACGTCGCGGAGCCGGCGCTGGGCGCGGTGGATCTCCCACTGGGAGGTGGTGATGCCGCCGAACTTGGAGGAGTCGGAGTAGCCGAGCATGACCTCCTGGACGTCGCCGCGGAGTGACACGAGGCGGCGGTAGGAGGGGTCGGCGAGCATCTCGTCGAGGATGACGTCGGCGGCCTTGAGCTCGTCGGTGGTCTCCAGGAGCGGGACGATGCCGATCTTGGCCCAGCCGCCGTGGAGGTCGAGGAGTCCGGCTTCGCGGGCGAGGACGGCGGCGGCGAAGACGTCGTCGGCACCCTGGCACATCGAGATGATGTAGGACTCGATGACTTCGGGGCCGAAGCGCTCGAAGGCCTGCTTGATGGTGTGGAAGACGCCGAGGGTCTTCTCGCCGGCGGCGTCGAGCGGGGCCGGGGTGGGTGCGAGGGGGCGGCGGGAGCGGAGTTCCTTGGCGAGGAGCTTCTGCCGGTAGTCGCGGGGCATGTCGGTGTAGCGCCAGGATTCCTCGCCGAGGCGGTCGAAGAGCTGACCGAGGGCGTGGTGGTGGGCGTCGGCGTGTTCGCGGACGTCCATGGTGGCGAGCTGCAGGCCGAAGGCGGACAGCGTGCGGATGGTGCGGTCCATGCGGCCGTCGGCGAAGAGTCCGCCGCGGTGTTCGCGCAGGGAGGTCTGGATGAGCGCGAGGTCGGCGATGAGCTCGGCGGTGCCGAGGTAGTCGCAGCCGGGGCGGTGGGGTGTGCCGGTGGCGAGGCGCTCGCGGGTGTTGACGAGCTTCTGGCGGATGCAGGTGGCCTTGAGCCGGTAGGGCTCCTCGGCGTTCAGCCGCTTGTAGCGGGGGCTGATCTCGGGGAGCAGCTCCAGGTCGGTCTGGAGGGAGGTGAGGAGCTCGTCGGTGGCTCCGGTGTAGCGGATGGAGTTGGAGAGGAGTCCGCGCAGCTGGTCGATGAGTTCGAGGGCGTCGGTGATGCCGTGCTCGTGCTGGAGGATGAGCACGTCCCAGGTGACCTTGGGCGTGACGTTGGGGTTGCCGTCGCGGTCGCCTCCGATCCAGGTGCCGAAGGTGAGGGGGCGGGTGCCGGCGGGCAGTTCGACGCCGACGCGCTCCAGTTCCGCGGCCAGGTCCTCCAGGACGTCGCCCACGGCGTTGGCGTGGAGTTCGTCGAGGTAGTAGATGGCGTTGCGGGCCTCGTCGGCGGGCTCCGGGCGGACGACGCGGAGTTCGTCGGTCTGCCAGATGAGGTCGATGTTCTCGGCCAGGCGGACGTCCTGGCGTCGGCGGTCGGCCTCGATGACGGGGGTGTCGAGGAGCTCGGCGATGCGGCGGAGCTTGTTGAGGACCGAGCGCCGGGCTGCCTCGGTGGGGTGTGCGGTGAAGACGGGCCGGACGTTGAGGTTCTTGACCGTCTCGCGCAGGTGTTCGGGGTCTGCGTCCTTGAGGCGGTCCGCGGTGCGGGCGAGGAGCCCTCCCTCGGCGGACCGGCGGTCGCGCATCTCGTGCGCGCGGTGGACCTGCTCGGTGACGTTGGCGAGGTGGAAGTAGGTGGAGAAGGCGCGCACGAGCTGCGCGGCGGTCTCCAGGTCCGTGTCGCCGAGGAGCTCGGCCGCTGCCTCGCCGTCCTCGCGGGTCAGGGCGCGGACGCGCTCGACGAGGTCGAGGAGGTCCTGGCCCTCCTGTCGTACGAGGGTCTCGCCCAGCAGGTCGCCGAGGCGGCGGATGTCGGCCCGCAGTTCGGTGTTGGCGGCAGGGGTCTGGTCGGCACTGCTCACAGTGTGCGGCTCCTTGCAGTGGTTGAGCACGTCTGTCAGGGGGGCCGGGGCGCTCGCGGTGCTGACGGGTCACCCCGGATATGCAGAGTGCGGACCGCGCTGTCCGACGCACCCAGGATAGGTGTCGTGGCGGTGGGCGTGCTCGTTGCCCTGGGGAGGGGTGCTCGATCCGGGGTAGACGAGGGCCGGGAGCCCGGTCGCACAAGGGTTGCCTGTTCGGTGTTCTCGTGTCGCGGGCCTCCTCGCTGCCATACTTACGTTGCCGTAGGTTACGGAAGCGTAGCCCGCTCATACCGTCATATTTCCTCACCTCACGGGGGACTCCCCAATGCCCACCAGCCCCGATGTGATCGACGACGGCCTGCCGACCGCGGCAGGCGACTCCCCAGGCGCATCCGCCACGCTCGGCGGCGACAAGAAGCGTTCGATCGAACAGATCGCGCTGCTGCTCTTCATCGTGGTGCCGTTCGCCGCCCTGGTCGCGGCGGTGCCGCTGGCCTGGGGCCGCGGTGTCAGCTGGCTCGATCTGGGCCTGCTGGTCTTCATGTACTACCTCGGGTGTCACGGGGTGACGATCGGCTTCCACCGCTACTTCACGCACGGTTCGTTCAAGGCGAAGCGTCCGCTCCGTATCGCTCTGGCGGTCGCCGGTTCGATGGCGGTGGAGGGTCCCCTCGTGCGGTGGGTGGCCGACCACCGCAAGCACCACCGGTTCTCGGACGCCGAGGGCGACCCGCATTCGCCGTGGCGGTTCGGTGAGAACATGCCGGCCCTGATGAAGGGCCTGTGGTGGGCCCACATCGGCTGGATGTTCAACGAGGAGCAGACACCGCAGCAGAAGTACGCCCCGGACCTGGTCAGGGACCCGGCGATCCGTGGGATCTCGCGTCACTTCCTCAGCTTCACGATCCTGTCCCTGGCCATTCCGCCCCTGGTCGGCGGGCTGGTGACGTGGTCGTGGTGGGGCGCCTTCACCGGCTTCTTCTGGGGTTCGCTGGTCCGGGTCGCGCTCCTGCACCACGTCACGTGGTCGATCAACTCGATCTGCCACGCGGTGGGCAAGCGGCCCTTCAAGTCGCGTGACCGGTCCGGGAACGTGTGGTGGCTGGCGGTCCTCTCGTGCGGCGAGTCCTGGCACAACCTGCACCACGCGGACCCGACGAGCGCGCGGCACGGCGTGATGAAGGGCCAGATCGATTCCAGTGCCCGGCTGATCCGCTGGTTCGAGAAGCTGGGCTGGGCCCACGACGTGCGGTGGCCCGACGCCTCACGTATCGCCTCCCGGCGCAAGCCCGCGGCCGCCGACCCGGCATGATTGACGACGTGGCGACCGACGGAAGCACCAGCGGCGAGAAGAGCATGCCTGCCCCCACGCGCAGGGCCCGGCGGGTCCGCATGACGGGCAAGGAGCGCCGCGAGCAACTTCTGGACATCGGCCGCGCCCTGTTCGCCGACAAGGGCTTCGAAGGCACCTCGGTGGAGGAGATCGCGGCACGTGCCGGGGTCTCCAAGCCGGTGGTGTACGAGCACTTCGGCGGCAAGGAGGGCCTGTACGCCGTCGTGGTCGACCGCGAGATGCGCCAGCTGCTGGACCTGGTGACGGGGGCGCTCACGGCGGGCCATCCGCGTGAGCTGCTGGAACAGGCGGCGTTCGCACTGCTCGACTACATCGAGACGTACACGGACGGTTTCCGGATCCTGGTCCGCGATTCGCCGGTCGCGCAGTCCACGGGCACGTTCGCCTCGCTGATCAGTGACATCGCCACGCAGGTCGAGGACATCCTGGGCCTGGAGTTCAAGGCCCGGGGCTTCGACGCGAAGCTGGCTCCGCTGTACGCCCAGGCGCTGGTCGGGATGGTGGCGCTGACCGGTCAGTGGTGGCTGGACGTGCGGAAGCCGAAGAAGGCGGAGGTCGCCGCCCATCTGGTGAATCTGGCGTGGCACGGGCTGGAGAACCTGGAGTCGAAGCCGCGGCTGATAGGCCACCGGAAGAGCTGAGCCCGGCAGCCGGGCCCTGGACGCGCTGTGACGCCCGGCGCGGGCGTTCAGCTCGCCGTGCGGGCCACCGCGAAGATCCGGCGGAACGGGAAGACCGTGCCGTGCGGGCCCGCCGGATACGCGGTGCGCAGCAGGTCGCGGTATTCGCCGAGGAAGGCGTCGTGGGCCCGGGGGTCGTCGGCGAGGGCGGTGAGGACGGGGCGCAGGCCCGTTCCCTTGACCCAGTCGAGGACGGCGTCCTCTCCCTGGAGCAGGTGCAGGTAGGTGGTCTCCCAGACGTCGGCGGTGCGCCCGGGTGCGGTGAGGCGTTCCAGGTAGTCGGCGGGGGTGTGTACGGCGTCGCCGTGTCGCAGGAGGCCGCCGAGGCGGTCGTGCCAGCGGGGGGATCCGGCGAGTTCACGCATGAGGGAGTGGCTGGGGGCGTCGAAGTTGCCGGGGACCTGGAAGGCGAGGGTGCCGCCGGGGGCGAGGGCGTCCAGCCAGCGGGGGAGGCGCGCCGCGTGGCCGGGGACCCACTGGAGCAGGGCGTTGGAGATGATCAGGTCGTAGGTCTCGGAGGGCTCCCAGGTGCCGGCGTCGGCCTCGGTGAAGTCGAGGAGGGGTCCGGCGTGGGTGCGGGCGCGCTCCAGCATCTGGGGGGAGTTGTCGTAGCCGGTGATGCGGGCGGCGGGCCAGCGGTCGGCGAGGACGGTGGTGACGTTGCCGGCGCCGCAGCCGAGGTCGGCGATCCGGGGTGCGGGTTCGTGCGGGAGGGGCCCGATCCGGGCCAGGAGGTCGTGGAAGGGGCGGGTGCGGTGGTCGGCGTGGCGGAGGTACTGGCGGGGGTCCCAGACAGGTGCTGTCATGCCGTCAGGATCACCGCGCAAGTCTCTTGATGTCAAGACACTCGAATTCAAGAGACTTCATGTCGAGGGACCATCTACACTGATCGACATGGAGGACGAGGTCGACCGACTGGTCGCTGCATGGCGCCGCGAGCGCCCCGACCTCGACGTGGAACCACTCGAGGTCCTGAGCCGCGTCTCCCGCCTGGCCCGGCATCTCGACCGGGCCCGCAGAATCGCCTTCGCGGAGCACCACCTGGAGCCCTGGGAGTTCGACGTCCTGACGTCGCTGCGCCGCGCGGGCGCCCCGTACCAGCTCTCCCCCGGCCAGCTCCTCACCCAGACACTGGTCACCTCGGGCACGATGACGAACCGCATCGACCGGCTGACCAAGAAGAATCTGGTGGAGCGGCTGCCCGACCCCAGCGACCGGCGCGGCGTCCTCGTCCGGCTGACCGACCTCGGGCGCGACAAGGCCGACCAGTCCCTGGCCGGCCTGCTCGACCAGGAGCGGGCCATCCTGGGCGAGCTCTCCCGCCAGCAGCGCTCCGAACTGGCCGGGCTGCTACGCCAGTTGACCGCCCCGTTCGACAACATCCCCGGCTAGCGGGGCCGGACCCACCCCGGCCCGCCGGGCCAGCGCCACAGCCGCAAGGGTCGAGTGCACGCCCAGCTTCCCCAGCACGTTCTGCATGTGCGTACGCACCGTGTGCGGGGACAGGAAGAGGCGCTCCGCGACCGCCTTGCGGCCCAGCCCCGCCACCATGCAGCGCAGGACCTCACGCTCGCGCGGCGTCAGCGACTCCACGAGCTGCTCGCTCTCGGTGCGGTGCTTGCGGGCCGCCGTCAGCTCCCGCAGCACACCGGTCAGCAGGGCGGGCGGCAGGTGCGTCTCGTCGCGCAGCACTCCCCGTATGACGGTCAGCAACCGTTGCAGCGAACAGTCCTTGGCGACCCAGCCCGAGGCGCCGGCCTGCAGCGCCATCGCCGCCCGGCGCGGGTCGTCCTTCTCCGCGAGCACCACCGTACGGATGTGCGGGCGTCCCGACCGGACCCCGGCGACCAGCGAGATGCCGTCCACCGGGCCTCCGGCGCTTCCGCCGTCGTCCGGTGCACCGCGCGGCGCGGGAACCGTCCGGGCGCCGCCCGTGGCGAGGACGCCCAGCTCGGCGTCGACCAGCATCACGTCATAGCGGCGTCCCTCGGTGGCCGCGCGTTCCAGACAGCGCAGCGCGGCGGGACCGCTGCCCGCCGCGGACACGTCGACGTCCGGTTCGGCCGCGAGGGCCGCGGCGAGGGACTCGGCAAAGATGCGGTGGTCGTCGACCACCAGGACCCGGATGCGACCCACAGACACCCCCATGCTGTGTGAACTCCTGGGGCGCCCCGTTCACGGCCGGCCCCGACGGGGACGGATCCTGCGGACACGACGCCCGGAGCACTCCGGTGAACCGCCGGCGCACGGCCGCCGCCGTGTGCCGGCCGCCACCCGCTCCGGGCGTCGTGTCCGACTGTCTCGTCCCCTGAAACGGCACCGGCCCCCACCGGTGCTGAGCATCAGCGTACGGGGGGCGGTGGGCGCCGGAAGGTGATTCGCAGAACTGACCGCCCAAGGTGTTTAGGGTGTTGTTCATGTTCCGTCTTGAGACAGAAGTAGACAAGGAACGTCGTATTCTGCTGGGCCGTCGGCTGCACGACGACAACTGGGACGGATCACCGGAGCTGCGTGCCCTGCATTCCACCTCCGCCGGGCACGAAGTACCGCTGGAGGTCTGGCTCCTGGACGGCGAGGGGGCGCTGGCCGGCGGACTGAGCGGGCGGACCTGGGCCTACTGGCTCCATGTGGACCTGCTCTGGGTCGACACCCGGCACCGCGGTCTGGGTCTCGGCTCGCGGCTGCTCGCCGAGGCGGAGCGCCTCGCCCGCGACGACCGGGCGTGCACCCGCTCCCGGCTGGAGACCTGGGACTTCCAGGCCCCGGACTTCTACCGGAAGCAGGGGTACGAGGTGGTCGGCGCGGTCGAGGACTACCCGCCCGGCGTCGCGGAGCTGATCCTGGTCAAGCAGTTGGAGCGAGCCGCCGGCCCCCAGCCGAGGGAACCGCGGGGAAGACTCCTGGGGCGGCGTAGCCGGCCGAGGTGAAGGCCTCCGAGACGGCCTTGGCGACGGTGTCCGCCATCGCCTCCTCCACCAGGACGATCGCCGAGCCGCCGAAGCCGCCGCCGGTCATCCTCGCCCCGAGCGCCCCGGCGGTGTCCGCCGTCGAGACCACGAGGTCCAGCTCCGGGCACGAGACCCGCAGGTCGTCGCGGAGCGAGAGGTGCCCCGCGTTGAGCACCGGGCCCGCCGCGCGCACGTCGCCCTTGTCGAGCAGCGCGATGACCTGCTCCACCCGGTGGTTGTCGCTCACCACATGGCGGACGTAGCGCACGACCGACTCGTCCTCGCCGGCCGCCGCGAGGGTCTCCAGCGCGGCGTCCAGACCCTCGTACGGAAGGTCGCGGAGGGTGCCGATGCCGAGGGCCCGGGCTCCCGCCTCGCAGCCGGACCGGCGCTCCGCGTACGCGCCGTCGCCCAGGGCGTGCTTGACCCGGGTGTCCACGACGAGCAGCTGCAGCCCGTGTGCGGCCAGGTCGAAGGGGACCTGGCGCAGGGTGAGGTCGCGGGTGTCGAGGTGCAGGGCGTGGCCCTCGGTGCAGCACGCGGAGGCCATCTGGTCCATGACCCCGCAGGGCACACCGACGAAGGCGTTCTCGGCCCGCTGGCCGAGCACGGCGATCTCCGGGGCGGAGAGGCCCAGTGCGAAGAGGTCGTTCAGGGCGAGCGCGGTGACGACTTCGAGCGCGGCCGACGAGGAGAGGCCGGCGCCCACGGGCACGGTGGAGGTGAGCTGGATGTCGGCGCCGGTGACGGGGTGTCCGGCCTCGCGGAGCGCCCAGACGACACCGGCCGGGTAGGCGGCCCAGCCGTGACCGGAGTGCGGGGCCAGCTCGTCGACGCGCAGCGAGACGACACCGCCCGGTACGTCGGTGGAGTGCAGGCGGAGCTGCCCGTCGGTGCGGCGGGCGACGGCCGCGCGGGCGTGGTGCGGGAGGGCGAGCGGCATGACGAAGCCGTCGTTGAAGTCGGTGTACTCACCGATCAGGTTCACCCGTCCGGGTGCTGCCCAGATCCCTTCGGGTGCGCTCCCGTAGAGCTCGGTGAAGGAGGCGGTGAGCTCGGCGTTGTCGGTCATGGGGCGGTGGGCTCCTCTCGGCGGGCGAACGTCCAGGCGTCGGCGACGATGGCGGCCAGGTCTGCGCGGGACGGCTTCCAGCCGAGCCGCTTCCTGGCGGTGGCCGCGGAGGCCACGAGGACGGCCGGGTCGCCGCCGCGCCGGGGGGCCGCGGTCTCGGGGACCGGGTGGCCGGTGACCTGGCGGACGGTCTCGATGACCTCGCGCACCGAGAAGCCGTTGCCGTTGCCGAGGTTGCAGATGAGGTGCTCGCCCGCGGTGGCCGTCTCCAGGGCCAGCAGGTGGGCCTCGGCGAGGTCGGCGACGTGGATGTAGTCGCGTACGCAGGTGCCGTCGGGGGTCGGGTAGTCGTCGCCGTAGACGGAGATCGACTCGCGCTGCCCGAGGGCGACCTGGAGGACCAGCGGGATGAGGTGCGACTCGGGGTCGTGGCGTTCGCCGTGGCTGCCGTAGGCCCCGGCGACGTTGAAGTAGCGCAGGGAGACCGCCGCGAGGCCGTGTGCGGCGGCCTCACCGGTGATCATGTGGTCGACGGCGAGCTTGGAGGCGCCGTACGGGTTGGTGGGTGCGGTGGGGTCCGACTCGGTGATGGGGCTGGAGACGGGCTCCCCGTACGTCGCCGCCGTGGAGGAGAAGACGAGGGTACGCACCCCCGCGTCGCGCATGGCGGCGAGGAGGGCGGTGGTGCCGCCGACGTTGTTGACCCAGTACTTCTCGGGGTCGACGACGGACTCACCGACCTGGGAGTACGCGGCGAAGTGGAGCACTCCGTCGTAGGTGGGGTCCAGCCACTCGGCGGCGTCCTGGATGCGGCCCTCGATGAATTCGGCGCCCCGGGGGACGCCCTCCCGGAAGCCGGTGGACAGGTCGTCGAGGACGGTCACGGTGTGACCGGCCTCCAGCAGGTGTGCCGCGACGACACCGCCGACGTATCCCGCTCCGCCGGTCACCAGGTACTTCTTGCCGGTGTTGCTCACTCGCTCGCTACCTCTCGCAGTCGCTGGGCCGCGGCCTCCGGCGGCACGTCGTTGATGAAGACGCCCATGCCGGACTCGGAGCCCGCGAGGAACTTCAGCTTGCCGGTGGTCCGCCGGATGGTGAAGAGCTCGAGGTGCAGACCGAACTCCTCCCGACCGGGGACCCTGAAGGGAGCCTGGTGCCAGGCGGAGATGTACGGGGTCGGCGGCTCGCCGGGGCCGAAGATCCGGTCGAATCGCCTCAAGAGTTCCAGATAGATCTGTGGGAACTCTGTCCGCGCGCCCTCGTCGAGCTCCCGGAGGTCGGGGACGCGGCGGCGCGGGTGGAGGTGGACCTCGTAGGGCCAGTGCGCGGCGTACGGCACGAAGGCGACCCAGTGCTCGCCCTCCAGGACGATCCGGTCGCCGTCGGCCAGCTCGCGGGCGACGACGTCGTCGAAGAGGTTGCGGCCGGTCTCCGCGCGGTGGGCCTCCATCGAGCGGAGCATCTGCCCGGTGCGCGGGGTGACGAAGGGGTAGCCGTAGATCTGCCCGTGGGGGTGGCCGAGGGTGACGCCGATCTCGGCGCCCCGGTTCTCGAAGCAGAACACCTGGGTGACCTGCGGGAGCTCGGCGAGGTCGGCGGTGCGGTCGGTCCAGGCCTCCAGGACCAGGGCGGCCTGGTCCTCGGTGAGTCCGGCGAAGGACACGTCGTGGTCGGAGGTGAAGCAGACGACCTCGCAGCGTCCGGAGTCGCCGGCGAGGGAGGGGAAGCGGTTCTCGAAGACGGCGACGTCGTAGGCGGCGTCGGGGATCTCGCTGAGCCGGCCCTCCCGGGAGGGGCAGAGCGGGCACTCGTCGGCCGGCGGGTGGTAGGTGCGGCCCTGCCGGTGCGAGGCGATGGCCACCGAGTCGCCGAGCAGGGGGTCGTGGCGGATCTCCGAGGATGTCGAGACGGCATCCAGCGGCCGCAGGTCGACGGCGTCGCGGACGGTGTCGTCCGCGGAGTCGTAGTAGATCAGCTCACGGCCGTCGGCGAGGGTCGTAACCGTCTTCTTCACCAGGCTCCTCCATGTGACGCCCTCCAAACATAACCGCACATAACAAATCACAACTCAACACGCCAGTCAATGCCGCCGAGACCTGTGAAGGCACAATATTTACAGGCGGATAGACCGGGACATTTCACTCCGTGCGATCACGATCAAACAAAGAACGCCATCCAACCTGTTCATTTTCTGAACACAAAGGCGTAGGTTCCGACGGGTTCAGTTCGCGCAACGAAGCGAGTACCCCCCATGCAATATCTGGCCGAAGGGCTCCGGCTCCCCACGAACGGGCTCGATTACACAATCCTGGCGATCTACTTCGTCGTGGTGCTCGGCATCGGCTTCGCCGCCCGGGCCAGTGTGAAGACGAGTCTCGACTTCTTCCTCTCCGGACGGTCACTGCCCGCCTGGGTGACCGGTCTGGCCTTCGTCGCGGCGAATCTCGGGGCGACCGAGATCCTCGGCATGGCGGCGACCGGCGCGCAGTACGGCGTCGCGGTCGTCCACTGGTACTGGATCGGCGCCATCCCCGCCATGGTCTTCCTCGGCCTGGTGATGATGCCCTTCTACTACCGGTCGAAGGTCCGCTCCGTACCGGAGTTCCTGCTGCACCGCTTCGACAAGTCGGCGCACCTGCTGAGCTCCGTACTCTTCGCCTTCTCGGCGATCCTGATCGCGGGCGTGAACCTCTACGCCCTGTCGATCGTCGTGGAGGCGCTCCTGGGCTGGCCGCAGTGGGTCGCGATCATCGTCGCGGGCCTCTTCGTCCTCGTGTACATCACCATCGGCGGCCTCTCCTCGGCGATCTACAACGAGGTGCTGCAGTTCTTCGTCATCCTCGCCGCCCTGATCCCGCTGACCCTGCTGGGCCTCAAGCGTGTCGGCGGCTGGGACGGCCTGAGCGGCTCGCTGGAGAAGCAGCACGGCGCGGACTTCATGACCGCGTGGGGCGGAACCGGCATCGGTGACGCCAACCCGCTCGGCGCCAACTGGCTGACGATCATCCTCGGCCTGGGCTTCGTGCTCTCCTTCGGCTACTGGACGACCAACTTCGCCGAGGTGCAGCGCGCCCTGTCCGCGAAGAACCTCTCGGCCGCCCAGCGCACCCCGCTGATCGCCGCCTTCCCGAAGATCTTCATCGTCTTCGCGGTGATGATCCCCGGCCTGGTCGCCGCCGTCCTCGTACCGAAGATCGGTACGCCCGGCTCGGACCTGACGTACAACGACGCCATCCCGCTGCTGATGCAGGAGCTCCTGCCCAACGGCGTGCTCGGCATCGCGGTGACCGGTCTGCTGGCCGCGTTCATGGCCGGTATGGCCGCCAACGTGTCCTCGTTCAACACGGTGTTCACCACGGACATCTGGCAGCGGTACGTGAAGAAGGACAAGCCGGACGCGTACTACCTGCGCTTCGGCCGGCTGATCACCGCCGTGGGTGTGCTGGCCTCGATCGGCACCGCGTTCATCGCCGCCAGCTTCTCCAACATCATGACGTACCTGCAGACGCTGTTCTCGTTCTTCAACGTCCCGCTCTTCGTCGTCTTCATCATCGGCATGTTCTGGAAGCGCGCCTCGATGAAGTCCGGCGTCTGGGGCCTGCTGGCGGGCACCACGGCCGCGATGGTGAACTACTTCGTCATCTACAAGCAGGGCATCATCGACATCCCGTCCGACCAGGGCGCCAACTTCGTCTCCGCCATCGTCGGATTCGTCGCGGGCGCGGTCGTCATGGTCGCCGTCACCCTCTTCACCGCCCCCAAGCCGGAGGCCGAACTGGCCGGCCTGGTCTACGGGACGGAGGCCCCGGGCGCCGAGGAGCCCCCGGAGCAGGGCGACGACGCCTGGTACCGCAAGCCCGCCCTGCTCGGCTGGGGCGCCATGATCCTCGCCGCCCTGTGCTACCTGCCCTACTCGCTCTGATCGGAGGCACTCACCATGTCCGACCTGCACAAGGAAGTCTCCGAGCTGGAGCGCACGTCCGCGACCGCGGCCAGGCTCTTCGACATCCGGCGGATCATCGGCGGTCTCTTCGTGGTCTACGGAGTGATCGTCACCATCGCCGGCATCAACCCGTCCGACGCCGACCTGAAGAAGGCCGAGGGCGTCCACATAAACCTGTGGACCGGCCTGGCCATGCTGGCACTCGGGCTCTTCTTCCTGATCTGGATGAAGCTGCGCCCGGCCCAGGTGCCGGACGAGGCACCCGGCACACCGGAGAGCTGACCGGAACCGCCCCGCGGGGGCCGGACGATCACGCGTTCACGCGAGACCGTCCGGCCCCCGCGGCGTTCCCGCCCGGTCGAGCAGCCCCGTACGGGCGGCGAGCGCGGCGGCCTCAAGGCGGGAGCCGACGCCGAGCTTCATCAGCACCCGCTGCACGTGGGTGCGCGCGGTGCTCGGCGCGATCCCCATGCCGGCCGCGATCAGCCGGGTGTCCTCGCCCTCGGCGACCCGCACCAGCACCTCGACCTCGCGCGGGGTCAGCATGCGGAGCAGCCGTTGCCCCTCGTCGTCCGGCTGGGCCGCCGGGTGCAGCAGCTCGGCGAACGCGCCCCGCAGCAGCTGCGGGGCGATCGCGGCCTCCCCCGCGCGGGCCTTGATCATCGCGCGTTCGACACCCTCGATGCGTTCGTCGTGGCGGACGTATCCGGCCGCTCCGGCGGCGAAGGCGGCCGCGATGCCGCGCGGACTCGGCACCGGGCCGAGCACCACCACCGCCACCTGCGGACGCTCACGCCCTATCCGGACGATCGGGTCGAACACGCCGGGTTCGGCCGGCGCCGCCGTGCCGAACAGGCAGACCTCGGGCGCCCTGCTGACGACCAGTTCCGCGGCCCCGGACGTCGGCGCGGCTGCCGCGAGCACGCGGTGCCCCCGCAGTTTCAGTGCCGAGGCGAGTGCCTCGGCGAGCAGACGGTGGTCGTCGACCACCATGAGCCGCACGCCCATCGGAAATGCCCCCATGTTGTACAGCGCTGTACCGCTGCGTCACCCTGACCAGGCCCCCCGGCCTCTCTGACCCGGCAAGTTACACGCTTGTTCGACGTGACGCGCCCCCTACCGGGCAGAAGCCCCCCAGAATGCCGAATTCTGCGTAATTCAGGGCCACTTGCCGGTCGAAAAACGACCGGCCCTGCCGGTTGGATGATCAACCGGCAGGGCCGTCGTAGCCGGCCCGACAGCGGGCCGGGCGGGTCAGACTGTGCTGAAGGAGACGACGAGGTACTGCTTGTCGTCCAGCGAGGAGTTCTTGCTGGGCTCACTGATCATCTGCTCGGAGATGAACAACCGCCCCTTCTCGTAGATGAACTCGGCGTAGTTGGTGGAGAAGCTGGTCTCCGCCTCGCGTACCGCCTCGTCGTCCGGGTTGACCATCAGCACGGTCTCCTTGAAGGAGGAGCCGTCGATGGAGACGATCTGGCCGCCCTTGTCGTACGGAGGCCGCTTGTACGCGATGACGTCGGAGCCGTCCATGCGCAGCGGGGTCAGCGTGTAGCGGTCGCCCGCGTCGGCCTTGCCCCCGACGAGCTTGCCGGTGGTGAGGTCGAAGGCGACGATCTCGTTGGTGTCGCCGTACTCGCCGCCGCCCTCGTGCTCCTCGGTCGGCACGTAGAGCTTGTTGTTGCCGACCGCCAGGGAGGTGCACTTCTCGACCTCGGTGGAGCCGCAGTCGGCGGCGTACTTGTCCGCGTCGGCCGAGATCCTGACGATGAGCTTGCCGGTCGCCGCGTCGATGGAGAAGAAGTCGGAGATGCTGCTGCCGTCGCCGGCGGTGTCGCCGACGTCGGCCGCGACGACGAGCGGCTTGGTGGACACGATGCTCGCGTACTCGACGCCGGCCGGCATGTTGTACGAGGAGAGCGGTGCGCCGGTGGCCGGGTCCAGTGCCTGGATGGTGAGCTGCGGATCGTCGTAGCCGCCGCACTTGCGGACCACCGCGAGGGCGTCGCCGCCGCCGTAACCCATGTCGTAGCAGTTGTTGGTGTCCGCCTTCGGCTTCCAGAGCTCGGCGCCGTTGGCGAGGTTGAAGGCGGCGCCGCCGCTGGTGCCGCCCGCGGCGACCGTGGAGCCGCTGAGCGTGACCTCGTTGAACCGGACGGGCTCGTCACCGCTGGACGCCGAGGTGACGGACTTGCTCCACATCAGCTTGCCGGTGGCCAGGTCGAGGGCGCCGATCTGGTTGCAGGAGGGGTACTTGTCCGCGGCGCTCGGCTTGCCCTCCTGGAAGGCGACGGCCGTCTTGTAGTCCTTGCTCATGTGCCGGGACGCGGCGCAGACCTGGCCCTTGAGCGGGATCGACCAGAGCTTGGTGCCCTTGGCGAGGTCGTAGCCGACGATCTCGTTGACGCCGCTCTTCACGTACGCCTTGTCGGTGACCCAGGATCCGTCGACGACCGTGGTGTCGGTGACCTTCGGGTGGGGGAGCTGGAAGCCGACCTTGGACTTGGTGTCGGCCGGGGCCTTCTCGGTGCCGCCGCCCAGGCCGCCGCCCTCGCCGCCCTTGCCCTCGCCGCCGCCGGTTCCGGCGGAGGTGACGTCGTCCTGCTTGCCGCCGTCGTCACCGCTGGTGGAGGAGTAGACGACCCCGCCGCCGATGATCAGCACCACGGCGACGGCCGCGGCGACGATGATCTTCATCTGGGTGCTGAACTTCTTGCCGCCGCCCGGCTGGGGTGCGGCGTACTGCGGGTGCATCGGGGCGGTCGGATAGCCGTACCCCTGCTGCGGAGGCATGCCGGGCTGTCCGGGCGGCCCCTGCGGGAAGCCGTAGCCGGGCTGGGCCGGCGGCTGCCCGGGGGGCGGAGCCTGCGGGTATCCGTATGCGGGGTTCTGCGGCGGCTGCCCGGGCGGGGGCCCCTGCGGGGCTCCGTAGCCACCGGGCGGCGGAGGCGGCGGGCTGCCGTACCCACCGGGGGGCGGGGTGGGCGGCGGGCTGCCGTACCCACCGGCCGGCGGGGTGGGCGGTGCTGCCGGGGGCTGCTTGCCGAACGGGTCGGCGGGCGGCGGGGTGGGCGCGCCGAACCCACCGGGCGGCGGGTCCTGCGGGGCGCCGAATCCGCCCTGGGGCGGTTCGTTGGGCGGCTGGGGCGGCTGGGTCATGGCGTACGTACCTCTGCGGGGTCTGAGGAGGAGGGGGAGCTGCGGGTGCCGTCGTCGGCCGTCACTTGCCGAAGGCCATCATGGTCGTCTGCTCCTTCTCCTCCTCGTCGTTGCTCGCGCTGACGCGGTTGCTGACGACGAAGGAGCGGCCGCCCGCATAGGCGATCTCGGACGAGAAGAAGTTCTCGATCTGCGTGGTCGAGTCCGGGTGCTGCAGCAGGACCTTGGGGGCGCCTCCGGTCGGCGCGATCGTCGCGATCGCCCCGCCCTTGTCGTACGAGGGCTCCAGGTAGACCAGGACGTTGCCGCCCTCCATGCGCAGCGGCTTCATGGTGCGCTCGGCGGGGGCCGCGGACTTCCACTTGGTCTTGCCGGTGTTCAGGTTGAACGCGATGACCTTGTTGGTGCGGGCGCTGCCGCTGGTGTCGTCCTCGGTCATCATGTAGAAGGTGTTGGCGTCGGCGGCGAGGCCGGTGCAGCCTTCCAGGTGCCCGCCGAAGACCACGAAGCCGCCTCCGCAGTCGACGGAGAGCTTGTCACCCTTGTCGCTGATCAGCTGGGAGCGGAGTGTTCCGTCCTCCTTGAGCGCGAGGATGCCCCACTTCTTGTCCTCGCTGTGGGTCAGCGAGACGACGAGAGGGCTCACCGAGTAGACCTTGTCGACCTCCCAGCCGAGCTTGGGCTGGTACGTCCACTTGGCCTTCCCGGTGGTCGGGTCGATCTCCTGGATCTGGTTCTGCGGGTCCTCCCCGTACTCCGTGGGGCAGCTGGCCGCGGCGATCAGCTTGGGGCCGCCGGCGAAGGCGAACGGCTTGCAGCCGCTCGACGGGTTGCCGAACAGCTCCTTGCCGTCGCTGACGCGGTAGGCGTTGGAGTTGCTCGTGCGGCCGACAGCCACGGTGTCACCGCTGATCGCGATGCCGATGTCGGACAGCAGGTCGAAGTTGCCGTTCTTCTTGACGGGCTTCTTCCAGCCGGCCTTGCCGGTGTTGAGGTCGACCATCTGCAGATCGGCGCAGGTGGCCTTGTCCGTGGTGCCGTTCTTCACGCCGATGACGATCTTGCCGTCGGCGGTGGCCGTCCCGGGTGCCGCGCACAGGTCGGTGGACAGCGGGAGCTTCCACTTCTCCTTGCCGTCGGCGACCGAATATCCGACGACCGAGCGGTACATGCCCTTGACGAGGGTGTCCCCGACGATCCACGGGCCGTACACGTCGGCGCCGTTGCGCGGCAGGTCGATGTCGTTCTTGGTCAGCCAGAGGACCTTCGCCTCGCCGTCCTTGCGCCCGGCGTTGAGGTCGTCGTTCGCCTCACGGCCGTCGCCCTTGCCGTCGCCCTGGTCGATGCTGGGCGAGGTGCTCGGCTCGACGGTCCCGCCGGTGGGCTTGGAGACGGGCTTCTCCTCGTCGTCACCGCTCGTGAGGAGGAAGATGCCGCCACCGACGACGAGGAGCGCGGCGAGCGCCGCACCGATGACGACGGCCGGCTTGCCCTTGAAGGGGCCGCCGCCGGAGCCGCCGGGCGCGGGCGCTCCGGGGTACTGCTGCTGCGGGTAGCCGTAACCGGGCTGCTGGCCGTACGGGCCGGGCTGCTGACCGTACGGACCCGGCTGCTGGGCGTACGGGCCGGAGGGGGCACCGTACGGACCGGGCTGCTGGGCGTACGGTCCGGGCGCCTGCTGTCCGGGCGCCTGGGGGTAGCCGTAACCGGGCTGCGCCCCGGGGGCCGGGTAGCCGTAGCCCGGCTGTGCGGGGGGAGGCGTCTGCGGAGGCCCGGGCGGCATCTGCGGTGGGGCCGCCGGTGGTGACTGCGGCTGGGGCGGCGGCTGAGGAGTGCCCTGCGGTTCCTGCGGAGCCCCGAAGCCCCCCTGCGGCGGTTGCTGGCTGGGCGGCTGGGTCATCAGCACGTCCCCCTTCGTGCGGTCCGGTGCCCGTTCCGGTCTCCCCCGCGATTCCGCTGGGCTCAGAGGATCAGGTGCAGTGAATCTCTGAATTCCCCCCGGAAAGGAGCGAATCGGGCATGGCTTCCGCGGTGTTGCGACAGTCGAGCGGGGCTTCTTTGTACCACCCGCACCACGCGGGGCACCGGATCGGTCCACCCCCTGTTCCCAAGGGAGAACCGGGCCGTGATGCCTCCGTTACGCACCCGTCGCGGGCCGCGCGGGACCCCGTCCCCGATGCTCCGTCAACTCGACGTACAGCGGGTTCATTTCACAGGATCCCCGCGGACCGGCCGCTGTTCGGCCGGGACCGGTTCCGGTCACTCCCCGAACGCGATCATGGTCTTCATGTCCGCCTCGGCCTCGTCGTCCTCCTCCATGCCGACCAGCGGCCGGGTGAGGAGCGAACGGCCGTCCGTGTAGAGGACCTCTGCCGCGGTCATGCCCGCCTCGATCCCGGCCGTCGAGGCCGGATGGGTCAGCACGGTCCGCGGAGTTCCGCCGGTGGGTTCGAGCGTGGCGATCTCGCCGCCCTGCGTCCTGGTGGCCGCCACGTGGACGAGCAGCTTCCCGCCCTCCATGCGCAGCGGTTCCATCCTCCGCCCCATGGGGGCGTCGGCCGTCCACTTCTGCTTGCCGGTGTTCAGGTCGAAGGCGACGATCCGGTTGTCCACGTCGAACTCGACGTGCTTCCGCTTGGTCGACACGTAGAACGTGTCGTCGTCCGCCGCGACTCCCGCGCAGTCGTCCCGGTTGCGGGTCACCACCAGGTATCCGCCGCACCTCACCTCGTAGTCGGCGAAGCCGAGATCCACGTCCCGGGTGCCCAGCTCGGTGCGCGACCGCAGGGTGCCGTTGTCCCGCAGGGCCAGGACCCGCCAGGTGTCGCCCTTCTGCACCGAGACGACCAGGGGGCTGACGGAGTAGACCTGGTCGATGAACCAGTCCTTCTCCAGCGAGTACGCCCACTTCTTCTTCCCGGACGCGGGGTCGAACTCCTGGATCTGGTTGCCCCCGGGGCAGTCCGCCGCGGCGATCGTCCGGGCCCCGCTGAGGAACGCGTAGGACCGGCAGTCGCGGGGCTGTGTGCCGAACAGCTCCTGCCCGTCGCCGACCCGGTAGGTGTGGACGTGGCCGGGGCGGGAGTACGTCACCGTCCCGTTGTTCGCCGCCATGACGACCCGCCTCTCGGTGTCGCTGACGGCGGCCTTCTCCAGGGTCTTCCTCCAGCCCGGCTCCCCGGTGCGCAGATCGATCATCTGCAGGACGGAGCAGTCCGCGCCGTTGTCGGATTCCGCCGCCTCGACGGCGACCACGATCTTGCCGTCCGTGGTCGGGCGGGTGGGAGCCGCGCAGATGTCCTCGGGCATCCGCAGGCTCCACCGCTCCTTGCCGTCGGCCGTCGAGTAGCCCGACACCGTGCGGTACACGGCCCTGGCGACGACGTCCCCGGCCTCCCAGGGGCCGTACACGCCCATGGCCCGGCCGGGGAGGTCCGTACCCAGGCTCTGCAGCCACCGGACCTTGGCCTCGCCCGGTTCGCGGCGGGCGTCGAGCTGCTCGGCGAGCTCCGCGTCACTCACGGTGCCGCCCTTGCCGTCACCCTGCTGCGGCGCGGTCGAGGAGCCGGGTGCCCCGCCGGCCGCGGACTCGCCCCCGCCGTCACCGCTCAGGGCGAACCAGACACCCCCACCGGCGATCAGGACCAGGGCGAGCACGGCGCCGACGACCACGCCGGTCCTGCCCTTGAAGCGGCCGCCGCCGCCCGGTCCTCCCGGCGCCGTGGCCGTGGGCGGCTGCGGCGGGAATCCGTGACCGCCCTGCGGCGGCTGCCCGTACGGTCCGGGCTGCTGGGCGTACGGAGCTGTCTGCTGCCCGTACGGTCCGGGAGCCGTGCCCTGCTGCTGGGGCGGGTATCCGTAACCGGGCCCCGGCGGTGGTTCGTACGGTGCCCCGAAGCCTTCCTGCGGTTGCCGGCCGGAAGGCTGAGTCATCGACGGATCCCCTCGTACGGACATGGCTCCGCGGGGTCACACCCGCGGAGCCGGTCCTACTTTCTACCATCCGCCCTGCGGCGCCACTCAGGCGTCCTCGGCCAGCTCCAGCCAGCGCATCTCCAACACGTCCCGCTCCGACACCAGTTCACGCAGCTCGGCGTCGAGCTCGGCGACCTTCCCGAAGTCGGTGGCGTTGTCGGCGATCTGCGCGTGCAGCGTGGTCTCCCTGGTCGACATCTTGTCGAGCTGCCTCTCGACCTTCTGCAGTTCCTTCTTCGCGGCACGCGCCGCCTGCGGCGAGACGGCCTCGGCCGCCGCCTTGGGCGCGAAGGCCGCCGCGGCGGAGGCGGGCGTGGCCGTCTCCTCCATGCGCTTCCTGCGCTCGATGTACTCGTCGATGCCGCGCGGCAGCATCCGCAGCGCCCGGTCGCCCAGGAGCGCCATCACCTTGTCCGTGGTCCGCTCGATGAAGAACCGGTCGTGGGAGATCACGATCATCGATCCGGGCCAGCCGTCGAGGAGGTCCTCCAGCTGGGTCAGCGTCTCGATGTCCAGGTCGTTGGTGGGCTCGTCGAGGAAGAGGACGTTGGGCTCGTCCATCAGCAGACGCAGGATCTGCAGCCGGCGCCGCTCACCACCGGAGAGGTCGCCGACCGGGGTCCACTGCTTCTCCTTGACGAAGCCGAACTGCTCGCAGAGCTGTCCGGCCGTCATCTCGCGGCCCTTGCCGAGGTCGACCCGGTCGCGCACCTGCTGGACCGCTTCGAGCACCCGCAGGCTCGGGTCGAGCTCCGCGACCTCCTGGGAGAGGTAGGCGAGCTTGACCGTCTTGCCGACGACGATCTTTCCGTCGGCGGGCTGCACCTCGCCCTGGCTGCGGCACGCCTCGGCGAGCGCCCGGAGCAGCGAGGTCTTGCCCGCGCCGTTGACGCCGACCAGGCCGATGCGGTCGCCGGGGCCGAGCTGCCAGGTGAGGTGGGTGAGAAGCGTCTTGGGGCCGGCCTGGACGGTCACGTCCTCCAGGTCGAAGACGGTCTTGCCGAGCCGGGCGTTGGCGAACTTCATCAGCGCGCTGGTGTCGCGCGGCGGCGGCACATCGGCGATCAGCTCGTTGGCCGCCTCGATGCGGTAGCGCGGCTTGGAGGTACGTGCGGGGGCGCCGCGACGCAGCCAGGCCAGCTCCTTGCGCATCAGGTTCTGCCGCTTGCCCTCCTCGGTGGCGGCGATCCGCTCCCGCTCGGCCCGCGCGAAGACGTAGTCGCTGTAGCCGCCCTCGTACTCGTGGACCGCACCGCGCTGGACGTCCCACATGCTCGTGCAGACCTGGTCCAGGAACCACCGGTCGTGAGTGACGCAGACGAGGGCGGAGCGCCGGGCCCGCAGATGGCCGGCCAGCCAGGAGATGCCCTCGACGTCGAGGTGGTTGGTGGGCTCGTCGAGCACGATCAGGTCCGGCTCACCGATGAGCAGCTTCGCCAGTGCGATCCTGCGCCGCTCGCCACCGGAGAGCGGGGCGATGACGGTGTCCAGGCCGTGCTCGAAGCCGGGCAGCGCGAGGCCGCCGAAGAGCCCGGTCAGCACGTCGCGGATCTTGGCGCTGCCCGCCCACTCGTGGTCCTCGAGGTCGCCGATCACCTCGTGCCGGATGGTGGCCTTCGGGTCCAGCGAGTCGTGCTGGGTGAGGACGCCGAGGCGCAGTCCGCCGTTGTGGGTGACGCGGCCGGTGTCCGCCTCCTCCAGCTTGGCGAGCATCCGGATGAGCGTCGTCTTGCCGTCGCCGTTACGGCCGACGACGCCGATCCGGTCGCCCTCTGACACCCCGAGGGATACACCGTCGAGCAGGGCACGGGTGCCGTACACCTTGCTGACCTGCTCGACATTGACCAGATTGACGGCCATTTCACTCCTGCCTCGGGGATCCCTGCGTCGGGGACCGCTCGACGTCCCAGAGTAGTCGCCACGCGGGGTGCGATAGCGTGCGGCGATCGATCAGGGGACGTAACCCCAGGTCGGAGCGGTTCGGAACATCTCTGGGGTGGGGACTTCATGATGCTTGGCGCGATACGGGCTCTGGTTCCGGCGATCCTGACGACGGCCGTGCTGGCCGGCTGCTCGTCGGCCGGTGACACGGACACGGACACCGGCAAGAACGGGGACCGCGCCCCCGCGAAGGCCGCGGAGAGCACGGCGGCGGAGAAGGGCGCCACGCTCGGCGGCGCGGGGTCGGCCTGCGAGCTGCCGGTGACCTTCGACCTGGCGGCGGACTGGAAGCCGGAGGCGGTCACGGTGGAGCCGGGCTCGGACTTCGCCGCACTGGGCGAGCAGGGCTCGGCCACGATGGTCTGCGAGATCGACGCCAAGCCGGCCGGGAACATCGGCTACATCCGGGTCTGGCAGGGCAAGGGGGCCGACACCACCCCGCGCGCGGCCCTGGAGGACTTCGTGGCCGGCGAGCAGAACGCCTCGAAGGCCGCCTACGAGGAGACCGCGGCGGGGCCGGTACCGGCCGCCGAGGTCACCTACACGGTGAGCAGCGAGCTGCTGGACGAGCCCAAGGCCGAGCGGGCCTTCGCGGTCGCCACGCCGGAGGGGCCGGTCGTGGTGCACCTGGGCGGGCTGGACTCGCAGGAGCACGAGGAGATGCTCCCGGCGTACGAGCTGGCGAAGAAGACGCTGAAGCTGGGCTGAGGCAGCCGGCCCCGCTCTTCGCCCCCCCCGTCGGACTCGGGCGTGCTTCCGCGGGTCCTGGTCGCGTCGGATCAGCGACGAGCACCGGCTCATCTGCCGCGTGACCGAAGACGGAGTGCGTATCGTCTCGTGCCGCTACCACTACGGCCGCTGTCCGCGTTCCGTGAACGCCACCCCGCTCTCACCGCCCGGCGCGTTCGACCAGCAGCCAGCCGCCGAGTGCCATCGCCACGGCCGCCGGGGCGCTGACGTGGAAGGCGATCAGCAGCGCGGTGTGCCCTTCCAGCAGGCCCGCGTAGCCGACCATGGACAGGCCCAGCACGCCGAGCAGGGCGAGGGTCACGCCGATCGCCGATACGGCTCCCGCGCCGCTCGCTCCCCTGCCGGGGGCGACGCGGACGGGGCGCTCGAAGGTACGGAAGGCCGCGACCAGGGCCGCGGTGACCCCGGCGGCGACCGCGATCCGCACCGGGACCTGCGCCCACCAGGCGCCGGTGGCCGGCTCGGGCAGCGGGACACCGAGGGCGAGCATCGCCCCGTACACGCCGAGCATCGCCGTGAGGTGCCACAGGAACGCGGTCATCGCGACGCCGTTGGCGGCCACGACCGCCCGCCAGACGCGGGGCCGGGCGACCAGCCGGGCCCCGGGGGCGCGGAGCAGCTCGACGGCACCGACCAGCCAGAGGCCGTGCCCGAGCAGGGCGAGGGTCGGCGGTGCCATGTTGCTGATCTTCTCCCCGGGCATGCCCACCATGGAGAGCGGATACGGGCCGAGGGCCACCAGCGCGACGGCTGCGGCGAGACCGGCCCCCGCGAGGAGCACGGGCCGGCGGATGCGGCCGTCGGCGCGCAGGAAGCCGAGCTGGTGCACCGCGAGCCAGACGAAGGCGAAGTTGAGGAACTCGACGTACGGGACGCCCGCCGCGAAGCGCAGGACGTCCACCGCGGCGGCGGCTCCCACGAGCGCGGCGAACGCGCCCCAGCCGTAACGGTCGTGGAGCTTCAGCAGGGCGGGGGTGAAGGCGACCATCGCCAGGTAGATCCCGATGAACCACAGGGGCTGGGTCACCAGCCTCAGCGTCACGCCGGTCAGTCCGCTTCCACCGCCGAGGAGTTGGACGGTGAGCGCGGCCACGCCCCACACCAGGACGAAGACCATGGTGGGCCGCAACAGCCTTTGCAGCCGGGCCCGCAGGAAGGACGGGTACACCGAGGCCGTGGAGCCCTCCGGCCGCCTGCGCAGCAGGGACCGGTAGGACAGGGCGTGGGAGAAGCCGCCGACGAAGAAGAACACCGGCATGATCTGGAGGGCCCACGTGAGCAGTTGGAGTCCGGGCACGACGGCGAGGAGGTTGCCGACGCCGTCGGTGGTGACGGCGGCCATGAGCCAGTGGCCGAGGACGACCGTGCCGAGCGAGACGACGCGCAGCAGGTCGATGTAGCGGTCCCGGGTGACGGGTGTGGCCCCGGCCGGTTCACGAGCGGTTGTTCCCATGCGCCCACCGTCGCGCCGGGGCAGGGTGGGGCGGCAGCGCGGCCGTACTCAATTCCCGCCTGAGTACCGGCTGTCGGACGTTCCGGGGCCCGCGCCCCGCCGTCCGGCGCCCCCGCCGGAAAGGAGTCCGGCACCGCCGTCCGGCACCCCCGTCAGACGACGGTGGCGCCCGGGGCCGGGGACGCGGCCACGCGTGCGTCGCGGCAGGTGCCGGACGCGAGCAGCGCGTCGGCCACCGTCCGCGCCGACTCCTCGTCGGCGGCCAGGAAGGCGGTCGTCGGCCCGGACCCCGAGACGAGCGCCGCCAGGGCGCCCGCGGCGGTGCCCGCGGCGAGGGTGTCGGCCAGCGAAGGCCGCAGGGAGAGTGCGGCGGCCTGGAGGTCGTTGGCCAGGGCGCCCGCGAGGGCGGTGGTGTCCCCCTTGCGCAGAGCGGCCAGGAGGGTGGGGGAGGCGACCGGTTCGGGCACCCGCGTACCGGCGGCGAGCCGGTCGAACTCGCCGTACACCGCGGGGGTGGAGAGCCCGCCGTCGGCGACGGCGAAGACCCAGTGGAAGGTGCCGCCGGTCTCGACGGGGGTCAGCTGCTCCCCGCGCCCGACCCCGAGCGCCGCCCCGCCGACCAGACTGAACGGCACGTCGCTGCCCAGCTCGGCGCAGATCTCCAGGAGCTCTTCCCGGCTCGCGCCGGTGGACCACAGGGTGTCGCAGGCCAGCAGAGCCGCGGCGCCGTCGGCGCTGCCGCCCGCCATGCCGCCGGCGACGGGGATGTCCTTGGCGATGTGGATGTGCACGTCGGGGGCGATGCCGCGCCGGCCGGCCAGGGCGATCGCCGCGCGGGCCGCGAGGTTGGTGGCGTCCAGCGGGACCTGGCCGGCGTCCGGTCCCGAGCAGGTGACGCGGAGCGTGTCGGCGGGGGTGACGGTGACCTCGTCGTACAGGCCGACGGCGAGGAAGACGTTGGCCAGGTCGTGGAAGCCGTCGGGGCGGGGGGCGCCCACCGCGAGCTGCACGTTGACCTTGGCGGGGACACGGACGGTGACACTGCGGGTCATGCGGAGGGCTCCGGCTTGTTCTCGGCGATGGCGGCGAACTCCTCGACGGTCAGCGCCTCGCCACGGGCCTGCGGCGAGATCCCGGCGGCGACGAGGGCCTCCTCCGCGGCCGGTGCGGAACCCGCCCAGCCGGCGAGGGCCGCGCGCAGCGTCTTGCGGCGCTGGGCGAAGGCGGCGTCGACGACGGCGAAGACCTCGGACCTGCTCGCGGTGGTCCGGACCGGCTCCGTACGCCGCACCAGGGACACCAGGCCCGAGTCGACGTTGGGCGCGGGCCAGAACACGGTGCGGCCGATCGACCCCGCGCGCTTGACGTCGGCGTACCAGTTGGCCTTGACCGACGGCACGCCGTAGACCTTGTTGCCGGGGCGGGCGGCGAGCCGGTCGGCGACCTCGGACTGCACCATGACGAGCGTCCGCTCGATGGTGGGGAAGCGCTCCAGCATGGTGAGCAGCACCGGCACGGCGACGTTGTACGGAAGGTTGGCGACGAGCGCGGTCGGCGCCGGGCCGGGCAGCTCGGTGACCAGCATCGCGTCCGAGTGGACCAGGGCGAAGCGGTCCGCGCGCCCGGGCAGCCGGGCGGCGACCGTGGCCGGCAGGGCGCCGGCGAGCACGTCGTCGATCTCCACGGCGACGACCCGGTCGGCCGCCTCCAGCAGGGCCAGGGTCAGGGACCCCAGGCCGGGCCCGACCTCGACCACCACGTCGTCGGGCCGCACCTCGGCGGTCCGTACGATCCTGCGGACCGTGTTGGCGTCGATGACGAAGTTCTGACCGCGCTGCTTCGTGGGGCGTACGCCCAGCGCTGCGGCCAGCTCGCGGATGTCTGCGGGGCCCAGGAGGGCGTCGGGCTCTGTGGTGCTCACCCGTTAAGCCTACGGCCGCCGGGGGCCCCGAGGCCCCGCGCCCGGCACGGGCCGGGAGCCGCGCGTCTCCCGGCGGACCACGACCTCGTCGCCGTCGTCCAGAACGGTGGCGGGTGCGGGGGCGACGGTGTCACGGGCGCCGACGGTGACGCCCTCCGCGTCGAGGAGCTCGCCGACGTCGTCCGCGAAGGTGTGCAGGGTGCGCGAGGTCCCGTCGACGCTGACCTGGACGGCCTTGTCCTGGGTGAGGAAGGCGGCTGTGCCGCCCGCGAGGACGGCGAGGACCAGTGCGCGCGGGACGAGCCGCCGCAGCCCCTCCGGCGCGCTCCGGTGCCGCCGGACCGCCCGGTGCCCAGAGGGCCGCGCGGGCGGCGCGGACCCCGCGGGGCGCGCGGGCGGCACGGGCGGCCGGGGCGCCAGCGGGGTGTCCAGCACGGTCGGGTCGTGGACCGGGAGGGGCCCGGACCACAGCCCGGCGACGATGGTCCGCTCCTCGTGGAGCGGACGCGGCGGCGCCGGAGCAGGGACCCGCGCCGGGACCCGACCGGCCCGCCCACCGCCGCGCGGTGCGCGGTGACTGCCCTGCGAATGGCCCACGACGCTCCAGGAACTCCGGCTGCCGACCCCGATGCGCGGGCACGATAGCCGAGGTTCCGTCACCGCCCATAGTCGTACGATTACCCCACGTGTCGGGGTGGCCGGGCCGGAGCGGTCAGAAGTCGAACGCCCGCGCGGTGTTGTCGTAGACGGCCGCGGCGAGGGTGTCCTCGTCGACGCCCCTCACCTCGGCCATCGCACGGAGCGTGACCGGGATGAGGTAGGGCGCGTTGGGCCGTCCGCGGTACGGGGCGGGGGTGAGGAAGGGGGCGTCCGTCTCGACGAGTACCAGCTCGGCGGGGGCGACGGCCAGCGCGTCGCGCAGCGGCTGCGCGTTCTTGAAGGTGACGTTGCCCGCGAAGGACATGAAGTAGCCGGCGGCCGCGCAGATCCGGGCCATCTCGGCGTCGCCGGAGTAGCAGTGGAAGACGGTCCGCTCGGGTGCGCCCGCCTCGGCCAGGATGCGCAGCACGTCCTCGTGGGCCTCGCGGTCGTGGATGACCAGGGCCTTGCCGTGCCGCTTGGCGATCTCGATGTGGGCGCGGAAGGACTCCTCCTGGGCGGCGATGCCCTCGGGACCCGTACGGAAGTAGTCGAGTCCTGTCTCGCCGACGGCGCGTACGTGGGCGAGGGCGGCCAGTGCGTCGATCTCGGCGAGCGCCTCGTCGAGTGCCGCCTTCCCCCCCGGCTCACGTGCCTCCTCGCGGGACCACCCGGCCGGGTCCCCGTGCACGATGCGGGGCGCCTCGTTGGGGTGCAGGGCCACGGCTGCGTGCACGGACGGGTGGGCGGCCGCGGTCTCGGCGGCCCAGCGCGAGCCCTTGAGGTCGCAGCCCACCTGGACGACGGCGGTCACGTTCACCGCCGCGGCACGGGCCAGGCCCTCCTCGACGGTGCCGTCCTGCATGTCCAGATGGGTGTGGGAGTCGGCGACCGGAACCCTGAGGGGTTCGGGGAGCGGAGGGGCGTCGGTACGGCTCATGCCCACGACTCTACGAGGGCATGAGCTCTTGCTCACCGCCGGTGGAAGGGGCGCAGCAGATCGGACAGGTGCCAGTGGTGCGCGCCGGCCCCGGAGGACGGCACAGCGGTGGCGGCGATCCTGTCCGCCCCGGCCTCCGGAGGCACGGTGCTCCGGTGCTGGAGCAGCTGCTGGACGGAGGACACCCGGCCGGAGCGCATGATCCGGACCACATGGCCGCCGCAGTTGGTGCAGGTCGGGGTGGACAGCGGTGAGGGGACCCGCTGCCCGTCCGCCTTGTACACGACGAAGGCCTTGCCCGTGCCGTCGACGTGGTGCTCTATCTCGTAGGCCTGTTCCCAGCCGTGTCCGCACCGCATGCACGCGAAGGCGTACGCCTCGTGCACGGTGGTTGCTGCGATCTCACTCATGCCTGCTCCTCTTGTCCGATGGACAAGCACTCCGGACAAGCACTCCGGATGATGCGTCCCACATCAAGTGGACGCCTTCACCCGGGGGCGGCGCACCAGGTCTGCCGAGTGTTGGAACGGTTTTGGCCGATCCGTGGGCAAAGGGCCCGGTACGCGGCTTGCGCTTTACATTTCAGGCTAGTCCTTTGCCCTGCTCCTGGCCGGTCCGAGCCGCGTTCTTTGCCGCGACCACCGCATCGAACACCTCGCGCTTGGGCAGCCCCGCAGCGGCGGCGACCGCCGCGATCGCCTCCTTGCGCCGCTCCCCCGCCTCCTCGCGCACCTGCACCCTGCGTACCAGCTCGTCCGCGTCCAGTTCCTCGCCGGATTCCGTGGCGCCCTCGACCACCACGGTGATCTCGCCGCGGACGCCCTCGGCCGCCCAGACCGCCAGCTCGCCCAGCGGGCCGCGCTTCACCTCCTCGTACGTCTTGGTCAGCTCCCGGCAGACGGCGGCCCTGCGGTCGGCCCCGAACACCTCGGCCATCGCGGCCAGGGTGTCGTCCAGCCGGTGCGGGGCCTCGAAGAAGACCATCGTGCGGCGTTCGTCCGCGACCTCGCGCAGCTTCCCCAGCCGCTCGCCCGCCTTGCGCGGCAGGAAGCCCTCGAAGCAGAAGCGGTCCACGGGCAGCGCGGAGAGGGCGAGCGCGGTCAGTACGGCCGACGGGCCCGGTACGGCGGTGACCTTGATGTCCTGTTCCACGGCAGCGGCGACGAGCCGGTAGCCGGGGTCGGAGACGGACGGCATCCCGGCGTCGGTGACGAGCAGGACGCGCGCCCCGCCGGCCAGCGCCTCGACGAGTTCGGGCGTGCGCGCCGACTCGTTGCCCTCGAAGTAGGACACGACACGCCCTGTCGTGTGGATGCCCAGCGCCTGGGTGAGCCTGCGCAGCCGCCGGGTGTCCTCGGCGGCCACCACATCGGCCGTCTCCAGCTCGGCGGCGAGCCGTGGCGGGGCGTCCGCCACGTCACCGATGGGGGTCCCTGCGAGTACGAGCGTTCCAGTCGTTCCAGTCACATCGGTCATCCTCCCAGCACGGGCGGCACCACTCGCACAGATGCGTTCCTTACGATGGCGCGGTGACGAGTACTGCGCCCGAAGCCCAGCAGGGCAACGACGCCGGGAACCATGCCGGTGACCAGCCGCCTTCCTGGCAGCAGCGGCTGCGCCGCTTCGGCCATTCCCCGCGGCCGGAGACGGGGCTGCGCGAGCGCCTGATCCCGCCCTACGCCCGCCCCGGCGGCCAGTTCTGGAACGTGCTCGCCGTGCCGCCGGTCCTCGCCGGGCGCCTGGTGCGCTGGTCCGCCTGGGGCGGGCCGCTGCTGGTCGCCCTGGTGGCCGGGGTGCTGCGGTTCTGGAACCTGGGCAGCCCGAAGGCGGTGATATTCGACGAGACGTACTACGCCAAGGACGCCTGGGCGCTGATCAACCAGGGGTACGAGGGTTCCTGGCCCAAGGACATCGACAAGAAGATCCTCGGCGACCCGTCCTCGGTGGACATCCCGGTGGACCCGGGCTACGTCGTCCATCCGCCGGTCGGCAAGTGGATCATCGGGATCGGTGAGCAGCTCTTCGGGTTCACGCCGTTCGGCTGGCGCTTCATGGTGGCGCTGCTCGGCACCGTCTCGGTCCTGATGCTCTGCCGGATCGGCCGCCGGCTGTTCCGGTCGACGTTCCTGGGCTGCCTGGCGGGGACCCTGCTGGCCGTGGACGGGCTGCACTTCGTGATGAGCCGCACCGCGCTGCTCGACCTGGTGCTGATGTTCTTCGTGCTGGCGGCCTTCGGCTGCTTCCTCATCGACCGCGACTGGGCGCGCCGCAAGCTGGCCGCGGCGCTCCCGGTCGACGAGGAGGGGCTCCTGCGCCCGGACGCGCACGTCGCCGAGACGCTGCGCCTCGGGTGGCGTCCGTGGCGGATCGCGGCCGGCCTGATGCTCGGCCTGGCCTTCGCCACGAAGTGGAACGGGCTCTACATCCTGGCGGCGTTCGGCGTGATGGCGGTGCTCTGGGACGTCGGCGCGCGGCGCACGGCGGGCGCTGTACAGCCCTACCGGGCCGTGGCCCTGCGGGACCTGCTGCCCGCGTTCGTCTCCACGGTGCCGGTCGCGATCGGCACGTACCTCGTCTCCTGGACCGGCTGGATCATCACGGACAAGGGCTACTACCGCAACTGGGCGGCCACCGAGGGCAAGGGCGGCAGCTGGACCTGGCTCCCGGACTGGCTGCGGAGCCTGTGGCACTACGAGTACCAGGTCTACGAGTTCCACGTCGGCCTGACGTCCGGGCACACCTACCAGTCCAACCCGTGGAGCTGGATCGTCCTGGGCCGGCCCGTCTCGTACTTCTACGAGGAGCAGACGGGCTGCCTGACGTCCGCGACGGGGAAGTGCGCCCGCGAGGTCCTGGCGCTCGGCACCCCGCTGCTCTGGTGGGCGTCGTGCGTGGCGCTGCTGTACGTGCTGTGGCGCTGGTTCTTCCGCCGCGACTGGCGAGCGGGCGCGATCGCGTGCGGGGTCGCGGCGGGCTGGGTGCCCTGGTTCTTCTACCAGGAGCGGACGATCTTCCTCTTCTACGCGGTCGTGTTCGTGCCGTTCCTGTGCCTGGCGGTCACGATGATGATCGGCGCCCTCCTGGGCCCGGCGTCCGGCACGGGCACCAGACACCGCCTGGGCCTGGAGAAGTCCGACCCCACGGGCGAACGCAGACGGACCCTGGGCGCGATCGCGGCGGGCGTGCTGGTGCTGCTGATCGTCTGGAACTTCATCTACTTCTGGCCGATCTACACGGGCACGTCGATCCCGGACACGTCCTGGCGCGACCGGATGTGGCTGGACACCTGGGTGTAGCCGTCCCGGAGGTGCGCGCACAGCCCACTGCCCGTTCACGGAGACCCTGCTGCGTCTTCCGCGGACGGGCAGTGGGCTGTGGCCGTCCGAACCCGAAGGGTCCGCACATGGCGGAAAGCGCTCTCTCGGGGTGGGTAGCGGTCCGGTAACAACCTCCTCAAGGGCCCCTGAAGTCCCGTACAGTGCCGGGGGAATGCTCTCTTGAACACGTTCAAGAGAGCTCACGGGGAGGGGGACAGCGCAGATGCGCAGTGGAGCGAAGGTCGCGGTGGTCGGCGGCGTGTTCGTACTGGTGGCTGGAGGGCTCGGCTACGGCGTGTACGACGTGGTGCTGGGGGGCGACGGCGGCGGGGGCACGGAGACCGCCTCCGCGTCGTCGGAGGTGAGGACCGGACCGCCCGGCAAGGAGGAGATCGCGGAGACCGCCAAGGGCTTCCTCGCGGCGTGGGCGTCCGGGGACGCGCCGACCGCCGCCCAGCTCACGAACAACGAGTCCGCCGCCGAGCCGCTGCTGGCCGGCTACACCGCGGACGCCCACGTCACGAAGGCCGTGATCACACCGGGCCCCGCCGTCGGCACGAAGGTGCCGTACACGGTCAAGGCGACGGTCTCGTACGAGGGGAGGACCAAGCCCTGGTCCTACTCCTCCGAACTGACCGTGGTGCGCGGCCTGACGACCGGTAAGGCCCTCGTCGACTGGCAGCCCACGGTGATCCATCCGGAGCTGACCGAGGGCGCCACGCTGACGACCGGCGAGTCGTCGACGGCGGCGATCGAGGCCGTCGACCACAACGGCAAGGTGCTGGACAAGGAGACGTACCCGTCGCTGGGGCCGATCCTGGACAGCCTGCGCGAGAAGTACGGCGACACCACCGGCGGCTCCCCCGGCATCGAGACCTGGATAGAGCCCGCGGACGAACAGCTGCCGGACACCACGCTGCTGACGCTCGCCAAGGGGAAGCCCGGCAAGCTGCAGACCACGCTCGACGCGGACGCGCAGGCGGCGGCCGAGAAGGCGGTCAAGCAGTTCAGCGGGGCGTCGGTGGTCGCCGTACGGCCGTCCACGGGGTCGATCCGCGCGGTGGCCAACAATCCGGCGACCGGCTTCAACGCGGCGATGCAGGGCAAGCAGGCACCGGGCTCCACCCTGAAGATCATGACCGCCGCGATGCTCATCGAGAAGGGCATCACCTCGGCGACCAGTCCGATCGAGTGCCCCAAGGACGTCATGTACCAGGGCAACACCTTCCACAACCTGGACTACTTCTCGCTGCCCGACTCGGACACGTTCACCACGAGCTTCGCCCGTTCCTGCAACACGGCCTTCATCAAGAAGATCGACGACGTGCACGACGACGCCGCACTCGGCAAGGAGGCCCGGGACGTCTTCGGGATCGGCCTCGACTGGAAGACCGGCGTCGTGTCGTTCGACGGGAGCGTGCCCGAGGAGAACGGCGGAGTGGCCGCGGCCCAGTACATCGGTCAGGGCACCGTCCAGATGAACGCCCTGAACATCGCGTCCATCACGGCGACCGCCCGCAACGGCACGTTCCGGCAGCCCGTGATCGTCCCGCAGTCCCTGGACGACCGTCAGCTCGCCACCGCGTCCCGTTCGTTGCCGCAGAACGTCACCCGGCAGCTGAACGACATGATGCGGGCCACCGCCTCCTGGGGCACCGGACGGGCCGCCATGGCCTCGGTCGGCGGCGACAAGGGCGCCAAGACCGGCTCGGCCGAGGTCGACGGACAGGGCACGTCCAACAGCTGGTTCACCGGCTTCAGCAACGACCTCGCGGCGGCGGCGGTCGTCCAGTCCGGCGGCCACGGCGGCGACGCGGCCGGCCCGGTGGTGGCGGCGGTGCTGCGCGCGGGGTCCTGACGCGCGGGCAGGCAGCACGGAGCGACCGGCCGGGCCGGAGGCGGATCACGCCTCCGGCCCGGCCTGCTTCCCGGCGTCGCCCCGTCCGCGTCGGCGGCGCGCGGCGACGGCCTGCGGGTCGATGTCCGGCCGGGACCACTGCTCCGCGAGGGCGAGGCTGGTCGCACGGCCGCCCGCCACGTGTTCGTGCGCCAGGCGGGCCGCGCGGTCGACGTCGCGGGCGGCGATGGCCTCGTACATCTGCTCGTGCTCCGCGCACTGCCGGTCCGGGTCCCGCTGCGCCGTCAGGCGGAACAGCCAGTGCATGCGTGCCTCCAGCGGCCGCATCACGCCGCTGAGCAGCGCGTTGGCCGCGAGCTCGACGATGTCGGTGTGGAAGGCCGCGTTGGCGGCGGCGATCGCGGCCCGGTCGTGCGCACGGGTCGCGTCGCGGGCGGCGTCGAGGCCGGCCGCCAGCCGGTCCAGCCCGTCCTCGTCCGCCCGCTCCGCCGCCAGGCGGGCCGCGAGGGACTCCAGCGATTCGCGTACGTCGAAGAGGTCGCGCACGTCGCCGGGCGTGAAGGGCGCGACCAGTGCGCCCCGGTGCGGCACGAGCAGCACGAGCCCGTCGGCCGCCAGGAGGCGCAGCGCCTCACGCAGCGGGATGCGCGACACCTCCAGCTCGGTGGCGAGGTCGCGCTCCACCAGCCTCTCCCCCGGCTGCAGTTCGACCTCGATGATGCGCCGCCGCAGGGTCTCGTACGCGAAGTCGCGCAGCGAGGGGCGTCCCGCGCCGGACGGTCGCGCTGCTGTCACCAAGGCTCTTCCTCCGGGATCGGGTCGGTCCCACCGTATGCGGATCACGCGGCAGGTCCGCCACTGCTAACCGCTCGCTAACACGGTGGCAACAAACGACCCGGAAACTGGTGCGCCATAGCGGTATACCACTAACCGGCTCGCAGGCCCCGTTCCCTGGAGGCATCCCAGTGGCACCTTCCCGATCTCTCCCGTCCCCCGTCGCCGTCGCCGTGTCCGTCGTGTCGGGGCTGCTGCTCCTGACCGCCTGCGGAGGGTCCTCGGCGGCCGAGGGCGAGGACGACGGCACGCTCAAGGTCGGCGTCCTCTTCCCCGGCTCGCTCTCCGACGACGGGTTCATGGGCTCGGCGCACCTCGGCTACCAGCGGGCGGCGAAGGAGCACGCCGGAGCGGTGGAGTTCAGCAAGGTCGAGCAGGTGGCGACAGCCGACTACGAGAAGGCCCTGGTCCGCTTCGCCACCGACTCGGACCTCGTGATCTCACTCGGCGGGCAGACCGACGCCGATGTGCGCAACGTCGCGGCACGCTTCCCGAAGGTGAAGTTCGCCGAGATCGGCGGCCCCGCCGACGGCGAGCCCCTCGCGAACCTCTCGCTCTACGACCCGCAGCAGGCCGAGGCCGCGTTCCTCTCGGGGGCCGCCTCCGCACTGCTTTCCAGGAGCGGGACGGTCGGGTTCATCGGCGGCGCCGAACTCCCGGCCATCGTGAACGCCTCCAAGGAGTTCGACCGGGGCGCCGAGGCGGCCGACCCCGGTGTGAAGGTCCTCCCCCCGCAGTACGTCGGCGACTTCAACGACGTCGCCAAGGCCAAGCAGTCCGCGCTCGCCGACTTCGGCGCCGGCGCGGACGTCCTGGGCCAGGTGCTCAACCTCGGCCACAAGGGGGTCGCCCAGGCGGCGGGTCAGCGTGACGGAGCGCTCATCGGCGGGCCGATCGCCCACGCCTGCGGCAGCGACCCGGCCTACGCCGGGTATGTGGAGACGGACATCGGCGCGGAGATCGAGTACGCGGTGGACCACCTGGTCGCCGGTGACTGGAAGGCGGAATCCGTCCACTTCGGGCTGACCTTCGACGAGCCGCACAACGACATCGTGCTCTGCGACTCCACCGACCCCGCGGTGGGCGAGAAGCTCGACGAGCTGAAGCGGAAGATCACGGCCGGCGAGATCACCACCCGATGAGCACGGCCGCTCCCGCGCTGGAGATCTCCGGACTCACCAAGTCCTTCGGCACGATGCGGGCCCTGGACACGGTGGACCTCGTCGTCGAGTCCGGCACCGTGCACTGCGTGCTCGGGGAGAACGGCGCCGGCAAGTCGACCCTCTGCCATGTCGTGGGCGGCTCGCTGACCCCGGACGGCGGCAGCCTGCGCCTGTACGGCGCGCCCTACGCCCCTCGCCGTCCCGCCGACGCGCTCGCCGCCGGGATCGCCATGGTCCACCAGCACTTCAGCCTCGTACCGACCCTGACCGTCGGTGAGAACCTGCGTCTGCTGCGGCTGCGGGACCTGCCCCGCCGGGTGGAGCGGGTGCGCGAGGAGTACGGACTCGAACTGGACCTGGGCGCACGGGTGGGTGAACTGCCCGTCGGTGTGCGCCAGCGCGCCGAGATCGTCAAGGCGCTGCTGCGGGAACCCCGGCTCCTCGTCCTGGACGAGCCCACGGGCGTCCTCGGCCCGGCCGAGACGGACGCCCTGCTGGCCACCTGCCGCCGGATCGCCGGGTCCGGGCACGCGGTGGTCCTGGTGACGCACAAGCTCGGCGAGGTGGCGCGGGCCGGGGACGCGGCGACCGTGCTGCGCGGCGGACGGGTCTCCGGCGGCGGGCCACTGACCGAACTGCCGCCGGAGCGGCTGGTCCCGCTGATGATCGGACGGCCCGCCGACTCGCTGGACGCGGGGCTCGCCGGGACGATCGGCCTGGCCCCCGAGGAGAGCGCCTCGGGGCAGGACACGGTGCGGCGGCCCGGTGCCGCCACCGCTCACGGGCGTACGGGAGCGGCACTCCGCCTGCGGGACGTCGGTGTGCGGCGTGCCGACGGGACCTCCGCGCTGGACGGGGTCGCTCTGGACGTCGGGTTCGGGGAGGTCGTCGGCGTCGCCGGAGTGGAGGGCAACGGCCAGAGCGAGCTCATGGCGCTGCTCGGTGGATCGCTCGCCCCCACCTCGGGGAGCGTGGAGCTCGACGGGCGGGACGTCACCGGGGCGACGCCCCGCGAGCGGAGCCGGGCCGGACTGGGCGTGGTGCCCGAGGACCGCCTCCACGAGGGGTGCGTGCCGCAACTGCGGGTCTCCGACAACCTGTTCCTCGGGCGGCTCGACCGGTTCCGCAGGTACGGAGCGTTCCTGGACAGGCGGGCCATGGGCCGCGCGGCGGACGAGGTGCTCACCGGGCACGGCATCCGGGCAGCGGGCCCGGGAGCACTGATGTCGTCGCTGTCCGGCGGCAACCAGCAGAAGGTCGTCCTGGCACGGGAGTTGGCTCTCGACCCGCTGATCTGTCTGGCGGCGGCCCAGCCCACCCGCGGCCTGGACATCGGAGCCGTGGGCGCCGTTCACTCCCGTATCCGCGACGCGGCCGCCGCCGGGACGGGTGTCCTGGTGGTCTCCAGCGAGCTGTCCGAACTCCTCGTCCTGTGCGACCGGATCGTCGTGGCCTACCGGGGCGAGCTGCTGGGTCCCGTCGATCCTTCGGCGCCGCACGCCCGGGACCGGATCGGAGCCCTGATGCTCGGCGCGCGCGCCCCGGAACCCGGCGGGGGCGACGCGGCCCGCACGCCCGGAGCCGTGCGCTGAACCACCCCTCGCAGCAACCGCGTACAGGCCGACGCCCGCCCGGCCCGGCGCGTGCCTCTCGACACCTCAAGGAGCCGCCATGTCACCACCGACACCTGCCCTGCCCGCCCCCGCACCGGCTCCCCGCACGGCACGCGCCCGCATCGGCCCCGCCCTGAGACACCCGGTCGCCGTCGGCGTCCTGGCGGTCGTGCTCGCGGGCGCGGCCGGGCTCGGGCTCGTGAAGGGCGCCGGAACGGAGCCGGCGGCCGCCTGGGACGCCCTCGTCGAGGGCATGTTCGGATCGCCCTACGCCGTCGGGAGTTCGCTCAACTCCGCGGCGGTGCTCGCCCTCATCGCCACCGGTTTCACCGTCGCCCACCGCGCGGGACTGGTGAACGTGGGCGGCGAGGGGCAGCTCTGCGCGGGCGGACTGGCCGCCGCGGCCGTGGGGGTGGCGTTGCCCGCCGGTGTCCCGGCCGTGCTCGGTGTGCCGCTGGTCCTCGTCGCGGGATGCGCGGCGGGCGCCGTGTGGGCGGGGATCGCCGGCCTGCTGCGCGCGAGGCGGGGCACCAGCGAGGTCATCACGACGCTGCTGCTCAACTTCATCGGTGTGGGGCTCGTGTCGGTGGCCGTCCACGAGGAGGCGCTGCTGCGCCAGCCGGTGACCTCGTCCGAGACGCTGCCGCAGTCCGCGCCCCTGCCCGAGGGGGCCCGGCTGCCGCTGATCGGCGGAATCGAGTCGCCCGCGACCGCGATCGTCGTCGTCGCGGCCGTCGCCGCCCTGGTCACCGGCGTGGTGCTGCGCCACACGGCCATCGGGCTGCGCCTGCGGTCCGTCGGCCACTCCCCCGCGGCCTCGGCCCGGCTGGGGCTTCCCGTCACGCGCCTGGAGACGGGCGGCCTGGCCTTCGCCGGAGCAGCGGCGGGCCTCGCCGGCGCGGGCCTCGTCGCCGTCGCCCCGTATGTGCTGGCCGAGCACTTCTCCTCCGGATACGGCTTCTCGGGGCTGGTGGTGGGCCTGCTCGCCCGCGGCTCGCTCACCGCAGTGGCGGCCGTGTCGCTCCTCTTCGGCTTCCTCACCAACGGTGGCATCAACCTCCAGCTCGCGGCCGGGGTCCCCGCCTCCTCCGTACAGATCGTGCAGAGCCTGCTCGTCCTGTTCGTCGCCGCCGCCATGTTCGGGACCACACGCAACGGGAGGGCCTCATGAGCGCGGTCGTGGAGGAGCTCGCCTCCGGTGGGGTGCGCCTGGCGGTGCCGCTCCTGCTCGCCTCCTCGGGAGAGCTGCTGAGCGAACGGGCCGGCGTGCTCAACCTCTCCGTCGAAGGCATGATGCTGACCGGCGCCTTCGCGGGCGCGGCAGGGGCCCTGGCCTCGGGGAGCGCGGGGGTGGGCGTCCTGGCGGCCCTGTCCGCGGGGCTGCTCTTCGCAGCCCTCCAGGCCCTGCTCAGCGTGGTCCTGCGCGCCGACCAGATCGTCACGGGCATCACCGCGAACGCCCTCGCGCTCGGAGCGACGACGTACGGTTCCCGTGTCCTGTTCGGCGACGGCGCGGCGGACTCGGTGCCCGGCTTCGACCCGGTCGCCGTTCCCGTCCTGCACGACATCCCCGTCCTGGGTCCGGCCCTCTTCGAGCAGACCGCCCTCGGCTACGCGGCGTTCGTCATCGCCGCCGCCCTGGCTCTGGGCTTCAGCAGGCGCACCGGGTGGGGCCTGGCCGTCGACGCGATCGGCGAGGACGCGACCACCGCTGACCGCTGCGGCCTTCCCGTACGGGCCGTACGGTGCGCGGCCGTGCTGCTCACCGGGGCCGTCTCGGGCCTGGCGGGCGCGCAGCTGGCCCTGTCCGAGGTGCACGCCTTCAGCGACAACATCACCGGCGGCATCGGCTACCTCGCGGTCGTCGCGGTGATCGCGGGCCGCTGGCGGGCCTGGCCCACGATCCTGGCCTGCCTGTTCTTCGGAGTCGCACAGGCTCTGCAGTTCGCGGCGCCGGCGATGGGGCTGCACCTGTCCGCGCCGCTGCTGACCACGCTGCCGTACGTCATCGCGCTGCTCGCGGTGAGCGGGCTGGTCGGCCGCAGCCGCGCGCCGTCGGGGCTCACCGTCCCCTTCCTGCGCGGCACCTGACCACTCTCCCTGAGGACGTAGAGACATGACACTGATCCTGACCCGCTCCGACATCGCCGCACTGCTCGCGGACGCACGGGAGGACGTCGAGAGGGCGGTGGAGGCCGGCCATCTCGATCTGGCGCTGGGCAGGGCGGTCCTGCCGCCCCCGCCGGCGATGCCGCTCCCGGGGTCGGACGGGACGTTCCTCGCGATGGCGGCGGCCTCCGCCCCGGCCGGCCTCGCCACCGTGAAGCTCCTGGCGGACCTCCCCGCCAACCGCGCGCGGGGCCTGCCCGTGCAGCGCTCGGCCGTGCTGGCCGTCTCCGCGGACACGGGGGCGTGCGAGGCGCTCCTGGACGGCGCGGAGGTCACCCGCGCGCGAACCGCCGCCGCCACCGCCGTCGCCACCCGCGCCCTGGCCAGGCAGGACGCCCGCGTCCTCGGGCTCGTCGGCACCGGCCCGCTGGCGCGCGCCCATGCCCGCGCCCTGCTCCCGGGCCGCGCCTACGACCGGATCGTGCTGTGGGGGCGCGACCCCGGCCGGAGCCGCGAGCTGGCGGCCTGGATCGGCACGGAGCTCGGCGTGGACGCGGCCGTGCTGGCCGGACCGCAGGCCGTCGCGGAGGCCTCGGACGTCCTGTGCACGCTGACCCCGTCCCGCGAACCGCTGATCCGGGGCGCGTGGCTCTCCCCCGGGCAGCACGTCAACGCCGTGGGCGCCCCGCCGCGCCCCGACCACCGGGAGATCGACACGGAGGGCGTCGTACGCAGCCGGATCGTCGTCGACTCCTGGCCGACGGCCCGCGCGAAGTCCGGCGAGGTCCTGATACCCCTCGCCGAGGGCGCGCTCACCGAGGACGACTTCCGCTGCGAACTCGGCGAGGTCCTCGCGGGAACGAGGCCCGGCCGGACCTCGGACACCGACCTCACGCTCTTCGACTCGGTGGGCGTCGGCCTCCAGGACCTCGCCGTGGCCAGGCTGCTGATCGACGCCGCCCACGCCCGGCACGTGGGGACCCGGATCGAGCTCAGCGGCTGACCCGGCCGCCGTGACAAGGGGCACAGACGGCACAGGCGGGGGAAAGGCTGTGGTCCGGGCCGGGGCGGGTTCAGTAGCGTGCGGGGCATGAGCACTTCCGACACCACGCCCGCCGCTCCCCCGTCCGGCACCACGCCCGCCGCTCTCCCGTCCGACGCCCACCCCAGGTTCGCGGAGGCCCTGCGGGAGCTGGGCCTCCAGGTCGAGGTACGCCGCTTCCCCGACGCCACCCGCACCGCGGTCGAGGCCGCCACCGCGATCGGCTGCGAGCTCAGCCAGATCGTCAAGTCCCTGATCTTCGAGGCGGACGGCGTGCCCGTCCTCGTCCTGATGGACGGTTCCTCCCGGGTGGACGTCGAGCTCGTGCGGAGCGAGCTGGGCGCCGTGAAGGTCGGGCGGGCCCGGGCGGACCTGGTCCGGGAGACCACCGGATACGCGATCGGCGGCGTGCCGCCCTTCGGCCACCGCACGAAGACCCGGGTGCTGGCCGACCGGGGCCTGCTCGCCCACGCGGAGGTGTGGGCCGCGGCGGGCCACCCGCACGCCGTCTTCCGGCTCGACCCCGCCACCCTGGTCGAGCTCGCGGGCGGCACCCTCGTGGACGTGCGCGAGCAGACCTCGTGACCCCGCTGGTGGCGGCGGCCGTCCTGGCCGCCGCGATCACGCACGCCAGTTGGAACGCCATCGCCCACGCCATTCGCGACCAGCTGCTGTCCTTCACCCTCATCTCCGGCGGCGGGGCCCTGATCGGGCTCCTGCTGGTCTGCCTGGCGCCGTTCCCGGCGGCCGGTGCCTGGCCCTTCCTGCTCGTCTCCGCCGGCCTGCACGTGGTGTACATGCTGCTGCTGATGCGGTCGTTCACCCTGGGCGACTTCGGCCAGATGTATCCGATCGCCCGGGGCACCGCTCCGCTCGTCGTCACGGTCCTGGCCGCCGTCTTCCTCGGCGAGCGCCCGGACGGCTGGGCGACGGCGGGCGTGGCGGTGGCCTCGGCGGGACTCGTCGGGCTGGCCCTGTGGGGCATCCGCGGGTCCGGGAAGCGTCCGCACTGGCCGGCGATCCTGGCGGCCCTCGCGACCGGTCTGGCCATCGCCGGCTACACCACGGTCGACGGGGCCGGGGTGCGTGCCTCGGGCACGCCTCTCGGCTACATCGGCTGGCTGATGACCGTGCAGGGCGTCGTGATCCCCGCCTACGCCTACTGGCGCAGGCGGGGTGAACTGGTACGCCTGATACGCCCGTTCGTCGCACGCGGACTACTGGGCGCGGCCCTGTCGGTCTCCGCGTACGGCCTGGTCCTGTGGGCGCAGACGAAGGCCCCGCTCGCTCCGATCGCCGCGCTCCGCGAGTCGTCGATCATCGTGGGCGCCGCGATAGGAGCGCTGTTCTTCAAGGAGCGGTTCGGGGCCCCCCGGATCGCGGCCGCCGGGCTGATGGTGGTCGGCATCGGGCTGATGCTGCACACGAGCTGAACCGCCGAGCGCCGGACGTTCAGGAGCTCTCCGTCATGGCGGCGCGGAAGCCCGTGTTGACTCCGAGGAGGCCGCCGTCCACCCGTAGCGTCGTGCCGGTGATCCACGCCGCGTCCCGGGAGGCGAGGAAGGCGACGGCGGACGCGATGTCCTCCGGCTCGCCGATCCTGCCGAGCGGGTAGAGGGCGCTCGCCCGCTCCAGCGCCGCGTCCCTGCCGGCCCAGGCGTCGGTGCGGATCGTGCCCGGCGCGACGAGGTTGACGCGGACGCCGCGCGGTCCCGCGTGGCCCGCGAGCGTACGGGTCAGACTGGCGAGACCGGCCTTGGCCGCACTGTAGGCGTGGCCGCCGAAGTCCTGCTCCCCGTTGACCGAGCCGATGGTGACGATCGCTCCCCGGCCGGAGGCCACGAGATGCGGCAGCGCGGCGCGGGAGCAGCGGTAGGGGCCGCTGAGGGTGATGTCCAGGGTGTGCTCCCAGGACGCGTCCTCCTCGTCCTCGAAGAGCGCGGCGTCGTCGTGGTTCGCGTAGGCGTTGTTGACCAGGACGTCGAGCCGGCCGAAGGTGCCGGCCGCGTGGGCGACCGCCGCGTCGACCGCGTCCCGGTCGCCGACGTCGCAGGCCAGGGATTCGGCGGTGCCGCCCGCCTCGCGTATCCCTGCCGCCGTGCGTTCGGCGCGGCCGGCGTCCAGGTCGGTGACCAGGACGGCCGCGCCCTCGGCGGCGAGCCGGCGGGCGGTGGCCGCCCCGATGCCCTGTCCGGCTCCGGTGAGGAGCGCGGCGTACCCGTGGAAGCGAGGAGAAGTCATAGCGCCGACCGTACTGCCCTGACCAGGGCCTGGGCGCGGGGATCGGCGGTGACTCCCTTCTGCAGACCGTTCGTCACATAGCCGAGTGCGATGCCCGATTCGGGGTCGGCGAACCCCAGTGAACCGCCCCGGCCGGGGTGCCCGAACGACCCGGGGCCGAGCAGCGGTGCCGCCGGTCCGTGCAGCATGTACCCGAGGCCGAAACGGGTGTTGACGACCAGCACCCGGTCCGGGCCCGCCGATTCCTCGGTGCGGGCCAGGGTGAGGGTGGCGGGGGCGAACAGCCGGTGCCCGTCGACCTCGCCGATCATCGCCGCGTAGCAGCGGGCGAGTCCGCGTGCGGTGGCGATGCCGTTGGACGCGGGGAGTTCGGCCGCGCGGTAGGCGGGGGCGTTCTCGTCGGGGAAGGGGTCGATCGCCCCGAAGGCGCGGCGGGTGAGCGAGGCCGGGTCGGCGTAGGCCTCGACGACGGAGCGCTTGGGGCGTATCCGCAGAGTGCCGCCGCCTTCGGCCGGCGGGGGTTCGACGGGCCCGATCCGCCCGATCCGGTGCGCCTCGTCCTCGGGGAGTCCGAACCAGAAGTCCAGGCCGAGCGGTCGCGCGATCTCCTCGGCGACCCAGCGGCCGATGGTGCGCCCGGTGACCCTGCGCACCAGTTCGCCGATGAGCCAGCTGTAGGTCTGGGCGTGGTAGCCGTGGTCGGTTCCTGGCTCCCACTGCGGCCGTTGGGCGGCCACGGCCCCCGGCCCGGAGGTCTGGTCGGCGGCCTCCTCGGGGGTCAGCGCCGTGTCGAGGGCGGCCACCCCCGCGCGGTGGGCGAGGAGGTGGCGCACGAGGACGCGTTCCTTGCCGTTCGCCTTGAACTCCGGCCAGTACGTGCCGACCGGGGCGTCCAGGTCGACCTGTCCGCGCTGGTGCAGCAGCAGCGGTACGGCGGCGGCGATGCCCTTGCCCGCCGATCGCACGACCTGCACGGTGTCCACGGCCCAGGGTTCGGCGCCGTCGACATCCCTCGTGCCGGCCCACAGGTCCACGACCTTGCGGCCGTGCCGGTAGAGGGCGACGGCCGCTCCCCGTTCCCCGCGCTGTTCGAAGTTACGGACGAAAGCGTCCCGTACCGCCTCGAATCCCGGCGCCACCGTGCCCCGTACGTCCACGCCTGCTCCCGCGCTCCCGCTCATCCCCCCATGGTGCATCGCGCCGCAGGTGGAACGGGGGGCGGGTCACCATCTGTTCACGGACGCGGAACGGACACGGAACGCGGATCGAAGCCGAAGGGCAGCTCCAGCCGGTGCCTGCGCATGAGTTCCTCGTCGCACAGCAGGTCCTGCGTGCGGTCGTCGGCGGCGATCACCCCGTCGCTGAGGATGACCGCGCGGGGACAGAGTTCGAGGGCGTAGGGCAGGTCGTGGGTGACCATCAGCACGGTGACGTCCAGGGAGCGCAGGATGTCGGCGAGTTCGCGGCGGGAGGCGGGGTCCAGGTTGGAGGAGGGCTCGTCCAGGACGAGGATCTCCGGCTCCATGGCGAGGACGGTGGCGACGGCGACCCGGCGGCGCTGGCCGAAGGAGAGGTGGTGGGGCGGCCGTGCGGCGAACTCCTCCATGCCGACCCGCCGGAGGGCGGTGACGATCCGGTCCTCCAGCTCGGCACCGCGGAGCCCGGCCGCGGCGGGTCCGAAGGCGACGTCCTCGCGGACGGTCGGCATGAAGAGCTGGTCGTCGGGGTCCTGGAAGACGATGCCGACGCGGCGGCGGATCTCGGCGAGGTTCCGCTTCTCCACGGGCAGCCCGGCGACCCGGACGGTGCCGGCGCCCGCGTCGAGGATGCCGTTGAGGTGGAGGACCAGAGTCGTCTTGCCCGCGCCGTTGGGCCCGAGGAGCGCGACGCGTTCGCCGCGGGCCACGGTGAGGTCGACGCCGAAGAGGGCCTGGTGGCCGTCGGGGTAGGCGTAGGCGAGGCCGCTGACCTCCAGGGAGGGCGCGGGTGCGGTGGGCAGGCTCATACGGTCCATCCCAGCAGACATACGACGAGGGCGAGCACGGGGAGTGCCGCCGCGTGCGCCCACTGGGCGCGGGAGGCGGTCACCTCGTCGATCACCGGCATGGTGCCCGTGTAGCCGCGGCTGACCATCGCGAGGTGGACGCGCTCGCCGCGCTCGTAGGACCGGATGAAGAGGGCGCCCGCCGTCTTGGCGAGGACGCCCCACTGCCGTACCCCTCTGGCCTCGAAGCCGCGGGAGCGGCGGGCGATCGACATGCGGCGCAGCTCGTCGGTGATGACGTCGCCGTACCGGATCATGAAGGACGCGATCTGGACGAGCAGCGGGGGCAGCTTGAGGCGCTGGAGCCCGAGCAGCAGGGCCCGTAGCTCGGTGGTGGAGGCCAGGATCACCGAGGCGGCCACGCCGAGGGTGCCCTTCGCGAGGACGTTCCAGGCGCCCCAGAGTCCGGGGACGCTGAGGGAGATGCCGAGCACCTCGGTCTGCTCACCGGGCACCACGAACGGCATGAGCAGCGCGAAGGCGACGAACGGCACCTCGATGACCAGGCGCTTCAGCAGGAAGCCGGGCGAGAGCCGGGCCACCGCGGCGACGGCGGCGAGCAGCAGCGCGTACAGCGCGAAGGCCCAGACGGCCTCGCGCGGGGTGGAGACCACGACCACGACGAAGCAGAGGACGGCGGCGAGCTTGCAGTGCGGGGGCAGGGCGTGGACGGGCGAGTGCCCGTGCCGGTAGAGCGTGTGCGCGTGGCCGGCACCCATGTCAGACGGACTCGGCGGTGCGTGCCTCGGGTGCCTCGGGCGTACGGCGCTTGCGGACCGCCCAGAACACTCCGCTGCCGACGGCGACGGTGACGCCCACGCCGATCACACCGGCGAGGCCGCCGGAGACACGGGCATTGCCGATGTCCTTGACGCCGTAGTCGGCGAGCGGGGAGTCGGCCGCGCCGTGTTCCTGGACCTTCTCGTCGATGCCCTTGTCGGCGGCGACCTTCTCCAGGCCGTCGGGGTTGGCGGAGGCGTAGAAGGAGACGAAGCCCGCGAGGACGAGGGCGGCGACCAGGCCGGTGGCCCACACCTTCCGCGTGGAGCGGGCGGCGACGGGTGCGGGCGAGGGAGCGGCGGCCGGCGCGTCGACGAGTTCGCCGCCGACGCGGAGCTTGAGCGGGGCGGCGAGCCCGCGGGCCCCGTGCACCAGGTCGGGGCGTACCGCGATGACGGCGCCGACGGTCAGCGCGGTGATCGCCGCCTCCCCGATGCCGATCAGGACGTGGACGCCGACCATCGCGGTGAGGACCTTGCCGATGGGTACGTCGGTGGTGCCGCCGACGGCGTAGATCAGGGTGAAGACGACGGCGGCGGCCGGCACGGAGACCAGTGCGGCCACGAAGGCCGCGACGGTCGTCGAGCGGCGGGTGCGGGGCAGGATCCGGGTCAGTCCGCGGAAGAGGGCGTAGGCGACGACGACGGTGACGACCCCCATCACCGTGATGTTCACGCCGAGCGCGGTGAGGCCGCCGTCGGCGAAGAGGATGCCCTGCATCAGCAGGACGACCGCTATGCAGAGCACCCCGGTGAAGGGTCCGACCAGGATCGCGGCCAGCGCCCCGCCGAGGAGGTGCCCGCTGGTGCCGGCGGCGACCGGGAAGTTCAGCATCTGTACGGCGAAGATGAACGCGGCGACGAGCCCGGCGAGTGGAGCCGTCCGTTCGTCCAGTTCACGCCGGGCGCCCCGGAGACTGACGGCGACCGCGCCGGCGGCGACGACACCTGCGACGGCGGAGACGGGTGCGTTGATGAAACCGTCGGGTACATGCATGGAGTGGCTCCGCTTTCGGGCGTTGCTGCGGGCGGGGTCGGGAACCGCTCAATGATAGTGCCCTGTTGCAAACCGTTCGCAAGAGCGCAGGGGTGCCAACTACCCCACCCCCGGAATGCCCAAATAGGAAAATATGGGACATTAGGGGGAGAGATTTTCACACAGGAGGAGCCGGCCATGTCCCTCGTGATCCAAGAACACGCCCGAGCCCGGCTCATCACCGACGGCCCCGACCCCCGGCTGGTCCCCGTCGAACTGCGCTACGACCCCGAGGAGCCGGGGACCGTCCACGTCCGGCTGCCCGGAGGGGTCGACTGGGCGTTCGGCCTCGACCTCCTGGAACGCGGACTGCGCTCCCCCGCCACCCGCGGCGACATACGGATATGGCCGTGCGGCAGGGCCCAGCTGGTCCTGGAGCTGCACTCGGCGGAGGGCGTGGCCGTCTTCCAGTTCGACATCGGCCCCGTGATCCGCTTCCTGTCGCGGACCCGCACGAACACGGTGAAGCGCCCGTCGGCCGCCACCGCCCCCGCCACCCGCGCCTGAACACGACGAGAGCCCCCGTGCCGCGTGCACGGGGGCTCTCTGTCGCTCCGGTCCCCCGTCCCCACAGGTAACCGGCGCTCCGGGGCCGCGTTCCGCTCAGACGCGGGCCCCGGGGTCCAGGCGGGTCATACGCGGACCAGTTCCCGCTCCCCGCCGCCCTCGGCCGGACCGTCGGAGAGGTCCTTGCGCAGGCCCTCCCCCTCCACGTCCACGTTGGGCAGCACACGGTCCAGCCAGCGGGGCAGCCACCAGGCGCGCTTGCCGAGCAGGGCGAGCACCGCGGGCACGATGGCCATGCGGACCACGAAGGCGTCGAAGAAGACGGCGATGGCCAGCGAGAAGCCGATCATCTTGATCATCTGCTCGGAGGAGCCGATGAAGCCGGAGAAGACGGCCATCATGATCACCGCGGCGGCCGTGACCACACGCGCACCGTGCTTGAAGCCGGTGACGATCGCCTGGCCGGGCGACTCTCCGTGGACGTACGCCTCGCGCATCCGGGTGACCAGGAAGACCTCGTAGTCCATCGCGAGACCGAAGACCACACCGACCATGAAGATCGGCATCATGCTCATGATCGGTCCGGTCTGCTCGACCCCGAAGAGCGATCCGAGCCAGCCCCACTGGAAGACCGCGACGACCGCGCCCAGTGCCGCGACAACCGAGAGCAGGAAGCCGAGGGCCGCCTTCAGCGGGACGAGGACCGAGCGGAAGACCACCATCAGCAGCAGGAAGGCCAGACCGACGACGAGCGCCAGGTAGGGCAGCAGCGCGTCGTTCATCTTCTGCGAGAAGTCGATGTTCATCGCCGTGGCGCCGGTGACCAGCACCTCGGCACCGGTCTCGCTCTTGATGTCCGTACCCGCGTCACGGATGGCGTGGACCACGTTCTCCGTCTCGACGGAGCTCGGCCGGTCCTTGGGGATGACCGTGATGGTCGCGGTGTCGCCGGCCTTGTTGAAGGCGGCAGGGGCGACGGCGGCGACGCCGCCGGAGCCCTCGATCTCGTCGGAGACCCTGCTCACCGCGGCCTTGCCGTCGGAGCTGTTCTTGGTGTCGACGACGACCATCAGCGGACCGTTGAACCCGGGGCCGAAGCCGTCGGAGAGCATGTCGTACGCCTGGCGCTGCGTGGTCGACTTCGGCTGGGCGCCGTCGTCCGGCAGGCCCATCTCCAGGGAGGCGGCCGGTACGGCGATCGCGCCGAGGCCGAGGACGCCCACCAGCAGCACCCATACGGGCCTGCGCAGCACGAACCGGGCCCAGCGGGTGCCCATGTTCGGCCTGGCCTCGGGCTTGTTCTCCGCCTCGGCGGCCTTGCGCGCCTTGCGTCCCATGACCCGCTTGCCCGCGAAGCCCAGCAGAGCCGGGACGAGGGTGAGCGCGATGAGGACGGCGATGGCGACGGTGCCGGCGGCGGCGAAGCCCATCTTCGACAGCATGGGGATGTTCACGACGGCGAGGCCGACCAGGGCGATGACCACGGTGAGGCCTGCGAAGACCACCGCGGACCCGGCCGTTCCGACGGCCCGTCCCGCGGCTTCCTCGCGCTCCCGGCCTTCGGCCAGCTCGGCGCGGTAGCGGGACACGATGAAGAGGGCGTAGTCGATGCCGACCGCGAGGCCGATCATCATCGCGAGCGTCGAGGTGGTGGAGCCCAGGTCCAGGACGTTGGCCAGCGCGGTGATCGTGGAGACCCCGATGCCGACCCCGATGAGGGCGGTCAGCAGCGGCAGCCCGGCCGCGATCAGCGAACCGAAGGTGATGACCAGGACGACGGCCGCGATGGCGACACCGATGATCTCGGTGGCCCCCGTCTCCGGCATCACCTGGAGCGCGTCACCGCCGATCTCCACCTTCATCCCGCTGCTCTGGGCGTCGTGGCCGACGTCCTCCAGGGCCTCACGCGTCGGGTCGGTCAGCTCCATGGAGCTGACCTTGTAGGACACGGAGATGTAGGCGGTCGAGCCGTCCTTGCTGACGGCGTTCGCCTTGTACGGGTCGGCGACCGAGGCGACCTGGTCCGAGCCGGACTTCAGCTCGCCCACGATGTCCTGGATCTCGGCCTTGTTGGAGGCCGCGGTGACCTTCTCGCCGTCGGGTGCCTTGAAGACGATCCGGGCGGACGCGCCGTCGGCGCTGCCGCCGGGGAAGCGCTCGTCCAGCAGGTCGAAGGCCTTCTGGGCCTCCGTGCCGGGGATCGAGAAGGAGCTGGAGGTGGCGGTGGCCGCGGAGGAGGCGCCGAATCCGGCCAGCGCCAGCAGCGCCACCCAGATCAGGGCGACATAACGGCGGCGCCGGAAGGCGAGCCGTCCTAGTTTGTACAGGAATGTAGCCACGGAGGGGTTACTCCCGGTCAGGTCGTTGAGTGGAATTGGGCGTGAGGAACCAGCCCGACGACGAGAGCGGCGTGTCAGGTGGAGCGTCGGGGAGACAGGTCGTACGGAAAAAAGGGGACGTCAGACGCCGAGGGCGGGGAACACCACGGCTTCTGCGTAGCCGGTGAGGAACGCCTGGTCGACAGGCTTCTCCTCCACCAGCTCACGAGCGGCGAAGGCGCCGATCATCATGTGCGGCACAAAGGGAAGCGCAGGATTGTCCGCACGCACTTCCCCCCTGTCCACGGCTCGCTGGAGCAGAGCGCCGAGACCGGTCATCTCCGGCTCGATCATCAGCTCCCGCAGGGCCTGGAGGAGGTCGGGGTTGTTGTGGACGGCATGGGTCAGACCCCGCATCAGCGCGGAGTTCCGCTCCATCTGGCAGTCGTCGGTGCGGTGCAGCACGGCCAGGAAGTCGCCGCGGAGCGAACCGGTGTCGACATCGGCAAGGTGCACCGGCTTGTCGTTCCGGAGTGCCTTGACGACCAGCTCGGCCTTGCTCCCCCACTGGCGGTAGAGGGTGGCCTTGCTGGAACGGGTGCGGGCGGCGACGGCGTCCATGGTCAGGGCTTCGTAGCCGACCTCGCCGAGCAGGTCGAGCACGGCGGTGTACAGCTCGCTCTCGCGTTCGGGCGTGAGCCGGCTGCGTGCCATGGATCGACCTCCTCTTCCTTGCGCCTGCTGGATCGTACGTCAGCCGAAGATCAACTAACGGAACGAAACTGTTTCGTACACTTCGAAGGTACTCCCCTCCCCGGCGAAACGACGCGGTTTCGCTTGTGTCCTGCACCACAAGTTGCCGCGGGACCTTCACACGGAAAGCATTGGAGGGTGAGTGACGACGTCGCGTATCTCCGTTTCCCGCACCTCCACAAGGACTTGCTCTGCTTCGCGGCGGAGGACGACCTCTGGGTCGCTCCTCTGGCCCCGGCGGGGCAGCGGCCCGGCCGGGCGTGGCGGCTGACTGTCGACCGGACCAGGGTCAGTCATCCGCGCTTCTCGCCCGACGGCAGCCGCATCGCCTACACGACCTGGCGCACGCTCGATCCAGAGATCCACCTCGCCCCGGTCGACGGCGGCCCCGCTCGCAGACTCACCTTCTGGGGCTCGACCGACGCCCGGGTCTGCGGCTGGACCCCCGATCCCGGTGACTCCTCCCAGATCCTCGCCGTGTCCTCGCACAACCAGCCGTTCTCTTACTTCTCCTGGGCCTACAGCGTCCCCACCGACGGCAGTCCCGGCGGCAAGCTCCCCTGGGGCCCCGTCTCCGACATCGCGGTCGCCGACATCGACGGCGCACGGCGCACCCTGCTCCTCACCGGGAAGCCGCCGCACGAGCCGGCGGCCTGGAAGCGGTACCGGGGCGGCGCCATGGGCCGGCTGTGGCTCCACGGCGAACGGCTGCTGCCGGACCTCGGCGGGCACCTGGACGCGCCGATGTTCGTCGGGAGCCGGATCGCCTTCCTCTCCGACCACGAGGGCGTCGGCAATCTGTACTCCTGCCTGCCGGACGGCACCGATCTGCGCCGGCACACGGACCACGACGCGTTCTACGCCCGGCACGCCTCCAGCGACGGGAGCAGGGTCGTCTACCAGTGCGCCGGCGATCTGTGGCTGGTCGAGGACCTGGAGTCGCCCGACGCCGTGCCCCGGAAGCTGGAGGTGCGGCTCGGGGGGCCGCGGACCGGACGGCGCACGTACCAGGTGCCCGCGTCCAGCCATGTCGACTCGCTGGCCGTGGACGAGACGGGCAGGGCGAGCGCCGTCTCCGTGCGCGGCAGTCTGTACTGGCTCACCCACCGCGACGGTCCCGCCCGCACGATCGCCGACACCCCGGGGGTGCGGGTCCGCCTGCCGGAGATGCTCGGCAGCAGCGGACAGGTCGCCTACGTCACGGACGCCGAGGGCGAGGACGCGGTCGAGATCGCCTACCTCCCCCGCGCCACCGGTGACCGCCCGCCCCGCCGGCTGGCCGCCGGACGGCTGGGCCGGGTCCACGAGCTGATCTCCGACCCGGAGGGCGAGCGGCTGGCCATCGCGTCGAACGACGGCCGGCTGCTGCTGCTGGACACCGGGGAGGAAGTCGCGGACCTGGGCGGGGACATCCTGGATCCCACCGGGGCGGGCGAGGACGCCACCCCGACGGGTCCCCCCGAGGGAGTCGCCCCGCCGAGGACCCTCGCCATGCCGGGGGCCCTCTCCGCGCCGGGCCTCTCCGCGCCGGGCCTCTCCGGGGACGGGGGCGGCGAGGACGCGGGCGCTGAGGACGGGGTCACCGGGGACGGGGGCGCGTGGGACGGGGTCACCGAGCTCATCCGCTCCGTGAACGGACCGGTCCGCGATCTGGCCTTCTCCCCGGACGGCCACTGGCTGACGTGGTCGCACCCCGGCGTCGGCCGGTCGCTGCGGCAGATCAAGCTGGCCCGGATCACCGGCCCGGACGCCCCGGTGATAGTGGATGTCACCAACGGCCGCTTCGAGGACGAGAACCCCGTCTTCACGGGCGACGGCCGCTACCTCGCCTTCCTCTCCTGGCGCGGCTTCGACCCGGTGTACGACGTCCACACCGGGGACCTCTCCTTCCCACTGGGCTGCCGCCCCTATCTGGTCCCCCTCTCCTCGGCCACCCCCTCCCCCTTCGCCCTCCTCCCGGACGGCAGGCCCGCGGCGGGCGGGCTGGACCCGGTGGACGTTCCCGACGGCCCCGTCGAGGGGCCGACGGTCATGGTGGAGTTCGAGGGGCTGCAGAACCGGGTGACCCCGTTCCCGGTCTCCGCCTCGAAGTACTCCGGGTTGCAGCCGGTCAGCGGCGGCGGCCTCGTCTGGCTGCGCTGGCCGATCTCCGGCGCACTGGGCGAGACGTTCGCGAACCCGGCGGACATGTCGGGCCGCCCCACTCTGGAGCACTTCAACATCGCCAAGGCCCGCAAGACGGAACTGGTCGGCCACCTCGACTGGTTCGCCGTCAGCGGCGACGCGAGCAGGCTGGTCGTCATGGACGACGGCGAACTGCGCGCCGTACCGTCCAACGAGCCCGGCGACAACGACTCGACGGTCTTCCTCGACCTGCGCCGCATCCTGCACGACGTCGATCCGGCGGCCGAGTGGCGCCAGGCGTACGGGGAGGCGGGCCGCATCGTCCGGTCCTACTTCTGGGAGCCGGACATGTGCGGCATCGACTGGGACGGCGTGCTGGAGCAGTACCGCCCCCTGCTCGAACGGGTCGCCTCCCCCGACGAGTTCGCCGACCTGCTCCGTGAGGTACTCGGCGAGCTGGGCACCTCGCACGCGTACGTCTCGCCCGCCCGCCGCAACGAGGGCCCCCCGCACTACCAGCGGGCCATCGGACTGCTGGGGGCCAACCTCGTGTGCCGGGAGGGCGACTGGACCGTGCAGCGCATCCTGCCCGGCGACTCCTCGGACTCCAAGGCCCGTTCACCGCTCGCCGGCACGGGGATCAGGGAGGGGGCCGTCCTCACCCATGTCGACGGCCGCCCGGTCGACCCGGTGGCGGGACCGTACCCGCTGCTGACGGCGGCGGGCGGCACCACGGTGGAGCTGGCCTTCCGCCCCTCCGGGGGCGAGTGCGGCGGCCGGTCCCGCCGCATCGCGATCGTCCCCCTGGTCGATGAACGGCCCCTGCGCTACCAGGACTGGGTGGCCAAGCGCCGCGAGGTCGTACGGGAGCTGAGCCACGGCAAGTGCGGGTATCTGCACATCCCCGACATGGGCGGCTCCGGCTGGGCGCAGTTCAACCGCGACCTGCGGCTGGAGGTCTCCCGCCCGGCCCTGATCGTGGACGTACGGGGCAACGCGGGCGGTCACATCAGCGAGCTGGTCGTGGAGAAGCTCACCCGCACGATCCTCGGCTGGGATCTGACCCGCAACGCCCAGGCCGTCTCGTACGCCTCCAACGCGCCCCGGGGGCCGGTCGTGGCACTCGCCGACGAGGCGACGTCCTCCGACGGCGACATGATCACGGCGGCGTTCCGGCTGCTGAAGCTGGGCCCTGTGGTCGGCCAGCGCACCTGGGGCGGGGTCGTCGGCATGACCGGCCGGCACCGGCTGGGCGACGGCACGGTGATCACGGTGCCGATGAACGCGGCCTGGTTCGACACGTACGGCTGGTCCGTCGAGAACCACGGCGTCGAGCCCGATCTGGAGGCGCTGCGCACCCCGCTGGACTGGGCGGAGGGCCGGCACGCGGTTCTGGACGACGCCGTCAGGGTGGCCCTGGACCTCCTGGCCGCCCACCCGGCCTCCACACCCCCCACCTACGACACGGCCCCCGACCTCCGCAGGCCCCCACTGCCTCCGAGGTGACCCGAACGGCGGGAGTCCCAGCCGGATCAAGCCCCTCCGGCCCAGCCGGATCAAGCCCCTCCGGCCCAGCCGAATCAAGCCCCTCCGGCGATTGAGGAGCGGGGTCCGGGGCGGAGCCCGAGGTCCCGCACCGCACCACGTACGCCCCGCACCCGCCCACCGGCACCGCCACGAACACACGCCACGCACACGCACACGCACACGCACGAGAAGGGGCGTACCCGGCACCCGGGTACGCCCCAACCAACCGCAGACGCTCAGAGGCGTCAGCCGTCAGCGCTCAGAACGCTCACGCGGACGGTCCTGGCCGCCCTGCGCGCGGTCCCGCGGCTCGGGCCGACGGCCCTGGGCCTGGCCCTGGGCCTGACCCTTGCCCTGACCCTGGGCCGGGCCCTGGCCGCCGGCGCGACGCGACGCATCGGCGGAGCGCTCGCGCGCCTCGCCCTGCTTGCCGCCCGCCTTCTGCTGCTTGGCCTGGTCGGCAAGCTCCTGCGCCTTGTCCTTGAACTGGTCTGCGATGCCCATGCTGTTCACTCCTATGTGGGTGCGTGGGGTCGGCCCCGGTGGGGCCTCGCTCAGACTTACACACCCGGACATTCATCGCATTTCGATCATTGACGCTGCGTGCGGGCCTGTTGGTCCGCCTCACCGCCGGCACCCACGAGTCCCTTGCTCACACCGTCCAGACGGGGCCCGAACCGCTTCATCTCACGCTGCCCGACGGCCCCTATCACCATCGGCAGGTAGCCCCGGATCGACTGCATGCCCCGCAGCCACCACTGCGCGTACACATGCGCGGAGCGCCGCTCGATCCCGGCCACGATGCGGTCGACCGCCGGACCCAGGGGGTAGGTGCGGTTCGTCGGCCACGGCAGCCGCTGCCTCAACTCCCGCATGACGTCGTCCTCGTCGGCACCGCGCACCATGTCCGTGTCGGTCCAGGACAGGTAGCCGACGCCGACCTTCACGCCCCGGTAGCCGACCTCGCCGCGCAGACAGTGGGCGAACGCCTCCACCCCCGACTTGGAGGCGCAGTACGCGCTCATCATCGGCGCCGGAGTGATCGCGGCCAGCGACGCTATCTGGAGGAAGTAGCCACGGCTCTCGATGAGCACCGGCAGGAAGGCCCGCGCCGTCACCGCGCCGCCTATCAGGTTCACCTCCACGACCCGTCGCCATGCCTCCGGATCGGAGTCCACGAGCGGCCCTCCGGTGGCGACGCCCGCGTTGGCGACGACGATGTCGACCTTCCCGAAGCGCTCCTTTACCTCTTCGGCGACCCGGCCCATCGCCACGTGGTCGGTGACGTCGGCGTGCCAGTGGTCGCTCGGAGAGTGCAGCCGCTCCGAGACCTTCTTCAGCTCGTCCGGCTCCAGCCCGACCAGCGCCAGCGTGGCACCCCGCGCCGACAGCTTGCGGGCCAGGAGCTCGCCAACTCCCCGTGCCGCGCCCGTGACGACGACGACCTGTCCTTCGAGACTCCGCCTGACGCTCATGCGACCTCCTCCTCGCTCACGGCTGCCGCCGTACTGCCCGCAGCTTCCACAGTGACGTACGCGGCCACCAGTTCGCGGAGCTTCGCCGTGACCGCCTCGGGCGCCTCGATCGGCGTCATGTGCCCCATGCCCGCCAGCTCGGTGAGCCCGAGGCTGTTCGGGAGTGCCGCCTCGATGGCCCGCGCGTGCACGGGGGGCGTCAGACGGTCCTCCGCGCCCGCGATGACCGCGGTGGGCAGCCGCAGCTCCCGAAGACGGGCCTCCAGGTCCAGCTCCGCGAGGACGAGCCCCCAGGCGACGCGTGCCCTGCGGGGACACGCGTGCACGATCCTGGCACAGGCGTCCACGCGATCCGGGGCCGAACCACGGCCCATCGTCGCGTACCTGAGAATCCTCTTCGACACGCCGTTGACCGGCCCGAGGGGTGCGCTGGCACCCAGGACCGCCGCGGTCATCCGGGTGCGGAGCGCACCGGCCCGCATCGGCAGCACCAGCGACTCGGCCGTCAGACGCGAGCTGCCGGTGCTGCACAGCAGCACGGCCGCCCCGTGCTCCCGCACCGCGTCGCGTCCGGCGGCCGCCATGAGCGTCATCCCGCCCATGGAGTGCCCGCCGAGCACCGCCTTCTCCCCGGGCGCGAGGGTGGCCCTCAGGACCGCTTCCAGGTCGTCGGCCAGCGCACGCGTGCTGTATCCGCCGGGCCCCGCCTCCGGGGAACGGCCGTGGCCCCGCTGGTCGTAGACGACGACCCGGTGGTCCACCGACAGGTCGCGCACCTGCGCGTCCCAGAAGCGGGTGTTGCAGGTCCAGCCGTGCGCCAGGACCACGGCCGGGGCGCCCTCCGGGCCGTGCACCTCGACGTGGACACGTGAGCCGTCGACGGAGACGACGGTCAGTTCCTGCGCGGGCACGGGCGGGGTGACGGCCAGGTGCGTCAGTCGGCTCATCGTGCGGCCTCCTCGGTCACGGCCTGCGCCGCGGAGTGGGTGACGGGGGGACGGATGACGTCGTACTCACCCAGGTCGACCGAGCGCACGGCACGCCGGAATTCGGCCGTCGTCCCCGGCCAGACCGTGGTGTTGCGCCCGTTGGCGTCGAGGTACCAGCTGGTGCAGCCGCCGGTGTTCCAGACGGTCCGCTTCATCCGGTCCTGGACCCGCTGGTTCCATGCGCCGACGGCCGCGGGACGGGCGTCGAGCGCGGCGCGCCCGCCGAGGACGTCCAGCTGACGCATGTAGTCGGCCATGTAGTTCAGCTGGGACTCGATCATCAGGATCATGGAGGAGTTCCCGAGCCCCGTGTTGGGGCCGATGATCGTCATCCAGTTGGGGAAGCCGGCCGCGGTCGCACCGCGCAGTGCCTGCATCTCGCCCTTCCAGGACTCGGCGAGGGTGATGCCGTCGGCGCCGACGACGCGGGTGGCGATCGGCATGTCCGTCACGTGGAAGCCGGTGCCGAGGACAATCACGTCGGCCTCGGTCTCGGTGCCGTCCGACCCGACCAGGGTGGAGCCCCTGACCTCGGAGAGGCCGGAGTCGACCACGTCGACATTCGGCTGGGCGAGCGCCGGGTAGTAGGCGTTGGAGAGCAGGATGCGCTTGCACCCGATGCGGTACGAGGGGGTCAGCTTGGCCCGCAGCGCGGGGTCCTTGATGGCCCGCGCCATGTTGGACTTGGCTATCGTCTCGACGAGCCCGAGCTGGTTGGGGTGCTTGGTGAAGGCGCCGACCTGCAACTCCCTGATGCCCCAGAGGAGTCCGCGGCGCGCGGTGGCCGTGAACGGCAGCGCGCGGTGCAGCCACTTCTCGGCGCCGCTGATGGCACGGTCCATGCGCGGCATCACCCAGGGCGGGGTCCGCTGGAACAGGGTGAGCCGGCCGGCCTTCGGCTGGATCTCCGGGACGATCTGGATCGCGGAGGCGCCCGTGCCGACGACGGCGACCCGCTTGCCGGTCAGGTCGTAGTCGTGGTCCCACTGGGCGGAGTGGAAGACCTTGCCGGGGAAGTCGGCGAGCCCGGGGATGTCCGGCAGCTTGGGGTCGGAGAGCGGGCCGGTGGCGGAGACGACCGCGTCGGCGGTGACCGTCGAGCCGTTCGCCGTCTCGATCACCCAGTGCAGCTCGTCGTTGTCCCAGCGCATGACCGTGACTTCGTGGTTGAGCCTGATGTGCGGACGCAGCCCGAAGGTGTCGGCGACGTGCTCCAGGTAGGCGCGGATGTGCTGCTGCCCGGAGAAGGTGCGCGGCCAGTCGGGGTTGGGCGCGAACGAGAACGAGTACAGGTGGGACGGTACGTCGCAGGCACACCCCGGGTAGCTGTTGTCCCGCCAGGTGCCGCCCACGGCTCCGGCCCGTTCGAGGACCAGGAAGTCGGTGATGCCTTCACGACGGAGCCGGACCGCGGCTCCGAGGCCCCCGAATCCGGATCCGATCACCGCCACTCGTACGTGCTCGTGCTGGGCCATGCTGCCGCCTCCCCGCGGTACGTGCCACGACTCTGCCAGCAATCACTGGCACTGTTGGGAGGGTAGAGCAGCTCCGTACTGATGGGTAGGGGTCGGGACGAGGAAAGTTACCGGCGGTACAACATAGGGTGCGGGTGTGGCTGAAGGACGCGAGCACCGTGAGTACCGCATGGAGGAGCTGGCCAGGGAGGCCGGCATCACCGTGCGCACCCTGCGCTTCTACCGGGAACGCGGCCTGATCCAGCCACCCCGCCGGGAGGGCCGTATCGCCTGGTACGACGACCACCACCTGGCCCGGCTGCGGACCGTCACCGGCCTGCTGGAGCGGGGCCACACCCTCAACGGCATCGCCGACCTCGCCGCCACGTTCGACAGCGGCCGCGATGTCGCCGAGGTGCTGGGCCTGGGCGAACCGACCGAGGAGACCCCGGTCCGGCTCACCCCCGAGCAGCTCGCCGACTACTTCCAGGACCAGGCCACGGCGGAGAACCTCGCCGCGTCCATGGAGCTGGGCTACCTCGGCGTCGACGGCGACGAGATCGTCCACATCAGCCGCCGCCTGCTGGAGGCCTCCTCCGAGCTGGTGCGCGCAGGGGTCCCGCTCGACGCCGTACTCTCCGCCGGCCGCCAGGTCCGCGAGCACGCGGACGCCCTCGCCGACCTCTTCACACGGGTCCTGCGCGCCCACACCGCACACACCGGGCCGGACCAACTGCGCGCCCTGGCCCAGGCCGTGGTGGACGCGGAGCTCTCCATGGCCCTGGACCGCCGGCTGCGGGACGACAAGGCCACGGACGGGGACTCCCCGGCCGTGTGATCCGGATCAGCGGGCGGACCGGAGACCACGCGCACGAGCCCCTGGCCCGCAGAGGCGTTCAGCACTCCCGACCGGTACCGGCCTCCCCGGTGCGGGCAGACGCATGGGGTGCGGGCACCGGGGCAAGGTGGGGGCATGACGACGACGCTCGGTGCCTTTGTCCTCGGGACTCCCGATCCACCCGCACTGGCCGACTTCTACCGCGCCCTGCTGGGCTGGCAGGAAGTCGAACGGGAGCCCGAGTGGGTCCGGCTGCGGGCCGCCGGGCAGGAGCGCCCCGGCCTCAGCTTCCAGCTCGAGACCGACCACACGCCACCGGTCTGGCCTCAACGCCCGGGCACCCAGCAGATGCAGGCGCACCTGGATGTGCAGGTCGATGACCTGGACGCGGAGACGGAGCGAGCCTGCGCCCTGGGCGCGACACTGGAGGAGCACCAGCCCCAGGAGGGCGTACGGGTCCTCCGCGACCCCCACGGCCACCCGTTCTGCCTCTTCCTCCCGGGCAACTGAACGATCCCCGGTCAGGCGCCGGGCGACCGGCGCCTGACCGACGAGACCCCGACGCGTTCCCCGGGAGACCGCTCGCGGCGCTCGTCGGCACCCCTCATCGGCACCCCCATCGACCCGGCCCCGGCTCGCGGGCAGCGGGGCACGGGCGCGGCCCCGGCGTCCCGCAGGGACCGGCGGCGCGGCCTCAGCGCTCGTAGGTGACCGTCACCGGCGCGTGGTCGCTCCACCGCTCGCCGTGCGTGGCGGCACGCTCCACCCACGCCTTCACCGCACGGCCGGCGAGGCCGGGGGTCGCGATCTGGTAGTCGATCCGCCAGCCCGCGTCGTTGTCGAACGCCCGGCCGCGGTAGGACCACCAGGAGTACGGGCCCTCCTGCTCCGGGTACATGGCCCGGACCACGTCCACGTACGCCGCCTCCTGGAGGACCCGGGTCAGCCACTCCCGCTCCTCGGGGAGGAAGCCGGAGTTCTTCTTGTTGGCCTTCCAGTTCTTGAGGTCGGCCTCCTGGTGGGCGATGTTCCAGTCGCCGCACACGACGACCTCGCGCCCCTCGGCGGCGGCCCGCGCCTTCAGCCCCTGGAGGTAAGGCAGGAAGGCGGCCATGAAGCGCTCCTTCTCCTCCTGCCGCTCCGTGCCGACCTCACCGGAGGGCAGATAGAGGCTCGCGACCGTCACGCCCGGGAGGTCCACCTCGACGTACCGCCCGGCGGTGTCGAACTCCTCGCTCCCCGGGACCTCGAACCCGCCGAACCCGGTCTGGACGCGCTCCGGCGCGCGCCGCGTGTAGACGGCGACCCCCGCACGCCCCTTGGCCGCGGCCGGGGCGTACACGACGTGCCAGCCCTCGGGGTCGCGCACCTCTTCAGGAAGCTGCTGCGCCTCGGCGCGGACCTCCTGGAGGCAGATCACATCGGCACCGGTCTGCCCCAGCCACTCGACGAAGCCCTTCTTCGCGGCGGCACGGAGCCCGTTCACGTTCACGGTGGTAACAGTCAGCATCCAGGTACAGTACCTACACGACCCCTTCGCATACCTGTACCATATGTCGTATGAATATCCAGCCTCGGCCTTTCGACCACCCCGACGCCGTGAAACTCAACGACCTGGTGCAGCTCGAATACGCCGAGCGCTACGGCGACGGGGGCGATGTCACACCGCTCGACCCCACCATGTTCGATCCGCCTCGCGGTCTGTACCTGCTCGCCTACGACGAGCAGGGCCGCCCGCTGGCCACCGGCGGCTGGCGCAGCCAGGAGAGGAACGACGAGGGCTACTCGGACGGCGACGCCGAGATCAAGCGGATGTTCGTCATGGCCGAGGGCCGCGGCCGGGGCCTCGCGCGCCGTATCCTCGCCGCTCTGGAGACCGACGCCCGTGCGGCCGGCCGCACGCGGATGGTCCTGGAGACGGGCGACCAGCAGCCCGAGGCGATCGCGCTGTACACGTCGAGCGGCTACACGCCCTGCACGAAGTTCGGCCACTACCGGACCTACGACAGCAGCATCTGCATGGCCAAGCCGCTGGCCGGGCCCTCCTAGGACACCGCCGCCCCCTCCCTACGGCACCCGCGCCACACCCACGTAGAACCCGCTCCGCTCGTACACCGGTGCGGGCCCCTCCCGGTACCACTCGGGCGCCGTCACCAGTCCCGGCTCGACGAACTCCAGCCCTTCGAAGAAGGGCTCGACCTCCGCGCGCGTCCGCATCCGCAGCGAGATCGCGCCCTTCCTGTACGCGGACTCCGTCTCCTGCTTCAGCTCCGGGTGCTGATCGGCGGTCCCGTGCGACAGCACCAGGTGACTCCCCGACGGGAGCGCCTCGACCAGCGTGCGGACGATTCCGTACGGATCCTGCTCGTCGGGCAGGAAGTGCATCAGCGCGATGAGGGACAGCGCCACGGGCCTCCCGAAGTCCAGGAGCTCCGCCGCGCTTTCGAGAATCGCCTCCGGCTCCCGCACGTCCGCGTGGATGTAGTCGGTCGCACCCTCGGGACTGCTCACAAGGAGCGCTTCGGCATGGCGCAGGACGATGGGGTCGTTGTCCGCGTAGACGACCCTGGCACGCGGGGTGACGGCCTGGACGATCTGGTGGAGGTTCGGAGCGGTGGGAATGCCGGTGCCGATGTCCAGGAACTGATCGACGCCCTGCCCGGCCAGCCAGGCGGAGGCGCGGTGCATGAAGGCCCGGTTCCGCGCCGCGTTGGCCCGCGCCTCGGCGGGCAGCTTCTCGGCGACCTCCTGATCGACCGGGTAGTTGTCCTTCCCGCCGAGCAACCAGTCGTAGACCCGTGCCGGATGCGGCTTGCTGGTATCGACACGGGAGCTGGGTATACCGGCTGTCACAGGACGCCCTCCATACGGAACCACGAACAGGCACACCCGCACCTGACCTGCGCACCCCTCAACAGCGTTCACCGGAAGGGCGGGTGAGCGAGGACGGCCCAGGTTACCGGGTGGTTTCCCCGAGCGGGGCCGCCCCTTCACGCGGAGGGGGCTTCGACCTCGGCCCACACGGTCTTGCCCGGCGCACCCTCCCGATCCACGGCGCCCCACGCCTCGGCGAGCGCGCCGACCAGCACCAGTCCCCGCCCTGCCTCGGCGTCGTCGGCCGAGCCGGCGCGGACTTCGGGCCACCGCTCCCCCCGTGTGTCGGCCACCTCGACACGGACCCGTACGCCGGTCACCAGGACCAGCCGGAGCAGTGCCTCCCGTCCGGGCACCAGCCCGTGCGTGACCGCGTTGGCCGCGAGCTCGGCGACGACCAGGCTCACGGAGTCGTTCAGCCCGGAGCCGTAGCGGTGGCCCCACTCGTGGACGCGGTGCGAGGCCAGCCGCCGGGCGAGCCGGGCACCCCGAGGAGTAGCGGAGAAGCGGAGCTCGAAGGTGTCGCCGGAGGGCGGCGCGAGGGTGGTCATACGTCGAAGATGGCGTGCCGGGGACGCCTCCGACCAGCAACAACACCCGTACGGCCATGCTCTGTCGGGGTGCGTACGCCGCCTGGCGGGGCTGTACGGGCGGCACCCGGCGTCACCCGCACGACGGGCATGCGGACGAAACCGCCTCGGGCCGGTCCGGGCGGTCATAACCTGCTGCCCACGGAGTGCGGGAACCGGGAGCGAGGAAGCATGGACGGTGCGGTGACCACCGGTACCGCCGAGGACGCCGTGGACCCGGGAGCAGGGTTCCTGCGCAGCTTCGGCCGCCAGGTGAAACTGCTGCGTGAGGCCGCGGGACTCACCCAGGCGGAACTGGGCACGAGCGTCGGCTACGGCGAGGCGCACATCGCCTCGGTCGAGCAGGGACGGCGCATCCCGAAGCCGGAGATGGTCGACGCGGTGGACCGGGCCGTGGGCGGGCGGGGGGTGCTGGTGGCGATGAAGGGCGAGGTGGAGCGGGCGCGGTATCCGTCGTTCTTCCGCCAGTACGCCCGGCTGGAGGCAGACGCGGCACAACTGCACGCGTACGACAGCCACGTGGTGAAAGGTCTGTTGCAGACGGAGGAGTACGCGCGTGCCGTCTTCGAGATGTGGCGCCCGCTGCTGGACGCCGACACAGTGGAACAGCGGGTTGCCGCACGAATGGAGCGACAGAAGCTCTTCGCCAGACGGCCCGCACCGCTGCTGAGTTTTGTCATCGAGGAGACGGTCCTGCGCCGCCCTCTCGGCGGACGGGCCGTGCTGCGCGGCCAGTTGGAGCAGCTCCTGCGCTACGGCCACGAACGGAACATCGAGATCCAGGTCATGCCGACCGAACGCGAGGAACACGCAGGGCTGGCTGGGGCGTTCACGTTGCTCCACATCGGAGATCAGCGCAGGATGGCGTACATGGAGGTGCAGGATCAGAGCACGCTGCACTCGGAACCGAGGAAGGTCAGCGCATTCGAATCGACCTACGGGGTGCTCCGGGCCCAGGCACTCACCCCGAGGGAGTCTCTGGCCTTCATCGAGAGGCTGTGGGGAGAGCGATGAGCACAGAAGCGGCGTCACGAGACGGCGGGCCCGCGTGGGTCAAGAGCAGCTACAGCGCGGGCAACGGTGGTGACTGCGTCGAGGTGACCACCACCCCCGCCTCCGTCCGCATCCGCGACTCCAAGCGTCCGGACGGCCCGGTCCTGACTGTCGGACCGGACCAGTGGGCGGCGTTCGTGCAGATGTCGGCGCGGGGCTGAGACGGCGGCCCGCTCAGGGCATCCGGAGCTTCTCGCGGAGGAGGCGCATGTGGGCCTCGATGTCGCGCTCGGCGGCCGGTTCGCCCGGCGCGGCGGGAGGTGACTGCCGGCAGGCGCGGCAGAGGCCGTCGGGCAGCGCTCCGGGCGGTCCGGGCCGCCCGCATTCGGTGCATTCGACCAGGAGCACGGACGCGGGTGACTCCGTCGCGGGGGCGGCGTCGGGCAGCCGCGCAGGCACCTTGTCGGTGAGACGGCGGCGTACGAGGCCGATGGGCGAACCGACCTGGTCGGGCAGCCCGGACGTCAGGGCCCGGGTGAAGTAGTCGGCGTCCACCCCTCGGGCGAACCAGGTCGCGGCCAGGGTCTCCAGTGCCGCGCAGTCGGCGGCGGAGAGCGCCAGGCGCGGCTCCACACGGCCGAGCCGGGCGAGAGCGAGATAGGCGGGGGACAGACCGGCAGGTACGGGCTCCGGGGCCTCCTGCGCCCGCTGCTGGGGCACGACCGGGACGACGGTTTCCAGCTCCACGACCTCCGGATCAGGCACCTCGCAGCCCCCGCCCGCGAGGTGCAGGGCCCACCACTCGTTGTCGCGGGCGGTGCGGGACCAGTAGGTGAGAGTGACCCAGCGGCTCTGACCGAGGCTCTCGACGCGGCAGCGCACATGGCGGAGGTGCCCGGCCACGGCGAGCGCCCTGAGCGCGGTACCGATGGCCATCTGCCCGTACAGGGGAAGGTCCTTGGCCAGGGACTTGATGTCCATCGCGGCCCCGTCGGGCAGGTGGTCCACGTATCCGGCGACGTACCGCTCCCGGGCCGGAAGCAGGGCGAAGTCGGACGGCGCGGAGGGGCGTTGCTCAGGGGCGGATCGCTTGCCGTAGCCGGTGCGGGCCCGGCGGTAGGGGCGCGAGGATGCGGGCGCGCTCGGGGCGGAGCTACTCTGCTGGATAGCCACGGGATCTGCCTGTTTCTGATCTTGGGGTGAGACCCCGGCCGGTGCTCTAACACCGCGTCGGGGTCGATGCGTTGAGGGCACCGTAAGCAGTCGCGACTCTGCGCCGCAACTTGGTCACGATTAGTCATACTTGCTGGCCGTGACGGGGTGCGGAGGGTGGAAGGGTTTCTTCAACCCCCTTCTTTCACCTCCCGGATGAACAACATCGCTCGACCCTCGACCCTCGGGTCACGGCCCCCGAACCCCGAAGCTCAAGCGCCGGACCGGAGCGGTGCCGGTGTCCCCCGAATGTGTGAACCCGGCACCCCGGGACTCGGATCCCGCATCCCGGGGCTCGGGCGTCGAGACTCGGGGCTCGGGCCCGGACGTCGAGGGTCGGGGCCCGGCAGCGGTCGGGCTGCCGGTCAGGGGCGCCACCGGTCGCGGAGGTGCCAGGCCAGCTGTTCACGGAGGCGCCAGGTCAGCCGCTCGCGGAGGTGGTGACGCCAGAGCCACCACGGCAGCCGTCGGTGCGGGACGTAACCCCAGAGGTCGTCGTCCGCCTCGTTGCCCCGGGGGTGGGACCTCAGGAGCTCCAGGCAGCGGCGGTCCACGGTGCCGTGCAGCCGGGCGACATGGGCGAGCGCGACACGGCTCTGGGGGCGCAGTCGGGCATCCTCCGATTCCAGCGCCCGGGCCACCCTCGGCAGGATGGCTTCCGCGTCGGGGTGCTGCAGCGCCAGGCCGATCACCGCGACCCCGACGAGCTCCTCGCCCCGGTCGAACGCCGCGTCGACCTCTTCGGGCCGGTCGGTCCCCAGCAGCGCGGAGTCGCTCCGCCAGTTCATGCCCTGCCCGGAGGCGGCACGGTCGAGGAGGAACTCCCGCCGCCCGGCGGCCAGCCGGCGCGCCCCCTCCCGGTCGGGACCGGCCGCCAGGCGCGCGGCATCGGCGTCCCCGCTCGCCGCCAACTCACCGAGCAGTCGGCCGCGCTGCCCATCGGTGCGCGAACCGGCCCAGCTCAGGGCCAGGTACGCCCAGACCCGCCCGGCCTCGGCGGCCCCGTCCGACAGCCGGCGGCACAGGACGGAGAGTCCGGGCGCGGAAGGCTCCAGCTCCGCGATCACCTCGAAGTCCCCCGCGCGCTCCCGCAGGTCGCACCGCCGCAGAAAGGCGAGGCGTACGGCGTCCTCCCCGGTGAGCCAACCGGCCACGTGACCGTGCCCGACCTCGGCGGGCTCCAGCGCAACGGCGTAGCGGACGAACTCCGCGGGGATGCGGAAGGGCGCGCCACCGGGTTCCTCGGACATACCGGCCGACCCTACCGAGCGGGGTTGAAGTTCAAGTTGACGGTCTCGCCCCGCTCTCAACTGAAGATCGACACATCCCGAGACCGCAGGAGCCTGCCTCCCGGCGGCCCGCAGACCGACCCTCACGCAGACAGGAACTCGAACGACGAGATCCCGCCCGATCTTGCGATCGGACGGGATCTCGTGTGTGCGGTGGACCTGTGGGGATTTGAACCCCAGACCCCCTCGATGCGAACGAGGTGCGCTACCAGACTGCGCCACAGGCCCTTGCAACGAGTGAAACTCTAGCACCCTCATCGGGGTGCTCGGAAATCCGTATCCCGGCAGGTCACCGAGTCGGGTTCGCCGCCGGTCTCACTCGTTGGCGGCGCGCGGCCGGTCCTCGTCGTCGTACTGGTCGAAGAGGGGCGTCCGGCCGCGGTCGCGGTTGCGCCTCGGCGGGGTTCCGCGGCGGCGCGGGGCCGGGTCCGCGTCGGGGGTGGCCGTGTCCTGGGGGTCACGGGTCCCCGTGCGGGTGGGCTCGGCAGGGCTGGAGCGGGCCGCGCTCCAGGTCTCCGGGTCGCCGACCTCGACCCCGCCCGTGGCGCGCGGAGCGACGGGGGCGGTGACATAGGTCGGCAGCGGGACCGGCACGGGCTCCCAGCTGTCGCCCTGGGCCGGGCCGCGCTCGCGCTGCTGGTCGACCCATTCCGCGTGGTCCGTCTGCTCGACGAGGGCGCGGCGGCCGGCCTCCTGCGGGGAGACCGTGGGAGCGGGGGCCGGCGCTTCGGACTCCTCGTCGGGCTCGGCGGACGCCGAGGACGCGGGCTGGTGCCTGCGGGGGCGGTTCTCGCGCAGCCGCTGCGCGGCCACCTCGGCCCGGCGCCGGTCCATGGTGAAGACGAACCGGCGGCGCTCCTGACCCCGCAGATGCACGATGTACGCACTCAGCATCAGGGCCGGGACGGCGGGCGCCCACAGGAAGCGGAGCCCGCCCACCGCCGCGACGACCGCGCCGAGCGTGAACGCCATGAAGAGGACCGTGGTGGTACGCCGGCGGCGGGCCAGGACCTGCGAGCGGCGCCGCCGCTCGCGCTCGGACTCCGCGCCGGAAGGCCGTCGGGTCTCCCGCCGGGCGGGCGCGGGGCGGGCCTGCCGCTCGCGCGGGCGCTCCTGGTCCGGCCGGTCGTGCGCCGGGCCGCGCAACCGCGCTTCCGTATGTGCCGGGGGCGCGGAAAAGGCCCGGACGTCGACGGACTCCATTCGGTCCGTGACGGCATCCGGGTCGACGTCGCCAGGCGCCTCCTCGGCATCCCGCTCCCGCAGCTCCCTGGCGTAACGGCGCTCCATTGCCGCCCGTCCGGACAGCAGCCGGATGGCGGTGCTGAAGCGTTCCGTAGGACGGGCCTCGTTGAGCTCGTCCTGCCTGCGGAGCCACATCGGCACCAAGTAGGCGGCCCAGGCCCCGACAATGACTGCGTAGATCAGGCCGCTGCTGCTCACGCTCACACCGTAGAGGGGTTTGCACGGCAGCATCCGCCAATTGGCCCGGTGTGTCGCACGATCAGGCTGATATGACGGACTTTTTTTGTGATTGTTCGGGTCAACAGTCGACGAAAGTGAGGCCGATTACCACCAGAGAGCGATCAAATTCGAACACTTATTTTATTTCTCCGGGCGTGCTCGACGCGCCCGGCGCACTCGGCCGCACCCTGCGCCAACGCCGCAGCAGCCCGTCGGGGACCTCCTCCGCGGTGAGGGCGAAGATCAGATGGTCCCGCCACGCACCGTCGATGTGCAGATAGCGCGGGCGCAGTCCTTCCGCGCGGAATCCGAGTTTCTCCACGACCCTGCGGCTGGGGGCGTTCTCGGGCCGAATGCACACCTCGATCCGGTGCAGCCCGACCGTCCGGAAGCAGTGGTCGACAGCGAGCGCCACCGCGGTCGGCATCACGCCCCGGCCCGCCACGCTCCGGTCGACCCAGTAGCCGACGTGACCCGAGCACATCGACCCCCAGGTGATGCCGGCCACCGTCAACTGGCCGACGAGACGCCCCTCGTACTCGATGGCGAAGGGCAGCATCCGGCCCGCGTTCGCCTCGGCGCGCAGGTGCCGGATCATCTGGCGGTAGGTCGGGCGCTGGGCCACCGGGCCGCCGGGGGCGGGCGGCGGGACGGTCGCCTCCCAGGGGCGCAGCCAGTCGCGGTTACGCCGGTTGACCTCGCGCCACATGCTCTGGTCGCGGAGCTTTATCGGGCGGAGGGTGACGGCGCCGTCGGTCAGGATCACCGGCCAGGTCCGGACGTTCAGCTCGGGCTCCCCGGTCGGGGGTGGTCTCCGCCGCGCAGCTGGTCGACGGCGTGCACCAGGAGTCTGCTCAGGACCGCCAGTCCGTCGCGCACACCGCCGGTCGAACCCGGCAGGTTCACGATGAGAGTGCGGTCCGCGATGCCCGCGAGACCCCGGGAGAGCGCGGCGGTGGGGACCTTGTCCCGGCCTTCGGCGCGGATCGCCTCGGCGATGCCCGGGATCTCGCGGTCCAGGACACGACGGGTGGCCTCGGGGGTGCGGTCGGTGGGCGAGATGCCCGTCCCGCCGGTGGTGACGATCACGTCGTAGCCCGCTTCCGCGCCGGCCCGCAGGGCGGCCTCCACCGGATCACCGTCGGGCACGACCTGCGGGCCCTCGACGGTGAATCCGAGACCGGTGAGGGCCTCGGCGATGAGCGGGCCGCCCCTGTCGGCGTACACCCCGGCGGAAGCACGGTTGGAGGCGGTCACGACGAGGGCGCGGTAGGCGCCGGTGCCGGACGTGCTCATGCGTCCGCCCCCTCCGGTGCGGGGCGCCGGTAGTCGCCGGACTTGCCGCCCGACTTCGCCTCGACCCTGACGTCCGTGATCACCGCGCTCTTGTCCACGGCCTTGATCATGTCGATCACCGTGAGCGCGGCGACCGAGACCGCGGTCAGGGCCTCCATCTCGACGCCCGTACGGTCCGTCGTCTTCACGGTGGCCAGGATCTCCACCGCGTCGTCCGCGACGCTCAGATCGACCTTCACGCCCGAGACGGCCAGCGGGTGGCAGAGCGGGATCAGGTCCGGGGTGCGCTTGGCCCCCATGATCCCGGCGATCCGGGCGGTGGCAAGGGCGTCACCCTTGGGGACACCCTCGCCCCTGAGGAGCTCGACGACACGCGGTGACACGAGGACCCGGCCGCTCGCCCGGGCCACACGGGTCGTGACTTCCTTCTCCGACACGTCGACCATGCGGGCCGCGCCCGCCTCGTCGATGTGCGTCAGCCTGTTCTGCGTACTCAACTCACTCCGCCTAGCGGTAGGGCGCCGGTTGCCCGCACGTCCGCACCGAGGCGCGGGCCGAGGGGCCCGGGGGGCTTCCCCCGGTAAGGCACAGCGCCAGATACCGTACCGCCACCGCGGGCAAGTCAGCGGAGGAGGATCACGTCGGCCTCCGTGCCGGGCTCCGCGGAGGTGACGTCCTCGGGCAGCACGATCAGCGCGTCCGCCTGGGCGAGGGCGGCGATCAGATGCGATCCGGCTCCCCCGACAGGAGTCACGGTGCCCGCCTCGGCGTCGTACGTACCGCGCAGGAACTGCCGCTTGCCGGACGGCGAGGCGAGCGCCCTGTCGGTGCTGAGGGTGGCCCGCACCTTCGGACGGTGGACGTCCTCGAGACCCATCAGGGTGAGGATCGCCGGCCGGACGAACAGCTCGAACGAGACGTACGAGGAGACCGGATTGCCGGGCAGCGCCAGCAGCGGCGTGTGGTCGGGGCCGATCGCACCGAAACCCTGCGGCTTGCCCGGCTGCATGGCGAGCTTGCGGAAGTCGACGCCGCTGCCGGCGCCGTCCTCGTCACCGGCGGACTCGTCGCGCACGGAGGACAGGGCCTCCTTGACGACGTCGTACGCGCCGACGCTGACACCGCCCGTGGTGACGACGATGTCCGCGCGGATCAGCTGGTCCTCGATCGTGGCCCGCAGCGTCTCCGCGTCATCGGCGACCGCGGGGACGCGGTAGGCGATCGCACCCGCGTCCCGGGCGGCGGCCGTCAGCGCGAAGCTGTTGGAGTCGTAGATCCGGCCGGCGGTCAGCTCCTCGCCGGGCTGGACCAGCTCGCTGCCGGTGGACAGCACGACGACGCGCGGACGGGGCCGCACCCGCACCGTCGACCGGCCGATCGCTGCGAGCAGCCCGATCTGCGGCGGGCCGACGACCGAACCCGCGCGCAGCGCCAGGTCTCCCGGCTTCACGTCGCTGCCCATGGCCCGGACATGTGCGCGGGGCTTGACCGGGCGGTGGACACGGACCTCGCCGCTCGCCCCCTCAGGGGCGTCGCTGTGGGCCCGCATGGCTGCGGCCGGACCGCCGCCCGTGCCGCCGTCGGTCCATTCGACCGGGACGACCGCCTCGGCACCCGCGGGCAGCGGCGCACCGGTCATGATGCGCGCGGCCTCGCCCGGTCCCACGGAACGCCCGTCAGGGAGGCCCCCGTCGCCCGCCGCGACGTCACCGATGACGGTGAGGACGGCGGGGAACTCCTCGCTGGCACCCTCGACATCGGAGATCCGGACGGCGTATCCGTCCATCGAGCTGTTGTCGAAGGGCGGCAGGGCGACCTCCACCACGACGTCCTCGACCAGGACGCAGCCCTGGGCGTCGGGCAGTTGCAGCTCGATGGGTTCGAGCGGCCTCACCGCGGCGAGGATGTCGTCCAGGTGCTCGTCGACCGACCAGATCGTGCTGCTCAAGCTCTTACAACTCCTCGGTGACGTAACTGCGGAGCCAGGTCCGGAAGTCCGGTCCCAGGTCTTCACGTTCGCACGCGAGTCTGACAATGGCACGCAGGTAGTCACCGCGGTCACCGGTGTCATAGCGGCGGCCCTTGAAGACGACTCCGTGCACCGGGCCGCCGATCTTCTCGTCCTCGGCCAGCAGCTGGAGGGCGTCGGTGAGCTGGATCTCGCCGCCGCGGCCGGGCTCGGTCCTGCTCAGTATGCCGAAGACCGCGGGGTCCAGGACGTAGCGGCCGATGACGGCGAGATTGCTGGGCGCCTCGGCCTGATCGGGCTTCTCCACGAGCCCGGTGACCCGGACGACGTCGCTGTCGTTCGTCGCCTCGGTGGCCGCGCAGCCGTACATGTGGATCTGCGAGGGGTCGACCTCCATCAGCGCGACGACGCTGCCGCCCTCGCGCTCCTGGACCTCGACCATCCTGGCGAGCAGCGGATCACGCGGGTCGATCAGGTCGTCACCGAGGAGGACGGCGAACGGCTGGTCACCGACGTGCGGCGCGGCGCACAGGACGGCGTGGCCCAGACCCCGCGGGTCGCCCTGGCGTACGTAGTGCATGGTGGCCAGGTCGCTGGACTCCTGGACCTTGGAGAGCCGTTCGGCGTCTCCCTTGCGGGTCAGCGCGGACTCCAGCTCGTAGTTCCGGTCGAAGTGGTCCTCGAGGGGACGCTTGTTGCGACCGGTGATCATCAGTACGTCGGAGAGACCGGCCGCGACCGCTTCCTCGACGACATACTGGATGGCGGGCTTGTCGACGACAGGCAGCATCTCTTTGGGAGTGGCCTTGGTGGCCGGCAGGAACCGGGTGCCGAGACCTGCAGCTGGAATGACAGCTTTGCTGATCCTGGGGCGCGACTGAGTCATGCGGAGACTCTAACCGGTGCTAATGGGCGGAAGATGAGCGTCCGGTTAACTTCGTTCTCATACATCCACATAAAAGAACTATGCGAGCACCCGTTGAACGATGACATGTCCCGAAAGTCACGCCTACGGCGCGAACTGCTCGCCGCACGACGGCTCCTCACCCCGGAGGACGTCAGGAAGGCCGCCGCGGTTCTCGCCTCGGCCGCCGGAGATCTTCCCGAGCTGACCGGTGCGCGGACCGTGGCGGCCTACGTGTCCGTCGGCCGCGAACCAGGGACCCACGCCCTCCTGGACGCCCTGCGGGCACGGGGCGTACGCGTGCTGCTGCCGGTGCTCATGGAGGACAACGACCTGGACTGGGCGGTGTTCGAAGGCGCGGAGCACCTCGTGCCCGCCGGCCGGGGGCTGCTGGAACCGGACGGCGCGCGTCTGGGGCCGCGGGCGGTCCTGGAAGCGGACGCGGTCCTGCTGCCGGGACTCGCCGTGGACGGGCGCGGGATGCGCCTGGGACGCGGCGGGGGCAGCTACGACCGGGTGCTGGCCCGGCTGGCGGCGGCCGGCGCCCACCCCGCCCTCGTCGTCCTGCTGTACGACGACGAGGTGGTCGCACGGGTTCCCGAGGAACCGCACGACCACCCCGTGGACGCCGTGGTCACACCGGCCGGAGCGCGCCGCCTCCCGCGCGGGAGCGGGGCGGGGAGCGCCGACCCGGCCGGCCCCTAGACGCCTGCGCCCGAGCGTTCCGGACCGGCGGCGGCAGCGGCAGCGGCTCCCGCGTCGGCCCCGTCGTGGGCGGCGGAGGGACTCACGCCACCCTGCGGTACCGCCTGTCCGGCGGGCGCCTCGGCCGTGCGCGGGGCCCGCAGGAGGACGAAGGCGAGTACGGCGGCCAGGAAGGTCAGCGCCGCGGCGACGATCAGGCACAGGCGCATGCCGTCGAGGAAGGAATCACCGACGGCGGCCCACACCCGGCCCGCTTCCGCGCCCAGCGGCACTCCGCCGGCGCCGCCGAGACCGTTCGCCCCCACGGCCTCCGCGACGCGGGCACTCGTCGCGCCCGAGACCCCGGCGTCGGCGAGGTGGCCGGGCAGGGCGTCAGCGGCGCGGCTGGTGAGCAGGGCCCCGAGGACAGCCGGGCCGAGGGCGCCGCCGACCTGCCGGAAGGCGTTGTTCCCGGCGGCGGCCATGCCCGCGAGCTGGTGCGGTACGGAACCGACGGCCGTCGCCGTCATGGGCGTGGTGACCAGGCCCATGCCGAGGCCGAGCAGGACCAGCCGCCACGACAGCGACCCGAAGGACGTGTCGGCCTCCGCGCCCAGCAGGAACAGCAGCGAGGCCGTCACCATGAGCAGGCCGACGGTGATCATGCCCCGCGTGGAGAGCCGGTGCATGAGCCGGCCGGCCGGACCGCTGACGACGAGGGCCGACCCGGTCACCAGCAGCATCCGCCAGGCCGCGTCGAGGGTGTCGAGGTGCTGCACCATCCCGAAGTACAGGCTCAGGACGAAGAAGAACCCGATCATGGCCATGAACATCACCATCGCCACGAGGGTGGTCGCGGCGAAGCCCGGGCTGCGGAACAGCGACAGGTCGAGCATGGGGCTCGCGGAGCGGCGCTCGACGAGCACGAACAGCACGCCGCTGACCACGGCCACGGCGAGCGCCGCCAGGACCTGGGGGTCACCGAAGGAACCGGCTCCGCCCTCGATGACGCCGTAGACGAGGCCGGTGATCGCGAGTGCGGCGGTGATCTGGCCGGGCCAGTCGAGACGCCGCCCGTGCGGTGCCCGCGAGTCCGCGAGCATCCGTACGGCGATGGCGAAGGCGATCAGCGCGACGGGAATGGGCGCCACGAAGATCCAGCGCCACTCGGTGCGGGACACGACGGTGCCGGCCAGGACCCCGCCGACGGCGAGCGCACCGAGCAGGCACATCGCCCATATGCCGATGTACTTGCCCCGCTCCCTGAAGTCGGGCACCGCGTGACTGATGAGGGCGAGGGTCGTCGGCAGGAGGGCCGCGGCGCCGAGGCCCGACAGCGCCTGGCCGATCCACACGACCTGCACGGTGCCGGCGCTCAGCGCGGTGGCCGCCCCGGCGGCCGTCAGCAGGAGACCGGCGAGGAAGACCTTCTTCCGGCCGTGGACGTCACCGAACACCCCCGCCGTCAGGATGAACGCCGCCATGGGCAGGACGAACGCGTCCGAGACCCAGGAGAGTTCGGAGGTCGAGGCGCCCAGCGCCTGCTGGATCGCCGGGAGGCTCACCGACACCGTCGTCACCGGCAGGTAGGCGACGAAGACCCCCAGGCAGGCCATGAGGATGGTGGCGCGCCGGTGGGAGACCGGCGGCGGGGACGCCTGGCGACCGGACACGGTGGTCTGGCCGGGCACGGCGGCCGGACTGCTGTGGGACACGTGGAGAGCTCCTTCTGAGCATGTGGCTGCGTGGACGGCCGCCCGGCGACTTCTTCGCGTGGGCCGGACCGCCGGGCCCCCTGTGTCCGCACGGGCGTGCGGGCACAGCTGTCCCGACGGCCTCACCGCGCGCCTTCACGGGCGTGCGCGGTGGTCCGTCCGGTCGGAATCGGTCCGGTCGTCAGGACGGCGACCCGGGCCCCGAGCGCTCCCGCGCCTCGGGGTGGCGAGAAGAGCCGGGCCCGCGCGCGGCGGTCCGGCCGCACCTGATTCCTTGACCAGTCTCCGGCAGAGGGCGACGGAACCACCCTCCCGCCTCCGTCCGAGCGCATGGAACTGGCATCAGAGGCCCTACCGGGAGATATTCACTCCATGGTCGATGCCGTGGACACCCGAATCCTCCACTCCCTCCAGATCGCGCCCCGGGCCCCGTTCCGCTTGATCGGCGAGGTCGCGGGAGTGTCCGAGCAGACGGTGGCACGGCGCTTCCAGGCACTGCGGCGCCGGGGCGTGGTGCGCGTGATGGGCCTGGTGAACCCGGCGGTCCACGGCCAGGCCACCTGGGTCGCCCGCATCACGTGCCGTCCGGACCGGGTCGACGCGATCGCGGAGGCGCTGACCCGCCGGCCCGACGTGTCCTACTCACACCTCGCCTCCGGCGGTGCCGAGATCATCTGCACCCTCAACGCACCGATCGCCGAGGACCGCGGCCCGGACCTGCTGCCCCGCCGTCTCCAGCGTTCCTCCGGAGTGCTCGGCGTCGACATGGCCCTGATGCTGCACTCCTTCTCCGCGCCCTGGGCCCACTGGACGGGCTTCGGTCCACCGTTGAGCGCGGAGGCGGTCGCGCTGCTGACCGCGCACGACCCGCGGTCCGAGCGCCGACCGGGCGTCCCACCGGTCCCGCCGAGGGAGGAGGACCTGCCGTTGCTGGCCGCGCTCGCGGAGGACGGCCGCGCAAGCCATGCCCGGCTGGCACAGCTCACCGGCTGGTCCACGAACCGCGTCGGGCGCCGCCTGGAGAACCTGGAGGAGGCCGGAACCCTCTACTACGACGTCGACCTGCTGTCCCAGCGCCTGGGCTGGAACCTCCAGGCCACCCTGTGGCTGCGAACGGCACCCGCCCACCTCCATCAGGTCGGCTCCGCCCTGGTCCACCACCCGGAAGTCGCCTTCGCCGGCGCCCTGGCGGGAGAGCACAACCTCATGGCCATCGTCATCTGCACCGATGCGCAGGACTTCTACCGCTACGTGACGACGAGCCTCGCCGCGATCACGGGCGTCGACGCCTACACGGTCAGCATCCGCGTACGCCATCTCAAGCAGGCGGCTTCCCTCGTCACCCAGGGGCGGCTGGTGCATTACCCGGGCGCGGGGTGAGAGACCCGGCACGACGACGGGCGGCGACGGGCCGCCCACCCCTGCGCGGGGGTGGGCGGCC
>NZ_JBHUYV010000018.1:0-167538 GCF_042667905.1 Streptomyces sp. NPDC057287 | reverse complement strand
CTCGTCTCCCACCCCTCCGTCGCCGAAGCAGCCGTCGTCGGCGCGAACGACGAAACCACCGGCCAGGCCATCGTCGCCTTCGTCATCCTGCGCGGTACCGCGACCGCCTCCGAGGAACTGGTCACGGAACTCCGCAACCACGTCGGCACCACCCTCGGCCCCATCGCCAAACCCAAACGCGTCCTGCCCGTCGCCGAACTCCCCAAGACCCGCTCCGGCAAAATCATGCGCCGCCTCCTGCGCGACGTAGCCGAAAACCGCGAACTCGGCGACGTCACCACCCTCACCGACTCCTCCGTCATGTCCCTCATCCAGACCCAACTGCCCACGGCTTCTTCCGAGGACTAGAACACGGGAGGCGGAGTCGCGCCTCAGCCTGGAGCATGACCGCTCGCACGCCGTCGGGGCACCCGGATTGCTTCCGGGTGCCCCTTCCGGTGCCCGGAAGGGGCAGGTGACAGGCGTGCGACGCCGCGGTACCGGCACACGCCGTCAAGCGCCGGCCACCGGATCAGGATAGGTTTCCGACAGCCCAGGTAGAGTGGTCTTTTCGTCAGCGGGATGCATCGACCGAGCAGGTCGGGGCGAGTCAGCCGGGTCCGATTCGCCTCTGCGCCAACAGGCCTGCAGGAGCACACCGCCACAACTTCACAGGACATCTCCACAGGGGCGCCGGGAAGTCTGGTCGGCATGTGTATCCGCCATGCCACCACTGCCGCAATCAGACCCGGAGGTCTCCCTCGTGGCCCCGCCCGTTCCCCCTTCCCGCCGCCGTACCCTTCTCGGCCGGCTCTCCCTCCCCGAGCGCACCTACGTCGCCGAAGCCCTGCGCACCGAGACGGTCGGAGGCGTACTCCTGCTGGTCGCGGCGGTTGCCGCGCTCGTCTGGGCGAACACCTTCGGCTCCGGTTACGCGTCGGTCAGCGACTTCCACTTCGGCCCGGAAGCGCTGGGGCTCAATCTCTCGGTGGCCCATTGGGCTGCCGACGGACTCCTCGCCGTCTTCTTCTTCGTCGCCGGCGTCGAGCTCAAGCGTGAGCTGGTCGCCGGCGAGCTCCGTGACCCCCGCGCGGCGGCCCTGCCGGTCGCCGCGGCGCTCTGCGGCATGGCCGTCCCCGCAGTCGTCTACACACTGACCGCCGTCCTCGGTGGAGGGTCTCTCGCCGGCTGGGCCGTCCCCACCGCCACCGACATCGCCTTCGCACTCGCCGTGCTCGCGGTCATCGGCACCTCGCTGCCGGCGGCGCTGCGCGCCTTCCTGTTGACGCTCGCCGTCGTCGACGACCTCTTCGCCATTCTCATCATCGCGGTCTTCTTCACCGAGAACATCGACTTCCTGGCGCTCGGCGGCGCCGTCGCCGGCCTGGCCGTGTTCTACGTGCTGCTGCGTACGCACGTACGGGGCTGGTACGTCTACGTGCCGCTGGCCCTTGTCGTCTGGGGGCTGATGTACAACAGCGGTGTCCACGCGACGATCGCCGGCGTCGCCATGGGCCTCATGCTGCGCTGCACCCGCCGCGAAGGCGAGACGCACTCCCCGGGCGAACACATCGAGCACCTCGTGCGCCCCCTGTCGGCCGGTGTCGCGGTTCCGCTCTTCGCCCTCTTCTCGGCCGGCGTCACCCTCAAGGGCGATGCCCTGGCCGGCGTCTTCACCCGGCCCGAAACGCTCGGAGTCGTCCTCGGTCTGATCATCGGCAAGACCGTCGGCGTCTTCGGCGGCACCTGGCTCGTCACCCGCTTCACCCGGGCCGAGCTGAACAAGGACCTGGCCTGGGCGGATGTCTTCGCCGTGGCCACGCTGGCGGGTATCGGATTCACCGTTTCGCTGCTCATCGGGGAGCTCGCCTTCGCCGGCGACGAGAGCATGATCAACGAGGTCAAGGCAGCGGTCCTCACCGGTTCCCTGATTGCCGCCGTACTCTCCGGTGTACTGCTCAAACTGCGGGTACGCAGATACAGGACGCTTTACGAGGCCGAGGAACGCGACGAGGACGAATCGGGGGTGCCCGACGTCTACGAGCAGGACGATCCCGAGTACCACCTGCGCATGGCCGCGATCCACGAGAAGAAGGCTGCCGAGCACCGCCGCCTTGCCGAACGGGCGGGGGCAGCGAGCAGCAAGCCGGACAGTCCGGCATGATCTGACATCGGATGTACGGAAGAGGAGAGGGAGTCAGGGATGAGCGACCCCGGCAACTACGCGGGCAGCACCGACCGTAGTCTCGGACAGCTGTTCGCTTCGGCCACCGCTGAGATGTCCGCGCTGGTGCACGACGAGATCGCCCTGGCCAAGGCCGAGGTACGTGAGGACGTCAAGCGCGGCGTGATCGGCAGCGTGGCGTTCATCGTCACGGGTGTGCTGATCCTGTTCGCGATCCCCGTGCTGAGCTTCGCCGCGGCCTACGGGATCCACAATCTGGGGCTCGGTCTCGCCTGGTCGTTCCTGATCGTCGGCGGCGCCTTCATCCTGCTGGGGATCCTGCTGGCCCTCTTCGGGCTCGCCAAGTTCAAGAAGGTCAAGCCGCCGGAGAAGTCGATCGCTTCGGCCAAGCAGACCGCGGCCGTCCTGCAGGGCGTCAAGCCGCACCCCCGCCCCGTCGTCACCGCACGCGTGATCGAACGGGCGCAGGGCAGCACACTCGCGGACAAGGCCATCGAGAACCGCCCGGTCCAGGACAAGGCTCTCCCTGTGACACGCTCGTCCACATGACCGACCCCGATTTCAGCGCATCCGGCGGCCCGGTGGGGCCGCTGGGGCCGGCTGCCGGTTCCGGCAGCCCCGTCCGCATCGACGGTCCCTGGACCCACCGTGACGTGGCGGCCAACGGCGCGCGCTTCCACATCGCCGAGCTCGGTGACGGACCGCTGGTGCTGCTTCTGCACGGATTCCCGCAGTTCTGGTGGACCTGGCGCCACCAGCTGACCGCCCTGGCCGACGCGGGGTACCGCGCGGTCGCGATGGACCTGCGCGGGGTCGGCGGCAGCGACCGTACGCCCCGGGGTTACGACCCGGCGAACCTGGCACTCGACGTCACCGGCGTGATCCGCTCGCTCGGCGAGCCGGACGCGGCGCTCGTGGGGCACGACATGGGCGGCTACCTCGCCTGGACGGCCGCGGTGATGCGCCCGAAGCTGGTGCGGCGGCTCGTGGTCTCCTCGATGCCGCACCCGCGCCGCTGGCGTTCCTCGATGCTGTCGGACCTCGCGCAGTCCCGGGCCGGCTCCCACATCTGGGGCTTCCAGCGTCCGTGGGTCCCGGAGCGTCAGCTCGTGGCGGAAGACGCGGCGTTGGTGGCGCGGCTGATCCGCGACTGGTCGGGTCCGCGCACCCCGGACTTCCCCGACGACAAGACGGTGGACGTCTACCGGCGCGCGATGTGCATCCCGTCGACGGCACACTGCTCGATCGAGCCGTACCGCTGGATGGTCCGTTCCCTGGCCCGCCCGGACGGCGTCCAGTTCAACCGGCGCATGAAGCGTCCGGTTCGCGTACCCACGCTGCACCTCCACGGCTCTCTCGACCCGGCGATCCGAACCCGTAGTTCCGCGGGGTCGGGAGAGTACGTCGAGGCTCCGTACCGATGGCGACTTTTCGACGGTCTGGGGCACTTCCCCCACGAGGAGGATCCGGCCGGGTTCTCGACCGAACTCATCAACTGGCTCAAGGACCCCGAGCCCGACCGGTAGCCGAGGGGCACACGCGTCCGACGAACAGCCAAGTGCCTGCCGCATAAGCCAATTGGCTGACTTGCGCGCGATTACCGACCTTGGGTCACGGGCAGACGTCGGGGTATGGGCTGGACGCGCGACTTCAATGACGCAGCACGCAACCACCGCTCGACCGCTCTTGCCGGTCCGAGCACTCATGAGGGGGACGGCTCAGTGAGCCGGGTGCACGATGTGAGCGATTTCCATGATCTGCGGCTGGGTATTCCGCGCATCCTCCACCGCCGGGCCCGCTGGGTGTCGGCACGCCTGCGCCATCCCCGCGGATGACATAGGCGCCGAAGGGCAGCACATCGCACGAGCGCCCCGGACCGTGGAAGTCATCGAGGCCCGGGGCTCGTACGCAGCGTTCCTACGGCAAGGACCTCAGAGTGCGCAGCCCTGGCTGTCGACCTGCTGGGCTGTCGATTTGCCGAGCTCGATGTCCTCGCGGATCTCGTCGGCCGTCAGCGCGTACCCCGTGTCCGGGTCGTCGAGCGACTTGGCGAACACCACCCCGTAGACCTTGCCGTCCGGAGTGAGCAGCGGGCCTCCGGAGTTGCCCTGGCGCACCGTCGCGTAGAGCGAGTACACATCACGCCGCACGGTGCCCCGGTGGTAGATGTCCGGGCCGTTGGCGTCGATACGGCCCCGGATACGGGCGGAGCGCACGTCGTAGGCGCCGTTCTCCGGGAATCCGGCGACGATGGCGCTGTCGCCGCTCCCCGCGTCGTGGTCGGTGTCGGTGAAGCGCAGCGGTTCGGCGTCCAGGTCCGGGACGTCCAGTACGGCGATGTCCCGCTGCCAGTCGTAGAGGACGACCTTGGCGTCGTACAGCCGGCCCTCGCCGCCGATCTGGACGGTCGGTTCGTCCACGCCGCCGACCACGTGGGCGTTGGTCATCACACGGCGGCCGGAGAAGACGAAACCGGTTCCCTCGAGGACCTTGCCGCAGCCCGGTGCCATACCCACGACCTTGACGATGGACTTCTTGGCGCGCGCTGCGACAGGGCTGCCGACGAGAGCGGGATCGGGGGGCTCCACCTCGGTGATGGGCTCGTTGGCGAAGGGGCTGAAGACCTGCGGGAAGCCGTTCTGCGCCAGGACGGAGGAGAAGTCCGTGAACCAGGTGGAGGCTTGATCGGGCATCACCCGCGAAACCCCCAGCAGGACCGAGGAGCTTCGTACCTCCTTGCCCAGCGTCGGCAGGGAGGTACCGGCCAGCGCGGAGCCGATCAGCCAGGCGACCAGAAGCATGGCCACCACGTTGACCAGGGAGCCGCCGGTGGCGTCCAGGGCTCGCGCAGGGGACCACGTGATGTACCGGCGGAGTCTGTTGCCGAGGTGTGTGGTGAACGCCTGGCCCACCGAAGCGCACACGATCACGATCACGACCGCGACGATGGCGGCGGTGGAGGAGACTTCCGACCCGTCGGTCACCTGGTCCCATATGACCGGCAGCAGGTAGACGGCCACGAGCCCGCCGCCCAGGAAGCCGACCACGGACAGGATGCCGACGACGAAACCCTGGCGGTAACCGATGACCGCGAACCACACGGCGCCGACGAGCAGCAGGATGTCCAGCACGTTCACCGTCTATAGCCTCGCAGATTCGTCACCTGGCCCGTCCGGTTCGACGGGGTCCGGGCCAGACCCGGAACAGCGCAGCACGGGAGTCAGCCTGTCATGCGCGCCAGTCGAGCGGCACCTGCCTGGTCCTGTCCCAGGGGCGTTCCCACCCGGCGTAGTGCACAATCCTGTCGATCACCCCGGCCGTGAATCCCCAGACCAGCGCGGATTCGACCAGGAACGCGGCGCCTCGGTGGCCGCTCGGATGGACCACTGTCGCGCGGTTGGCCGGATCCGTGAGATCCGCCACGGGGGCGGTGAAGACCCGCGCGGTCTCGGCCGGGTCCACGACCCCCACCGGGCTGGGCGTCCGCCACCACCCGAGGACGGGCGTGACGACGAAGCTGCTCACCGGGATGTAGAGCCGGGGGAGCACGCCGAAGAGCTGTACGCCGCTCGGATCGAGTCCCGTCTCCTCCTCGGCCTCACGCAACGCGGCCCTGAGCGGTCCCGTGGTCGTGTGGTCGCCGTCCTCCGGGTCGAGGGATCCTCCCGGGAACGACGGCTGGCCGGGGTGGGAACGCAGGGTCCCGGAACGCTCCATAAGGAGCAGCTCCGGGCCGCGCTCCCCCTCGCCGAAGAGAATCAGAACGGCTGACTGGCGCCCCGCACCGCTCTCCGGCGGCAGGAAGCGGCTGAGCTGCCCGGCCTGCACGGTCCGCGCCGCCCGGGCCACGGGCTCGAGCCAGGCGGGCAGGCCGTCCGTGGAGACGGTGAGCGCGTCGTCGCGGTGCGCGCCCGTGCCCGAGGTGGCCGCGTCGGCCGCGGTCCGTCTGCTCTGTGTGTGCGTCATGGGCACCCCCGTCGTTCCAACGCCGTTCGTCGGCCATTTCGTTCCGCACGGACCCGCCCCGCCGGGCCGTGGAGGGCGCTCCCCGTCCCCCGGCCCGGCAGGCTCCCCCGCGTCCGCGACTCCGTGTACCGGGAGAACGGGTCGCTCACGCGGCTCCCAGCGGCGGGGCTGGGATGCCCGGGTAGTCGGGCGGCGGGCTGAGGCGCTGGCCCGGGTAGCCGCCCATCTCGTACTTCAGGAGCTTCTTCGCCTTCTCGGGATCGGTCTCGCCCTCCCCGTAGGCGGGGCAGAGAGCGGCGATCGGGCAGGCGCCGCAGGCGGGCTTGCGGGAGTGGCAGATGCGGCGGCCGTGGAAGACCACTCGGTGCGACAGCATCGTCCACTCGCTCTTCGGGAAGATCGCCGCGATCTCCGCCTCGACCTTCTCCGGGTCCTCCTGCTCGGTCCACTTCCAGCGGCGGACCAGCCGGCCGAAGTGGGTGTCCACCGTGATGCCGGGCACGCCGAAGGCGTTGCCCAGGACGACGTTGGCCGTCTTGCGTCCGACGCCGGGCAGCTTCACGAGATCCGCGAGGCGGCCGGGGACCTCCCCCTCGAAGTCGTCCCTCAGCGCGGCCGACAGCCCCATCAGGGACCGCGCCTTGGCCCGGAAGAAGCCGGTCGGCCGGATGATCTCCTCCAGCTTCTCGGGGACGGCGGCAGCCATGTCCTCCGGCGTCGGATACGCGGCGAAGAGCGCGGGAGTCGTCTGGTTGACCCTCAGGTCGGTGGTCTGGGCGGAGAGGACCGTGGCCACCAGGAGCTCGAAGGGATTACGGAAGTCCAGCTCGGGGTGGGCGTACGGGTAGACCTCGGCGAGCTCGCGGTTGATCCGGCGGGCACGACGGACCATCGCGAGATGCGACTCCGGCTTGGCGGGCTTGCCCGACGGCTTCACCGGTCCGTCCGACGACTTCGCGGGCCGCCTGTCCGACGACCTCGCGGGCTTGTCCACGGACCGCGCGGACTTCGCCGACGCCGCTCCTCCCGTCGAGCGATTTGCGGCTCTTTTCTCACCTCGTCCACCCTGTTCGCCCACAGCGGAATTCTTGTCTCCCGACACCCCATCAGCCCCCTTGGCCTGCGCTCTCACCGGCGTTCCGGACACCCGGCCAGCCTAGAGCCAGGGGCTGACATCCGCCCCGGTCACCGCGTATCCACGCCCAATCGGCCCCCTGCCGTAGGGTCCGGCACGCCCGTGCGTCAAACTGGTTTGTGATCGATCGCACTGTTTTACCGTCCGGCATCATGGAAACCACGCTTCCCTGAACAGGCCGACAAGGAGAGAACTCGTGGACGACGTTCTGCGGCGCGCCCCGCTTTTCGCGGCGCTCGATGACGAGCAGGCCGCGGAGCTCCGCGCCTCGATGAGTGAGGTGACCCTCGCGCGCGGCGACGCGCTGTTTCACGAGGGCGACCCGGGCGACCGCCTGTACGTGGTCACCGAGGGCAAGGTGAAGCTCCACCGCACCTCGCCCGACGGCCGGGAGAACATGCTGGCCGTCCTCGGCCCCGGTGAGCTGATCGGTGAGCTGTCGCTCTTCGACCCGGGCCCGCGCACCGCGACCGCCTCGGCACTCACCGAGGTCAAGCTCCTCGGCCTCGGCCACGGAGACCTCCAGCCCTGGCTGAACGCCCGCCCCGAGGTGGCCACCGCTCTGCTGCGCGCAGTCGCCCGCCGTCTGCGCAAGACGAACGACCAGATGTCCGACCTGGTCTTCTCCGACGTCCCGGGCCGTGTCGCCCGTGCGCTCCTCGACCTGTCGCGCCGCTTCGGCGTGCAGTCGGAGGAGGGCATCCACGTCGTGCACGACCTGACGCAGGAAGAGCTGGCCCAGCTGGTCGGCGCCTCCCGCGAGACGGTCAACAAGGCACTCGCGGACTTCGCGGGCCGCGGCTGGCTCCGGCTCGAGGCACGCGCCGTGATCCTGCTGGACGTGGAGCGGCTGGCGAAGCGCTCCCGCTGACGCCTCCGCCCGTACACGGCAGCCGTCCTGGCGACCGCGTACGGCCGCCAGGGCGGCACCGCCACCGAAAAGGCCCCACCTCCCGGTGGGGCCTTTCGCGTACCCGCCCCGGCCGGGTTCCGGTCAGATCAGCCCGCGCTCCGTCAGGTACTCCATCTGGGCCCGCACCGACAGCTCCGCCGCCGGCCAGAGGGAACGGTCCACATCCGCGTACACCGCCGCCACGACCTCGGCGGGCGTACGGTGCCCCGCCTCCACGGCCGTCTCGACCTGGGCGAGGCGGTTGGCCCGGTGGGCGAGGTAGAACTCCACGGCACCCTGAGCGTCCTCCAGTACCGGCCCGTGCCCCGGGAGCACCGTGTGCACCCCGTCGTCGACCGCCAGCGAGCGCAGCCGCCGCAGGGTGTCCAGGTAGTCGCCGAGCCGGCCGTCCGGGTGGGCGACGACCGTGGTTCCGCGCCCGAGGATCGTGTCGCCCGTCAGCACCGCCCGGTCGGCGGGCAGGTGGAAGGAGAGGGAGTCCGCGGTGTGCCCCGGGGTGGGGACGACGCGGAGTTCGAGCCCTCCCGTGGTGATCACGTCGCCGGCCGTGAGCCCCTCGTCGCCCAGGCGCAGCGCCACGTCCAGGGCGCGGACCTTCGTACGCGTGAGCTCGGCGAACCGGGCGGCGCCCTCCGCGTGGTCGGGGTGGCCGTGCGTGAGCAGGGTGAGGCCCACGCGCTTCCCCGCCCTCTCCGCGGCGGCGACGACGGCGCGGAGGTGTACGTCGTCGAGCGGACCCGGGTCGATCACGACCGCGAGGCCGGAGTCCGGCTCAGCCACGATCCAGGTGTTGGTCCCGTCCAGCGTCATCGCCGAGGCGTTGGGCGCCAGGACGTTGACCGTACGGGCCGTGGCGGGCCCGGAGAGGACCCCGCCGCGGGGCTGCCCCGGCAGTGCGCCCGCGTCGCTCATGAGGGGTTCCCGTCCGTGCCGTCGCCGGCGGAAGGGGAAGCGGATCCGCCCGACGTCGGGACGTGTTTGGTGAACTCGTCGTGACCCGGCCAGCTCAGCACCAGCTCATCACCCTCCATACGGGCCTCTGCCAGCACCGGAGCCAGGTTCTGGGAATCCGCTGCCTTCAGCGCCTCCGCGGCCGTCCCGTACGGCCTCAGCGCCCGCAGGGTGGCCACGGTGGGCGGCATCATCAGCAGTTCGCCCTTGTCGTAGCCGTCGGTGGCGTCGCCGGGACGGATCCACACCGTGCGGTCGGCCTCGGTGGAAGCGTTCCGGGTGCGCTGGCCCTCCGGGAGCGCGGCCACGAAGAACCAGGTGTCGTAGCGACGCGGTTCGAAGGCCGGGGTGATCCAGCGCGCCCAGGCGGCCAGCAGATCGGAGCGCAGCACCAGGCCCCTGCGGTCCAGGAAGCCGGCGAAGGACAGCTCCCGGTCGACGAGTGCCTGGCGGTCGGCCTCCCAGTCCGCGCCCGTGGTGTCGCTGACGACGGTGCCGGCGGTCGGCCCGGCCAGCAGGACACCGGCCTCCTCGTACGTCTCCCGGACGGCGGCGCAGACCACCGCCTGGGCCTCTGCCGCCGTGCCGACGCCCAGCCGGCCGGCCCAGGTCTCCAGGGACGGTCCGGCCCAGCCGACGAGGTGGTCGTCGTCGCGCGGGTCGACCCCGCCACCCGGATAGGCGTACGCGCCCCCGGCAAAGGCCATGCTGGTGCGCCGGCGCAGCATGTGGACGGACGGACCGGCACCGTCCGGGCCCGATGTGTCGTCCCGGAGCAGCATGACCGTGGCAGCACGCCTGGGGGACACGGCTGTCAGCTCGCCGCTGGCGAGGGCCCGGATCCGGGCGGGCCATTCCGGTGGGTACCACTGACCGTTCGACATGGCGGGAGGCTATCCGGAACCGCGCCGATGTTCGAGGGGCCCACAGATCGATGCATGCCTCATGCACGCATGATGGAGACAGGCCGCGGACACACGCGATCCCGCCCGGTCACGGACCGGACGGGATCGGGGTGGTGCCGGATCGGGCGGGTCAGGCGTCGACGAGCTCGACCTGGACCTCGACCTCGACCGGCGCGTCCAGCGGCAGCACCGCGACGCCCACGGCGCTGCGGGCGTGCACGCCCTTGTCGCCCAGGACGGCGCCCAGGAGCTCGCTCGCCCCGTTGATCACGCCCGGCTGCCCGGTGAAGTCCGCGGCCGAGGCGACGAAGCCCACGACCTTCACGACCCGCGCGATCCGGTCCAGGTCACCGGCGACCGACTTCACGGCCGCCAGGGCGTTCAGCGCGCAGGTCTTCGCGAGCTCCTTGGCCTCGTCCGCCGTCACCTCGGCGCCGACCTTGCCGGTCACGGCGAGCTTGCCGTCCACCATCGGGAGCTGGCCCGAGGTGTAGACGTACACCCCGGACCGCACGGCCGGCTGGTAGGAGGCCAGCGGCGGTACGACGTCGGGGAGCGTCAGGCCCAGTTCGGCGAGCTTCGCCTCGACGGCGCCCGCCACTACGGCTTCTCCCGCTTCAGGTAGGCCACGAGCTGCTCGGGGTTGTTCGGGCCGGGAACGACCTGGACCAGCTCCCAGCCGTCCTCGCCCCAGGTGTCCAGAATCTGCTTGGTCGCGTGCACGAGAAGGGGCACGGTCGCGTATTCCCACTTGGTCATGAGCCGACTGTAATGCCTGGCACATGCCGCCTCGTGCGTAGCCTGCCTGCCGACTGGTTAGGCTCGAAGACGTGAGCAGGTTCCAGGTCGTCAGCGGCAAGGGCGGGACCGGTAAGACCACGGTCGCCGCCGCACTCGCGCTCGCCCTCGCGACCGAGGGCAGGCGCACTCTCCTCGTCGAGGTCGAGGGCAGGCAGGGCATCGCCCAGCTCTTCGAGTCCGATGCCCTCCCCTACGAAGAACGCAGGATCGCCGTCGCACCGGGGGGAGGCGAGGTCCACGCCCTGGCGATCGACGCCGAGCGCGCGCTGCTCGACTACCTCCAGATGTTCTACAAGCTGGGCAGCGCCGGCCGGGCGCTGAAGAAGCTCGGCGCGATCGACTTCGCCACCACCATCGCGCCGGGGGTCCGGGACGTCCTGCTGACCGGCAAGGCCTGCGAGGCCGTACGCCGCAAGGACAAGCAGGGCCGGTTCGTCTACGACTACGTGATCATGGACGCTCCGCCCACCGGCCGGATTACCCGTTTCCTCAACGTGAACGACGAGGTGGCGGGGCTGGCGCGGATCGGCCCGATACACAACCAGGCGCAGGCCGTGATGCGGGTGCTCAAGTCCCCCGAGACCGCCGTCCACCTGGTGACGCTCCTGGAGGAGATGCCGGTCCAGGAGACCGCGGACGGGATCGCGGAGCTGCGGGCCGCCGAACTGCCCGTGGGCCGGGTCGTGGTGAACATGGTGCGGCCCCATCTGCTGGACGAGGAGGCGCTGCGTACGGCGTCGGGGGGCCGCCGCAAGGAGATCGCGAAGACGCTCACCCGGGCCGGCGTGACGGGTTCCGCCGGGCTGGTCAAGCCGCTGGTCGAGCAGGCCGCCGAGCATGCCCAGCGGGTCGGCCTGGAGCGCGAGCAGCGCGCGGTGCTGGCCGGGCTCGGGCTGCCCATGGCCGAGCTCCCGCTGATGGGCGAGGGAGTGAGCCCGTCCGCGCTGTACGAGCTGGCGGAGGAGTTCCGCAAACAGGGTGTCGGCGACGAGACGGCGGACGCGGCGGGGCAGAAGCCCCCGGGCGGGAATCGACGCGGCTCCGGACGAGGGGTGGGCTCATGACACTGGACACGGACATCGCACCGGGGCTGGAGACCGACGCGCTCCTGGACGATCCGGAGATCCGCATCATCGTGTGCTGCGGCTCCGGCGGCGTGGGCAAGACCACGACCGCGGCGGCGCTCGGCGTGCGGGCGGCCGAGCGCGGCCGCAAGGTCGTCGTCCTCACCATCGACCCGGCCCGACGGCTCGCCCAGTCCATGGGCATCGACCGGCTGGACAACATCCCGCGCCGGGTCGAGGACATCGAGGGCGAGGGCGAACTGCACGCCATGATGCTCGACATGAAGCGCACCTTCGACGAGACCGTCGAGGCGCACACGGATGCCGAGCGGGCCCGCGCGATCCTGGAGAACCCGTTCTACCAGTCGCTGTCGGCCGGGTTCGCGGGCACGCAGGAGTACATGGCGATGGAGAAGCTCGGGCAGCTGAGGGCGCGCGACGAGTGGGACCTGATCGTCGTCGACACCCCGCCGTCCCGCTCCGCGCTGGACTTCCTGGACGCACCGAAACGTCTCGGCTCCTTCCTGGACGGGAAGTTCATCCGGCTGCTGATCGCTCCGGCGAAGATCGGCGGGCGGGCCGGGATGAAGTTCCTCAATGTCGGCATGTCGATGATGACCGGGACGCTCGGCAAGCTGCTCGGCGGCCAGTTCCTGCGCGACGTACAGACGTTCGTCGCGGCGATGGACTCCATGTTCGGCGGATTCCGTACGCGGGCCGACGCGACGTACAAACTGCTCCAGGCGCCCGGTACGGCGTTCCTCGTGGTGGCGACGCCGGAGCGGGACGCGCTCCGCGAGGCCGCCTACTTCGTGGAACGGCTGGCCGCGGAGGAGATGCCACTGGCAGGCCTGGTCCTCAACCGGGTGCACGGCAGCGAGGCCTCACGGCTCTCCGCGGAGCGGGCACTGGCCGCCGCAGAAAATCTTGAAGACGCCGGCATTGTGGATCAGGCGGCCGGGAAGGCTGGCTTTGGTGACCCGGCGGACCCGTTGGCCGCCACCTCCCCCGAAGTCACGGAGTCGTCGCTTTCCCCCGAGCCCGACGACGAGCCCTCCCCGCACGAGCCGCCCCAGCAGGAGCCGCCCCAGCACGACCGGACGTCGATCACCCCTGAGCCGCACAGCCGTGGCCGAAAGTCACCTGACCCGTCCGGACCCCCCATGGACACGGAAGCAGACGGGCACGACAGAGCCGTCCCGGACGTCGCGTCGGTCGAGCAGCTGACCGCAGGTCTGCTGCGGCTGCATGCCGAGCGGATGCAGGTGGTGGCGCGCGAACAGCACACGCGTGAGCGCTTCACCACGCTCCACCCCGAGGTCCCGGTGACCGAGGTGGCCGCGCTGCCAGGTGACGTGCACGACCTCTCAGGCCTCAGGGCCATCGGGGAACGGCTCGCGACCGGGTCCGCGCCGGCCGGAGCTGCGTAGGACCACCACCGGGCTTCCCGCACGGTCGACCCCTCGGCACTACCCCACGGCGGCGAACGTCTCGTGCAGTTCGTCGTCGTGCAGATCGTCGTCATGCAGGCCGTCGTCCAAGCCCACCGCTGCGGGCAGCATGCCCGTGGACCGCTCGTACTCACCGCGCGCGGTCTCCAGCAGGCGGCGCCACGAGGTCACGGTGGGCCGCCGCCTCAGCAGTGCTCGACGCTCCCGCTCCGTCATTCCGCCCCACACGCCGAACTCGACGCGATTGTCCAGCGCATCGGCCAGGCACTCGGTCCGCACCGGACATCCGGTGCACACCGCCTTGGCCCTGTTCTGCGCTGCCCCTTGTACGAACAATTCATCCGGATCGGTAGTGCGGCAGGCTGCCTGCGCACTCCAGTCGGTTACCCAGCCCATGCCGGCGCCGTCCTCTCCCGAATCGAGGCTCCCCCACGGCGGTAGCGGCATATTCACCGCTGCCAGTTGAGGACGTTACGGAAGGTGGCGACAGCACAACACCCCCTTCGGGCCCAATCTTGAATGGCCCGAACGGACTATGCGTACGCGGCAGATCACCCAGGGGAGTGATGCAAGGACATGCGCGACTATCCCGACAGAATCGGGACAGGAACCCCAAGTCGCAACGGACAATCAGTGACATACAAGGCGAATTCGGGAACGCCTCTGCGAGTGGCTGAAATCCGGTGAGGGGCGTGCAGAGGGGTTGATACAAAACCGGACTGCTGTGACAGTTGAGAGCAGCTTAGGCCAAGGCCTATACGTATGTCCGGCGAATGAGAACGTAGGCTGCCCCCATGCCAAAGAAGCGCTCAGGCGGGGGTCTGACGACGACCCAGCAGGCCGCCAAGTTCCTCGGTGTCGCCGCGCTCTCCGGAGCTGTGCTGGCGGGCATCGCGCTGCCGGCCGCCGGCGCACTCGGGCTCGCCGCCAAGGGGACGGTCGAGGGATTCGACGAGATCCCCTCCAACCTCAAGACCCCGCCGCTGAGCCAGCGGATCACGATCCTGGACAACGAGGGCGGGCTCATCGCGACGGACTACTCGCGCGACCGCACCGTCGTCCCGCTCAAGGACATCTCCCCGTACATGCAGGACGCGATCATCGCGATCGAGGACTCGCGCTTCTACGAGCACGGGGCAGTCGACCTCAAGGGCATCCTGCGCGCGATGAACCGCAACGTGCAGGAGGGCGGCGCCGCACAGGGCGCCTCGACGCTCACCCAGCAGTACGTGAAGAACGTCTTCGTCGAGGAGGCGGGCGACGACCCGGAGAAGGTCGCCGAGGCCACGCAGCAGACCCTGGGCCGCAAGGTCCGGGAGCTGAAGTACGCGATCCAGGTCGAGGAAGAGCTCGGCAAGAAGAAGATCCTGGAGAACTACCTCAACATCACGTTCTTCGGACAGCAGGCCTACGGGGTCGAGGCGGCCTCCCGGCGCTACTTCTCCAAGCCCGCCAAGGACCTGAAGCTGGAGGAGGCGGCGATGCTGGCCGGCCTCGTCCAGTCACCGACCCGCTACGACCCGGTCAACGACACGGAGGAGGCGACCAAGCGTCGCAACACCGTGCTGCAGCGCATGGCCGCCGTCGGCGACATCTCTCAGGACGAGGCCGCGAAAGCCATCGCCGCCCCGATCGAGCTGAAGGTCAGCAAGCCGAACAGTGGATGCATCACAGCCGTCAGTGGCGCCGGCTTCTTCTGCGACTACGTGCGCAAGACCGTCCTGAACGACCCGGCCTTCGGCAAGACCCACGAGGAGCGCACCAAGCTCTGGAACCTCGGCGGGCTGACCATCAAGACCACTCTCTCGCCGCGCGCGCAGCAGGCCGCCAACGAGGCCGCGACCTCGAAGGTCAACAAGGGCGACAAGGTCGCCGCGTCGGTGGTGCAGGTCCAGCCCGGCACCGGCAAGATCCTCTCGATGGGCCAGTCCAGGCCGTACGGCCTGGACCAGAAGAAGCACCAGACGGTGCTCAACCTCGCCGTCAGCAACAAGATGGGCGGCAGCACCTACGGCTTCCAGGTCGGTTCCACCTTCAAGCCGATCACGGCCGCCGCGGCCCTGGAGAAGGGCATCAACCCGGCGCAGAGCTACAGCTCCGACTGGAAGATCTCGATGCCGATGGACTCCTACCGGAACTGCGCGGGATCGCCGGTCGGCAGCGGGAACTGGGACCTCCAGAACGAGATGGAGTCCGAGAAGGGCGCCTTCGACATGACGAGCGCGCTCGGCAAGTCGATCAACACCTACTTCGCCAAGCTGGAGCAGCAGGCCGGGCTGTGCGAGACGGTCACCATGGCGAAGAAGCTCGGCTACGAGCGGGGCGACGGCAAGCCCGTCTCGGACAGCCACCCGTCGATCACGCTGGGCGGCACGGAGAGCACCCCGCTCGGAATGGCCTCCACGTACGCGGCGTTCGCCAACCGCGGCACGTTCTGCACGCCGGTCGCCATCGAGGCCATCACGGACGCGAACGGCAAGAAGCTCGACGTGCCCAAGTCCTCGTGCTCGTCGGCGATGAGCGAGAAGACGGCCGACACCATCAACCAGATGCTCAAGGGTGTCGTCGAGGACGGCACCGGCACCCAGGCCGGCCTGACGGACCGCGACAACGCGGGCAAGACCGGTACCACCAACGACCGTGTGGACGCCTGGTTCGTCGGTTACACGCCGAACCTCTCCACGGCGGTGTGGGTGGGTGCGGACGTCGGCAAGAAGGTGCCGATGTACAACATCACCATCGGTGGCCAGTACTACGACAAGGTCTGCGGCGGCTGCCTTCCCGGCCCCATCTGGAAGACCGCGATGACCGGCGCCCTGAACGCCTCCGAGACCCCGTCCTTCAATCCGGTCTCGGTGCCGCGTGCCAAGGAGAAGGAACAGGAGAAGGACAAGGGCGACGGCCGCGGCAACGGCGGCGGCGGTAACGGCAACGGCGGCAACAACGGCAAGCCCGGCACGACCGACCCCCTCGGCGGGATCACCCTGCCGCCCGGCATCATCGGCGGCAACGACGGCGGCGGACGCGGCGGCAACGGCCCCTGACTCCCCGGCCGTGCGACGACCCTCCAGCTGTCCGGGTCACGCGGCGACATCATGAAGGAGGACGCCTCCCCTGCCGGGGAGGCGTCCTCCTTCGTTCGTCACGCTGTACGCGATCAGCCGGCGAGCAGCTTCTTCACCGTGGTGGCGACCCGGCCGCCCTCGGCCAGCCCCGCCACCTTGGGATTGACGATCTTCATGACGGCGCCCATGGCCCGCGGCCCCTCGGCACCGGCCGCCTTCGCCTCCGCGACGGCCTGCGCGACGATCGTGTTCAGCTCGTCGTCGGAGAGCTGCTTGGGGAGGTACGCGTCGAGCAGTTCGCCCTCGGCCTTCTCCCGCTCGGCCTGCTCAGCCCGGCCGCCCTGCGCGAAGGCCTCGGCCGCTTCGCGGCGCTTCTTCGCCTCCTTGGCGATCACCTTCTGCACCTCGTCGTCGGAGAGCTCGCGCGACGTCTTGCCGCTGACCTCTTCCTTGGTGATCGCGGTGAGAGTGAGCCGGAGGGTGGACGAGGTGAGCTCGTCACGCGCCTTCATGGCCGTGGTGAGGTCTTCCTTGAGCTTGGACTTGAGCGTGGTCATGCGGCGATTGTGACAGGTACGGGGCACCTCCCGCCCGCCTGTTTTCGTCGCACCGCACCGTTTCTGCGACGATGGGTCCATGCGCGCACGCTACGGAGTACCCCTGAAAGTCACGGCAGTCGGCGCAGCGGTCGGTGCCGCCGGCCTCGCGTACGCGGCCGGGTTCGAGGCCCGCTCGTTCCGCCTCCGCCGGATCACGATTCCCGTACTCCCGCACGGGGCACGCCCGTTGCGCGTGCTCCAGGTCTCCGACATCCACATGGTGAGCGGACAGCGCAAGAAGCGCGCCTGGCTGCAGTCGCTGGCGGGTCTGCGTCCGGACTTCGTGGTGAACACCGGTGACAACCTCTCCGACCCCGAGGCCGTGCCGGAGCTCCTCGACGCGCTCGGCCCGCTGATGGAGTTCCCCGGGGTCTACGTCTTCGGGTCCAACGACTACTACGGCCCGAAGCTCCGCAACCCGGTGCGCTACCTCCTGGAGAAGACGCAGGGCAAGTACGGGCTCAACGGGAACGCACCGGCCGTCAACGTCGTCCACAACCCGTGGGAGCCCATGCGGGACGCCTTCGACGTGGCCGGCTGGCAGAACCTCTCGAACACCCGGGGCCGGATCAAGGCCGACGGTCTGGAGATCGCCTTCACCGGGCTTGACGACCCCCACATCAAGCGGGACCGCTACGCCGAGGTCGCCGGCGGCCCCGAGACGGGCGCGGACCTCTCGATCGGCGTCGTCCACGCCCCTTACCTGCGCTCCCTGGACGCCTTCACGGCGGACGGCTACCCCCTGATCCTGGCGGGCCACACCCACGGCGGACAGCTCTGCATCCCCTTCTACGGCGCTCTCGTCACCAACTGCGACCTGGACACGGACCGGGTGAAGGGCCTCTCCGGCCACACGGTCGGCGAACGGCGCTCCTATCTGCACGTCTCGGCGGGCTGCGGCACGAACCGCTACACGCCGGTCCGCTTCGCCTGCCCGCCCGAGGCGACCCTGCTGACGCTGACACCCCGCGACTGAGGCACCGGCCCCGGCACGGAAACCGGATTTCGCCTCCGGGCGCGGGTGGGCTAAAGTAATCGTTGTCGCCGCGACAAACGGTGGACATCGGGGTGTAGCGCAGCTTGGCAGCGCGCTTCGTTCGGGACGAAGAGGTCGTGGGTTCAAATCCCGCCACCCCGACAGCTGAAACACCAGGTCAGGGGCCTGATTCGCGAAAGCGGATCAGGCCCCTCCTGCGTTTCCGGGATCGTCCGGGGGACGCATGACCGACCTCCCGCGGGCCCTCGCCGGATGGTTCTCCGAGCACGTGGCGCGGCTTCGGGCAGCGGGCGCCCGCTGCGATCTCGACAGGTCGCCGGCCGATGGACGCGAGAAGGGCGCCGCCCGGGTCGTCCTGGAGTCCGCTGCCCGCTCGGCCCCGCCCACGGTCCGGGACAGCGGCGAGGCCGAGCTGAACGGTCACGCCGCCCCGGGGCCCTCGGGATGCCTGGACATGGAGGGCCGGGCGGATCTCGGCGCCGCGCCTGCCGCTCTTACCGAGTGGGCCGGAGGGCTGCCGGCGTGGTGGGCCGCGCAGGGCCGACGGCGGAGGGGATCTCGTGGCCGTCGGGGTTCGGCGGCCAGGCAGAGCTTGCCGACGCCGGGCTCGTCCTCCACCCCGGCGCCCCCGCGTGACGACTGTGGGCCCGGCCCCTCTCCTGCGAGAGGGGCCGGGCCCACTGCTGTGCTGGTGACGCGGGGGCGGCGGCGAGGCATCCTCGTCGTGTCACCCCGTGGTGGATCAGGCAGCCGCCGCGGTGCCCTCGGCGACCTGACGGAGCACCTCGGTCAGCGAGGTGACGACCTCGGCGTCGTCCGCCGGGTGGAGCTCGGCGAAGCGGGTCACGGAACCGGGGATGGAGAGCTTGGCGTCCGCCAGAACCGTTCCGCCCGCGAGACCGGCCGCCTTGCGGGCCTCGTCCTGGGCCCACACGCCGCCGAACTGGCCGAACGCGGTGCCGACCACGGCGACCGGCTTGCCGCTCAGGGCGCCGGCGCCGTAGGGGCGGGACAGCCAGTCGATGGCGTTCTTCAGGACCGCCGGCATGGTGCCGTTGTACTCGGGCGAGAACAGCAGGAACGCGTCAGCACGACCTGCCGCCTCGCGCAGACGCGCCGCGGCAGCCGGGACGCCACCCTCGACGTCGATGTCCTCGTTGTAGAAGGGGACGTCGACGAGGCCCTCGTACAGCTCGACGTCGACACCCTCGGGTGCGTGCTTGACGGCCGCCTCGGCGAGCTGACGGTTGTGCGAGCCGGCGCGGAGGCTGCCGACGAGGGCGAGGATGCGTACGGACATGGGGGAAGCTCCCGGGAGACGGAGACTGCAGAAGTAAGCGGACCGAGGTCCGTTTAAAGTTGTACCACTTAAACGGACCACGGTCCACTTACGCGGCTACGGCGCTACCCTGAAGCCATGACCGCTCCCCTCCCCCCGCTGCCCCGGCCGCCCGACCCCGGCGAGTCGCGTACGAGTCTCACGCTCGCCGCCGTCGGAGAACCCGAGCAGCTCAGGGCGGACGCGGCGCGCAATCGAGTGCTCCTGCTCGACGCCGCTTCCCGCCTCCTGGCCCGCTGCGGAGCAGCGGAGCTCACCATGGAGTCGGTCGCCGCCGCCGCCGGGGTCGGCAAAGGGACGGTCTTCCGCCGATTCAAGGACCGCACGGGTCTGCTCATCGCGCTCCTCGACCACCGAGAGGCCCAGCTGCAGGCCGCCTTCCTCTCGGGACCGGCGCCCATGGGCCCGGACGCCTCCGCCGCCGAGCGGCTGCACGCCTTCGGCCCCGCACTGATGCGCCACGAACGCGACCACCACGAGCTGATCCTGGCCTCCCGCACCGATCCGCTGCGCACCTACACCGTCCCCGCGCAGCGGCTGAGACTCAGCCATGTCTCCCTGCTTCTGCGCCAGGCACACGCGGCGGGCGAACCGGAGCTGCTCGCACACACCCTGCTCGGGTCGATCGACGCCCCGCTCGTCCATCACCTGACGTGCGAACGGGGGATCTCCATCGACCGGTTGGAACAGGGCTGGCACGACCTCCTCACCCGGCACGGAGTGGCGCGCTGAGTCAGGCGCGCACCTGGATCAAGGCGTGCGTGCCGCTGGTGCGCCACGCCCGGCCGGAACCCTCCAGCCGCTCCAGGGTGACGGGATCCAGTCCCACGACGACGTCGGACTTCAGGGTGCGCAGCGCGGCGACCGGCCCCGGGAAGTGTGCGGTGACGTCAGCGAACGGCGTGGTCGCCGGCCACATTCGGTCCCCCACCAGACGGCGGTAGTTGAGGTCGCCCTTCAGGATCGTCACCGACACCGTGGCCAGCTCCGCCCGGAGGTCCTCGGGCATCCGCTCGTACGGAAACGGGGCGCAGTAGAACGCGTGGGTACGCACCTCGATCCGGCCCGCGCCCATGGCTGCCCAGACCCGGCCGCCGATCGCGCCCGCCTCGCCGGGAGCCCGGCACATCCGGCGCAGGCAGTCGACGACATCGGCCGTCATCGCGTCGGACACGTAGTACGGACGGGGCTTGACGTGCAGCACCACCCGGTCGGCGAGAGCGTGTTCGAGCAGGTGGTCGGCAAGGACGAGGTCGGGGATCAGCTCGCGTGCGGTGTTGTCCGCGATCACGGCGACGGTGGCCCGGGACCCGGGCGGGAGGAGAGCCCGGAGTGCCGCGCTGTCGTCGGCGACCAGACCCGGGTCCGCTTCACCGGGGACGGATTCGCCCGAGGGGCCGCGAAAGCCGAGATCCGCGCGGTTGCCCCAGAGCGAGGCCTGGAGAAGGGCTGTGGCCCGTTCGTCCGCGGGAACACCCGCGAGGCCGTCCAGGGAGCGCAGTTCCTCATCGACCATGTCGCCGCGCAGCTCTGCGCGCTTGAAGGGCGCGAAGGGGTCGACGCCCTGCCACGGCCCCTCGTCGAAGTAGCCGACGGCTCCCAGGAGCCTGCGGTAGAAGTAGCTCTCGGCCCAGAGGAACGGGGCGTCGAACCACGGGCGACCGACGTGGTCCTTCCCCCACTCCGTCCAGAGCGCGTGGTCCGGGCTGCCGGGGGCGAGAGGTTCGACGACGCCGTGGACGGTCTCGTGCAGAAGGGCGTCCAGGGCCCGGTGCTGCCCGGGCCCGTACGGGAACGCGTCCCGCACCTGCTCGATCAGCGCCGGATGGCGTTCGGCCACGACGCCCCGGGCGAAGCTGCCGGGCTCCCGGCACGTGATCACCGGTGGGAGGCCGGAGTCCTGCACGGCCCCGTGAGTCGCTCGTGTATCGCCCATGCGCCCAGTCTGCCCGGTGGGGAAGGTCCGGGCCGTCGGCCACGGCGGGCGCGGTCCCCCGGCCACGTATGCGCGTGGTCCTCCGGCCACGGTTCGCGTTGCGCGCGCCCCCCGGCCGCACGGGGGCGTGCCCGACGCCCGCGCGGGTATCCCCCGGGCAACGGCCCTGAGCGAACCGGCACATGGGCGACCGGGGGCCTGGTTACGATATACAGCGGCTCAGATGACTTACCCCAGGAAAGGGAACCCGCACCCATGCCGGCCGAGACGTTCGAGTTTCAGGTAGAAGCGCGCCAGCTCCTGCAGATGATGATCCATTCGATTTACTCGAACAAGGATGTATTCCTGCGTGAGCTCATTTCCAATTCTTCGGACGCGCTGGACAAGCTGCGACTGGAAACTCTCCGTGACGAAAACATCCAGGCGGATACGTCCGACCTGCACATCGCCATCGAGGCCGATCAGGAGGAGCGCACCCTGACGGTGCGCGACAACGGAATCGGAATGTCGCACGACGAAGTCGTGCAGCTGATCGGGACGATCGCCAATTCCGGTACGGCGAAGTTCCTCCAGGAACTCAAGGAGGCCAAGGACGCCGCCGCTTCCGAGGAACTGATCGGACAGTTCGGTGTCGGGTTCTATTCGAGTTTCATGGTGGCCGACGAGGTCACCCTGCTGACCCGGCGCGCGGGCGAGGACACGGGAACCCGCTGGCAGTCCAGCGGCGAGGGCACCTACACCGTCGAGTCCGTGGACGACGCCCCTCAGGGCACCTCGGTCACCCTGCGGCTCAAGCCCGAGGACACCGAGGACAAGCTCTTCGACTACGCGTCACCCTGGAAGATCAGGGAGATCGTCAAGCGCTACTCGGACTTCATCACCTGGCCCATCCGCATGGCAGCGATGGCGGGTGAGGAGGGCGCGGAACCCGAGGCCGAGACGGTCAACTCGATGAAGGCCCTGTGGGCCAGGTCCAGGGATTCCGTGACCGATGAGGAGTACAGCGAGCTGTACAAGCACATCAGCCACGACTGGACCGACCCGCTGGAAACCATCCGCATGCAGGCGGAGGGGACCTTCGAATACCAGGCTCTGCTCTTCCTGCCGTCCCACGCACCGCAGGACCTGTTCATGCAGGACCACAAGCGTGGAGTCCAGCTCTACGTGAAGCGCGTGTTCATCATGGACGACTGCGAAGCGCTCATGCCGACGTATCTCCGCTTCGTCAAGGGCGTGGTCGACGCCCAGGACCTTTCGCTGAACGTGTCGCGCGAGATCCTCCAGCAGGACCGCCAGATCGAGATGATGCGGCGCCGCCTGGTCAAGAAGGTGCTCTCGACGGTCAAGGACATCCGGTCCAGGACCCCCGAGAAGTACGAGACGTTGTGGAAGGAATTCGGCCGGGTCCTCAAGGAGGGACTGTTCCAGGACTTCGAGAACCGTGACGCGATCCTGGAGATCTCCTCGTTCGCCTCGACCCAGGACGAGGAAGGGCTGACCACCCTGCGCTCGTACGTGGAGCGGATGAAGGAGGGACAGGAGCAGATCTACTACATGACGGGCGAGTCGCGCGCGGCCATGGAGAGCTCGCCCCACATGGAGGCCTTCCGCGCCAAGGGGTTCGAGGTCCTCCTGCTGACCGACCCCGTCGACGAGGTCTGGGTGCAGTCGGTTCCCGAGTTCGACGGCAAGCCTCTCCAGTCCATCTCCAAGGGCGAGGTCGACCTGGACACCGACGAGGAGAAGAAGGAGGTCGAGGCCGAGCGCGAGAAGCAGCAGCAGGACTACGCCGGTCTGCTGACCTGGATGACGGAGCAGCTCGGTGACACCGTGAAGGAGGTGCGCCTCTCCTCACGCCTCACCGTCTCGCCCGCCTGCATCGTCTCGGACACGCACGATGTGACTCCGGCCCTGGAGAACATGTACCGCGCCATGGGCCAGGAGGTGCCGCAAATCAAGCGCATCCTCGAGCTCAACCCCTCTCACGCGCTGATCAGCGGCCTGAAGAAGGCGCATGCCGAGCAGAGCGGCGAGGAGGGCACCACCGCCGAACTGGCCGAGACGGCCGAGCTCGTCCACGGCCTGGCGCTCCTCTCGGACGGCGGCGAGCTGAGTGACCCCTCACGCTTCAGCAGGCTGATGGCCGACCGTCTGGAACGCACGCTGTAGACCCACCCGCTCCTCCGCACTGCGGCCGCCAGGATCCCTGGCGGCCGCAGTCGTGTGCGGTGCGGAAACGGTTGTGAAGGCGGAGCCCTGACGGGAAGGCAGCTGCCGCTCGAACATCCGGCGCTCCCCCCGAGGTTACTCAAAGGAGTCGGGAGGGGGGACGGAAAGATCCGCAACTTCACCATTTCGAGGGCACGTCAAGGGTTTATCTACGCGCGGAGCATCGTCTACCGAACGATCCTTCGGGCATATCAGACGACTTTCCCCGCGCCTATTACCGCCGGGTACCGGGAGCTGCTAAAAACGTGCTCGCCCCACGAACTCCCCACTCGTCCCCCACATTTCGAAGGGCTGGCAGACATGTCAGTACGAACCTTCCGGGCGTCCGTCCTCACCCTCGCGATGGCCGCCGTGGCCGCACTCGGCGTCGCACAACCAGCATCCGCCGCCGGCGGCAACTACGTCGCTCTCGGTGACTCCTACTCCTCCGGTGTCGGCGCCGGGAGCTACACCTCCGAGAGCGGCGACTGCAAGCGCAGCACCAACGCCTATCCCTACCTCTGGGCGAACGCGAACAGTCCGTCGTCCTTCACGTTCGTCGCCTGCTCGGGCGCCACGACGACATCCGTCTCCAGCGGCCAGCTGGGAGCGCTGAGTTCGTCGACCACGCTCGTCAGCCTCACGGCCGGTGGCAACGACGTCGGTTTCGCGGACGTCATGCAGACATGTGTCCTCCAGAGCGAGGCCACCTGTGTGAGCCGGGTGAACACGGCGGTCTCGCAGATGCAGAACTCGCTGCCGGGCAAGCTCGACTCCCTCTACGCCGGCATCCGTTCGCGTGCCCCGCAGGCCCATGTGGTGGTCCTGGGGTACCCGCGCTTCTACAAGCTGTCGGGCACCTGCATCGCCGGCCTCACGGAGACCGAACGCGGTTCGATCAACAACGCCTCGGACGTGCTGAACGGGGTGCTCGCCAAGCGGGCGGCCGACAGCGGGTTCACCTTCTCCGGCGTGGCGGACGAGTTCACCGGGCACGAGCTCTGCTCCGGTGACGCGTGGATCCACAGCGTGTCCATCCCGGTCACCAACTCGTACCACCCCAAGGCCGTCGGGCAGTCGAACGGATACCTGCCCGCCTTCAGGTCTGCGGCGTAACGCGCGTAGAGCGGATCGTGCGGTGGCGTCCCCGGTCCGGCCGGGGACGCCACCGCGCACCGAGGGAAAGACCCCCCGGGTGCCCGGGGTGCTGCCGGCCGCGTCCGGTTCGCTCCGGACTCAGTAACGCTCGACCAGGTGCTCCCGCCCTGCCGGGGACTCGTACGACTCGGGCCAGAAGTCCGTCACACCGGCGATCCTGCCGTCCGGGTCGAAGGTGAAGAAGTGGACGGCGCGCATCTCCTCCGCCCCGACGGTGACCAGCGTCCGGGCAGCGGCCTGCCTGCCCTCCCCGTCGGCCACGATCCGCTCGATCCGCACCTGCCGGTCGTGTGGGTACTGCCGATTGAGCTGGACGTAGCGCACCTTGCCGAGGACGCGCTCACGGCTCTGCGGCAGGTCGTACACCATGTCGTCGGCGAGGGTGGCGGCGAACGCGCTCCAGTCGCGGACGTCCGCAGCGGCGCAGTGCGCCTCGACGACGGCACGCACCTCGGCCGCCTCCCACGTGGCGCCGGCTCCGCCGGCCATCTCGGTCATGCTCCCGATTGTGACGCCCGCCACTGACAATCGGCCGGGGCGGCCGGTCAGCCGCCGACCGGCCGGGATGCCTTGACCGAGTACATCATCGGGATGCGCGGGCGGTCGGCCGGGAAGCGGTAGTAGCCGTCGGCGTGCCGAACCAGCGCCGGGTAGCGGGCGAACAGCGAAGCGTCGTGCTCGTGCAGGAACTCGATCCGCAGCCCCGCCGCCGCCAGTGCCGAGACGACCTCGCCCACGGGGTGCTGCCACTCGACGCTGCGGTTGTGGGACGTGGCGGCACCGGAATCGGCGTACGTGCCGGGCGACTCGTCCACCCAGGGATCAGGGCTGAAGTAGTCGTAAGTGATCGTCGAGCCGGTGTCGTCGTCCAGACAGCCGGTCAGCGGATGGAACTCCGCCAGGTAGAGGAACCCCCCGGGCGCGACCAGCGAGGCAGCGGTCTCCGCCCAACGGCGTATGTCCGGAAGCCAGTTCAGCGCACCCAGCCCGGTGTAGACGACGTCGTACGCGGTGTCCGGCACCGCCTGGGCCGCGTCGTAGACGTCGGAGGAGACGAACGCGGCCCGCTCCGGCGGCAGCCCCAGTGAGCGGGCCAGGCCGCGGGCGGTCTCGACGGCGGGCTCGGAGAAGTCGAGGCCTACGACGTGTGCGGCGCCGTGGCGCGCCCAGGAGAGGGTGTCGAGGCCTATGTGGCACTGCAGATGCAGCAGGGTCCGGCCCGTCACGTCACCGACCTCCGCGAGCTCGAAGCCGCGCAGGGCGTCCTTGCCCGCCAGGAAGGCGTCCAGGTCGTAGAAGTCGCTGGCCGCGTGGATGGCGACACGCTCGTCCCAGCGCGCGCGATTGACCTCGCGCCAGTCCTCGGGGGTCGATGAGTACATGCCGGAAAGTTACCCACAGGCTGGGGGTGCGTGCGAACAGTTATCCACAGGCCGCCCGGTCGTGCGGCCACATCGGGTTGGATGGGGTCATGAGCGACACAGAGAACAACCCGTCCGTCCCGGAGCGGGAGCAGGAGCCCCCGCAGTGGGAGCAGCGTTTCCGTGCCCCGCGGGTGTCCCTGCCCGACTGGGCGGAGGACGCTCCCGACCGCGCGCTCTTCGTCTCCAACGCGACCGGCACGTACGAGCTGTACGCCTGGGACCGGGCGACCGGGAAGCAGCGCCAGATCACGGACCGGCCCAACGGGACGACCGACGGAGTGCTGACACCTGACGGCCGGGCGGTCTGGTGGTTCGCCGACACCGACGGCGACGAGTTCGGCGTGTGGATGCGGCAGCCCTTCGACGGCGGGGCCGACGAGCCGGCCGCACCGGGCCTGGAAGCCTCCTACCCGGCCGGGCTCGCGATCGCCCGTGACGGCACGGCGGTGGTCGGCCGCTCGACGGACGAGGACGGCACGACCGTCCACCTGGTGCGCGCCGGGGCCGAGCCGGTCGAGATCTACTGGCACCGGGAGTCCGCCGGGGTGGGCGACCTCTCCCACGACGGGACGCTGATCGCGCTGGAACACACGGAGCACGGCGACGCGATGCACTCGGCGCTGCGGGTGGTGCGCCCCGACGGTTCGACGGTCGCCGAGCTGGACGACACCGAGGGCGGCACGAAGGAGCTCGGCCTGTCGGTGCTGGGCTTCGCCCCGGTCGCCGGTGACACCCGGCTGCTGGTCGCGCATCAGCGGCGCGGACGGTGGGAGCCGATGATCTGGGACCCGGTGGCGAAGACTCAGACCGACCTGCACGTCGATCTGCCCGGTGACGCGGGCGCGGAGTGGTATCCGGACGGATCCGCGCTGCTGATCGAGCACAGCTTCGAGGCCCGCGGTGAGCTGTGGCGGTACGAGCCGGGCGCCCCGGAGCCGATTCGGGTCGAGACCCCGGCCGGGACCGTGTCGGGCGCCACGGCCCGTCCGGACGGCACGGTCGAGTATCTGTGGTCGTCCGCCGCGGAGCCGCCCGTCGTGCGGTCCACTGCGGGCACCGTCGTCCTCGACCCGCCGGGTGCGAAGGCTCCGGCCTCGGTGCCGGTGCGGGACGCCTGGGTGGACGGTCCCGGAGGCCGCATCCACGCCCTGGTGCAGACGCCGGCCACCGGCGAAGGCCCGTTCCCCACGGTCTTCGAGATACACGGTGGCCCGACCTGGCACGACAGCGACGCCTTCGCGTCGGGGCCCGCCGCATGGGTCGACCACGGCTTCGCAGTCGTGCGGGTCAACTACCGCGGGTCGACGGGCTACGGCCGCGCCTGGACGGACGCGCTCAAGCACCGTGTCGGGCTGATCGAGCTGGAGGACGTCGCGGCCGTCCGGGACTGGGCGGTGGAGTCGGGGCTGTCGGACCCGGAGCGGCTGGTGCTGGCCGGCGGCTCGTGGGGCGGCTACCTGACCCTGCTCGGACTCGGTACACAGCCTGACGCCTGGGCCCTCGGGCTCGCGGCGGTCCCGGTCGCCGACTACGTCACCGCCTACCACGACGAGATGGAGGCCCTGAAGGCGATGGACCGCACGTTGCTCGGCGGGACACCGGAGGAGGTGCCCGAACGCTTCGAGGCCTCGTCCCCGCTGACCTACGTGGACGCCGTGCGCGCCCCGGTCTACATCTCCGCCGGCGTCAACGACCCACGCTGCCCCATCCGTCAGGTGGAAAACTACGTCGAGCGCCTCGTGGACCGCGGCGCGGTCCACGAGGTGTACCGCTACGACGCGGGACACGGCTCGCTGGTGGTGGAGGAGCGGATCAAGCAGGTGCGGCTGGAGCTGGAGTTCACGCTGCGCCACCTCGGTCCGGCGCGGGCCGGGGGCGCGGAGGACGGCCGGGAGGAGCGGAGCCCGCAGGCATAAGGTCCGGATAAACGGTGCACCCCGCTCCGGAGGCCCGGAGCGGGGAACCGTACCGTGGAGGGGTGTACCGGTTCCTGCTGACCCCGCGGTGGTGGGGGATCAACCTCTTCGTCGTGCTGGCCATCCCCGTCTGCGTGTTCATGGGCACGTGGCAGCTCAGCCGTTTCGAGGACCGCGTGCAGACGCACGAGAAGGCCGAGGAGCGTCCCGATCCGGGCACCCGCTCCCCGAAGCCCCTCGACGCGCTGCTGCCGGTGAGTACGGAGACGTCGGGGCGTCCGGCCGTGGCTACGGGGACGTACGCCGACCAGTTCCTGGTGCCCGGCCGCAAGCTGGACGACCGCAACGGCTTCTACGTACTGGACCTGCTGCGCACCGAAAGCGGCAAGGCGCTGCCCGTCGTACGCGGCTGGCTGGCCGGCGCCCCGGGCAGCGCCGAGGTCCCCGCGGCCCCGTCGGGCGAGGTCACCGTGACCGGCGATCTGCAGGCATCCGAGAACAGCGGGACGACCGGCGTGGACCTCAGCGGCGGGCTCCCCGAGGGCCAGCTGGGCATGATCAGCGCGGCCTCCCTGGTGAACCTCGTCCCGTACGACGTGTACGACGCCTGGGTGACCCTGCCCACGGCCGAAGCGGGCGCGGGCACGGCCGGGATGAAGCCGGTCCCCGCGGCGGCGGCACAGGGCAGCGGGCTCGACCTGAAGGCGTTCCAGAACCTCGGCTACACCGGCGAGTGGTTCGTGTTCGGCGGCTTCGTGCTCTTCATGTGGTTCCGGCTGGTGCGCCGCGAGGCGGAGGCCGCGCGCGACGTGCGGCTGGGACTCGCGGCCGACGCCGACTGACGCGCACGCGCACGCTCGCACCCCGGCATCCCGGCGTCCCGGCGCCCGGCGTCGCTGAGGCACCGGCACCGGCACGAACTGGTGGACACGCGGACTGACGACACACGGACTGACGGACACACGGACACGGGCAGGGGCCCGCGCGGAACTCACTGGCTCCGCGCGGGCCCCTGCCCGTGTCCGCATACACGTCCGGTCCGTACCGGCGTACGGTCCGCCTACCGCGTCGGGAGACGGGTCTGCACCGTCCGTCCCGGTCCGGGTCGGCGTACGACTACGAGGCGTCCAGGACACCCGTGCGGTAGATGGTGCCGGCGCACGCGTTGTCGATGGTGGTCGCCGCTGTCGGAGCCCCCTCCTCAGGGGTGTGCGTGACCGCGACACTGCCGTCCGCCGGGCCCTCGTCCGCACTGCCGAACTGCACCGCGGTGTCCGACGCCCCCGCGGCGGCCCCGGTTCCGTCTCCGCCGCCTCCGCCGCCCCCGTCGCCGTCCGTGGGCGTGGGGCTGGGCGAACCGCCGGTGGTCGAACAGGTGTCCGAGGGCACCCAGGCGAAGCGCACCTCGTACGTCATCGTCGGCTTCAGGAGCACCGTCCCCGGCTCCAGAGAGGGATCGGGCAGCCCTGCCGCGGGATCGCCGGCGGTGTGCTGCACCACCGTGATCTTCAACGGGTCGGCGGCGCCCGCCGCCTGGAAACCGACCGTGCCGTTGCTGGTCACCGAGCAGGCGTCGCCGGACACGTTGGCGATCCTGAAGGTCCCGTACACCGTGCCGTCCGCGCCGGGTGCGCCCGCATCGGCGGAGGCGACCCCGAGCTGGCCCGGGTCGCAGGCCGCGGTGGCGGCGGCCACGGAGTCCGGGTTGTCCTCCAGCCCTTCGGTGCCACTCCCCTCGGCACCCGGTTCCGAACCCTGCGACGGGGCCGCGGAGCCGCCGTCGCCGCCGTCGGCACCCTCGCTCTCACGTTCCGCGGGACCCGACGTCCTGCCGCCTCCGGCATCGGCGCCGGCGTCCTCGCCGCTGCCTCCCTGTGCCTGCTCGCCATGACCGGCGATGGCCGGGCTGGCGGTGGCGGAGCCCTCCGAATTCGCCACATGGACGAAGGCGGGCACCGCTGTCCCGATCAGCAGCGCGGCCGCCGCCGCGCCCACCACGCCCTGACGCCGCCTGGCGCGCCGGGCGGGCACCGCACGGTGAAGATGGTCGAGAGTGCCGTCGGAGGGTTCGAGCCCCTGGACGGCGCCCTGCAGCATGCGGCGCAGCGCGACCTCGTCCATGCCGTCGCCTCCGGAGCCTCCCCCGGTGCCGCCGGAGGCGCCGCCGCCCCCGAAGGCGCCGCCGCCCTTGCCTCCGAAGAGCTCGGTCAGCGTGCCGCCGCCGGCCCCACCGGAAGCCCCGCCCGGGCCGCGGCCGGAACCGCGGCCACCCGGAGCCTGAGCGTCGGAGCCGCGGCCGTCGGAGTCCGCACTCGGGGCGGCGGTCCCTGAGGCGGCGTCCGCGCCGTCGCCCGCGCTCTGATCCTGCTTCCGTTCACCGGCCTGCTCCGGATCGGTGTTCGGGTTGTTCTCCGGGTGGTTCACAATTTCGTTTCCAGTCCGGTCATCGTCGTGCCTGTGCTCGGGCCTGCTCATGCCTGCGCCTCCATCACCACGCGCAGTGCAGCAATCCCCCGGGAGCCGTACGCCTTCACCGAACCGAGCGATATGCCCAGCGTCTCCGCGACCTGGGCCTCCGTCATGTCCGAGAAGTAGCGCAGCACCAGCACCTCGCGCTGGCGGCGTTGCAGCCCCTTCATCGCCTTGATCAGCGCGTCCCGCTCCAGCTGGTCGTACGCGCCCTCCTCCGCACTGGCCATGTCGGGCATCGGCTTGGAGAGCAGCTTCAGCCCGAGAATGCGCCGGCGCAGCGCGGAACGGGACAGGTTGACCACGGTCTGGCGGAGGTACGCGAGTGTCTTCTCCGGCTCGCGCACCCGGTTACGCGCCGAGTGCACGCGGATGAACGCCTCCTGCACCACGTCCTCGCACGACGCGGTGTCGTCCAGAAGGAGCGCGGCGAGACCCAGCAGCGAGCGGTAGTGAGCGCGATAGGTCTCGGTGAGATGGTCGACCGTCGTTCCTGCCGCCACCGCCTCCTCAGCGCCCTCGCGCTGCGACGGCAGCCGGGTGGGTCGCGCAGCGGGCATGGGCGCAATCACCGGCATACCGCCGGCTGCGCGGGGCCTCCGGAGCGGACGCACCGAAGCGCCTCGCAACGGGCCCACCACTGTGATGTCGAGAACCTCTGCCACGCCAGTTGGACACGCTTCCCCCCGTCAGGGTTGTACGCGAACGGCACCGCGTTCGATGCTGTGCGACATGCCCTCATTCGTACCTGCTCTTCCCCAAATGCCCCGAAAACACATCCAGTCACGCAAGAAGTGACGACGTAGACGCATCGCATCCGCTCAGCGGTTGCGGAGGGCCAGGAGATCATCGTCGGATATGACAACGCCCCAGCTCAAGAGCTTCAGACCAGCAAATTACCCACAGGGCGCACACAGATCCTACAAAACAGATTCGATCAGGTACGAGGAAATTCCCCGGCCACCGACTCCGCGATCTGGGCCACGTTGAGAGCCGCACCTTTTCGCAGATTATCGCCGCAGATGAACATGTCGACGGCGTGCGGATCGTCCATCGACTGCCTCACCCGGCCCACCCAGGTCGGGTCGGTGCCGACCACGTCGGACGGTGTGGGGAAGTCACCGGCCGCGGGACTGTCGAAGAGCACCACCCCGGGCGCGGTCGCCAGGACCTCGTGCGCACGGTCCACCGCCACCTCGTTCTCGAAGCGCGCGTGCACGGACATGGAGTGCGTCGCCACGACGGGTACGTACACGCAGGTCGCCGTCACCTTCAGGTCCGGCAGGCCCAGGACCTTCCGGCACTCCTCGCGGATCGCCAGTTCCTCGGACGACCAGCCGTCCCCGGCATCCGTACCGGCCCACGGCACCACGTTCAACGCCACCGGGGCGGCGAAGGGGCTCTTGTCACCGTCGCCCAGCGCCCGCCGCACGTCCCCGGGGCGTGTGCCCAGCTCCGTGCCCGCCACCAGGGCGAGCTGTTCCCGGAGAGCGGCGACACCGTCCCGGCCAGCGCCGCTCACCGCCTGGTAGGACGAGACGATCAGCTCCCGCAGCCCGAATTCGGCGTGCAGCGCTCCGACCGCGACGATCAGCGACAGCGTCGTGCAGTTCGGGGACGCGACGATGCCGCGGGGCCTCAGCCGCGCGGCATGGGGGTTGATCTCCGGGACGACCAGAGGCACGTCGTCGTCCAGCCGGAAGGCGCCCGAGTCGTCCACGACCACGGCGCCCCGCGCGGCGGCGAGGGGTGCCCACTGCGCGGACACCTCGTCCGGCACCAGGAACAGGGCGACGTCCACCCCGTCGAACACGTCCTCGGCGAGCGGGAGGACCTCGGTCTCCTCACCGCGTACGACCAGCTTGGTGCCGGCCGCACGCGGCGACGCGATCAGCCTGACCTCGCCCCAGACGTCCTCGTGCTGCGAAAGGATCTGGAGCATGACGCCGCCGATCACCCCGGTCGCGCCGACGACCGCGAGTGAAGGGCGGCGCCCGGTCATCGGCCGGTGCCTCCGTAGACGACGGCCTCGTCGGAGTCGCTGTCGAGACCGAAGGCGGTGTGCACCGCGCGCACGGCCTCGTTGACGTCGTCGGCACGGGTGACCACCGAGATACGGATCTCCGACGTGGAGATCAGCTCGATGTTCACTCCGACGTTGGACAGGGCCTCGAAGAAGCCCGCGGTGACACCGGGGTTGGTCTTCATGCCCGCGCCGACGAGAGAGATCTTCGCGATCTGGTCGTCGTAGCGCAGGGAGTCGAACCCTATGCCGGCGCGTGCGCGCTCCAGGGCGTCGATGGCCTTGCGGCCCTCCGCCTTCGGCAGGGTGAACGTGATGTCCGTCAGCCCGGTCGATGCGGCGGAGACGTTCTGCACCACCATGTCCATGTTGATCTCGGCGTCCGCGATGGCGCGGAAGATCGCGGCGGCCTCGCCCGGCTTGTCGGGAACACCGACGACCGTGACCTTGGCCTCGGAGACGTCATGGGCGACTCCGGAGATGATGGCGTGCTCCACCTGCTGGTCCCCTTGCGGCTCGTTGCTGACCCAGGTGCCGCGCAGTCCGGAGAAGGACGAGCGGACGTGGATCGGGATGTTGTAACGGCGGGCGTACTCGACGCAACGGTGCAGCAGCACCTTGGAGCCGGAGGCCGCCAGCTCCAGCATGTCCTCGAAGGAGATCCAGTCGATCTTCCGGGCCTTCTTGACGACCCGGGGGTCGGCGGTGAAGACACCGTCCACATCGGTGTAGATCTCACAGACCTCCGCGTCCAGTGCGGCGGCCAGCGCGACGGCGGTCGTGTCCGACCCGCCACGACCGAGGGTCGTGATGTTCTTGCCCTCCTGGCTCACGCCCTGGAACCCGGCGACGATGGCGATGTTGCCCTCGTCGATCGAGGTCCGGATGCGGCCGGGCGTGACGTCTATGATGCGCGCTTTGTTGTGGACCGAGTCGGTGATGACACCGGCCTGGCTGCCCGTGAACGACTGGGCCTCGTGGCCCAGGTTTTTGATCGCCATGGCCAGCAGGGCCATGGAGATCCGCTCTCCGGCGGTCAGCAGCATGTCGAACTCACGCCCGGCAGGCATCGGGGATACCTGCTCGGCGAGATCGATCAACTCGTCCGTCGTGTCGCCCATCGCGGACACCACGACAACCACCTGGTTGCCGTTCTTCTTGGCGTCCACGACTCGCTTGGCGACACGCTTGATGCCTTCGGCATCGGCTACGGAGGAGCCTCCGTACTTCTGCACGACAAGGCCCACGTGCGCTCCTCGCTCAATAATGGTGCGGTCGGCTCAGTTTAACGAGCAGTCCGGAATCGACCCGTCGGTACCGGATGGTGAGATGTCCCGCCCACCACCTGGTACGGCGTGCCGCCCCGAACTGCTCGTAGCGGGCTGCTGCCCGCTCCCCCACACCGCACGCCTGTTTGTGTCCCAGGCCACAGCGGACGCAGCAGGTCACAGGCGATGCGGGGGGCAGAAGCACCAGGTCATCCCGAGCGCAGCCCCGGGGCCGTCACCCGCAGGGGCAGGCCCTACAGGACGGGCCGCAGGCCCAGCGGACCCGCGATCTCCTCGGCCATCACGCGCCCCGCCTCCTCCGCCAGGTCCCCGTCACCGGGGTCCTGGTCCGTGTCCAGGCCGTCGAGCTCCTGGAGCGGCTGGTTCAGCCGGATGTGGGCGATCAGGGACTGGAGGGCGCGCAGGGCGGCCGACGCGGTGGAGCCCCAGTTCGAGAAGTACGAGAACTGCCACCACCACATGGCCTCCGCCGTGCGGTCCGCCTCGTAGTGCGCCAGGCCGTGACCGAGGTCCGTGACCAGGTCGGCCAGGTCGTCGGAGATGCGGTGCGGCACGGGGGGCTTGCGGGGCTCGTACGGGTCGAAGACCTCGGAGTAGACGTCGATCGGCTCCAGGAGCTCGGCGAAGCGCTCGCGCAGCCCGTCGGCGTCCGGCTCCGGGCCCAGGTCCGGCTCGTAGCGCTCGTCCGGAAGGATGTCCTCGTACGCCCCGAGCCGGCCGCCGGCCAGGAGCAGCTGGGAGACCTGGAGGAGCAGGACCGGGACGGCCTCTTCGGGCTCCTCGGCCTTGGACACCTCGCCGACCGCGACGATGAACGTCTTGATCTGGTCCGCGATCTGGACGGCGAAGTCGTCCGGGTCCTGCGTGACGGAGTTCAGCGTGGCGTCAGACATCGAGGAGACCTCCCGTGGGCACGGTCGCGAACGGTGGGTAGAACATAGCGCCGCCGAACGTAAAGCCGCCGTCAGATGCCGGATCACACATCGAGCAGCCGCCTCCCCTCGAAGGCGCGGCCGAGAGTGACCTCGTCCGCGTACTCCAGGTCGCCGCCCACCGGCAGCCCGCTGGCCAGCCGTGTGACCCGCAGCCCCATCGGCTTGACCATCCGGGCGAGGTACGTCGCGGTGGCCTCGCCCTCCAGGTTGGGGTCCGTCGCGAGGATCAGCTCGGTGATGGAGCCGTCCGCGAGCCGGGCCAGCAGCTCCCTGATGCGCAGATCGTCGGGCCCGACGCCCTCGATCGGGCTGATCGCGCCGCCGAGCACGTGGTAGCGGCCCCGGAACTCTCGGGTCCGCTCGACCGCGACGACGTCCTTGGGCTCCTCGACCACACAGATGACCGTGCGGTCGCGGCGGGCGTCCCGGCAGATCCCGCACTGCTCCTGCTGGGCCACGTTGCCGCAGATCTCGCAGAAGCGGACCTTGTCCTTGACCTCGAGGAGGGCATGGGCCAGACGGCGTACGTCGGTGGGCTCCGCCTGCAGGACGTGGAAGGCGATCCGCTGCGCGCTCTTGGGACCGACGCCGGGCAGTCTGCCCAGCTCGTCGATCAGCTCCTGAACCACGCCTTCGTACAACGGAACGCCTCTCTCTTTTCCTGCTCGTACCGTATCCGGTACGAACAGGTAGCCACAGGGGTCAGAACGGGAGACCCGGCATGCCGCCCAGCCCCTGCGCCAGCGGGCCGAGCTTCTGCTGCTGGAGCTGCTGCGCGTTCTCGTTCGCCGCCTGGACGGCCGCGACCACGAGGTCGGCCAGCGTCTCGGTGTCCTCCGGGTCCACGGCGCCCGGGTCGATGACCAGGCCGCGGAGCTCGCCGGACCCGGTCACGGTGGCCTTCACGAGGCCGCCGCCCGCCTGTCCCTCGACCTCGGTCCTGGCCAGCTCCTCCTGGGCCTCGGCAAGGTCCTGCTGCATCTTCTGTGCCTGCTGGAGGAGCTGCTGCATGTCGGGCTGGCCACCACCGGGAATCACGGTCACTCCTGGCATTTCGTCGACGGATTGTTTCGGTATGCCGAGCCTACGTGCTCACCGGACGCGGCGCCCCACCCGCCGGGGACCAACTCTTTCGAGTGAGTTCTGAAAACTGCCTGCCGTGCTCCTATACCTGACCAGAGGCCGTGCACACCCGGGAATCCCGCGATTTCGACCCCGCGGCCCACCATTCGGCGGTAGGAAGAGCATGCGTATCCGTACCCGTACGCACACTGAAGGTAACGCAGAGTTACACGGGTGAGGGCCCCGGTCATATGCCGGTCCCGCCCTCTTCGTGACCGAGAACCGTGCCGATCCGCGTCGACAAGCGCCGAACGCTGAGTGCAGAGGAGTGCCCCGGTGAGCCAGCCGGAGATGCAGCCCGAAGGGCCGCCCCGCAAGGAGTCCGGCGCGGGATCCGGTGCAGGCACCGGAACCGATCGGTCCGGTTCGCGCTACGGTTCGAGCCCCCGGGACCTGACCGGCCGCGCCTTCCCGCTCGGCGACTGGGGCGAACCCGCCGAGCGGCTCGACGAGCTCTACCGCTGGGTCGAGGCCGGCGCCCTGGAGACCGCCGACTGGTATCTGCGCGACCGGGTGCGCAAGCGGCGCACGGCCAGGGTGCTCCGGCTCGGCACGGCGGCGGGAGTGGTCGCCGGCGCCGCCCTCCCGCTGCTGGACCTGACCGGGGAGCTGCACGGGTCGGCCGGCTGGGGCTATCTCTCGCTGCTGCTGGGCGCCGCCTGCATGGCGTGCGACCGGTACTTCGGACTGACCTCCGGCTGGATAAGGAACCTCGCGACGGCACAGGCCGTGCAGAGGCGTCTGCAGGTGCTGCAGTTCGACTGGTCGTCCGAGTGCGTCCGGGAGGTGCTGGGACCGACGGAGGGCACCGCCAGCGAGGCCGCGGAGCGGTGCCTGGGGGTGCTGCGACGGTTCTCGGAGGACATCACCGAGCTCGTCCGCATGGAGACGGCCGACTGGATGGTGGAGTTCCGGGCCGGGCCCGCGCCCATGGGGATGCAGTCACTGGTCTCGGGCGGGCCCGGCGGGCGCCCCGAGCAGGGATCCCTGCCCGGCCGGCTCACCATGCCCTCGGTGGCCCGGCCGAACATGCCGCGCCAGCGGCCGCCGGAGCCGCCCCGGTGAGACCGGGGCGGGGCCGGGCGCGGTCGGCGGGGCCGGGCGCGGTCGGCGGGCCTTGGCGGATACGCGGGTCGCGGCGGCGCGGCCGGTCAGCTGAAGATGATCATCGAGCCCTGCGCGAGGCTGCGGGTGGCCGCCGCGTGCAGGCCCAGCCAGACGTGCCGCTCCCGGGCGAAGGGATTGTCGTCGTACGGGACCGGGGCGGCCGGCTCCTCCAGCGAGGTCGGACCGGCGGGGGGCAGCGGGGCGGCCGGCGGGTTGGCCGGGTCGATGCCGATGGACGGGGCGACGAACTCCAGCTCCCTCAGCAGCCCGTGGGAGGATCCCAGCGGGCCGCCGCCCTCCAGGAGCTGGTCGTCGGAGAGCGGATGGGGGAAGTCCAGGGGGACGTACGCCCCGGCGTGGTCGTAGTGCCAGACGAGGTGCGACGCCTGTGCGCTCTGCTCGAACATCTCCAGCAACTGCTCGTAGTCCCCGCCCAGCTCGTCGACCGGGGTGACGGCGAGGCCGCTCAGCTGGAGCAGGTAGGCGCGGCGCAGGAAGTGCAGGGCGTCGTAGTCGAAGCCGGCGACCGGGGCGACGTCCCCGGTGAGTCCCGGCATGTATGCGTAGACGGGCACGGGCGGCAGCCCCGCCTCGGTCAACGCCTTGTCGTAGACGGCGATCTCTTCGGCGAACGGGTTGTCGGGGCTGTGGCACAGCACATCGACGAGGGGGACCAGCCACAGGTCACAGGCCACGAAGTCTCGCTCTCCAACGGGTTCGTGCGATGGTCGGGACAGCGTAATGCGGCCGGGACCCCGCGCACAGGGTGCGGGCCGGTACGCGCTCTGCGGCGGTCGCGCACCGGCCGCCCGCGGACCGGTGCGCGGCCCGGTCCCAGGGGCCACGCGGCCCGGTACGCCGCTCAGCTCACCCCGCGGCAGCGGGAGGAGCGGCCCCGTCGTACCGCTCAGCCGTGACCCGGGTGCGGAGGGTTCCCGGCGGCCAGCCGGTCCGCCCAGTTCAGCCCGTGCGTGTAGTAGGCGTCCAGCACCGCACGCACGGCGGGCCCGTCGGCGGCCGTGATCGCCTCCACCAGTTCCGGGTGGCCGTTCCAGAGCCAGTCGCGCACGTCGTCGCCGTCCCCGCGCAGATACGGGACGGCGAAGGCCCAGGCCTGCATCCGCAGCCGTTGCAGGAACTCGTTGATGTAGGTGTTGCCGATGACCGCGCCGAGCTCCCGCCAGAACCTCAGGTCGTAGCCGATCAGGATGTCGAGGTCGCCGCTGCGCGCCGCGCGTGCGGCCTCCTCGGCCCGGCGGCGTACGGAGACGAGGGCGGCCCGGTGGGCACCGATGACGGCGGGCGCGGTTCCGGTTCCGTCGAAGATGCCCCGGAACACCCCGTCTATGACCAGGGCGCGCGCCTCCACCATCGACCGGTAGTCGGCGACACTGAACTCGCGCACCCGGAAGCCGCGGTGCTGGTCCGATTCGAGCAGGCCCTGCGCGGAGAGGTCGAAGAGCGCTTCGCGGACGGGCGTCGCGGACACACCGTACTGTTCGGCGATCTGCTTGACGGTGAACTCCACCCGTGGCTGCAGACGCCCCGCGAGCACCTCGTCACGCAGTGCGTCGGCGATCTGCTGCCGCAGCGTGCTGCGGGTCACGCCTCCGCTCGCACCCATGACGCCCCCTCCCGTTCTCGGCTTGGGTCACCATAAGCCAGGCCCGTGCCCGGTTCCGGGCACGGGGGAGGGCGCCGGGTCCGATGCTGTCTACACGGTGTGTTCGTCGGCGACCGAGAGGGCCGCGTCCAGGGCCGCAAGGCCCTCCTTCGCCTCGGCCTCGGTGATGTTGCAGGCGGGCACGACGTGGGTGCGGTTCATGTTGATGAAGGGCCAGAGGCCGTTCCGCTTGCAGGCCGCGCCGAAGGCCGCCATGGGGGCGTTCGCCTCGCCGGTCGCGTTGTACGGGACCAGGGGCTCACGCGTCTCCCTGTCCCGGACCAGCTCCAGCGCCCAGAAAGCGCCGAGCCCCCGCACCTCACCGACGGACGGGTGGCGCTCGGCGAGCTCACGCAGCCCGGGGCCGAGCACGTGCTCGCCGAGGTGTGCGGCGCCCTCGACGATCCGCTCCTCCTCCATGGCCTTGATCGTGGCGACGGCGGCGGCGCAGGCGAGCGGGTGACCTGAGTAGGTGAGTCCGCCCGGGTAGGGGCGGGTCTCGAAGGTGGCGGCGATCTCGGCACTGATGGCGACGCCGCCGAGCGGCACGTATCCGGAGTTGACGCCCTTCGCGAAGGTCATCAGGTCCGGCACGACCTCGTCGTGGTCGGCGGCGAACCACTTCCCGGTGCGTCCGAAGCCGGCCATGACCTCGTCCAGCACGAAGACGATCCCGTACCTGTCGCAGATCTCGCGGACACCCGCGAGGTAGCCGGGCGGCGGCGTCATGATGCCCGCCGTGCCGGGGATCGTCTCCAGGACCACGGCGGCGACCGTGGCCGGGCCCTCGAAGGCCAGCGTGTCCTCGAGGTGCTGGAGCGCGCGGGCGCACTCCTCGGCCTCCGTCTGCGCGTAGAACGGCGAGCGGTAGAGGAACGGCGCCCAGAAGCGGACGACGCCCGCCGCGCCGGTGTCGGACGCCCAGCGGCGGGGGTCACCGGTGAGGTTGATCGCGGTCGCGGTGGCGCCGTGGTACGAGCGGTAGGCGGAGAGCGCCTTCGGGCGTCCGGTGTGCAGCCGGGCCATGCGCACGGCGTTCTCGACGGCCTCGGCACCGCCGTTGGTGAAGAAGATCTTGTCCAGGTCGCCGGGGGTGCGCTCGGCGATGAGGCGCGCCGCCTCCGAACGCGCCTCGACGGCGAAGGCGGGGGCGAACGTGGTCAGCCTGCCCGCCTGCTCCTGGATGGCGGCGACGACGGCGGGGTGCTGGTAGCCGATGTTGGTGAAGACGAGACCGCTGGTGAAGTCCAGGTAGCGGTTGCCGTCGTAGTCCCAGAAGTACGCCCCCTCGGCGCCCGCGACGGCGAGCGGGTCGATCAGGCCCTGGGCGGACCAGGAGTGGAACACGTGCGCGCGGTCGGCGGCCTTCACGGCCGCGCCCGCTGCCGGGTCGACGTACGGGGGGCGAGGGGCGTCGGAGTTCATGCGGCGAGCGTATGCGGCGGTGGCGCCGTCCTCCATGGCCACTGTGTATGGCAGGGGCCGCCCGGCTCGGCAGGCTGTCGGGTTCCCGCACGGAAAAGAAGAACCATTGACAGAAAGCTGTCATCATGACAGTCTCCTGTCATCAGGTCCCGTGCTACGCCACCGGAGGTCACCATGACCGGCACGACCGTTCACCTGGCCGTCTACGACACCTTCGCCGACTGGGAGCCGGGCTTCGCCACGGCACAGCTCACCCAGCACGGCCACACCGTGCGCACCGTCGGCCTCACCACCGCGCCCGTCACCACGATGGGCGGGATGAGCGTCCGGCCCGACCTCGCGCTCGACGCGCTGGATCCCGGCGACAGCGCTCTGCTCGTCCTCACCGGCGCCTCCCTCTGGGACACCGGCGACGCTCTCGCCCCCTTCACCCGTGCGGCGCGAACCTTCCTGGAGGCCGGTGTGCCCGTGGCGGCCATCTGCGGGGCGACCGCTGGACTGGCGCGCGAGGGCCTGCTCGACGCCCGCCCCCACACGAGTGCGGTGTCCTTCTATCTCGCCGCCACGGGATACGCGGGCGGTGCGCACTACGTCGACGCCGACGCGGTGACGGACTCGGGCGGGGAGTCACTGGGCGCTCTCGTCACGGCGGGCCCGACCGAGCCGGTCGCCTTCGCCCGCGAGATCTTCGGCCTGCTCGGGGTGTTCGAGCCGGAGAAGCTGGACGCCTGGTACCGGCTCTTCCACGACTCGGACGCGAGCGCGTACGAGGTGCTCCAGGGATGAGCGGGACGAACACCGGGCCCGCCACCGGAAGCGACCGGCGCACGGATCCCACGCCCACGGAGCCCACCGAGCCCACCGAGCCCACCGAGCCCACCGAGAACGGTGCCCGGTTGAGCCGCACCGCGATCGGGGTGTTCCGGCTCAACGGCCGCTTCCTGTCGGTCGCCGAGGAGTTGGCCGGGCCCGCCGGGCTCACCGCCGCCCGGTGGCAGGTCCTCGGAGCGGTCCTGGCGGAGCCGCTCCCCGTCTCGGGGATCGCCCGCTCGATGGGGATCACCCGGCAGAGCGTGCAGCGGATCGCCGACCTGCTGGTGGAACAGGGCCTCGGCGAATACGTCGCGAACCCGGCCCACCGGCGGGCCAAGCTGCTCCGGGCCACCGCGGACGGCCGGGCGGCGGTGAGCCGGATAGACCCCGCCCACGCGGAGTTCGCGGCACGGCTGGCCGGGGAGCTGGGCGAGGAGCAGTTCGCGCGGACCGTCCAGGTGCTGGAGCGGCTGTCGGCGGCCATGGACGTCCTGGCGTCCCCGGACGGCCGGGGACAGCGTCCCTCGCCGTCCGCCCGCCCGCCGGAATCATCCGGGGGCTGAGAGCGGCCTCCGGGGCATGCCCGCCGCTATTCTCGACCCACGGTCCGCCATGGCCGTACGGGGGAGGAAGCGCACCATGGAGAAGCTGGGCTCCGGCGATCCGCAACGCATCGGGAGCTACCGCCTGCTGGGACGCCTCGGCGCCGGCGGGATGGGGCAGGTGTTCCTGGCCCGCTCGGACCGGGGCCGCACCGTCGCCATCAAGCTGGTGCGCCCCGAGCTCGCCCAGCAGCAGCACTTCAGAGACCGCTTCCGGGCGGAGGTCCGGGCCGCCCGGCGCGTGGGCGGCGTCTGGACCGCGCCGGTGCTGGACGCCGGGGTGGACGACGCGGTGCCGTGGGTGGCCACGGGTTACGTCGCCGGCCCCTCGCTCCACCGCATCGTCTCGGGGCGCCCGGGCGACCCGGTGGCCGGATCCGGGGCGTACGGCCCGCTCCCCGAGCGCTCCGTCCGCATCCTGGGGGCCGGGCTCGCGGGGGCCCTCCAGGACATCCACGCTGCCGGACTGGTCCACCGCGACCTGAAGCCGTCCAACGTCCTGATGACGATCGACGGACCCCGGGTCATCGACTTCGGCATCGCCCGAGCCCTGGACACGGTCGCCGACGGCGGCCTCACCCGCACCGGTGCGATGATCGGCTCACCCGGTTTCATGGCGCCCGAGCAGGTGCGGGGGGAGCGTGTGACGCCCGCCTGCGACGTGTTCTGCCTCGGTTCGGTACTGGCCTACGCGGCGACCGGCCGGCTGCCGTTCGGCGCGGCGGACAGCGGGGCCCACGCGCTGATGTTCCGGATCGCCCAGGAGGACCCGGACCTCACCGGCGTACCCGTCGACCTGGTCGAACTGATCCGGGAATGCCTGGCGAAGGACCCGGCCGCGCGGCCGTCCACGGACGCCGTCCTGGAGCGCCTGGGCGACACGGACACGGAGGAGCCGTGGCTGCCGGGCGCGCTGATCGCCCAGTTGGGCCGGCACGCCGTGGAGCTCCTGGACTCCGAGGACCCGGAGGAGCGCGGCCCCGCCGAGGTCCCTCAGCGGGCGCGGCCCGCGGCCCTGCCGCCGGCCTCCGCGCGGCCGGCGCCTCCCACTCCGGGGCCTCCCACGCCGGGGCGTCCCCCGGGCGCCGCGCACACGCACCCGACGCCGGCCGGCCGGCCCGCTCCGGCGCCGCCGCACCCCTACGGCTACCCTCGACAGCCCGCCCGCCCCTACGGATACGGGCCCACTCCCCCGTACGGGCCGCCGCCCCAGGGCCACTTCGGCACGCCCCCGCCCGGGCGCAGCCGCAGGACCGGCTCCACCCTGCTGCTGGCCGCCGCCGCACTGCTCGTCGCGGTGGGGGCGGGCTGGGGGGTCTACGCGTTCATGCAGAGCGGGGACGGCGGCCCCACGGCGTCTCGGGGCGGCGGCTCTCCCTCCGGCGCCCGCTCCTCCGAGAACGGCACGGGGCCCGACGGCACGAGCTCCGACGGCACCGTCCCGTCCGGCTTCCTGGGCACCTGGTCCGGGGCCGTCGAGGGCGGCGCCGGGGCCTCCACCCGTCAACTCGTCGTCCGACAGGGTGAGGTGGGCGAAGCCGTGCTGTCCCTGACCGCCGAGGGCCCGCTCGACTCGGGCGGCTCCTACCACTGCGTGTTCGTGGCCGATCTGGAGAGCGAGCCGGCCTCGGACGGGCCCGTGCGCATCGGCTCCTCCAGGGTCACGGAGGGCGAACCGATGGCGTCGTGCACCCCGGGCGAGCCCACCGTCCTGACGCTGCTGCCCGACGGCACCCTTCGGCGTGAGATCACGGCCACCGGCCAGAGCCTGACGTACACGAAGACCGGCTGAGCGGCTCACGCCGCGAGGTCCACCGCCCGGAACGCGAGCCACAGGTCGTACCGGGCGCTCGGAGTCCGGAGCAGCGACCGGCACAGCACGGCCTCGATCCGGGTGAGGCGCTTGCGCGCACCGGGTACGGATATGCCCAGCGCGGAGGCCGTCGGGGCCAGTTGGGCCTCGCAGCCCAGCCACGTCCGCAGGGTCTCCTCGCCCATGGGGCCGGCCCGGCCGAGGAGCCGCAGCTGCTGGACGGCCCAGTCCTGGACGCCCGGGGAACGCAGGACGGTGTCGAGGCCGCCGGTCTCCGCCGCACCCCAGGGGCGGGAGGGGCGGAGGGCAGGGGTGGCCCTGATCCTGAGGGCCAGGTCGACGGCCGCCTGGTCGGCGACCAGGTTCAGGTCGAGGCCGAGGAGTTCGCCGACGAGCTTCAGCCGTGCGGCCAGGGTGTTGCGGTGGATCTTCAGGTGCTGGGTGGCGTGGGAGGAGAACGCCAGCCAGGACGCGACGGTCGCCGACAGCTCCTGGCTGCCCGGGTCCTGCGAGCGGCGGGGCAGATGGGTGAGGAGGGGTGCGAGCAGGGCATCGGCCCACCGCGCGCCGGCGGCGCCGACGACCAGCGCGGGCTCCGGGGCGGTGCCGAACCTGGCGTGTCGCCCGGGGAGTCCGCGGGCGACGGCGAGGGCGTGGAAGGCCTGCTGGTAGGCGGTCGCCGTGTCGGGCAGCCGCACCTCCTCGCTGACGCCCACGACGCAGTCGTCCACGAGCCCCGCGACGGCCGGACCGAGCGAGCGGCCGCTCTCCGCCCCCTGCTCCCCGGCCTCCTCGTCCGCGGGCACGATCAGGATCAGGTGGCGGGCGTAGACGGGGCAGCGCACGATCCACGTCCGCCCACCGGAGGCCTCCGCGCAGATCCGGGCCACCTCGTCCCGCTGCCCGCCGGAGCATTCGACGACGCAGACACGCACGGGGTCGGGGAGCTTCGGCCGCAGCGCTCCCGCCACCTGGCGGGCGATGGAGAGCTGGCCCGTCATCAGGAGGTGCAGCACGGCCTCACGGCTACGGGACTCCGCGAGGTCCACCCGTCGCCGCTTGCGCTCGACGCTCTCCGACGCCCAGGCCAGGGCCAGGGGCATCACGGCGTCGGCCATCAGCGTGGCCAGCCCGCCGGGAAGCGGCTTGGGGGCGACGACGGCGAGGACCGGGCCGCGGCGTTCGGACGTCCGGTCGAGGGGGGCCCGGTCGAGGGGGAGCAGCAGCGCGGCGCTCCCCTCGGTGTCGAGGGAGTACGACCCGGCCCCACGGGCCGTCAGTTCCCGCGCTGCGGAGGCGGCGAGACCCGCCGCCTCGTGGGCCGGCCACCGCACACTGCCGGCCGCGGCCTGGAGAACCGTTCCCTCCCCGTCCAGGATCCCGGCCCAGCCCTCCGCCCGCCGGGCCAGCCTGCGGAGCAGCTCCGGCGACCCGCCGGTCCGCGCCAGCCGGTACATCAGCAGTACGTCGTCGGCCCGTTCCCGCGCGCGCACGTGTCCTCCGATCCCCCGAACCGGAGTGCAGAGTACCGGTCCGGTTGTGCGGTTTGATACCCGTCGCGGGCCACACAGTGCGAATTGAACCTCCCGGCCCGCCGCCCCGCCCCCTTAGAGTCCGCAGCGTGCTCCGGGACGTCCGTGAGACGTCGGGGGACGTCGGGACGGCCCGGATCCGGGGGCCCGAAGACGTCGGGGGACGTCCGGAGGCACGGCGGCAGCGGCTCACGGGGGTGGTCGCTGTCGTCGGCCCGCGGCGACTGTCAGTGGTGCCGCCTAGCGTTGGTTCTCGACCGTGTTGCACTCCGGACGAGAGAGGCCCCGCAGTGGAGTTCCGTATGGAGCGTGGCGCACTGACCGATGCCGTGTCCCGGGCGGCCCGGGTGCTGCCGTCGCGTTCGCCTGTCCCCGTCCTCGGCGGTCTCCTCCTCGAAGCCGACATCGGCCGGCTCAGGGTGTCGGGGCTGGACTTCGAGGCGTCCGCCCGCGTCGAGGCGGAGGCGCACACCGTCCGGCCCGGGAAGGTCCTGGTCATGGGGCGGCGGCTGCTCGACATCTGCAAGGTGCTGCCCGAGGGGCCGGTGGAGTGCGCGGTGGAGGGCTCCCGCTTCACGGTCACGGCGGACGGCTCGCGCTTCGGTCTCTCCGTCCTGCCCCTCGACGACTACCCGGCTCTGCCCTCGCTGCCGGAGGTCCACGGCGAGGTGGCCGCCGGGGAGTTCGCCACGGCGGTCGCGCAGGTGACGGTGGCCGCGGGGCGGGACGACAGCCTGCCGGTGCTCACCGGCATACGCCTCGGGCTCGACGGCTCGACCATGACGCTGGCGGCGACGGACCGGTACCGCTTCGCGGTGCGCACCCTGCCGTTCACGGCGGCCACGCCCGACGTGGCGGCCGACGTCCTGCTGCCGGCCCGTCGGCTGTCCGAGATCGCCCGGTCGCTCGGCAGGGCGGGCAAGGTCGACGTCGCGGTGGACGGGGGCTCGGCGGGATTCGAGCACGCCGGGACGCGCACGACGGTGCGCCTTCTGGACGGCCGGCTGCCGCGGCACGAGAAGCTGTTCGCCCTGGCCGGCCCCGCGGTCGTGGTGCTGGACCGGGCCCGCCTGGTGGAGGCCGTGAAACGGGTCTCCGTCGTCGCGGACGGCGGCAGCCCCCTGCAGATGACCTTCACCGGCGGGCCGGACGGCGCGGTGACACTTCAGGCCGGATTCGAGGACGACGTGGCCTCGCAGCGGCTGCCGGCGGCCTCGGACGGCACCGCGGAGATGACGGTGGCCTTCAACCCCCAGTACCTGATGGACGCGCTGGCCTCCTTCGAGGACACGGCGGTCCGGATGAAGCTGATGGGCCCGGGGCAGCGCGCCATGATCACCGGCGGGGAGGAGACCGGGACGCCCTCCCACCAGCACCTGCTGATGTCCGTGAAGCCGACGCTGCTCTGACCTCTTCGGCGCCGGCCCCGCGCTCAGCCCGGCAGTGTCGCCGCCTCGCCGACTGCGGCGAGCAGCCAGACGGGGAATTCCGGGTCCGCCTGCCCCACGGCCAGACCGAGCCACCGCGTGCCCCCGGGGACGCGCCAGACCTGCATGCTGCCCGCCAGGTTGCAGAGCTGCCCCATCGGCTCCGGAGCGGCGTCCGTGTCCTCCCGCTCCAGATAGGGCCAGAGGTCCACGGTCTCCGGCTCGCCCCACCGCTCGCTCAGGGCGGTCGCCAGGACACTGAATTCGTCCTCGATCTCCTGCTCGGCGGGCTCGACGTGCTCGGGGGACCGGTCGTCCCAGAAGTCCTCACTGGCCCGCAGGATCAGCAGGTGGTGCCCGGGGCCGCTGCTCCGCCCTCCGCTGTCCTCACTCTCCTCGCCCGCGGGGAAGGGCAGGGCGAGGACGTCGTCGACCAGGGCGAGGCGGGCCTCGGTGGTCGCGGGCGGTGTGCTGTCGCTGTCCGTGCTCATGGTGCGTGATCCTGCCAACCGGCCCGGCGGGAACACGAATCGGGGGCGCCCGACCCGGAAGACGAATCGGGGGCGCGCCCGGCCACGAGCCGGACGCGCCCCCACTCCCCGGGGTGGGGCCGGGCTCAGCAGCTCAGGTTCGAGCCAGGGGTGGTGCCGAGGATCTGGACGAACGCCTGGTACTTGTTGATGCGGCTCTGCACCTGGGCGGGGTTGCCGCCGTTGCACTCGATGCTGCCGTTGATGGACCGGATGGTCTCACCGAAGCCGGCGCCGTTGACGATGGCGTTGTGCGGTGTCATGGTGCCGGGGCCGGACTGCGTGTTCCAGTACCAGAGACCGGTCTTCCAGGCCACGGCCGCGTTCTGCTCCACCTGCCACGGGTTGCCGAGCAGGTCGATGCCGAGGGCGTCACCGGCGGCCTTGTAGTTGAAGTTCCAGCTGAGCTGGATCGGACCACGGCCGTAGTAGGCGGCCTGGCCGGCCGGGCAGCCGTACGACTGGCTCGTGTCGCAGTAGTGCGGGTAGTTCGCGGTGTTCTGCTCGACGATGTGCACCAGACCGCCGGTCTCGTGGCTGACGTTGGCGAGGAACGCCGCCGCCTCCTGCTTCTTCACCGTGTCGCTGCCGGTCTTGGCGAAGCCGGGGTAGGCGCTCAGGGCCGCGGTGAGGCCGCTGTACGTGTAGAAGGAGTTCCGGCCCGGGAACATCTGGTTGAACTGGGACTCGCTGACGACGAAGCCCGAGGGGTTCGGCTCCTCCGTACCGCCGGACCCGCAGGTGCCCTGGTCGGCCCAGACGTCGACCGTGCCGGGGCGCTCGTTCTGGGTCCACCACTTCGCGGACCAGTTGTGCCCGTTGTACGAGGCGGAGCCGCCGCCCCAGTAGACGGCGGAGGCGCTCCAGGCCGGGGCACAGGCGGCGGCCGCCGCCGTGGTGGCGGGAAGAATGACGAGCGTCGCGACGACCACGCCCAGCGCGGCGATCAGGCTCATGACACGTTTGAACACGCGATCACTCCTTCGGCGCGGCGCTCGCGCCGGGCGGGCGCCGCCATGGGGGGTACGGCCACTCAAGCGTCGATGGTCTGGACCTGTCAAGGTCTAGACCAGAACTCGGCGCATTCACGGCTACCGCCAATCCGCCTTGTCCATAAGCCCGTTGAACGCGAGGCGAACTTCCCCGGAAGGAATCCGGAGGCTCCCCCACCACACGGTCCGCGGTCGTACGGTGACGCCGTCCGGCACACCGCACCCACGAGGGAGCGCGCACACCATGGATCGGCTGTTCACCCCCGAGAACGTCATCGCCGTCCTCACCGCCCTCCTGGGCGTCGCGACCTCGGCGGGCGTGCTCTGGTACGAACGCCGCGTCCCGCGCCGCAAGCGCATCGGCTACCGCGTGCAGATGGACACCCCGATCGGCAGCGAGGTCAGCCAGGGCCGGGCCAACGTGCGGCTCGGGCTCTTCGACGAGACCCCGGACATGGCCGACGCCACTCTCGTCCTGCTGCGCATCGAGAACGACGGCTCGCAGTCGATCGTCGACGAGGACTACACCGGACGGGGCGAACTCAACGGCCTCACAGTGGAGTTCACCGGACGGACGGTCCGCGGAATCGCCGTGACCCACTCGTCGGACGCCGACCACCTGATGGATCACTTCACCCCGGCGGCAGGCCTGCGGCACGACGGCTCGGTCATCCGGCTGCCGCGCGTCCCCCTCAACCGCAACGAGCACTTCAAGCTCCTGGTCCTGCTCACCGGCTCGCACGTGGGCGGCCCGGTCAAGGTCACCGGCGGCATCCGGGACGGTGCCGTGGCGCGGAACAAGGCTGCCCGGCCCGACGAGAAGCCTCCGCTGTTCGGCCCGGCGTCGAGGATCATCACCGTGGCCCTCACCGCCTGCGTCGTCACGCTCGCCGCCATCATCGTCGTACGGGACGATTCCCCGCCCCCGATGGACTGCGCCCGGGGCACCCTCACCGTCACCGGCTCCACCGCGTTCGAGCCGGTCATGGAGGAGCTGGAGCAGAAGTACGAGGACGAGTGCGAGGGCGCCGACATCCGCCTGGACATCCACGGCAGCAACGCCGGTGTGCGGAAGCTCGACGCCGCCGGCCGCAAGGCCGGATCCGCCGGTTCTCCTCCCATGGTCGCCCTGTCCGACGGCCCCGGACCGGCCGCCCTCACCGAGCTGCACGGGAAGCGGGTCGCGATCTCGCTGTTCTCCCTCGTCGTCAACGACTCGGTGCCGGTGAAGGACCTCTCCACCGACCAGATCAGACGGATCTACAGAGGCGAGGTCCGCAACTGGGACGAGATCGCCGAGGACGGCCCCGACCTGCCCGTCCGGCTCGTCAGCCGGGACGCCAACTCCGGTACGCGCGAGGTGTTCCAGCGCCGGGTCCTGGACGCCAACGAACCCGCCACGTCCTCTCGCGACTGCGTCACCAAGGACTACGACGAGGCCCCGGTCCTGCGCTGCGAGCTCGACGGCACGGACCAGGTCCTGGCCGAGGTCGCCGAACTCGACGGCGCGATCGGCTACACCGAACTGCGGGGCGGCACGGTGCCCGAAGGGGCGCACCGGACGACCATCGACGGCGTCGCCCCGTCCGTCGACACGATCGCCACCAGCAGCTACCCGTACCGCGAGATCGAGTACGCGTACACCTACGGGTCGCCTCCCGCGAACTCCCTGGTGGCCGGCTTCCTGAACTACCTGGACAACTACGGCGAGGAGATCATGCGCACCAACGGCCACCTGCCCTGCGCGACGCCGAGGGGGATGCGGCTCTGCGGGGAGGACCGGGCCCTACCGGAGTAGGGGGCGGGGACAGCACCGTGGGATCTCGCGGGCGGCTCGGACCTGCTCCTGGCCTCCGCGCCCATGGACACCCCACGGACGCTCTCCCCCCGGCTCCCGGCCGCACGCTCCCACCCGGCCCGCCGTACCGCCCGGCGCGGGGGGAGCGGTCACCCTCCTGCTGGGCATGGCCCGGGGGCCGTTCCACGGGTTCGTGGACCAGGGCCCCTACGACCACTCCTGGGGCGGCCCCGGAAGGGCGGGGGCGTGGCTCGCGCACTTCGCGATCTCCGTCCCCTGCTCCCTCGCCGCGATCGCCGCCCTGTACGGCGTCGCCTCGCTCCATCGCCGGCTGACGGCGCCGCCCGACGGCAGCGCACCGATGGCAGCACCCCTGCGGCGCCGGATCCGTACCCGGACGAACGACGGCGGCCGGACCTTCCCCGTGGAAGGTCCGGCCGCCGTCGCGCGATCTCCTACAGGAAGGAGTTGATCTCGATCGTCTCGGTCCGGCCGGGGCCGACACCGATCGCGGAGATCGGAGCGCCGGACATCTCCTCCAGCGCCTTCACGTACGCCTGCGCGTTCTTCGGCAGGTCACCGAAGGTCTGGGCCTTCGTGATGTCCTCGGACCAGCCCGGCAGCATCTCGTAGATCGGCTTCGCGTGGTGGAAGTCGGTCTGGCTGTAGGGGAGCTCCTCGACGCGCTTGCCGTCGATCTCGTACGCCACGCACACCGGGATCCGCTCCCAGCCGGTCAGCACGTCCAGCTTGGTGAGGAAGAAGTCGGTGAGGCCGTTGACCCGGGTCGCGTACCGCGCGATCGGGGCGTCGAACCAGCCGCAGCGGCGGTCACGGCCGGTGGTGACACCGCGCTCGCCGCCGATCCTGCGCAGCGCCTCGCCGTCCTCGTCGAGAAGTTCCGTCGGGAAGGGGCCGGCACCGACACGGGTGGTGTAGGCCTTGAGGATGCCGATGACGCGGCTGATCTTCGTCGGGCCCACGCCGGCTCCGGTGCAGGCGCCGCCCGCGGTCGGGTTCGACGAGGTGACGAAGGGGTACGTGCCGTGGTCGACGTCCAGCAGCGTGCCCTGACCGCCCTCGAAGAGGACGACCTTGCCCTCGTCGATGGCGTCGTTCAGGATCAGCGTCGTGTCCGCGACGTACGGCTTGAGCTGCTCCGCGTACTGGAGCATCTCCTCGACGATCTTGCCGGCCTCGATCGCGCGCCTGTTGAAGACCTTGGCGAGGAGCTGGTTCTTCTGCTCCAGCGCCGCTTCGACCTTCTGCTCCAGGATCGACTCGTCGTAGAGGTCCTGGACGCGGATGCCGACGCGGTTGATCTTGTCGGCGTACGTCGGGCCGATACCGCGCCCGGTCGTGCCGATCTTGCGCGTACCGAGGAAGCGTTCCGTCACCTTGTCGACGGTGACGTTGTACGGAGTGATCAAATGAGCGTTGCCGCTGATCAGGAGCTTGGACGTGTCGATGCCTCGCTCGTTCAGGCCGCTCAGCTCGGAGAGCAGGACAGCCGGGTCGACGACGACACCGTTACCGATGACCGGGGTACACCCCGGCGACAGGATTCCGGAGGGGAGGAGATGCAGTGCGTACTTCTGGTCGCCTACGACGACCGTGTGGCCGGCATTGTTGCCGCCCTGGTAACGCACCACATAGTCAACGGATCCACCGAGGAGGTCGGTGGCCTTCCCCTTGCCCTCGTCACCCCACTGAGCACCGAGCAGCACAAGTGCGGGCACAGGCGTACACCCCTTCCGGGCGGGGCATGTCCAAGGTCAGGGGGCGTACGTAAAGGTCGTACCTGCCGCACGACGATGTACGGCAAAGCCTGAGCCGTCGAACCGGGTGCCCCGGAATAGACGAAGCCCCTGGCGCAATAGCGCAAGGGGCTCTTGCACCAAGATGCTACCCGAGGAAGGACCGAGGTGTCGGCTGCAGAGCCCCCCGGCGACGGCGACCACCAGCTACTCGTACTCGTCGACCCCCTTGCCCGCCGCTATGACGGCGAGTCCGTGCGCATCGCGAAGGACGTGCTGAGCGCGGGCGCGCACGCCAAGATCTGCCTTCCGGACGGCCCCGACGAGTTCGCCAGGGCCCTGTCGCGGCGGGGTTCCAGACGTCCGGTCCTCGTCGGCGACGACCACGCGCTGCTGCGCGCGGTCTCCCAGCTCCACAGGGAACGGGAGCTCTCCGAGAGCGCGCTCTCCCTGATCCCGGTCGGCGCGGCACACACTCTGGAACTCGGCTACGCACTGGGCGTGCCCCGGGGCGCGGTCGCGGCCGCGCGCACGGCGCTCGACGGGACCGCCCGCCGGCTGGACCTGCTCGTCGACGACAGCGACGGAGTGGTCCTGGGCGAGCTGCGCATACCGGCGGCCAGACCCTCGCCGGGCCAGCCCCACACGGTCTGGGACACCTGCCGCACCCTCGTGGCCTCCCTGGTGCGCCCCGCTCCCCCCTCGCCCTCCGGTCCCTCCCGGGCCCACCGGCTGCGGGTCGAGGCGGACGGCGTCCTCCTGAACGACCTGGACCGGCCGGTCGAGGACGTCTCGGTGACCGCCCAGGGCGACGGCGGTCTGGCCGACGTGGTGATCCACACCGCCTCGGGCGAGACGTACACGGCCGAGGCCAAGGCGGTCACGGTCTCCGGCCCGGACTTCCGCTACCGGGCGGACATACAGGTCGGGGGCCCCGTCAGGACCCGCACCTGGACCGTACGGGCGGGCGCCTGGGGGCTGGTGCTCCCCGCGGCGGGCGGCTGAGCCCGGGCCCCCGCGGCCTCACCCCGGCGTCCTGCGGCTCTCGCGCCACCGCTCCAGGACACCGACCAGTTCGGCCTGCATGAACGCGAAGAACTCCGCCGTCTCCACGAGCCGCGAGCCCGCCGGGGTGTCCTCGCCGAGGGAGCGTGCGCCGTCCCGCAGCGTGCGCTCCCAGCGGGTCAGCACCTGGTCGCGGTTGGCGAAGGTGGCGTACCAGATCTCGTCGTGCAGGCGGTAGCGGTCGCGGCGGGAGCCGGGGTCCCGTTCGCGGCCGACCATGCTGACCTGGGTGAGGTAGTTGACCGCCCCCGACACCGCGGCCGGGCTGATCCGCAGCTGCCTGCCGAGGTCCGCCGAGGTCATGGAGCCGTCGTCGTCGGCGAGGAGCGACGCGAAGACGCGTGCGGCCATCCGCTGCATCCCGGCTTCCGTCATCTCGGCCGCGAAGCGCTCGACGAAGCGCGACACCGCGTCCTCGTCGCGCCCGGTCTCCCTGTTCTCCCCGGTCCCGCCGGTCATGTCTTCCGCCGCCTCCCCTGCTCCGATCACGGCACGACTTTATACGCTTCCTTAACTTCACAACTTTGTGAAGTGAGCGTACTTTCAGAAACATGACGAAGGCAATCACCGTCGCCGGGCTGCACAAGTCGTTCGGGCGGACGCACGCGCTGGACGGCCTCGACCTCACCGTCGAGACGGGTGAGGTCCACGGGCTCCTCGGTCCCAACGGCGCCGGGAAATCCACCGCCATCAGGGTCCTGCTGGGCCTGCTGCGCCCCGATTCGGGCGCGGCCCAGCTGCTCGGGAAGGATCCGTGGCACGACGCCGTCGAGCTGCACCGGCGCCTGGCCTACGTACCCGGCGACGTGGAACTGTGGCCGGGCCTCACCGGCGGGGAGGCCATCGGTCTGCTGTCCCACCTGCGCGGCGGGGCCGACAAGCGGCGCCGCGACGAGCTGATCGAGCGCTTCGGCCTCGACCCGACGAAGAAGGGCCGCGCCTACTCCAAGGGCAACCGCCAGAAGGTGGCCATCGTCGCCGCCCTGGCCTCCGACGCGGAGCTCCTGCTCCTGGACGAGCCGACGGCGGGACTCGACCCGCTCATGGAGGTGGTCTTCCAGGACGTCGTCCTGGAGGCGAAGGCCGCGGGCAGGACCGTGCTGCTCTCCAGCCACATCCTGGCCCAGGTCGAGCGACTGGCCGACCGGGTCAGCATCGTCCGGCTCGGCAGGACCGTGCAGTCCGGGTCGCTGAGCGAGATGCGGCACCTCACGCGTACGACGATCGAGGCCGAGACGGCCCGACCCGCCGGCGGGCTCGACGGGCTGCCCGGGGTGCACTCCGTGGAGATCACCGACGACGGTGCCGGCGGCGGGGGCCGGGTGCGGTTCGCCGTGGACGGCGGTCACCTCGACGCAGCCGTGAGCAAGCTCGCCGAATTCGGTGTGCGCAGCCTGGTCAGCCATCCGCCGACCCTGGAGGAGCTCATGCTCCGCCACTACGGCGACGAGCTCGCCGCCAACGGCCACGGTGGAGCCGCCTCCCGGGAGGCGCGATGACCACGGCGACCGCCACCCGGACCCCTTCGGCGGCCCGGGCCCTCGCCGGCCCGGGAGCACTGGCCGGGACCCGCGCCCTCGTCCGGTTCAACCTGCGCAGGGACCGCGTCCGGCTGCCCGTGTGGGTCCTCGCGCTGTTCCTCGGCACGCTCTCCACGGCCGACAAGTTCAGGACGCTCTACGCCGCCCCCGAGGACCGCGCCTCCGTGGTCACCACCATGGACAGCCCCGCCGGGCTCGCCATGACCGGACCCGCGCACTATCTGGACGACTACACCTTCGGCTCGATGCTGGGCCACCAGATGCTCGGCTTCGTCGCCGTGCTGACGGGGCTCATGAGCGTCCTGGTCGTCACCCGGCACACCCGCGACGAGGAGGAGACCAACCGCGCCGAGCTGGTCCGCTCGACCGTCGTCGGACGCCACGCGCACCTGGCCGCCGCGCTCTGGGTCGCGCTGATCGCCGACCTCGCACTCGCGGCTCTGCTCGCCGCCGGACTCGGGGCCATGGACCTGGCCCCGGGCGGCGCGACGGGCGCGGTGCTCTACGGCCTCGCGCACGCGGCCGTCGGCCTCGTCTTCGCGGGTGTCGCCGCGATCACCACACAGATCACCGCCCACACCCGGGGCGCGTCCGGCATGGCACTGGCCGTCGTCGGGGCCGCCTACGTCCTGCGCGCCGCCGGTGACGCGGGCGGGAACGACGCGCTCTCCTGGCTCTCCCCGATCGGCTGGATCCAGCGCACCTACCCCTACGTGGACAACCGCTGGTGGCCGCTGCTGCTCTGCGCGGCACTCGCCGTCCTCTGCGCCGGCACCGGATTCGTGCTGTCGACGCGGCGCGACGTGGGCGCGGGGCTGCGCGCCGCCCGGCCCGGCAGCCCGACGGCGTCCGGCGCGCTGCTCCGGCCCCTGGGATTCGCGCTGCGGCTGCACCGCTCCGTGCTGGCGGGATTCGGTGCGGGCCTGTTCGTGATGGGCGCGATGTACGGGTCGATCCTCGGCGAGGCCGACGACATGCTGAAGGGCATCGACCAGATCCAGGACGCGCTCCGGAGGACCGGAGGCGCGAGCACGGCCGAGTCGTTCGCCTCGATGATCATGGTGATCCTCGCCGTCGTGGCCTCCGTGTACGTGGTCATGGCGACCCTGCGCCCCCGGGCGGAGGAGAACGCTGGCCGCGCCGAACCCCTCCTGGCGACCGGCCTGTCCCGTGCCCGGTGGATGGGGAGCCATCTCACGGTCGCCCTCGCGGGCGGCACCGCCCTGCTGGTGTCCGCGGGGATCGGGATCGGTGTCCTTGGTGCGGCGTCCACCGGCGACCCCGGGCTGGTGCTCTCCCTGACGGGCGCGGCACTCGCCTACGCACCCGCGCTCTGGGTCACCGCCGGGGTGGCCGCGGTCCTGTTCGGCTGGCTGCCCCGGGCGGTCCAGGCAGCGTGGGCGGTCCCGGTGTACGCGTTCGTGACCGGCTATCTGGGCCAACTGCTCGGGTTCCCCGACCGGATGAACGACCTGTCCCCCTTCGGCCACGTCCCGCGGCTGCCCGCGGCCCCCATGGAGTGGACGCCCCTGGCCGTCCTCACCGCGGTCGCCGCCGCCCTGATCCTGCTCGGCCTGGAGGGTTTCCGGCGGCGGGACCTGCTGACCAAGTAGGGCCGGCCTCCGGGGGCCCGGGTCCCGCGCCTCAGATCTCGACCAGCAGCTCCCGCAGCCCCCGGATCACATAGCCGGGGTTCCACTCCGGCTCGGCCACCAGCCGCATGCCCGGCGCCCTGCGGAGCAGCTCACCGAAGGAGGCGTGCAGTTCGAGGCGGGCCAGCGGAGCGCCCAGGCAGTAGTGGATGCCCGCCCCGAAGGAGATGTGCGGGTTGTCCTGACGGGAGAGGTCCAGCGTCTCCGCGTCGGCGAAGCGCTCCGGGTCCCGGTTGGCCGACGCGAAGAGCAGGGCGACCTGCGCACCGCGCGGGATGACGGTGCCGTCGATCTCGATGTCGTCCAGGACCCACCGCGCGAACATGGGCACCGGGGTGTCGTAGCGCAGCAGCTCCTCCACCGCGGTCGGCAGCATGCCGTGGTCCGCGCGCAGGGCGGCCAGTTGCTCCGGGTGCCGGAAGAGCATCCACCAGCTGTTGGCGGTGGCGTTGACGGTCGCCTCGTGACCGGCGTTGAGCAGCAGCACGCAGGTGGAGATGATCTCCTGCTCGGTCAGCCGGTCCTCGTCGTCGTGGGCGGCGATGAGGCCGGAGATCAGGTCCGCCCCCGGATCCGCGCGCCGCGCCTCGATCAGTCCGCGCAGATACGCGGAGAACTCGACGGAGGCCCGCACCGCGGCCTGTGCGCTCTCCTCCGGCGGGTTCAGCTCGAACATCCCGCAGATCGCCGCCGACCACGGCCGCAGCAGCCCCCGGTCGGCCTCCGGGACGCCCAGCATCTCGGCGATGACGGCGACCGGCAGGGGCTCCGCGACCGCGCTCAGGAGGTCGCCGCCGCCCGCCGCGACGAAGTCGTCGACGAGCCCGGCTGCCAGCCGCTCCACGGTCGGGGCGAGCGCCTCGACCCTGCGGGGCGTGAACGCCTTGGCGACCAGCCGCCGGATCCGGGTGTGGTCGGGGGCCTCCAGATCGAGGATCCCGTTCCCGTTGAGCGTGTGGAACGGCTCGTGTGCCGGGGGCGGCCCGGTGACACCGAACTCGTCGTGGCCGAAGCGGTGGAGGTAGGTCCGCCCCAGCCGCCGGTCGCGCAGCAGCCCGGACACGTCGGAGTAGTGCGGGACGAGCCACTGCCGCGTCGGCTCGAAGTAGTGCGCCCGGCCGGTGGCGCGCAGCGCGGCGTAGGCGGGGTACGGATCGGCGACGAACGCCGGGGACCAGGGGTCGAAGGACACGTGCATGGGCCGACGCTATCCGGGCGTGACCAGCCGCGCCTCGTACGCGAACACGGCGGCCTGGGTCCGGTCCCGCAGCCCGAGCTTCACCAGGACGCGGCTGACGTGCGTCTTGATGGTCGACTCGGCGACCACCAGGTGGGAGGCGATCTCCAGGTTCGACAGCCCCTGTGCGATGAGCACCAGAACCTCGGTCTCCCGCTCGGTGAGGTCACCGATCCTGGCCATGGCGGGCGGCCGCGGCGCCTCGGCGATCTTCGAGAACTCGGTGATCAGCCGCCGGGTCACCGTCGGGGCGAGCAGCGCCTCGCCGGACGCCACCACCCGCACGCCCTCGGCCAGCTGCCTCGCCGAGGCGTCCTTCAGGAGGAAGCCCGAGGCGCCGGCCCGCAGGGCCTGGTACACGTACTCGTCGAGGTCGAACGTGGTCAGGACGAGCACCTTGGCGTCCGCGTCGGCGGCGACGATCTCACGGGTCGCCTCGATGCCGTTGAGCTCCGGCATCCGGATGTCCATCAGCACCACGTCGGGCCGTAGGGCGGCGACCTGCGAGACGGCCTGCCGCCCGTCGACGGCCTCTCCCACGACCTCGATGCCGGGCATGGCGTTGAGCAGCACGGAGAAGCCTTCGCGGACCATCATCTGGTCGTCGACGATCAGCACCCGGATGGGCGAGGCGCTCACGCGTCCTCACCACCGTCGCGCTGAGCCGGTACGGGCAGGAACACGGCGACCTCGTACCCGCCGTCCTCCGTCGCCCCCGCGGTCATCTCGCCGTTCAGCATCGCGACCCGCTCCCGCATCCCCGTGATTCCGTGACCGGCCCCCGGCGACGGCTTGACCAGCCCCCGCGCGGGGCCGTTGACGACGCGCACCCCGAGCCCGCCGAGCACGTAGCCGATCTCCACCTTGGCGGCGGCGCCCGGAGCGTGCCGGAGCGTGTTGCTCAGCGCCTCCTGCACGATCCGGTACGCCGACAGCTCGACGCCCTGGGGGAGCTCCCGCACCGCGCCGGTGACAGTCTTCTCCGTCTCCAGGCCCGCCTCCCGGACGTTGTCCAGCAGCCGGTCCAGCGCCGCGAGGGTGGGCTGCGGGGCGTTCGGCACCTCGTAGTCGTCGGCGCGTACGACACCGAGGACGCGGCGCAGCTCGGTGAGGGCGGCCACGGCGTTCTCCCGGATGGTGAGGAAGGCCTGTTCCAGCTCGGGCGGCGGGTTCTCCACCCGGTACGGCGCCGCCTCGGCCTGGATGGCGACGACCGACATGTGGTGGGCGACGACGTCGTGCAGCTCGCGGGCGATGGTGGTGCGCTCCTCCAGGAGCGTGCGCCGGTCCCGCTCGACGGCGGTGACGGTGCGCTGCACGATCACCTCCCGCTCGGCCTCACGGCGCACCTGCACCATGGCGACGAGGAGCAGGGCGAACGCCGAGGTGACGGCCATCGGCGCGGTGTTGGAGAAGCCGGGACCCAGATTCCCCAGGAGGCTCCCGACGAGCAGGGTGATCAGCCACATCCAGCCGGCTGTACGGGGCCGGGTCCTCGCCGCGACCACGACCAGCACGCCGAGGTGGCAGACGAAGGCGTTCGGCTGCCAGGGCCAGTCGCCGCTGCCCACGACGGCCACCACCGGGGTCGCGACGATCGACACCCAGAACGCGAGGACGGGGCGGACCAGCGTCATCAGCAGCGTGGCGGCCGGAAGGAACGCGGTGATCACGGTCGCGATCCCGAACGGGGAGTAGTAGTTCGACGCGAAGACGCCTTCGAGCAGCGCGATCAGCGCGACGCCGCCCACCACCGCGTGCGGGAACCAGACGGCCCGCGTCCGGACCGGCTTCGGCAGCCGGCGGATCACCGGTCCGTCCGTGCCGAGCGGCCCGAGCGGCCGGTAGTCGAAGACATGGTGGAAGAGGTCCTGCCGCAGGCCGCCTATCGCCCCTGCGGCCAGCCGGAACTCGGGGCTTCTGGTCTTGGTCTCGGTCACGCTTCCACGGTAGGCCGCGCCCCGTGCTCCGGTCGTCACCAGTGATGCGGATCCCTGGCCGTCCGTCGCAAGTACTACCAGGCCAGCTGGGCGATCTCCTCGGCCACCACCGCGCAGGCGTCCGCCGCCGGGTCGATCAGGGGAAAGTGCCCGATCCCGTCCAGCAGCGTCAGCCCCACCATCTCCCCGGCCTTCGCCGCGGCGTCCACGAACGCCTCCGTGACGGCCGGCGGCACGGTGGTGTCCTCCACCCCCTGGACTACGGCCGTCGCGATCCCGGTCGGCAGCAGCAGGGCCGGATCCACGTGAGCGCTCCGCGCCTCGAAGTCTTCTTTCCCGCCGAGGAGTTGGTGCAGCGCACCCGAGCAGACGTCCAGCTCCACCGCGCTCGCGAAGTCCCCGATGGGCGCCAGCGCGACCACGCCGCGCAGCGGCGGCGCTGCGGGCAGCCGCCATGGCGAGCCCTCCGGGAGCACGTGCCGGGCGGCGGCCCACAGGGCGAGCTGCCCGCCCGCCGAGTGGCCGGTGACCACCGTCTTGCGCGGATCCGCCCCCGGCAGCTCGCGGGCCACCAGCGCCGGCAGCGCGTCCATCGCCGCCGCCACGTCGTCGAAGGTCTCGGGCCAGCGGCCCGCGACCGGGCCCGCCGCACCCTGCTGCGGGATCTCACCACCGCGCCGGTACTCGACACTGGCGACGGCGAAGCCGCGACGCGCGAGGAAGTCCGCGAACGGCGACACGTGCTGCCGGTCGTACGGTGCCCGCCAGGCACCGCCGTGCAGGAGCACGACGAGGGGAGCCCCGGCCCGGCCGTCCCGCGGGGCGAAGAAGTCGATCACCTGGTCGGGGTGGCTCCCATAGGCCGCGGACCCGTCGGGGGCGACCACCGGGTGGGCGAACGCCGACTCGGTCTCGGCGGCTTCGCGATCACGCGCGGCAGAATCCGACATGCTGCTCCAACCGTCCTACGCCTGTGCCCAACTGGACTGACCTGCGGGGACGGTACCAGTACGGCGGAGCGCCGCCGCACGGGCCCGGAGCGCGGACCCGTGCGGCCGGGGACGCTCAGACGGCGAGCACCTCCGAGAGGATGCGCGCCGCCCGCTCGGCGTCGGCGAAACCGACGTACAGCGGGGTGAAACCGAAGCGCAGGACGTCCGGACGGCGCAGGTCGCCGACGACGCCGCGCTCGATGAGCACACGCATCACTTCCCCGGCGCCGTCGCACCGCAGCGAGACCTGGCTTCCGCGCTCCGCGTGGGAGACGGGGGTGACCGAGGTGACCCGGCCCTCGGGGACGTAGGCGGCGACGCACTCCAGGAAGAAGTCCGTCAGCGCCAGGGACTTGGCCCGTACGGCCTCCACCGGCACGCCGTCCCACACGTCCAGGGCCGCCTCCAGGGCCAGCATGGACAGGATGTCCGGCGTGCCGACCCGGCCCCGCACGGAACCGTCCGCCGGGGCGTACCCGGGGGTCATCGCGAACGGATCGGCGTGCGAGGTCCACCCGGGCAGGGGTGAGTCGAAAGCCCCCTGATGGCGCTCGGCGACGTACAGGTAGGCCGGCGAACCCGGGCCGCCGTTCAGGTACTTGTACGTGCAGCCGACGGCCAGGTCGACTCCGTGCGCGTCGAGTCCCACCGGCAGGGCGCCCGCGCTGTGGCACAGGTCCCAGACGGCGAGCGCCCCCGCCCCGTGGGCGGCGGCGGTGAGGCCGGGAAGGTCGTGGAGCCTGCCCGTGCGGTAGTCCACGTGGTTCAGGAGGACCGCCGCCGTCCGCGGCCCGAGCGCGGCCGGCACGTCGGACGGGGCGACCGGGACGACGCGGTGGCCCGTCATACGGGCCGCCGACCCGGCGATGTACCCGTCCGTGGGGAAGGTCGTCGCGTCGACGAGGATCTCGTCGCGCCCCTCGCCCGCGAGCCTGGTCGCCGCGACGACGGCCTTGAAGACGTTCACGCTGGTGGAGTCGCCCACCACGACCTGTCCCGCGGCCGCCCCGACCAGCGGGGCGATCCGGTCGCCGATCCGCTCGGGCGCGGTCCACCAGCCGCTCTCGTCCCAGGAGCGGATGCGCAGCGCGCCCCACTCCCGGGTGAGGACGTCCTGCATGCGCGCGGGCACGTGCCGGGGCAGCGCGCCCAGCGAGTTCCCGTCGAGGTAGACGGTGTCGTCGAGGGTGAACAGCTCGCGCAGCGCGGCCAGTTCGTCGGCGGTGTCGAGCGCCTCGGCGCGCTCCTTGAAGTCAGACATGGCTACGCGCCGTCCACAGCTCGGGGAACACGCTCTTGGTGGCCCGCTTCTCCAGCCAGGCGACCCCGGCGGATCCGCCGGTCCCGGTCTTCGACCCCATCGCCCGGCGGGTGGCGGTCAGGTGGTCGTTGCGCCAGCGCCACACCAGCTCGCCGACATCGGTCAGCACCTCGCCGAGCCGCACGAGCTCGTCGTTCTGGTCCGGGGCGGCGTAGATCTCCGCCCAGACTGCCTCGACCGCGGGGGACGGCTCGTACTTCTGCGACAGGTCCCTCCGCAGCACCGACCGCGGCACGGCGTATCCACGGCGGGCGAGCAGGGCGAGCGTCTCGTCGTACAGACCGGGCTCGTGGAGCGCCTTCTCCAGCTCGGCGTGGACACGGGGCGCGCCCCGGTGCGGCACGAGCATGGACGCGGACTTGTCGCCCAGCAGGAATTCCATCCGGCGGTACATCGCCGACTGGAAGCCGGACCCCTCGCCGAGCGAGCCGCGGTAGGAGTTGAACTGGGCGGGGGTCAGACCGGCGAGCGGCTTCCAGGAGGCGTTCAGCGCCTCCAGCTCCCGCAGCGAGCGCTTCAGCGCGTCCCGGGCGACCGGTATGCGGTCCTCGCGCAGGGCGTGCGCCGCCGTCTCCCACTCATGGACGATGACCGTGAACCACAGCTCCATGACCTGGGTGGTGACGAGGAAGACCATCTCGCCGGGATCGTCGGAGCGCAGGTGCTGGAGGTGGGTCAGGACATCCGCCTGGACATAGTCCTCGTACGGAGTCGTTCCCGCGAAGTCCAGGTGCGGGGTCTCCGCACCGGTGGCTTCGGGGTCGGGGTGGTTCGTCGACATTTCTGTCTCCTCGACACGAGCTTCCGGGTAGCGGTCCGCCCCTTCCTCTGAGGTGGTGGAGCTCCGGTCCCCTGCTCGGCATCCTAACGGCCTTCCGCGGAACGCGTCGGGCCCCGCGGGCTGCTGCCCGCGGGGCCCGGAAGCCTGGAGCGTCTCAGCCCAGGGTGTCGGCGGCGGTCTGCGAGGAGTCGCGCAGGAACGACGAGCAGCGCTCGTACTCCTCCTGCTCGCCGATCGACTGCGCGGCGCGCGCGAGGGCGTGCAGGGCCCGCAGGAAGCCGCGGTTCGGCTCGTGCTCGAACGGGACGGGGCCGTGGCCCTTCCAGCCCGCGCGGCGCAGGGCGTCCAGGCCGCGGTGGTAGCCGGTGCGGGCGTAGGCGTACGACTCGATGACCCGGCCGCCCTCGTACGCCTCGTCGGCGAGCTGCGCCCAGGCCAGCGAGGACGTGGGGTACTTCGCGGCGACATCGGCGGGCGCCGTGCCGGCCGCGAGCAGCTCGCGCGGCTCCGGGTCGTCGGGCAGGTGGGTCGGGGCGGGGCCCCCGAGCAGGTTCTCGTGGATGGACATGGTTCAAGTGTGCCTGGGCCGGGGGTCCGGTTCCAAGGGCGGGGCCGTCACCCCGCAGTGCGTCGTGCACGCCGGACGGGGCTCCGCACGGGCCGCGGGAACCGTCCGCACGGCCCACCACGCGATCACCGAGCCCGCCACCAGCAGCCCGGCGCACATCGGCATCGCCCGCCGGAACGTCGAGGCGAACTCCCCCGCGTCGCGGTACGCCTCCGGGCCCATCCCCGCCAGCAGCGGGAGGGCGGCCACCGCGAGGAGTCCGGCGGCCCGCGCGGCGGCGTTGTTGATGCCGCTGGCGAGACCGGCCCGGCCGGTCTCCACGGCGGCCAGGACGGTCGCGGTGAGCGGGGCCACGAGGGTGACCATGCCGAGCCCCAGCACCATCACGGCGGGCAGGACGTCCGTCAGGTAGGAGGCGCCGGGACCGACCCTCAGCATCAGGAGCATCCCGGCGGCGGCCAGCAGCGGGCCCACGGTGAGCGGGATGCGGGGCCCGATACGCCGGCCGAGGTCACCGGCGGACGCGGAGAAGAGCAGCATCAGCACCGTCGTGGGCAGGAGCGCGGTGCCCGCGCCGAGCGCCGAGTAGCCGGCGACCACCTGGAGCTGGATCGCGGACAGGAAGAAGAACCCGCCGAAGGCCGCGTACACACAGAACGTCACGATGTTGACGGCCGTGAACTGGCGCGACGCGAAGATCGACGGCGGCACCATGGGGTCGGCCCGGTGCCGCTCCACCTGCACGAAGGCCACTCCGAGGAGCACCCCGCCGAGAGCCGCACCGATCACCATGACGGAGGCGCCCTGCTCCGGCACCTCGATCAGCGCGTAGGTGACCAGGGCGAGCGCGAGCGCGGCGAGGGCGGCCCCGAGCACGTCGAACCGGCCGTGGGCGTCGGGATCCCGGGACTCCGGCACGTGGCGCAGGGCCACCGGCACGCAGACGGCCGCGAGCGGCAGATTGATGAGGAACACCCACCGCCACCCCGGCCCGTCCACGAGCCACCCGCCGAGGAACGGCCCGACGGCCGCCCCGACCCCGCCGAACCCGGACCAGAGCCCCACGGCGCGGGCCCGGTCGTCGGGGTGGAAGCTCGCCTGGATGATGGCCAGCGAACCGGGGGTGAGCAGCGCTCCCCCGACCCCCTGCAACGCCCTCGCGGCGATCAGCACCTCAGCGTTCGGCGCGATCCCGCACAGCAGCGAGGCCACGGCGAACCAGATCACTCCGAGGACGAACACCCGCCGCCGCCCGAAGCGGTCCCCGAGCGCCCCGCCCAGCAGGATCAGCCCGGCGAGGGTGAGCATGTAGGCGTTGACCGTCCACTGCAGCGCGGCCAGATCGGTGCCGAGATCCTCGCCGATGCGGGGGAGGGCCACATTGATGACCGTCGAGTCGAGCAGCGCCATGGCGGACCCCAGCACGGTGGTCAGGACGACCCAGCGCCCCACGGGCGAGGCAACCCGGATCCCGTCGCCGTCCGCACCGTCCGCGTCAGTCATAGGAGCAGCATCACCGCTGCCGGGCCGGGAGGCCATTCATGAACGACTGTTCCGGCCCTGATCAGGCCACGGCCCGCACCGCCCGCACCAGCGCCGCCACCCCCGCCTCGGCCTTGCTCCGCGCGCACCCCACGTTCAGACGGAGGAAACCCGGCGCCCCGTAGACCGCCCCGGGCATGATCGCGACCCTCTCCCGCTCGATCAGCACCCGCTGCAGCGCCTCGTCGTCCACGCCCAGCGGACGGAGGTCGATCCAGGCCAGATAGCCGGCCTGCGGCGGCTCCCAGGCCAGCTCGGGAAGTTCCGTGTCCAGTCGCTCCCGGACCATCGCCAGATTCCCCGCGGTGTACGCGCGGACCGCGTCCAGCCATGCCGAGCCCTCGCGGTAGGCCGCGATGTGCGCGGTCAGCGACAGCACCGCCGGCGAGGCGAGCCCTTCCCCCGTCTCCATGCGGCGCAGATACTCCGTCCGGTCCCCGGGGTCCCCGATGAGCCCGTAGGAACCGGTCAGCGCCGGAAAGTTGAAGGACTTCGAAGCGGACGTGATGACGGCCCAGCGCCCGTCACCGGCCACTCGGGCAAAGGGCACGTGCGCGTACCCGTCGTGCACGAAGTCCGCGTGGATCTCGTCGCTGATCACCGCCACCCCGTAGCGGTGGGCCAGTGCGGCCGTCTCGCGCAGCTCGGTCTCCGTCCACACCCGCCCCGTGGGGTTGTGCGGCGAGCACAGCACCAGGACCTTCGCGTCGGCGCGCGCAAGCTCCCGTTCGAGGGCGGCGGTGTCCCCCACCGGCACACCCCGCAGCTCCCGCCCGAGCCCGAGCACCGCCTTGCGGAAGCCGTCGTACGTCGGGGTGTGGACGACCACGCCCTCGCCCTCGGCGGTCCACATCCGGAGCAGTTGCGAGAGCTGGCTGAGCACGGACGGGCCGTAGACCACCCGGCCCGTGTCGATGCCGGTGCCGTACCGGGTCTCGTACCAGTGCGCGACGGCGGACAGGAAGTCGTCCTGCTGCCAGGTGGTGTAGCCGAGGACCCCGTGGTCCAGGCGGGCACGCAGGGCTGCCAGCACCTCGGGAGCGGTCTCGAAGTCCATGTCCGAGATGGTGAAGGGCAGCAGCCCGTCCACCCCGAAGCGGTCGGCGACGCCGTCCCACTGGACGCACCAGGTGCCCCGGCGGTCGATGACGGTGTCGAAGTCGTAGCGCGCGGGCGTGCTCACAGCGGATCCCTCACTCCTCGGACATGGAGCGGGCCCGGCCCCCCGAAGGGAGACCGGGCCCGCACCTGCGTCCGTGACGTACTTACTTCAGCTTGGTGCCCGAGGAGCGCAGGTTGGCGCACGCCTCGGTGACACGCACGGCCATGCCGGCCTCGGCGGCCTTGCCCCACGTGCGCGGGTCGTAGGTCTTCTTGTTGCCGACCTCGCCGTCGACCTTCAGGACACCGTCGTAGTTGCGGAACATGTGGTCCGCGACCGGGCGGGTGAAGGCGTACTGGGTGTCGGTGTCGAGGTTCATCTTCACGACACCGTTCTCCAGCGCGGTGGCGATCTCCTCGGCGGTCGAGCCCGAGCCACCGTGGAAGACGAAGTCGAAGGGCTGGCTCCCCGCGGGCTTGCCGTACTTCGCGGAGACGCCCTGCTGGAGGTCCTTGAGGAGCTCGGGGCGCAGGACGACGTTGCCCGGCTTGTAGACGCCGTGGACGTTGCCGAAGGACGCTGCCAGCAGGTAGCGGCCCTTCTCGCCCAGGCCGAGCGCCTCGGCGGTACGCAGCGCGTCGTCGACGGTCGTGTACAGCTCGTCGTTGATCTCGTGCGTGACGCCGTCCTCCTCGCCACCGGTCGGGGTGATCTCGACCTCAAGGATGATCTTGGCGGCGGCGGCCTTGGCCAGCAGCTCCTGGCCGATGGAGAGGTTGTCGGCGAGGGTCTCGGCCGAGCCGTCCCACATGTGCGACTGGAACAGCGGGTTCAGACCCTTGGCGACACGCTCCGCGGAGACCTCGATCAGCGGACGCACATACGTGTCCAGCTTGTCCTTGGGGCAGTGGTCGGTGTGCAGCGCGACCGTGATGTCGTACTTGGCGGCGACGATGTGCGCGAACTCGGCCAGGGCTACGGCGCCCGTCACCATGTCCTTGTTGTACTGGCCGCCCAGGAATTCGGCACCACCGGTGGAGATCTGGACGATGCCGTCGCTCTCCGCCTCCGCGAAGCCGCGCAGTGCAGCGTGCAGGGTCTGGGTCGACGTCACATTGATGGCCGGGTAGGCGAACTTGCCTGCCTTCGCCCGGTCGAGCATCTCGGCGTAGACCTCGGGGGTTGCGATGGGCATCTGTCCGCTCCTTGGGATGTGCGGGTGTTCAGGCTTGGTCCCTGACCTGGGGGCGACGTCATCGTCGCCCTCATCTTCCCAGACTCTCGCTCCGGCTCGACGCTGCCCGTCGCAGTAGCGCTCCCCGTTTCACGTGAAACGGGGAGCGCCTCGACGAAGCCCCAGGTCAGGCCAGGTCGAGGTCCGCCACGGAGTAGACGTGAACGTAGGGCAGACCGGCTTCGGCGATCGCCGGAGCGGCACCACGCTCCACGATCACGGCGACGGCCACGACCTCTCCGCCGGCCTCGCGCACCGCTTCGACCGCGGTGAGCGGCGAGCCACCGGTCGTCGAGGTGTCCTCGACGACGAGACAGCGACGGCCCTTGACGTCCGTGCCCTCGATGCGGCGCTGCATCCCGTGCGCCTTCTGCGCCTTGCGGACGACGAACGCGTCCAGGCTCTTCCCGCGCGCCGCCGAACCGTGCAGCATCGAGGTGGCGACCGGGTCGGCGCCCAGCGTCAGACCGCCGACGCAGTCGTAGTCCAACTCGGCGGTGGCATCGAGCATCACTTGGCCGACCAGCGGCGCGGCCTTGCCGTCCAGCGTGATCCGGCGCAGGTCGATGTACCAGTCGGCTTCCAGACCCGAGGAGAGGGTCACTTTGCCGTGCACCACGGCCTTGTCCTTGATCTGCTGGAGCAGCTCAGCGCGTACGTCAGTCATGTCAACGAGGGTAAGGGCTGCCGCGGAGGGTCAGAGCCGGACCCAGCTCCAGGTCGTCGTGATCTCCAGGGGCTCGATCGGCGTCACCAGCCGGGGGGCCGTGTTCAGTCCGTTGGGCGGACCGGACTGCGGCTCCACGCAGACCGCCTCGGCCTGCTCGTCGTAGACCACCACCCATTCGTCCCGGCTCCTGACCGTCAGCTCCAGCTGACCGGGCCAGGTGAGCTTCACCTCGACACCCTCGGGCATCCCGAAGCAGTCGTCCCACGGGCCGGGCAGGGGGTCGATCCGGCGGCCGGTCGGCAGGTGGTTCTCGCCCCGCTCCTCCTGCCAGGCCGCGTCGAAGGCGATCCGCACGTCCTCGCCTCCGGGGTTCCGGAGGAACCAGGGGTGCCACCCGGCCTGCGCCGGGAACGAGTCCCCGTAGGTCTCGATGCCGAGGCTCAGGGTCAGCGACTCCTCGGTCAGCTCGAAGGACTGCGTCACCCGGCCCTCGTACGGCCACGGGTCGGCCAGATCGTAGAAGAAGGCCGCTTCCGCGTCGCTCTGCCGGGCGAGCTGCCAGGAGGTGTCGCGGCCGGTGCCGTGGATGGCGTGCGGCGGGGAGTTCAGCGGCATCTGATGCGGCTCGCCGCCATTGCGGAACAGGCCGTTCTCGGTTCGGCCGCACCACGGCACCATCGGGAAACAGCCGTACCGCTCGCCTTGGCGCAGCAGTTCGGTGCCCCCGATCCGCAGGCTGCCGATCCGACAGCCGTTCACGGGGTCAACGGTCAATTCGACGTCGCCGGCGGTCAGCCGGGCGTTCTTCACAACTCTGCTCACCCCCCGACACTACTGGCGCGGGGGGCCTCGCTACGGCCTTCTGCGTCGGAGCGCCCGGCCCACCACCACGGCCGAGGCGATCGCCAGAGCGGCCGCCGGGGCCGCCCAGCGCAGCGTGATGCCCGCGGCACCAGCCTCGGGGGACGGCACAGGGGCGTACCGGCCGCGCGGCGGGGCGTGGTCCACCTCCTCCGTGCTGCGGCCGATCATGGTGCGGCGCGCGTGCGCGGCCTCGGCGGGCGGCTCGTCCGGCACGATGAACTCCAGCTCCGCGGACGGGTCGAGCGCCGGCGGCGGAACGGGCGCGTCGAACACCGAGTCCTTGTCCGCGGAGGGCGGCCCGGAGGGCGACTGCGGCCCGGAAGGCGACTGCGGTACGGGCGGCGGCTCCGTGGCGGGCGCGTCGGCCTCCGGCGCCCCGGCCTCCGGGCCCTCACCCTCCGAGGCCCCAGCCTCAGGGCCCTCGACTTCCGCTGCCTCATTCTCCGGCGTCCCGGCCTCCTCGGCGGACGCGCCGGGAGGCGTCGCCAGGGACTCCGTCACCAGCTGCTGTGTGAAGCGGTCCAGCAGCCGCTGCGCCGCTGCGAGCGCCGCCGGCTCGTCCAGGTCCACGATCCTTCCGTCACCGCTCGCCGTGCCGGTGTATCCGATCGTCGTCCCCCCGTCCGTCTCCGTGAGACGGACGGTCAGGGCCAGCTTCGCCGAACCCGCGCCCCGCGCCTCCACGCCCTCCCCCGACACCGAGAAGGAGTCACCCCCGGCGGAGGGCCGCAGCGTCAGCGCTCCGCGGTACGTGATCGTGTGGCCGCCGGCCCGGAATCTCAGCCGGCCTGCCAGCGGGCCCGCCGACGCGTCGGCATCCTGCTGGAGTCCCGGCACGCAGCGCGCGACACGGGCGGGGTCCCCCAGCGTCCTCCGCAGGGCCGGGACCGGAACCGGAACGAACACCTCATGCTCCATACCGACCGAGCCTACTCAGCCCCGGCCGTCCCGTCAGCGCTTCCACTCCCCGTACACCGTGCGGAACGCACCGGCCGGGCGTGGTCACCGTTCCTCCTGGTACCTGGGGTGGACCAGCGTCGACGGCTGAACCCCGTGGAGCCGGACCCGCTCCACCGAACGCAGGCCGGCCAGCAGCTGCCGCTCCCCCAGCGTCCGCAGGACCGGAGCCCCCGGGGCGATCCCGGGCCGGCCCACCGCGTCCCGCGCGGCCAGCACGAATCCCCAGTCCCTGGGCGCCTCGGCCCCGCCCGTGGCCCGGTCCGGGCCCGCCGCGAAACCGGTGAGGCGCCCGTCGACGCGATAGGGCCGGGTCGTCAGGCCGCCCGCCCGCACCGAGGCGTCGACCGTCCAGAACGTCGCCGGTCTGCTGCTCGGCGGCCCCGCGTGCACGACCAGGCGGCCCCCCGGCTCCAGCGCCCCGGCCACCAGCCCGTAGAACTCGGCCGCGTAGAGCTTCGTGCTGGCCGTGATCCCCGGATCGGGGAGGTCCGAGATCACCACGTCGTAGCGGTCACGGGCGTCCCGCAGCCAGGTGAAGGCGTCCCCGGAGACCGCCGTCAGCCGGGGGTCCCCGTACGCGTGCCCGTTCAGCGCGGAGAGCGCCGGGTCCGTGCGGGCCAGCCGGGTGACGGCGGGGTCGATCTCGACCACCACGACCGACTCCACGTCCGGATAGCGCAGCACCTCACGGGCCGCCAGCCCGTCACCCCCGCCCAGGACCAGCACCCGCCGGTGGATCCCGTTCATCGCCGGGTGCACGAGCGCCTCGTGGTAGCGGTGCTCGTCGCGGGAGCTGACCCGGAGCCGGCCGTCCAGATAGAGGTCGAGCGAGCCCCGCCGCGCACCCGTGAGGACGATCTCCTGCACCCCGGTCTGCACCGCGACCCGCACCTCGTCGCCGTACACCGCGCGCCGCGCCGCCCGCTCGAAGTCGTCGACCAGGACGGATGCGGTGGCCAGCAGGGCGATCACCGCGGCGTTGACGAGGATCAGCAACCAGCGCGACCGGGGCCCCAGATCGCGCCGGAACACCCACAGCACCAGGGCCCCGCCCGCCGCCGCGTTGACCGCGCCGGTGAACAGCGCCCCGGTCAGCTGGCCCATCATCGGCAGCAGCAGGAACGGGAAGGCGAGCCCGCCGACCAGCGCGCCCACGTAGTCGGCGGCGAAGAGGTCCGCCACCGCCCCGCCCGCGTCCTGCCGGTCGACCCGCTGGATCAGTGTCATCAGCAGCGGGATCTCCGCGCCGATCAGGATCCCGATCGCGAGCGAGAAGCCGACCAGCGCGTAGCGCGACTCCCCGAGCCAGGCGAAGGAGGCGTACAGGGTGAGCGCCGACGTGCCGCCGACCAGCGCCAGCGCGGCTTCGATCAGCCCGAACCCCACGGCGGCGCGGTTGCGTAAACGTTTCGCGAGCAACGACCCGATGCCCATCGCGAACACCATCACGGACAGCACGACCGAGGCCTGGGTGACCGAGTCACCGATCAGGTACGAGGCGAGCGCGACCAGCTCCAGCTCGTACACCAGGCCGCACGCGGCACAGATGAAGACCGCGGCGAGTACGAGGAGGCGGCCGGTCCCGGGCCGTACGGGAAGCCGCGCCGCGCCCCCTCGCAGCGGCATCTGCTGGTCGATCATGAAGCGAACGCTACGTGACGAGAAGGTCGCCGCTTGTCACCCACAAGGGTGTAAGTGAGGTGCGCCGGAAGCGCGCCCCACCGGCCACCCACCACCTCGCGCGAAGCGGGCGCACCCCTCTCATCTCACGCCGTCGGCACCGGGACCCGTACGGCCACCCTCGTCCGGGTCACCACCAGCTGCCCCTCCTGCGGATACGCGTGCCAGGTCCGCCAGCGCACCTGCCCCTCCGTCCGCTGGGCGAGCATCGCGGTGAAGGCGTAGGGGCTGCCGGGGAACGTCCCCGCCAGACCGTGCGGATGGTCGGTCACCAGCGCGAGCAGCTCCTGCGCGCGCCCCGCGAACGACCCCTCGGAGAGCGTCTCGACGCGCGCCGCGAACTCGTAGTCCCAGTCGCCCAGGCTCTCGGCGACCCCCAGCGGCAGCGGCGTGCTGCTGCCCGGCAGACAGGCGACGGTCTCGGAGCACGTACGGCGCTCCTCCTCCAGCAGGACCTGGTGAGAGGCACCGAGCAGCCGCAACTGCACCTTGGCGCTTGCCAGTTCGAGGTCGAGTACGGCGAGGGCGGGCAACGGCTCCAGCCCGAGCGTCCATGCGAGATCGGCGGCTCGGGTATCGGAATAGGCGGTCTGGAGGGTCGTGAGCATGGATCGGCTCCGCAAAGCACACAGGGACACACGGACAGGAGGTACCCCCGGGCGGCGCACCGTGGGGGAGGGGAGCCCGATCCGGCCCAACTCGGGCCCGGGGGCTGAATGTTCTCTACATCGATGCAATCACGAAGTACGTCGCGCTCACAGCGTTTTTACCCAACTTGCCGTGGTTTCCATCCCTCAGGGGGCAGCACGGTTCACCTGTTCCCCGCACTCCCAACCAAAAGATGTCCGGCGGGAGTTCACTCCTGCCGGACATCTCAGGGCACCCGCCCCGCCCCCCGTACGGGACGGACCGACCCGGCTCAGTCGCCGCCGCCCCCGCCGCAGCCGCCGCCACCTCCGCAGGAGTGCCCACCGGAGTGCCCACCGCTGCCGCACGAGTGGCCGCCGCTGTCCCCGGACCACCAGCTGCCCCCGTCGGAGCCGCCTCCTCCGCCACTGTCGGAGCCACGGCGTCCCTTACGCCCGGATCGGCCCGCCAACGGCTTCTTCCGGCCACTCGATCCATTGACGAGGGCGGCGATCCCCGCCACCACGATCACCAGGAAAACGATGAAGACGGTCAACTCCATCGACCTCACATCCTTCTCTCCCCCGAAGCGAGGTCCCCGCTTCTGACTGACCGGTGGATTCCCACGCCGCGCCGGGCCCAAAGCAGACTTGAGCAACTCCAGAGCTTCGGCACAGGATGGCGTACATGACACAGGGACGACCGCTGCTCAACCGCCGCCTCACGGAGTTCGGCACGACGATCTTCGCGGAGATGTCGGCGCTGGCCGTACGGACCGGATCGATCAATCTCGGCCAGGGCTTCCCCGACACCGACGGCCCCGAGGAGATCCTCGAGGCCGCCGCCCGGGCGCTGCTCTCCGGCAAGGGCAACCAGTACCCACCGGGCCCCGGCATCCCCGAGCTGCGCTCCGCGATCGCCGACCACCAGCGGCGGCGCTACGGGCTGGAGTACGACCCCGATGCCGAGGTCCTGGTCACCACCGGCGCCACCGAGGCGGTGGCCGCCTCCCTGCTGGCCCTCCTGGAGCCCGGCGACGAGGTCGTCGCCCTGGAGCCGTACTACGACTCGTACGCCGCCTGCATCGCCATGGCGGGCGGCACCCGCGTCCCCGTCACGCTCCAGCCCCACGAGGGTGCCTACCGCCTCGATCTCGACGAACTGCGCGCCGCCGTCACGCCCCGCACCCGGCTGATCCTGCTCAACACCCCTCACAACCCGACCGGCACCGTGCTCACCCGGGAGGAGCTGGCCGCCGTCGCCGCTCTCGCGTGCGAGCGCGATCTCCTGGTCGTGACCGACGAGGTCTACGAGCACCTCGTCTTCGAGGGCGAGCACATCCCCCTCGCGTCCTTCCCCGGAATGCGGGAGCGCACGGTCACCATCAGCAGCGCGGGCAAGACGTTCTCGCTGACGGGCTGGAAGATCGGCTGGATCACGGCGAGCCCGGAGCTGGTCACCGCGGTCCGCTCCGCCAAGCAGTTCCTGACGTACGTCTCCGGCGGTCCCCTCCAGTACGCCGTCGCCGAGGCCCTGCGCCTGCCCGACAGCTACTTCGACGGACTGCGCGCGGACCTGCGCGCCAAACGCGACCTGCTGGGCGCGGGCCTCACCGAGGCCGGCTTCGACGTCTACGAGCCCGCCGGGACGTACTTCATCACCACCGACATCCGCCCGCTCGGCGCCGGGAGCGACGGCCTCGCCTTCTGCCGGGCCCTCCCGGAGCGCTGCGGGGTCGTCGCCGTCCCGAACGCGGTCTTCTACGACCACCGCGAGCAGGGCGCGCCCTTCGTCCGCTTCGCGTTCTGCAAGCGCACCGATGTGCTCACCGAGGCGGTCACCCGGCTGAAGGGGCTCCGGGCGTCCTGACGGACCTGCGGGAGGCCCGGGCGTCCTGACACATGCGAGAGGCCCGGGCCGGTGCATCGGCCGCACAGGCCACGCACCGGACCGGGCCTCCCGGCGTCCGTTCGCCGGATCAGGCCTCCGGGGCCTGCTCCGTGGCGGAGTCGCCCTCGTCCGGCTTCTCCTCGGGCGCCAGGCCCAGGCGGTCCACGAGCCACTTGTCGAACTCGATCGAGGCCCGCACCCAGCTGACCGTCGAGGAGACGAAGTGCTCCAGGCTGACGCCGGTACCGATGAGCATCTGGGCCTCACCGACCAGGCGCACGGAGGACGCGGCGCCCTCCTCGCCCTCGTGGGCGTGCGTGTAGACCTTGGGCCACAGGGTGCGGCGGTTCCAGTCGTCGATCGCGTCGAGCAGGACGGCGCGCTGGTCCAGGTCGTGGGGGCGGTCGTAGAAGGTCCGGACCGAGAAGACCTGCTGCTCCTCCTCGCCGCGGAACATGAAGTACGTCCGGAAGTCTTCCCACGGCGCGGCGAGGTCGCCCTCGTCGTCGACGACGAACTTCAGCTCCATCTGCTCGAGAAGCTGCTTGACGAGGTCCTGGTCGGGGACCACGGGGCCCTCGGGTCCTGACGCCTGCGGTTCGGGCTGGCCCCCGAAGTTGGGGATCGAGGACGGGTCGATAGACATCGCTGGGTACTCCTGTGGATCGCACGTGGTTTCCTGGCTCCGACCCTAGCCGCGATCGCGGCCGGTAGTCCTACGCGCTCAGGGGAATCGTCCCGGCGCCCGTCTGCCGGGCGCGCGCCCAGGAAACCGCGACCGCGACCGCGCAGAGCGTTCCGACGAGCCCCGCCCCGCCGATGGTCCTGGCCGAGGAGCCGGACAGCTCCGCGGCCAGGCCGCCCGCCGCCACACCGATCCCCTGCATCGCGGTCAGCCCCGACCTGGCCAGCCCCAGCGCCTGGCCGCGCTGGTCGGCGGGGGTGAGCATGACGAAGGTCGCCCCCGCGGTGATCTGGTACGCGGAGCAGACGCCCGACACCATCAGCACCAGCAGGGCCACTCCCACGCCCGGGCCCGCCCAGTAGACGACCAGCGGAAGGTTCGCGCCCACCGCCAGCGGCCCGAGCAGCCGGCGGCGCCGCTCGACGTCGAAGCCGGCGCGGCCGAGGAAGGCAGCGCCGAGGACCATTCCGGCGGGGTGCGCGGCCAGCAGGAGCCCCACCGACGCGGCGCTCCCCCCGGCCTCCTCCGCGAAGGGCGCCGCGAGGCCCTCGGGGAGCACGATGAAGCCGGCCAGCCAGCCGAGCGCCACGAGCGAGCGCAGCCGGGGGTCCGACCAGATCAGGGCTGCCGCACCGGCCACCTGGGTGTGCACCCGCTTCGGGCGCGCGTCGGCGCCCTTGTCCACGGGACGGGCCTTCACACCCAGCCGGATCAGGGCGGCGGAGATCAGGAAGGTCAGCGCGTTCAGCCCGAGCGAGACATGGCTTCCGAGCCACACGACGAGCACTCCGCCGGCGGCGAAGCCGAGCAGCTGTCCGGACTGGTGGGTGATCATCATGACCCGCTGCCCGCGCTCGTACAGGCGCTCGCCCAGGACGGCGGGCATCAGGGCGCCCTGCGACGCCCCGAACGGCGCCTCGGCGAGCTGGGCCAGGACCAGCAGCCCGGCCAGCAGCGGCAGCGGGGTCCCGGGCAGCGCCATCAGCCCGACGAGGACGGCGCGCACCAGGTCGCAGCCGATCATGACCGTACGCCGGGGGAAGCGGTCGGCGAGGCCGGAGAGGAGGACACCGGACAGGAGGGCGGGCAGACTCGTGAGGGCGTAGGTCGCCGCGGTCCAGCCGGCCGACTCGGTGCGTTCGAAGACCAGGAGCGACAGCGCCACCCGTGCCAGCTGGTCGCCCAGCACCGACTGAGCGAAAGCAGCCCACAAAGTTCTGAATTCGCTGAGGCGAATCAGACTGTCACTTCTGCCATCCTTCGGCTCCGCACTCGTCCCGCCAGGTATCCGCTCCGTCATGCGCGTACCTTACCGGCTCCCGAATTCGGCGAGGCCTCTCCCGTCCGTAAAGGAAAGGGGCCCGGAGTGTCCTGATATTACGCGGATCACGATCACGCACACGTTCGCCATTCCCTCTTCCTTCGAGGGTGACGATATGTATCGCCCGGGTACAAAAACAGCGGCCCGGAAGGTAACGCATCCGCCAATCAGCCACGTCATGGGCAATTTCGGCTCAATTTCGTGGGCACTCCCCCCGCTGATGCATGCCAGATGCACACATCAATGCACGAGGGCCACACACAGCTGTCCCCGGCCGGGGCGCGGGGCCTCGGCCGGGGACAGGGGGGCGCTCTACAGGGTCTTGCCGCCCGCCGTCGCGGTCCCCACGATCAGCCCGTCGCCGGACCGGTCCACCCGGACCGTGTCGCCGTCCTTGACCTCGCCCGCGAGGATCTCCTTCGCGAGCCGGTCACCGATCGCCGTCTGGATGAGCCGGCGCAGCGGCCGGGCGCCGTAGGCCGGGTCGTTACCCTCCTCGGCGAGCCAGGCCAGGGCCTCGGGGGTGACGTCGAGCCCGATCCGGCGGTCGGCGAGCCGGCCGGCGAGCCGGGCCACCTGGAGCCCCGCGATGTGGGCGAGCTCGTCGCCGGACAGCGCCGAGAAGACGACCAGGTCGTCCAGCCGGTTGAGGAACTCCGGCTTGAACGAGGCCCGCACGACCTCCAGTACCCGCTCCTTCTTCACCTCGGGGCCGGTCAGCGGATCGACCAGGTACTGGCTCCCCAGGTTCGACGTCAGGATCAGGATGGTGTTGCGGAAGTCCACCGTCCTGCCCTGCCCGTCGGTGAGCCGGCCGTCGTCCAGCACCTGGAGCAGGATGTCGAAGACCTCGGGGTGCGCCTTCTCGACCTCGTCCAGCAGGACCACGCTGTAGGGGCGCCGACGGACCGCCTCGGTGAGCTGCCCGCCCTCCTCGTAGCCGACGTAGCCGGGAGGGGCGCCGACGAGCCGGGCGACGCTGTGCTTCTCGCTGTACTCGCTCATGTCGATGCGGATCATGGCCCGCTCGTCGTCGAACAGGAAGTCCGCGAGCGCCTTCGCCAGCTCCGTCTTGCCGACCCCGGTCGGGCCGAGGAAGAGGAACGAGCCGGTGGGGCGGTCGGGGTCGGCGATGCCGGCCCGGGTGCGGCGCACGGCGTCCGACACGGACCGGACGGCCTCGCCCTGGCCGATCAGCCGCCTGCCCAGCTCGGACTCCATCCGCAGCAGCTTCTGGGTCTCGCCCTCCAGGAGGCGTCCGGCCGGGATGCCGGTCCACGCGCCGACGACATCGGCGATGTCGTCCGGACCGACCTCCTCCTTGACCATGGTGTCCTTGGTGTCCTTGGCCGCCTCCTGCTCGGCCTCGTCCGCCTCGGCCAGCTCGCGCTCCAGGCCGGGGATCTCCCCGTAGAGCAGCTTGGACGCGGTGTCGAAGTCGCCGTCACGCTGGGCGCGCTCGGCCTGGCCGCGCAGCTCGTCGAGGCGTTCCTTGAGCTCACCGACGCGGTTCAGGCCCTGCTTCTCCTTCTCCCAGCGGGCGGTGAGGCCGCGCAGCTCCTCCTCCTTGTCGGCGAGGTCGCGGCGGATCTTCTCCAGGCGCTGCTTGGAGCCCTCGTCGCTCTCGTTCTTGAGCGCCAGCTCCTCCATGAGGAGGCGGTCGACGGACCGCTGGAGCTCGTCGATCTCCAGCGGCGAGGAGTCGATCTCCATACGGAGCCGGGAGGCCGCCTCGTCGACGAGGTCGATGGCCTTGTCGGGGAGGAAGCGGGAGGTGATGTAGCGGTCGGACAGGGTCGCGGCGGCCACCAGCGAGGAGTCGGCGATCCGGACCTTGTGGTGGGCCTCGTAGCGGCCCTTGAGGCCACGCAGGATCGCGATGGTGTCCTCGACGGACGGCTCGGCGACCAGGACCTGCTGGAAGCGGCGCTCCAGGGCGGGGTCCTTCTCGATCCGTTCGCGGTACTCGTCCAGTGTGGTGGCGCCGACCATGCGGAGCTCACCGCGGGCGAGCATCGGCTTGAGCATGTTGCCGGCGTCCATCGCGGAGTCGCCGCCGGCGCCCGCGCCGACGACGGTGTGCAGCTCGTCGATGAAGGTGATGATCTGGCCGTCGCTCTCCTTGATCTCGGAGAGGACGGTCTTGAGGCGTTCCTCGAACTCGCCGCGGTACTTGGCGCCGGCGACCATCGCGCCGAGGTCCAGGGAGACGAGCCGCTTGTTGCGCAGGGACTCCGGGACGTCGCCCTTGACGATGCGCTGGGCCAGCCCCTCGACGACGGCCGTCTTGCCGACACCGGGCTCGCCGATGAGCACGGGGTTGTTCTTCGTACGGCGCGACAGCACCTGCACGACGCGGCGGATCTCCTGGTCACGGCCGATGACCGGGTCCAGCTTGCCCTCGCGCGCGGCGGCCGTGAAGTCGGTGCCGAACTTCTCCAGCGCCTTGTACTGCCCTTCGGGGTCGGGAGTGGTCACCCGGCGCCCTCCCCTGCTCTTCTCGAATGCGTCCAGCAGCTTCTTCGCGCCGGCTCCCTGCCCGTCGAGGATCTCACCGGCACGGCCGCCCTTCGCCGCGACGGCGATCAGCAGGTGCTCGGTGGAGAGGTAGTCGTCGCCGAGCTCCTTCGCACGCTGATCCGCGTCCGCGAGGACGGCGAGCAGCTCGCGGCTGGGCTGGGGCGGCGCGACGGTCGACCCGGTGACGCTGGGCAGCGCCCCGAGGAGCCGCTCGGTCTCCTCACGCACGGCCACCTGGTCGGCCTCCACGGAGGCCAGCAGGTCGGTGATGTTGGCGTTGTCCTCGCCCGCGAGCAGCGCAAGCAGCAGATGCCCGGGGGTCAGATCGGGGTGGCCGCCCTCGACGGCCCTGCTGGTCGCCGCATTGAGGGCGTCCCGGCTCTTGTTGGTCAGCTCGGCGTCCACGGGCGCTGTCTCCTCCTCGTACTGGTACTTCACGGAACCATGACTCGAACAACGGGTACAAAGTTGAGTCTATTCCACTCAAGGCTGGCCGGAGGGCTCGCCGGGCCGCCGGTCCCTCCCCTGTCTAGGCTGACGCCATGCCTGACGTACGCAACCCCGGCCCCGAGTACCTCGCCTTCTGGCGGGAGCGCCACGTGTGCACCCTGACCACGCTCCGCCCGGACGGCACGCCGCACGTGGTGCCCGTGGGCGTGACGTACGACCCGGAGACACGGCTCGCCCGCGTCATCACGGGCAGGAACACCCGGAAGGCGGCTCACGTCCTGGCGGCGGGCCCGGAGGGGGCACGGGTCGCGGTCTGCCAGATGCAGGGGCGCCGCTGGGCCACCCTGGAGGGCCGGGCGGTCGTGCGCGCGGAGCCCGAGGAGGTCCAGGACGCGGTACGCCGCTACGCGGAACGCTACGAGCGCACCCCGCGGCACAATCCCGAGCGGATCGTCATCGAGATCGCCGTCGACAGGGCTCTCGGAAACGCCTGAGGAATTCGGAAGAACTCCGGGCAGCACAACGGCGCCATCGTGTTCAGGTCACGATGGCGCCGTTGTGTGGGGGAAGTGCCGGAACGATTTGTAACGACGGGGGAATCGTTCAGGCACTGCGGGGGGTGGCGGAAATGGCTTCTTGTTCGAACAGCTCATGGTCACGCTGATCGAGATTCACGAAAATCATGCCGTACCTCACGGCGCAGCGAACAGGTTGCGGCGCACCGCGGGGCCGGCGGAGGCAGCGATAGGCGCGGATGTCGTCATCCGTTTCCATCACGACGACGATCGGCTCCCCGAACAGGGTGACCATCAACGAATCGCCCTGGCGGGTGAGTGCCGTGAGCAGATCGATGAAATGCCACCCTGAGCGATATGCCGTGGCCATCTCCCGCCGGAAGGTGCGGTCGTCCGGTGGGGTGGTCATGCCACTGCGCCGGTCGGGGCGGCCCATCCGATGTCGGACGGGGAAGACCAGCCGATGTCACCCTGGCCGCTCGCGGGAGCGACCCAGCCGATGTCGGACGGAGAAGACCAGCCGATGTCACCCTGGCCGCTCGCGGGAGCGACCCAGCCGATGTCGGACGGCGCGGCGGCCTGCACGTTCCAGCCGATGTCACCCGGCGTAGCAGCCGCCTCGCTGCTCCAGCCGATGTCGCCTGCGCCCGACAGCCCGAAACCCATGGCCGCGACGAACGTGGCGGCAAGCGCCGAGCGAAGCATTCGCTTGTACATAGTCGGCTTCGTCCTCACTTGTGGATTCTTCTCCCCCGCACTGAAGACGATGTCTCACCTGGGCACTCGAACACCACTGCGTCGATGCATCATGTTCCTGCAAGTTCAGGAAGCTGGGGGGTGGAGATATGGGCGTAAGAGACACAAAACCGACACATCCTCACGGGATTGCCGACCTATGTGAGGACGGAGCACGCCTTTACGCCATCGCGCTGCGCACCGGACGCATCGCCCGCGCCGAAGTGGCGACGGCGCCCTGCCTGATCGAGTTCGCACTGCTGCACCCCGACCCCGACGCCGCGGACTGGCTCCGCCCCGTCGCGCCGTCGGCAGCACTGGCACAACACCTTCATCCCATAGAACGCGAGATACAGGAACGCCGCAGGCACTCCCTCGCACTGGCCGAGTGTTTCGAGCCCTTCATGGACATCAGCGCACAGGGGCCGTCGGCCAACCACGCGATCACCGTGCTGGAGGGTGTCAACCGGATCAACGCCTCCCTCGACCTCGCGACCGCGGAGTGCCGCTCCGAAGTCCTCACCGTCCAGCCGGGGGGCGGGAGGCCCGAGGACATCCTCAGCAGGTCCCTGGAGCGCGGTCTGTCCGTCGTGGACCGGGGCATCAGGATCCGCACCCTGTACCAGCACACGGCGCGCCACAGCCAGAGCACGCTGGCCTACGCCGAACGCATGGCCGGGGACCACGTGGAGATACGCACACTCGAAGAGCTCATCGAACGCCTGATCGTCTTCGACCGCACCGTCGCCTTCATCCCCGCGCAGGACGACCGCATGGTCGCCCTGGAGCTCCGCCACCCCGGCCTGGTCGAGTATCTGGCCAAGGTCTTCGAGCAGCTCTGGACCAGGGCCGCCCCGCTGCTCGAGGAGATCAAGTACGAGCCGACTCCCGAGGGGATCAGCGGTGTCCAGCGTTCCATCGCCCAACTCCTCGTCGAGGGCCACGTGGACGACTCCATCGCCCGCCGCCTCGGCATGAACGTCCGCACCTGCCGGGCCCATGTCGCCAAGCTGTCGGCCACCCTGGGCAGCACCAGCCGGGCCCAACTCGGTTATCTGATCGCACGTTCAGGAATCCTGGACCAGGACTCCTGAACGTGCGGGGCCCGAAGGCACCCCCGCCCCAGGGCCGGAGGACGTGCCCACGCAAGGGGAGAGCGCGGCCACGCCCGACCGTGCCGGGCGAGTCCCCGTCCCCCGGCTCCCCCACACTCTCCCGCGAGCGCCGCTTCTGCCACCGTCATCTTTCTGCAACGCACAAAGTGAGGGGTCGTCAAATGAACGCCGATGAGGCAAAACCGGTGCATTCGCACGGCCCCCGGGAGCTCTGCGCCCCCGCGGTCGAGCTGTACGAGGAAGCGCTCCGCGTCGGCCGCGTCCCGCGCACCGCCCTGACGTCGGCACCGTGCCTGATCGAGATGGCCCTCGTGCACCCGGACACGGGCGACGACACGTGGATGCGCCCCGTCCCGCCGTCCGCCGCACTGGCCCACCTCCTGCAGCCCATCACCCGCGAGATCGACGAGCGGATACAGCTGAGCACCGCCCTGAGCCGGGTGCTGACCCCCCTGACGTCCGTCGCGGACGAGGACCCCAATCTCGCCATCACCGTGCTGGACGGGAAACCGCGGATCGCGTCCGCGCTCCAGGAGGCCGCCCGCCACGCGCGCGAGGAGGTGCTGACCGCGCAGCCCGGGGGCAACCGCCTGGAACACAACATGCGGCAGGGACTGGAGAACGCCCGCTCGGCCATCGCGGGAGGAGCCCGCCTCCGGCACATCTACCAGCACCCCGCGCGGTACAACACCCGCGTCAAGGACTACGTGGCGCAGGTGCCCTCCGACCTGCTCCAGATCCGCACGGTGGAACAGTCCGTCGAACGGCTCATCATCTTCGACCGCGCCCTCGCCTACATACCGGCCACACCCGAGCACAACGTGGCCCTGGAGATCCGCCACCCCGCCCTCGTCCGCTACCTCGTGCAGGTCTACGAGGTCCTCTGGGCGCAGGCCGTGCCGTTCACCCGGCACCTCCCGGCGTCCGCCCCCGGCATCCAGGTCACCGCCGTCCAGCAGAGCATCGCCCGGCTGCTCAGCGAGGGGCACGTCGACGACGTGGTGGCCCGCAAGCTGGGCATCAGCGTCCGCACCTGCCGCTCCCACATCGCCCGGCTCATGCAGGCCCTCGGGGCCACCAGCCGCACCCACCTCGGGGTCCTCATCGTGCGGTCGGGCGTCGTGGACGCCCCCGGCACGCGGACAGGGCCCGCCACCGAGTCGTGAGACTCCGGGCGGGCCCTGTCCTGCCTGCTCAGTCCTTCGGCCGCTTCGGCCGCCAGACCACCAGCGCGCTGGTCTGCTGCACGTCCTGGTACGGCACCAGATCGCGCCGGTAGGAGGCGTGCACCTGGGCCTCGCGCTGCTGCATGGCCACGGCCGCGCCGTCCACCGCCGCCGAGAGCTCGGCGACGCGCTGCTGGAGCGCGGCGACCTGGTTCTCCAGCTCGATGATGCGCTTGATGCCGGCGAGGTTGATTCCCTCGTCCTGCGACAACTGCTGCACGGTGCGCAGCAGTTCGATGTCACGCGCCGAGTAGCGCCGGCCGCGCCCGGCGGTACGGTCGGGCGAGACCAGGCCGAGGCGGTCGTACTGGCGCAGTGTCTGCGGGTGCAGGCCCGAGAGCTGAGCCGCGATCGAGATCACGTAGACCGGTGATTCGTCGGTCAGCTGGTACGGATTGCGTCGACGGCCGTCCATCTCAAGCTCCCTTCGCAGCCTGGAACAGCTCCGCCCGCGGGTCCTCCCCCGCGGTCGCCTTCCGGTAGGCCTCCAGCGCGTCCTGGGCGTCCGCGCCGAGGTCCGTGGGGACGGCCACCTCGACGGTGACCAGGAGGTCGCCCCGGGTGCCGTCCTTGCGTACGGCGCCCTTGCCCCGGGCGCGCATGGTACGCCCGTTGGGTGTGCCGGCCGGGAGTTTCAGGGTGACCGGAGGCCCCCCGAGCGTCGGGACCTTCACCTCGCCGCCCAGCGCCGCCTCCGGGAAGGTGACGGGCACGGTGACGGTGAGGTTGTCGCCCTTGCGGCCGAAGACCGGGTGGGCGTCGACGTGGACGACGACGTAGAGGTCACCGGCCGGACCGCCGCGCTCGCCCGGGCTGCCCTTGCCGCGCAGCCGGATCCGCTGGCCGTCCAGCACACCCGCGGGGATCCTGACCTGCATGGTGCGGGCCGACTTCGCCCGCCCGCTGCCCTTGCAGACGTCGCAGGGGTCCTGGGCGATGAGGCCCCGGCCCTTGCAGTCCACGCAGGGATCGGTCAGCGAGAATCCGCCGCCGGTGCCGCGCGACACCTGACCGGTGCCGACACAGGTCGGACAGACCCTCGGGGTGCCGTTCTTGTCGCCGGTGCCCGAGCACGCCTTGCAGGGTGCCTGGCTGGACATCCGCAGCGGGACCGTGGCCCCGTCGACCGCCTCGGTGAAGCTGAGCGTCACCTCGGACTCGATGTCCTGGCCGCGGCGCGGCTGGACACGTGTGCCACCGCCGCCCCGGTTGAACAGCCCGCCGAAGACGTCGCCGATGCCGCCGCCGCCGAACCCGCCGGCGCCGGCCGTCTGGCCGCCGCCCTGGGCACCCCCGAAGAGGTCGCCCAGGTCGAAGTTGAAGTTGCCGCCCGCGCCGCCGGGACCGGCCCGGAAGCCTCCGTTGCCGAAGAGGGCGCGCGCCTCGTCGTACTCCTTGCGCTTCTTCGGGTCACCGAGGACGTCGTTCGCCTCGGAGATCTCCTTGAAGCGCTCCTCGGCCTTGGCGTCACCCTTGTTGGCGTCCGGGTGGTACTCGCGGGCGAGCTTCCGGTACGCCTTCTTGACCTCGGCGTCGGTGGCGTCCTTGGGGACGCCGAGGACCTTGTAGTAGTCCTTCTCGACGAAGTCCTTCGTGCTCATCGACGTCCCTCCTTCCGGACGATCGGCCGTGCGGCCGGCCCTGTGGCCGGCCGCACGCCCCGTCGGTGTTCACCGCAGTGGTCGGACGGAATGTCAGACCTCTTCGGTGCCACCGCTCTCCTCGTCGTCTGCCTTCTCTTCCTTCGCCGCCGCGGGTGCGGCACCCGGCTGCGGCTCGGCCACGGCCACCCGCGCGGGGCGGATGGTGCGCTCCCCGATGCGATACCCGGGCTGCAGGATCGCCACGCAGGTCGTCTCGGTGACGTCCGGCGCGTACGAGTGCATCAGGGCCTCGTGGATCGTCGGGTCGAAGGGCTCGCCCTCCTTGCCGAACTGCTGGAGGCCCAGCTTCGCGACGACCGTCTCCAGGGATTCGGCCACCGACTTGAAGCCGCCGACCAGCTCCCCGTGCTCCCGCGCCCGCCCGACGTCGTCGAGCACCGGAAGGAGCTCGGTCAGCAGGCCCGCTGCCGCGACCTCCTTGACCGTGACCCGGTCGCGCTCGACGCGGCGACGGTAGTTCTGGTACTCGGCCTGGAGCCGCTGGAGGTCCGCCGTGCGCTCGTTGAGCGCGGTACGCACCTGGTCCAGCTGGGCCGTCAGGGCCACTGTCTGCTGTACGTCCCCGGCCGGGGCCGCCGCCTCCTCCTCGGAGGGGGTGGCGGCCTTCGACTCAGCGTCGTCGGGGTTGGCGCCGGAGGGGACGTCGGGCTTCTCTTCGAAGTCCGGAGTCTCCTCGGTCACGCCGCACCGCCCTTCTGGTCCTTCTCGTCGTCCACGATCTCGGCGTCGACGACGTCGTCGTCGGCCTTGGCCTGACCGTCACCCGGTGCCTCGGCACCCGGAGCCGCGCCCTCGGACGCGTTGGCGTACATCGCCTGGCCCAGCTTCTGGGAGACGGCCGCGACCTTCTCGGTGGCCGTACGGATCTCGGCGGTGTCCTCGCCCTTGAGCTTCTCCTTCAGCTCGGTGAGCGCGGTCTCCACCTCCGCCTTCACGTCACCGGGGACCTTGTCCTCGTTGTCCTTGAGGAACTTCTCCGTCTGGTAGACGAGCTGCTCGCCCTGGTTGCGCGACTCGGCGGCCTCGCGGCGGCGGTGGTCCTCGTCGGCGTACTGCTCGGCCTCTTCGCGCATCCGGTTGACCTCGTCCTTCGGCAGCGAGGAGCCACCGGTGACGGTCATCTTCTGCTCCTTGCCGGTGCCGAGGTCCTTGGCAGCGACGTGCATGATGCCGTTGGCGTCGATGTCGAAGGCGACCTCGATCTGCGGCACACCACGCGGGGCCGGCGGCAGGCCGGTGAGCTCGAACATCCCGAGCTTCTTGTTGTACGCCGCGATCTCGCGCTCGCCCTGGTAGACCTGGATCTGGACGGACGGCTGGTTGTCCTCGGCCGTCGTGAAGATCTCGGAACGCTTGGTCGGGATCGTGGTGTTGCGCTCGATGAGCTTCGTCATGATCCCTCCCTTGGTCTCGATACCGAGGGACAGCGGGGTCACGTCGAGGAGCAGGACGTCCTTGACCTCGCCCTTGAGGACACCGGCCTGGAGCGAGGCGCCGATGGCGACGACCTCGTCCGGGTTCACACCCTTGTTGGCGTCCTGGCCGCCCGTGAGCTCCTTGACGAGCTCGGCGACGGCCGGCATACGGGTCGAGCCACCGACGAGAACGACGTGGTCGATCTCGGAGAGCTGGATGCCCGCGTCCTTGATGACGTTGTGGAACGGGTTCTTGCAGCGGTCCAGGAGGTCCGCGGTCAGCTGCTGGAACTGCGAGCGCGTGAGCTTCTCGTCCAGGTGCAGCGGGCCCTCGGCGGACGCCGTGATGTAGGGCAGGTTGATCGTGGTCTCGGTCGAGGACGAGAGCTCGATCTTCGCCTTCTCCGCGGCCTCGCGGAGACGCTGGAGAGCCATCTTGTCCTTGGACAGGTCCACGCCGTGCCCGTTGGCGAACTGCTTCACCAGGTAGTCGACGACCCGCTGGTCCCAGTCGTCACCACCGAGGTGGTTGTCACCGTTGGTGGCCTTCACCTCGACGACGCCGTCGCCGATCTCCAGGAGGGACACGTCGAAGGTGCCGCCACCGAGGTCGAAGACGAGGATCGTCTGGTCGTCCTTGTCGAGGCCGTACGCCAGGGCTGCGGCGGTCGGCTCGTTGACGATGCGCAGGACGTTCAGGCCCGCGATCTCGCCGGCCTCCTTCGTCGCCTGACGCTCCGAGTCGTTGAAGTACGCCGGGACGGTGATCACCGCGTCGGCGACCTTCTCGCCCAGGTAGGACTCGGCGTCGCGCTTCAGCTTCTGCAGGATGAAGGCGCTCATCTGCTGCGGGTTGAAGCTCTTGCCGTCGAGGTCGATCTTCCAGTCCGTGCCCATGTGGCGCTTGACCGAACGGATCGTCCTGTCGACGTTGGTGACCGCCTGGCGCTTGGCGACCTCGCCGACGAGCACCTCGCCGTTCTTGGCGAAGGCGACGACGGACGGCGTGGTCCTGGCGCCTTCGGCGTTGGTGATGACGGTGGGCTCGCCGCCTTCGAGAACGCTGACGACGGAGTTAGTCGTGCCCAGGTCGATGCCGACCGCACGTGCCATTTCAATTCCTCCAACTGACTACTTGAGTGGATCTGACTCAAGGATGCATGAGACCCCTGCCGGAGTCAAAGGACCTGAGCCACTTACGCTCAACTTATGTGCTCACAACGCGTCTGAGCAGGCAGTTCGCGCGCCTGAGCGGTGACGGAATCGCAGAAGTCGCCCCAACGGGCCACTCCCGCCCCGCGACACCTGCGTGCGCGCCACGTCACACACGCCCCACCCACCATCGCACCGTGGGATCGTTCTGTCACAAAATGGATCTAGACGGTCATACCGCCACTCATCGACCCCGGGCAGGTGCAATGCGGAACGCGAAGCAGGCTGCGGCACGAAGGACGCGGTACCCCGCCCTACCGGCGGCCGCCCGGGCTGCGATCACCGGGCTGACGGCCGCCGCCGGCCGTCTCGCCGGGGCCCTGGCGGCCGTGACCGTGAAACGGGCCCTGGACCTGACCCTCGGCTCGGCGCTCCTTCTCCTGACCGCGCCCGCCCTGGCCCTCGCCGCCCTGGCCCTCGCCCTCCGGCTGCCCCGTACCCCGGGAGGCACACTGAGGCGCGAGACCCGGATCGGCCTCGGCGGACACCCCTTCGAACTGCGCTCGCTGCGCACCCGGCGGCTCCGGCTCGACCTGCTGTCCCGGCTGCCCCACGTCGTACGGGGGGAGCTCTCGCTCGTGGGCCCCGCACCCCTCACCCCCGACGAGGCCGCGCTCCTCGCGCCGGCGGCCGGGCACTGGCGGCAGACGCTGCGCCCCGGACTGACCGGCCTGGCCCAGGTGCGCGCCCGCTCCGGAATGCCCTGGGACGAGCCCGCCCTCCTCGACGCGCACTACGCAGAGCATCATGGGACAGGGCTCGACCTGGCGATCCTGGCGCAGTCCGTACGCATCCCGCTCCATGCGGCCCTGCACGGACTGCGACTCCCGGGGAAGGCTCGCCTGAGCGACACAGATCACCGCTTGCCCGGCTACAGCGTGGCGGAATAAGTGGATAGTGTCAGCACAGACTGATTAAGTTACTGCTTAGTAATCGCGTGTACACGCTGAATCCCACCCTCGCAGGCCCGAGGAGCCCCCAAATGCAACTCGCCGCGATCATCGTGTCGCTGGTGCTGACTGTCGTCGGCGTTGCGCTCATCGCCCGAGCCGTCGCGCAGATCTACCGGTTCGTCCGTCTCGGACAGCCGGTGCCGGCAGGCAGCCGCACCGACGACCCCAAGCAGCGCACGATCACCCTGGTCAAGGAATTCCTCGGCCACACCCGGATGAACCGGTGGGGGATCGTGGGCTTCGCCCACTGGTTCGTCGCGATCGGCTTCCTGACCCTGCCGCCGACGCTGCTCCAGGCATACGGACAGCTCTTCCAGGCCGACTGGGTGCTGCCGATCGTCGGCACGTGGCTGCCGTTCGAGCTGTACATCGAGTTCATCGGCATCATGACCGTGCTCGGCATCGTCACCCTGATGGCGATCCGGCTGCTGAACCTGCCCTCCCGGGCCGGCCGCAAGTCCCGCTTCGCCGGCTCCAAGGCCTGGCAGGCGTACTTCGTCGAGTACGTCATCCTCGTCATCGGGCTCGCGATCCTGACCCTGCGCGGCCTCGAGGGCGCGATCCACCACGTCGGGGGCTACGAGGCCTCGTACTTCGTGTCGTACCCGCTGGTGCTCGCGTTCAAGGGCCTCTCGCTCGGCGCCCTCCAGAACCTCATCTACTTCACCGCGATGGTGAAGATCGGCGTCTCGCTGATCTGGATGATCACGGTCTCGCTCAACACCAACATGGGTGTCGCCTGGCACCGCTTCCTCGGCTTCCCGAACATCTGGTTCAAGCGGAACGCCGACGGCGCGGTGGCGCTCGGCGCGCTGCAGCCGATGACCTCGGGCGGCAAGGAGATCGACTGGGAGGACCCGGGCGAGGACGACACCTTCGGTGTCTCCCAGGTCGAGCAGTTCTCCTGGAAGGGCATCCTCGACTTCTCGACCTGCACCGAGTGCGGTCGCTGCCAGTCGCAGTGCCCCGCCTGGAACACCGGGAAGCCGCTCTCCCCCAAGCTCCTGATCATGTCCCTGCGCGACCACGCGCACGCCAAGGCCCCGTACCTGCTGGCCGGCGGCGGCAAGGACATGGAGGGCAACGAGAAGGCCACCGAGGAGCAGCTGAAGGACGTCCCCGCGGCCGCCCTCGCGGAGGCGGAGCGCCCCCTCATCGGCACCGCCGAGGAGAACGGCGTCATCGACCCGGACGTGCTGTGGTCCTGCACCACCTGCGGTGCGTGCGTGGAGCAGTGCCCGGTCGACATCGAGCACATCGACCACATCGTCGACATGCGCCGCTACCAGGTGATGATCGAGTCCGCGTTCCCGTCCGAGGCGGGCACGATGCTCAAGAACCTGGAGAAGAAGGGCAACCCCTGGGGGCTCGCCAAGAAGCAGCGCGTCGAGTGGACCAAGGAGGTCGACTTCGAGGTCCCGATCGTCGGCAAGGACGTCGAGGACCTCAGCGAGATCGACTACCTGTACTGGGTCGGCTGCGCGGGCGCCCTCGAGGACCGGGCCAAGAAGACGACGAAGGCCTTCGCGGAGCTCCTGCACATCGCGGGCGTCAAGTTCGCGATCATGGGCGGCGACGAGAAGTGCACGGGTGACTCCGCCCGCCGCCTCGGCAACGAGCCGCTGTTCCAGCAGCTCGGCCAGGAGAACGTCGCGATGCTGAACATGGCTTTCGGCGAGGACGACGAGGACGACTCGACGAAGAAGTCGAAGGCGTCGAAGAAGATCGTCGCGACCTGCCCGCACTGCTTCAACACCATCGCGAACGAGTACCCGCAGCTCGGCGGCGAGTACGAGGTCATCCACCACACGCAGCTGCTCCAGCACCTGGTGGACGAGGGCAAGCTGATCCCGGTGACGCCGGTCGAGGGTCTGATCACGTACCACGACCCCTGCTACCTGGGCCGTCACAACAAGATCTACACGCCTCCGCGCGAGATCATCGCGAAGGTCCCGGGTCTGCGGAACGAGGAGATGCACCGCCACAAGGAGCGCGGCTTCTGCTGCGGCGCCGGTGGTGCCCGGATGTGGATGGAGGAGCGGATCGGCAAGCGCATCAACAACGAGCGTGTCGACGAAGCCCTCTCCCTCAACCCGGACATCGTCTCCACGGCCTGCCCCTTCTGCCTCGTCATGCTGACCGACTCGGTCAACGGCAAGAAGAACGACGGCAAGGCGAAGGAGTCGATCCAGGTGGTCGACGTCTCGCAGCTGCTGCTGGAGTCGGTGAAGACCCCCGCCGACCCGGTGGACGACGCGGAGACAGCCGACCAGCCGGAACCCGAGCCGGTTCAGTAACCGTCTCCACCCGCGGAAGCGGCCGGACCTGCCTCGGGGGCAGGACCGGCCGCTTCGGTCTGTCCGGGGTGCTGCCCGGGGCCCGGAGGGTGCGGCAGGCCCCCCGGGGTTCCCCTAGGGGATGTCACAGCTAGGCCGCAATGGGCCCCTTGTTCCCCCGGCCCTCACACCACACCCATACGGACCAGGTACGTTCGATGTGTGGCTGGATTCAGGATCGGACGCGGCCGGGACAACCGCACACCGCAACAACACCCGCAGCAGCAGCAACAGCCGTACGGCACGCAGGCGTCACCGCCGCCGTACGGCGGGCAGTCGTGGCCCCCGGCAGGAGGCAACGGCGCACCGTACGGCGGCCCCCAGGGCGCCCCGTACAGCGGCGGGCAGGGCGGCAACGGACACGGGGGTGGGCACGGGCACAGAGGCGGACACGGCGAACCGGAGTACTTCGGCGAACCGCACCAGCAGCCTTCGCAGCAGGACCCGTATGCCAACGCCCCGGGGCACACCCAGGCGTTCAGCATCAACGAGGACCCGTACGGAGACGGCAGCACCTACCAGGCCGGCAACGCCCCCGCGCAGCCCTCCGGGCCGCGGCTGCACTGGAAGCAGCTGCTGAGCGGCATCGTGATGCGGCCGGGACCGACGTTCTGGCAGATGCGCGACTACCCCGTCTGGGGCACCGCGATCGTCGTCACGTTCGTCTACGGCCTGCTCGCGCTCTTCGGCTTCGACCAGGCGCGCGACGAGGCGATCCACGCGGAGGTCTCGACGGCCGCCCCGTACGTGATCTTCACGGGACTCGGCTTCGTCGTCGGCGGCCTGGTCCTCGGGGCGGTCACCCACACCCTGGCCCGCCAGCTCGGCGGCACGGGCTCGTGGCAGCCGACCGTGGGCCTGTCGATGCTCATCATGTCGATCACGGACGCGCCCCGGCTGGTCTTCGCCCTGTTCCTCGGCGGCGAGAACTCCCTGGTGCAGATCCTCGGCTGGATCACCTGGCTGGCCGCCGGAGCACTGTTCACCTCGATGGTGAGCAAGTCCCACGACCTGCCGTGGCCGAAGGCCCTGGGCGCCTCGGCCATCCAGCTGATCGCGCTGCTCTCGATCATCAAGCTCGGCACGATCTGATCCGACACGGAGGAGGGGCCCCGGCGCAGCGCGCCGGGGCCCCTCCTCCGTCTCTCCAGTGCCGTTCCCAGGATTTCCTAGGAGTCGAGAACCTGCCCCTCACGGCGCACGACGGGCTTCTCCACGCTCCACGGGAAGTTGATCCACTGGTCGGTCTTCTTCCACACGTACTCGCACTTCACGAGCGAATGCGACTTCTCGTAGACGACCGCGCTGCGCACCTCGGCCACGTGGTCGATGCAGAAGTCGCGGACCAGCTTCAGCGTCTTCCCCGTGTCGGCGACGTCGTCGGCGATCAGGACCTTCTTCCGGGAGAAGTCGATGGCGTTCGGGACGGGTGCCAGCATGACCGGCATCTCCAGCGTGGTCCCGACCCCGGTGTAGAACTCGACGTTCACCAGATGAATGTTCTTGCAGTCCAGGGCGTACGCCAGACCGCCGGCGACGAAGACCCCGCCCCGCGCGATGCTCAGCACGACGTCCGGCTCGTAACCGTCGTCGGCCACCGCCTGCGCCAGCTCACGCACGGCGTGCCCGAAGGCCTCGTACGTCAGATTCTCCCGAGCTTCACCAGCCATGCCGCATCACACCTGAGTCCGATGGAAATTCATGTAAGAACGCGAGGCGGTAGGCCCTCGCTGGCCCTGATAGCGCGATCCGTACCGCTCGGATCCGTACGGGAATTCCGAGGACGACGTCAGCCGGAACATGCACAGCTGCCCGATCTTCATTCCCGGCCAGAGCTTTATCGGGAGGGTCGCCAGATTCGACAGCTCAAGGGTCACGTGACCCGAGAAACCGGGGTCGATGAACCCGGCGGTCGAATGCGTCACCAGCCCGAGCCGCCCCAGCGAGCTCTTGCCCTCCAGCCGCGACGCAAGGTCGTCGGGGAGCGAGATGACCTCGTAGGTCGAGGCCAGGACGAACTCCCCGGGGTGGAGGATGAACGCCTCGTCACCCTCGGGCTCGACCGTACGGGTCAGGTCCACCTGCTCGACGGCGGGATCGATATGCGGATAGCGGTGGTTCTCGAACACCCGGAAGTAGCGGTCCAGCCGCACATCGATGCTCGAGGGCTGCACCATCGAGGCGTCGAACGGGTCAATGCGAACCCGCCCGGCATCGATCTCGGCCCGGAGGTCCTTATCTGAGAGAAGCACGCACCGAGGATACGCAGAACGCGCGAGCCGACCCCAACCGGACCACCTCGCGCGCCTGCCTCACATCGCTAGCGCTCCTCGAACGCCACAGGAACGGCCTGCCTCAGCCGCGCACAGCGCGGGCAGCGGATGAGCCGCCCGGGGCCGATCCGCTCGGACCCGAGCTGCTGCATCGGGAACGACGAGGCAGCAAAAACGTGCCCTTCGGCACAGCGGACGACCGTGCGCTCCATCGACTCCATCAAGTCCCTTCCCCAACCAGCCATGGACGAGACCGCCACATTAGGGGATGAACAGGACGCCGCTCCAGGCGGCACTCCGTCCACCCACGCTACGCCCTCAACTCCCCCCACCCGCACCCGCGTCCACGCCCCGGAACGACACGCAGGCCCCACGGCGAACACGCCGGGGGCCTGCGATGGGGTACAGTGTGGGACGATGCACAGCCGATCATGAGTGTGCCTCGCGGGTGTAGTTTAATGGTAGAACATGAGCTTCCCAAGCTCAGAGCGCGAGTTCGATTCTCGTCACCCGCTCCATGAAAAAGCCCCAGGCCAGCGGCCGGGGGCTTCTTTGTATGCGGCACCTTGTCACCGTCCGGTCGGCCCCCAGCGGCTCCTCCCTGGATAATCGGGGTATGGCATCACAGCCCAGCCTTTCCGATCTCCGCCGTGCCAAGTTTGCCCGGCGCGCACCCGCGGCGCTCTCCGAGCTCGCCGGCCCCGAGCACGGCACAGTGAGCCTGCCACTCCACCTGGCGTGGTCGGGACTGACCACTTTCGACCTCGATCAGCCCCGGCTGCGGATGAGCTACTACCGCATCGTGCTGGCCGAGGGCCAGCACGATGATCTGGTCCGGTATCTCAATCGCGGCCTCCTCGTCAGCTTGTGGCCCACACTGCGCACACTGATCAGCCGTGATGTTCGTGAAGTCTGGGAACGCTCCTTCGACGAGTTGGCTCACAGCGCCCGGGCCGCGGCGTGAACCTCACCGACCTGCACCGTCGCTTGCTCGCAGACGTGCTTGCCGTAGGCGGTGCATACCCTCTGGCGCTTACCGGTGGCTACGCGGTCCAAGCGCACGGCCTGGTCGACCGGCTCAGCCAGGACCTCGACGTCGCGACCGAGAACCCCGAGCGCATGGAGGACATTGCGACTGCCGTGCGCATCGGCTTGGAGCAGCGCGGGTGGCAGGTCAGCGCTCTGGAAACAGACCCGCTTTCCGCGCGCCTGATCGTCACCGATCCCACCAGCCGTGAAGAGTGCGAAGTCGACATCCTCAAGGAAGCCCTCTGGCGACCGCCTGTGCACACCGAGCACGGCTTGGTGCTGTCACTCGAAGATGTCGTTGGAACCAAGGTCCGCGCGCTGTCCGACCGCGGGCTCGCCAGAGACCTGATCGACGTTCAGGCCGCAGCGAACCACTGGAGTCACGTCGAACTCGAAGAGCTCGGACGGCGCCATGCCCGCGACTCCTTCGACCTGAGCGAGCTGCAAGCTCGACTGGGCGGAGCCGACTGGATCGACGACACGGAATTCGCCGCCTACGGACTCGACGAGCAAACAATCACCAGGCTGCGGCAGTGGGCACAGACATGGGCCGGCGACATCGGCGAACGACTCCAGGAGCAGGAGGCTCCGCACGAAGACTGAGGGCCACACACAGACCGGACGCGCTCGGCAGGACGCACCTCATGCTGCTCAGCCCACAACGACTGTGCCCCATCCGTGCCCTTCGGAGCGGACAACAGCGGTCAAGCACAGCGCCCAGAGACCACGTCAGCCTCGACCGATCCAGGCAAAGATCCAGGTCAGAGCCGCACAGCCGTCCAAGAACCGTTGATTCCCAAGCTCAGAGCGCGAGTTCGATTCTCGTCACCCGCTCCATGAAAAAGCCCCAGGCCAGCGGCCGGGGGCTTCTTTGTTGTCTGGACCAGTTCAGGGGTCGCGCACCAGATCCGCACCAGAAGGCTTTTCGTCGGCCTTCGCGCGGCGGCGTGCGCGGGGTCGCCCGGACCTGATCCGCGAGACAGCACCGACCAGCAGGGCGCGACTGAGTTCGCGAAGACCGCGGAATTTGAGCCATCAGCCCGTTGCCCACCGAAACCCCACAGAACGGCCGATGAGCGCCTCGGCCATTAGCGAGTGCACCGTGAAGAAACTTTTCGGGCCCTCGTCGCCGCTCGTCCACCACCCCGCCGGGGGCCACTCGGGCAGGCGGCTCGGCCAGAAGCCATCCCTGCAGCCCCTCGCCAAAAGCGCAGGCAGCCGTTCTTCGGCGCCCGGCCCCTCGAAGGCGTGGTCCGCTTCGCCGAGACGGCGACACCGCCGCACCACCTGCTGGTGTGGGTAGGCCAAGAACGACCTTGGCCCCACAGCGCCGGAATGACATCCTGTTCGCTTACGCATTCTGCGAACGCAGGTTCGTACGGGGGGATTTCGCGCTGTGGCCGTAACTGTGCCCGACTGGGCCGACACCATGCTCGACGTCATCGGCATCAGCTGGCCGAACGTCGACGAGGACGCCTATCGGGACATGGCCGTCTCGTTGCGCGAGTTCGCAGATGACGTGGAGGACGACGGCTTCCTCGCCAACCAGCATGTGCAGCGCCTGCTGTCGTCCGGCCACGGCGAGGCCCTCGATGCGCTCAACGGCCACTGGGGCAAGGTCAAGGACAAGCACATCAAGGACATCGCCGGCGCCGCCAGGACGATCGCGGGCGCTCTCGACAACGCGGCGATGGCGATCGAGGCCATGAAGTACGCGGCGATCGTCCACCTGGGCGTCCTGGCCGGCAAAGCCGGCATCTCCATGGCGCTGATACCGGTGACCGGTGGGCTGTCCATGCTCATCGGTGGAGCGGCGATCGCAGTCGCCCAGCAAGCCATCCGGCGCGTCATCAAGGAGTGCCTGGAGGAGGTCGTCGGCTACATCGTCTCCGCGATGACCGAGCCGGCCGTCGCGGCACTGGAGAACATGGCCGCGGATCTGGTGGTGCAGATCGGCGCCAATGCGATGGGGCTCCAGAACGGCGTCGACATGAACCAGGTCGGCCAGTCGGGCAAGGAGGGTTTCAAGGAGGGCGTGGCGGGTGCCAAGGACTCCCTCCAGCTCGCTTCTGCCGGCGCGGGTCCCGGTCCCGCGTCCGGCAAGGGTGTGCACATCGAGCACTCGGAGCACGACCGCGCCGGCACGAAGCTGCACCTGGTCAGCATCGACATGCACGGCAAGACCGCCGGCAAGTTGGCCACTGCGAAGTCCCACCATGGCCGGACCCGGGGCAAGGACGACATTGCCGGTGCGCTCGACCCGGTGATCGACAAGGCGATGAAAGCCCTCGGCAAGGCAAACAAAGCGATGGGAGATCACCTCGGCGAATCACTGCCGAAGGCGGTCAAAGAGATCTCCACCATCCAGAAGAAGATCGACCTCGACATCAAGGACGGGATCGGCCCCCCGGGCAAGGTTCGCGACAAGGGCGACGCCACTGCCCCCCGCCCCGAGGAACGCCGGGACTCCACCCGCACCAAGCCGGACGCTCTGAACAATTCCAAGGACGAGCCCCGGCGCAATGCCATATCGCTGGAGAAGAAGACCTGCGAGAACGACCCGGTAGACGTCGCCACCGGTGAGATGACCCTGCCCCAGACCGACCTGTCACTGCCGGGGACCCTTCCTCTCGTCCTCCGTCGCACTCACCTCTCCGCCTACCGGTACGGTCAGTGGTTCGGCCGGAGCTGGGCATCCACACTGGACGAACGGATCGAGCTCGACGCGCTCGGCGCCGGTGCGGTCTGGGCCCGCGAGGACGGCTCGCTTCTCATCTATCCGCAGCTGCCGCTGCCCGACGACACCGGCGGCGTCATGCCCGTGGAGGGCGCTCGGCTGCCCCTGCTGCACGGGGGCCAGCACAACGGGCAGACCACCTACTGCGTCACCGACCCGCACTCGGGCCTGACCCGCTCCTTCCAGGGCGGCCCGTACAACGCGTCCCCCGCCTACTGGCTCCGGGCGATCGAGGACCGCAACCACAACCGCATCAGCTTCGCCCGCCTCGGCGACGGCAGTCCCACAGCAGTCGTCCACTCCGGGGGCTACCGGGTCGCCCTGGTCATCGAGGACGCCCGGGTGCGCGAACTGGCGCTGCGCACCCCGGACGGCCCAGTCACCGTCATGCGCTACTACTACGACGCTCCGGGCAATCTTGACGGCGTGGTCAACTCCTCCGGGCTGCCGCTTCGCTTCACGTACGACCCGGACGCCCGGATCACCTCCTGGACCGACCGCAACGACTCCACGTTCCGCTACGTGTACGACGACGCCGGCCGCGTCGTCCGCACGACCGGCCCGGACGGCTACCTCTCGTCCACATTCACGTACGACACCCACCCCGAGACGGGCGACCGCGTCACCCGGTACACGGACTCCCTCGGGGCGACCAAGGTCCACCACTTCAACGACCGGCTGCAGGCCGTCGCCGAGACAGATCCCCTGGGCGGCGTCACCCACCGCACCTTCGACCGCTATGACCGGCTCCTCTCCCGGACGGATCCGCTCGGCCGGATCACCACCTACACCTACGACGACCACGGGAATCCCACCCGCATCGAGCACCCCGACGGCAGCTCGGCCACGGTCGAGTACAACGAGCTGAACCAGCTCGCCGCTGTCACCGGTCCGGACGGCGACACCTCACGCCAGGAGTACGACGACCGTGGCAACCCGACGCTCTTCACCCGGCCGGACGGGTCCACCACTCGCCTCTCCCACGGCCCGAACGGCCACCTCACCGGCGTCGACGACTCCTTGGGCGCGCTGGACCGGCTGCGCTGCGACGCGGCCGGCCTCCCCCTGGCCATCCGCGGCCCGCTCGGCGCGGTCACCCGCTACACCCGCGACGCCTTCGGACGCGCGATAACCATCACCGATCCCCAGGGCCGCACCACCGAGCTGGAATGGACCGTCGAAGGCAAACTCGCCCGACGTACTGACCCGGACGGCGCACAGCAGTCCTGGACGTACGACAGCGAGGGCAACTGCCTCGTCCACACCGACGCGGCGGGGGGCGAGACCCGCTTCGAGTACACCCACTTCGATCTGGTCTCCGCCCGCACCACACCTGCCGGAGTGCGCCAGGAGTTCACGCACGACACCGAGCTGCGTGTCTCCCGTGTCACCAATCCTCAGGGTTTGACCTGGGACTACACCTACGACCCGGCAGGCCGCCTCAGCGCGGAGACCGACTTCGACGGCCGCTCGCTCCGCTACACACACGACGCCTGCGGACAGCTCACCTCCCGCACGAACGCCGCGGGCCAGACGGTCCGATACGAGCGCGACACGGCGGACCGCGTCACCGCCAAGGACGCCGACGGCGCGGTCACGCGCTTCACCTACGACATCCACGGCCATCTCGCCTCGGCGACGGGCCCGGACACCGAGCTGTCGTACGTACGCGACGGCTCGGGCAGGGTCCTGAGCGAGACCTGTGACGGCCGCACACTGACCAACACTCACGACGAGACCGGGCGCCGCCTCCGCCGGGTGACCCCCTCCGGGGCGGTCAGCAGCTGGTCCTTCCCAGCCGGACTGCGGGCCGAGCTGAACGCCTCGGGCCATCAGGTGGTCTTCGCCTTCGACGAGACGGGCCGTGAGACGACCCGCCGGATCGGCGACGCACTGACCGTAGAGCACGCATACGACTCTGCGGGCCGCCTTACCGACCAGCGTGTCCGCGCATCGGGCGACCGGATTCTCCAGCGCCGTTCGTACACCTACCGCGCCGACGGCCACCTCACCTCGGTCGACGAACTGTCCGGCGGACACAAGCAGCTGGAAGTAACCCGTGACGGCCGGGTCACAGGTGTCACCGCCGAGAACTGGTCGGAGCGATACGCGTACGACGAAGCCGGAAACCAGACCACCGCAACCTGGCCGGGCACGGGCGACGCCACCGGCACTCGCGAGTACGTCGGCACCCGCATCACCCGCGCGGGCCGCATCCGTTACGAACACGACGCCCAAGGCCGCGTGGTCCTGCGCCAGAAAGCCCGCCTCCCCCGCAAGCCCGAGACCTGGCATTACGGCTGGGACGCCGAGGACCGCCTGGTCTCCGTCACCACACCCGACGGGACACGCTGGCGCTATCTCTACGACGCCCTGGGGCGCCGCGCCGCAAAGCAGCGTCTGTCGGCGGACGGGACGACGGTCACCGAGGAGGTGACCTTCACCTGGGACGGCGACACCCTCTGCGAACAGACCACCACCACGGCGGGCGCCCTGGACTCCGTCGCCCTCACCTGGGACCACGACGGGGTGAAGCCGGTCACCCAGGTCGAACGCCGTCTCCTGAACCGAGCGGAGGTCGACCGCCGCTTCTTCGCGATCATCACCGACCTCATCGGCACCCCCCGCGAACTCATCGACGAACAGGGCCAAGTGGCATGGCACACCCGCGCCACCCTGTGGGGATCCACCTCGTGGAACCGCGGCGCCGACGCCTACACCCCGCTCCGCTTGCCGGGCCAGTACTTCGACCCGGAATCGGGACTCCACTACAACCGCCACCGCCACTACGACCCCGAAGCCGGCCGCTACCTCTCCCCGGACCCACTCGGCCTGGCCCCGGCCCCGAACTCGGTCACCTACGTCGACAACCCCACGCGGTGGGTCGACCCGTTGGGACTTGCGCAGTGCCCACACCGGGGTGGGGAGCACAGGCACAGTGTGGTGCTGGGGGTCAACCAGGAGCCCGACAACGCCTCCAACTCACTGGCCGCGCATCTCCGCGCCACCGGCGATCCAGGAGCCCACACCTACAACGGGCCAGACTATGCCGGAGTCGAGGAAAGCGGGCCGATCTGGATGACGAACGTCATGGCCGCGGTGGGAGACCGCGGCACCACCTTGTCCATCACGCTTGACGGGATGCCCAACAGCAGGGGCGAGTACGGCAACTGGAACACCCCGGAAACAATCGTGGATGCCTTCCAAACCGCCGCCCGGAATGGGCAGCCGTTCGGGACCGCACCTGGGAGTTGGCCGAGCGAGGGTTTGGGGACGGCTTGGGAGATGAGCGTCGTCGCACGAAATGTGCGCATGTACGAGTCCGATGCCATGTTCAATGAGCCCGATCCGCTCGGACGTCCCTGGGAGGAAATAAGTTGGTACTCAGGTAATGAGGAAATTGAAGTCCCGAAACCGGATATTCCTGAGATACAACCCCCCAAGCCCAGAAAGTGATGGCCTGACAAATGACAAAGGATGAAGACCTCGCACAGGCTGCGAAAATCGTCGCGGATAAATGGAGGGCCATCCTCGACTCCGGAGACAGCCTGATCGACCCCTCCATGCCTCGGGCAGCCTATGTAAACCCTCGCCTGCGGGAACTGTTTCCGACGGTCAGCCACGGCGCCCTGTACCTCAGCCGTTGCATTCGCTACCCGCGGCCACACGACGTGGGCAGCCTGTTCCCACGTGCCGGTGGCGGGTTCATGGTGGTCCGCCAGTCCGACGGCACCATCCTCGGGGAGCCCGACACGGTGGAGGAGGCGATCGATCTGATCGTCGCCAACCTTCCTGCCGGATGCGGGCCTGCCATCGACGGAACAGCGCACGACCTGTAACCGGAGACCTTCGGCGCGCACTCATGGGCGTTGAGGGCAAGGGGTTCATGATTGGGCGGGGCACGTCGGTCGCTGGCCGTACACGACTGCCACCCGCTCGACATGCTCGCAGACTGCCCTTCGTGGGCGCCGTGCCCCATCCGTGCCCAGCGGAGCGGACAGCAGCGGTCAGGTGCGGCATCCAGAGACCTCGCCGACCTCGCCCGATCGGGGCAAACATGCAGGTCAGAGCTACTGCGGCAGTCCAAGCACCAGTGATTCCCAAGCTCAGGGCGCGAGTTCGATTCTCGTCACCCGCTCCATGACAAAGCCCCAGGCCAGCGACCTGGGGCTTTCTTGTTGCTCAAGCCCGATCGAGCGCCCTGTGTACCCGTTCCGCACCCGACGCGTCCGTCGGCTTCCTCCGGTCGCCAGCACCTCGCAAGCACATGCGCGGTCCGGGCGGACGGAACGGGCAGCGTGACCGGCGAGGACGGCAGGGGTGACGGCTGTGGCGGTCGGCCTCTCGCGTCTCCTTCCAAGCGCCACCGAGACCGCGCCTGGAGGCGCTCAGTCGCGGGGTGGCATAGCGTTTCCCCTGACGGGCCGGGGCCGACAGTGGTGATACGGGACGGCGGATCAGCGGTGGAGCAGCACGAGGGCATGGCTTCACGTCAGGCGGATGACGGATGGTGGTCAGGCCGTCTGCATGAGCTCTGGCGCGTCGCCGAAAATGCGCAGGACGTGACGGGGCTGGCCGATTCTCTCTACGACATGCTGCTCCGCATGCCCGGCGTACTGGCCGTCGTGGGTACCCGCTGGAGCGGCGGGTTGCTCCACTATCTGCGTAGTGTCACCGTGGTGGAGCCGACGTCATCGCTCGTGGAAATCGAACGGAATTACGGCGAATCCGGCGCAGCCGGGGCTCCGGACGGTGATCCGACTGTCACGGTTCACGAAGTGTCGGAGCTCGACGGCGCCATGCCGCACGTCCAGGTGCTGGCGGCAGCCGGCACGCGGAGCTTGGCCGAGTGTGCCGTGCCGCTGGGGCAGGACGGCTGGGCCTCGTTCATGGTCGGTACCGCGGACAGGGACACCATCGATGTGACGCTGCGGACCCGGTTGAAGCAGGTGGCCGAGGTCGCCATGGTCTCGGACAGGCGCATCACGGCGCGGCGCGCCGACGAGGTGCGGCAGGTGAGTGACGCCTTTCTGGCGGAGGCGTCGTTGCAGATGGATTCGAGCCTTGATGTGAAAAGCACCTTGGAGCGGGTGGCTCGCACGGCCGTTCCCGCCATCGCCGAGGGGTGCGTTCTGCATCTTTCTCTTCCCGAAGGACTGAAATCCGTGTCCTTCGCGCACATGGACGCCGGTGACCAGCAGTGGCTCGGCAAGGTTGCGGCCGAGGACGCCTGGCTGACGGAGGCGCTACGGCAGGTACTCGGCAGCGGGCAGGCACTGGCGCTGAAGGGTAAGGGGTTGCGAGGGGGGCCCTTCGGGCCCGACTCGTCCGGGGCGGGCCGCGCCGTGCGGGCGATCAGTGTCAACCCGCTCAAGGCCCGAGGCCGGGTCCTGGGCACCCTGACGTTTCTCTACCATCGGGCGGTCGTGGCCGAGGGGGCCTCACAGTTCCTTGCGGGTCTGGCCGACCGGGCGGCGTTGGCCATCGACAGCAGCACCCTGTACGAACAGCGGCGCCGCCACGTGGTCTCTCTCCAGCGGCATCTGCTCCCGAGAGAGCTGCCGCTGATTCCGGGAATCACGCTGAGTTCCGCGTACGAAGTGGGTGACGTCGCGCTCGACGTGGGCGGTGACTTCTACGACGCCGTCCCGACGGCGCAGGGTGGTGTGACCCTCCTCCTCGGTGACGTCTGCGGTCGCGGGGCGGAGGCGGCGGCGCTGACAGGTCTGGCCCGCCATACCCTGCGCACCCTTCTCGAGGACGGCAGTACGCCCGAGCACGCGCTGGAACGGCTGAATCAGGCCCTGGTCAGGGAGGGCACATCCCGCTTCGTGACGGCGCTCGTAGCGGTGCTGGTACCGGACGGGTGGGGGTTTCGTGCCCGCTACTGGAGTGCCGGGCATCCGGCGCCTCTGATGCGACGTGCGGATGGCACCGTGGAGGAACTCCTGGCCCACGGGGATCTGCTGGGCGTGCTGGAGGACATCGAGTACGGATCCGGGTCGGTGCGCCTGGCGCCGGGGGATGCGCTGGTGATGTTCACCGACGGGGTGACCGAGGCAAGAGCGGCCGACGGGATGTTCTTCGAATCGCGTCTGCGGGACGAGGTCGTGCGACAGGGTGCCGGTGGGGCTCAGCGGTTCGCCGAGCGGCTGGCAGAGGCTGTTGTGGACTTCCGGGCGACGGGTGCCGACGACATCGCCGTGCTCGTCGCCCAGGCGGAGTCCATCGGATGAGCGGGCCTGCCGGGGAGCAGAGGATCGATCACGACCTCGTCTGGGTGGTCGAGGATTCGGCGGAGGACGCCGAGGCCATCGCACGGGCGCTCCGTCGCACCCATCCGGATCTGGCACTGGACTTCACCGACCGGGGGACGGGATTCGTCGAGCGGTTGCTGGAAGCTCCCCGTCGGCCGGGGCTCGTCCTCCTGGACCTGAAGCTGCCCGGTCCCAGCGGAGCCGAAGTGCTGCGCTCGATCCGGTCCCGGCCGGAACTGGAGGGCGTGGCCGTCGTCGCCTTCACCTCGTCCACCGGGCCGGACGAGGTGGACACGACCTATGCGGCAGGCGCCGACAGCTACATCTACAAGCCGGTCAACTTCGAACTCTTCAGCGCGGTGCTGAAGGGGGCTGTCGACTACTGGCAGAGGAAGGCGAGGGGTGGGGAGGAGGGCCCTCCCGCTCAGCCTCCCTCCTGACCCAGGGTGAAGAAGAACGTCGTCCCACGGGCTGGTTCGCTGTCGAGCCACAGCTCGCCGCCGTGGCGCTCGACGATCCGCCTGACGATCGCGAGCCCCACGCCGGTGCCGCCCCCGCGCTCGCCCTGCCCGTGCAGTCTGCGGAAGAGCTCGAAGACCTGGTGCTGCTGGCCGGGCGGGATGCCGATGCCGTTGTCCCGGACCACGACGGTCTGCTGTGGAGGCCCGCCGGACGGTGGGCGAAGCGTGTCGACCAGGACCTCGACCGTGCGGTCACCCTGGTCAGCGGCGTACTTGGCCGCATTCACCAGGAGGTTGACCAGCACTTCGTAGAGCCGGCTCTCATCGGCGTACACCTCGGGCAGGTCATGTCGGACGACCCGCACGTGGGCTTCGGCCAGGCGTTCGCCGGCCACGTCGAGCGCGGAATCCAGTACGCGGTCCAGTGGGACCTTGGTGCGGTGAAGCCCGCCTCGGCCCAGTCGGGCGAAGTGCAGCAGTGAGTCGAGCAGGTCGTCCATCCGGCCGGCCAGCCGTCGCACGGTGTGCATCCGGCGGACGGTGGTCGCATCGAGCTCCGCGGCGGCGTCCTCGATGACGAAGGTCGCGGCGTTGGAGATGCCTCGTAGTGGCTCTTTCAGGTCGTGAGCTGCCACGTGAGCGAATGAGTCGAGGTCGGAGTTGGTGATGCGTAGCTCTTCGTTCAACGCTGCCAGCTCCGCCTCGTGCCGCAGTACGAGTCCTGTCAGCGTGCGCCAGAGCTCCTGTGCGGTGGCACGGTCGGTGGGCGTCCAGGGCAGGCACTGTCCATGCACCACCGCGCGGAATACGGCACCTGAGCCGCGAGGGGTGAGCCGTTCGCCCCGTGGTCCGACCTGGACGGGCCTGGAGGGGTCGGCGGCCCATCGGCGGGCGGTCGGGCGGGCCTTGCGGAACCAGGCGAGGTAGTCGCCCGAGCGGCTCAGTGTCACCATCAGGGCCCCTGCCGGGCCGTCTTCCACCAAGTCGTCCTTATCACCCGACTCCTCCGACAGTCGGTCCGTACTCCAGACCGTGCCGGGTGCCGGCCCTGCCGCGCGTGCCTGAAGGGCCTCCAGCAGTGCGGGGGGAACGCTCATCCCGCTGATGGTGCTCTGGCCACCGCGGCAGAGCACCGCGCCGTCGGCGTGCAGCAGATCTCTGAGGGCGTCGTCACCTGCCAGGAGTGAGTCCTCCAAGTCCGACGTGACCCGAAAGATGATCCGGTCGAGGCGCCCGCGGGATGCGGTGAGTGCCTCGGCCTGCTCTCGTTCCTCGATGACCGCGAGTTGGAGGGAGAAGGCCACGCCGAAGAACTCGCACGCCGCCCGCATCTCCGGGGGGATGGTGACAGCAGCGTAGCCGTGGCAGGCGATCAGCCCCCAGAGCTCGCCTTCCCGGAGGACGCTCACCGACATCGACGACTTCACACCGATGTTCCGCAGGTACTCCAGGTGGAAGCCGGACACCGTGCGCAGTACGGAGTTCGACAGGTCCAGTGGCAGGCCCGAGTCGGCTCGGAGCGGAGGGTGCAGACCCACGCTGGTGTCATCCACGTCGGCGATGACCCGGATCCAGTTGTCGCGGTAGAGCCTCCTCGCCTGGGGCGGGATGTCGCTGGCGGGGAACCAGAGTCCGAGCCAGGGCTCCCGGCCCTCGGCGATGTCCTCGGCAACCACCTCTCCCGGCCCGTTATCCCCGTCGAAGCGGTAGGCGACCACGCGGTCGAAGCCTGTAAGAGCCCGGATCTCACGGGCGGCCGCCTGGCAGCATTCGACTACGGCCGTCGAGGACCGCAGACGCGTCAGAGCCCGCCGGACCCCCTGGTAGAAGTGCGGGAAGTGTGGCGCCGCGACGGTGCGCGACTCGTACTCCAGAACGACCAGAGGCCCGTGCCGGTGCGCGGTCACGTCGAACATTCGGGGGGCGCCCGCCACATCGACGGAGACGGGGAGAACCAGGCTTGCCGCATCGTGCTGAGCGCAGACCTGGAGCGCCTCGGCCCAGTGCTCGGGGGACAGGACCCGCGTGATGGGCCCTCCGACCAATTCCTCGGCAGCAATCCCCAGCAGGGAAAGCGTGTTCAGTGCTGCCGTGTCCACGGTGCCGGTGTCGGCCTCCGCCGCGAGCAGGGTGCCGTGGGACTGGATCATACCCAGCCGGTGAATGGGCTCCCGGACGCATTCGCTGAGGTCGAAGCCGATGGCCGCCGCCGCTTCGGCCTCGCGTTCCGGTTCCGGTAGGGACATCTCTTCTCCCCCGCACAGAGTTCTCGAACCGGCCTGATCGATGTCCGGTTTGCCACGATCCTTCCATGGTGCCCTGCGGCGGAGGAGCTGCTGCGGGTGTGTCGTTGCTCCCCGCGGCAGCCAACTGCCGTGGGTGATCAGCCCTTGCGCAACCAGGCGTCCCCCCTGCACCCGTGCCCCGTCCCTGCGCCTCGGAGCAACCGGTTGCGGGGCCACGTGCAAGTCCCGGACTCGGAGCCAGCCCTTGTCCGGACCCGCGGACAACAGCGGTCAGATACGGCTTCCACAGACCGCGACCACCCACCCCGACTAGCGCAAAAGCGCAGTTCAGGGCCGCTCCTGCGGCCCACCGCCCGCTCGGCAGGAAAGCCTCGCCGGCGGTGCGTCGGCGAGGCCTGAGCGGACGGCACGGAAACGGTCTGCGCAAGCTGGACCGGACGCCCTGGCGTGCGGCACCACCTGCCGGAGGCGCTGCGCTCTACTGCTCTGAAGTTCTCCCGAGGAGGCACTTCGTTCGGGCTCGGGCTCCTCGCCCGAGGTGAGGGGCAGGGCTTTCGAGGCCGTTCTTGTGGGCCTGTACAACCCCCGGGGCCCTTCAGTGGTCACACCTGCACCGAGCGACGCGTGTGTGCGGGGTCGGAGGCTTGGCAGGATCCGGCCCCGCATGCCATCGGCTCGGAATACCGACTCGGACAGCCGTCACGGCGTCCGGCGTGCCGTAGGAGAAGAAGACACGCATGCAGCAGAACCTTCGCACCATCCTCGCGACCACTGCCTCGGCCGCGCTCGTAGGCGGGTTGCTGCTCGCCGCCGGGGGAAGTGCCGTCGCCGCGCCGTCCGGGATGCAGGGCGACTTCAACGGCGACGGTTACCGCGATCTGGCGATTGCCGCGCCCCTCGGGAAGATCAGTGGAAGGGCGGGGGCCGGGTACGTGGCCGTCGTCTACGGCACCAAGAACGGGCTGGACAAGTCCAAACGCACCATCATCAGCCAGGCGACCACCGGCATTCCGGGAACGCCGGAGACGAGTGACTACTTCGGCGACCGTCTCACCACCGGTGACCTCGACGGTGACGGGTACACCGACCTGGTGGTCGGCGTGCACGGCGAGCGAATCGGCAGCACCGACTCCTCCGGCGTCCTCACCGTCGTCTGGGGCAGCGCGGCCGGGCTCAAGTCCGGTGTCGACATTTCGGCGCCGCTGCCCAAGTACCGGAACGAACTGGGCTGGGGCCTCGCTACCGGTGACTTCGACGGGGACGGACGCACCGACCTGGCCGCCGTCAACATCGCCGCACCCGAGCTGAACATATTCAAGGGACCTGTCTCCCGGACCGGCAAGGCGGCGGGTCTCGTCGGTATCGACACGTACGACCAGACCGGCATCAACGCCGACAAGATCGTCGCGGGGAATGTCAACAACGATGGCGCGACCGACCTCCTGGTCATGGGCCAGGAGGAGAGCGGCGACGCCTACCGGACCCGCAGCGTCCTCTACAAGGGGAGCAAGACCGGTCTCAAGGCGTCGAGCAAGGTCGCCGGGGGCTACGAGGCCGTCATCTCCGATGTCGACAAGGACGGTTACGGCGACATCGTCACCGGCAACTTCATGGAGAAGTCCGCCGACGAACCGAACGGCGGGCTCGGAGGCGCGATCACCGTGACGTACGGCAGCGCGGCCGGGCTGTCCACCCGTACGCCGGTCCGTATCACCCAGGACACCACCGCCGTTCCCGGCACCGCCAAGAAGGGCGACCGCTTCGGGTGGAGTCTGGCCGCGGGTGACACCAACCGCGACGGCTACGCGGACATCGCGATCGGCGCACCGGCCGAGGCCACGGGGAGCAAGCGGGCTACGGGCACGGTCACCGTGCTGCGGGGCTCCGCCAAGGGTCTGACCGGCACCGGTTCCAAGAGCTTCACGCAGGACACGGCGGGCGTGCCGGGTGCGGGCGAAGCCGATGACCAGTTCGGCTCCTCCGTCGAACTCACGGACAGCAACAAGGACGGCCGCGCCGAGCTGATCGCCGGGGCCTACGCCGAGAACGGGGGCGCGGGTTCGGTCTGGCTCTTCAAGTCCGGTACGGGCGGCATTACCGCCACTGGTTCGATGTCCTTCGGCGCCGCCTCGGTCGGGGGGCCCTCCGGTCTGTCGTACTTCGGCGACGTCCTCGCCGGATAGCCGCCCAGGGCCTGTCTCTTCGACTTCACGTTGATCGGGCCGCGGTGAGGGTGGTGGCCATGCCGCAGCTTGGTCACCGCCTCCGGAAGCTCGCCGCAGCAGTTGCGGCGGGCCTGGCCCGATCCGGGCTCGTCGTATTCAGCCGGAAGAATCAGCAACAGGAGACAGCCGCCGGCGGTCTGAGAGTCGAAGTGGATGAATTCGACGACGCCGCAGGCGGTATCTGGCTCCACTGGGATGTACACCCTTCCCTCCGGAAAGCGACGATCGAGGCTCTGCGGGAGCAACGACTCGATGACCCGGTGATCGCGGCCACGGGCCGTATTCACGAACAGATGGCATCGACGATGCTCTGCCTGCTGGGGGCACTGGGGTACGTCGCCGAGGCGAGCGACGACGACTACCGGCCCTTTGCGATCAAGGTGCTCTCGGCCGCCGTCTGAGCGACGGCCGTGCCCCTGGACAACGCCCCCTACCACCACTCCCCCTGGCACCGTGCGAGAAGCCGTGCCGGAACGTGCCATAGCTCAGGACAAGTGCCGCCGTCACCGGAGTGGAACTCGTCGCCATCGGGTACGCACGGACGCCGCCGCCCTCACCGGGTCCGCCCGGCGGCGTAGAGCGCGACGACTGCGCACACCGAACCACCCGCGGAGGAATGGCGGCTTCCTGCCGTCGCCGTCCCGGTCCGCACCGGCTCCACCCCTACCCGCCGCCGAGGACAGGTGGGCGGGATGGTCCGTCGGCCTCGCCCTTCTCCCTCTCCCTCCGACACCCAGCGCCGTGGGCGGCGGGCTCGCTCCCCGGGCGCCGCGGCGCATTTCCTCGCCCCGGGCCCAGGGTTCATTTTTGGCCAATGTTTTCGCGCCATGATTCAGCCGCTCCGAAGGTTGGATCCGTGCGGGCACGGTTCTGCCCAGCTCGGGCCGACAAGGTCGCTATCCATTAAAATCGGGAAGTAAGCCGCATTTTTAGCCGTTGACCTCCTACGGGCGCACGGATAACATCCAAATCTATTCGCCCTTCAGGAGAAAATTAATATGCGCAAGACATTGGCCTTCGCCGTCGCCTCGGCCGCCACGGTGGGTTCACTTTTCGCTTTCTCTGCACCCGCACAGGCCGCTTCCGGTTCGTGCCCCAAGGAAGCCTCCACCGGAATAGGTTTCTGCCTTTATTACAACTCGGGACAGGCCGGCGCCTATTACAGATGGAGCGGGAACACGGGCGGGGTTTCGAACCTCGCCGGCCTGGTCTACCCGAACAACGGCGCCGGTGCGGGACAGCCCGTCAAGAACAATGCAGCCTCCGCGTCCTACACCATGGGCGGCGGCTGCGTGTGCAGCGGTGAGTACGTACGCGTCTTCTTCAGCTCCGGCTACCTCGGCAACTTCGACACCGTGACGTCGAACACCGACAAGGCGCTCGTCAAGACGTACAACGAGAATGCCTCGTGGCAGGCCTACAGCAACCTGTAGCAGCCGTCCTCGTCATGGGTGCCCGCCACGCGAGGTGAGCGGGCACCCGCCCTTTTTCCGCACCCGGCATTCCCACGCGTTCTCGACGGGCAGATTCAATTCATGCGAGCCAGAATGAAGTCGCTCACCCTCGGCCTGCTCTTTCTCACCTTTTCGGGCGGCCTGATCTCGGCGTGCAGCGCCTCACCTACCGCGGAGAGCGAGGGTTCCGTCCCCCGGCCTTCGGAATCGGGAATTCCCGCCTCGGCCGCGCGGATTGCCAAGCTGACCGATCCTCTTCCCGGGCTCGCGTTCCCCGTCGAGGCGTACCTGGAGTCGCCCGCGCAGCTGCGCGACGTCGCCCTGGCCCAGCGCTCTCTGCTCGTCGCATGCCTGACCTCGGAGGACGTCGTCTACCGCCCTCCGGAGCCCTCGGCCCGGCGGGCCCCCGCTCTCACCGCCGGCCGCTACGGACCGGTGAACGAGGAACAGGCCGGCTACGGCTACCACTTCATGATGGCCGTGTCGTCCGCCCCGGCCCAGCAGAGCCAGCCGCGTGCCGACGAGCAGAAGGCCGTCGAGGAGTGTTCGGGGAAGGCGGCAGAACGCTTCCCCTCACTGGACGACGGCGGCGTGCCCGACCGCATCAAGGCAGCCAGTTACAAGGACTCCATGAACCAGCCCCGAGTACGCGAAGCCTTTGCTCGCTGGTCGACATGCATGGCGGCCGAGGGTTTCACGTACGCGACACCGGAGGAGGCCATGCGCGATCCCCGGTGGAATTGGCAGGCGGAGAAGGCGAGCAGCACGGAGGTCGGTGCCGCTCGACAGGACGTCGCCTGCAAGAAGAAGACCGGCCTGGTCGCCGAATGGTTCGGCGCGGAGACCGAAATCCAGAAGGAAGCCGTCAGGACGGAGGGAGCGAAGCTCCGCGAGGTGCGGGCGAGCATATCCGAACGGGCGGAAGCCGCCCGTGAAGTCCTCAAGCCCTGACCCCGGAAAACGCCGACGCTCAGCCGACGACGTGAACGAGCGTCCCCTTGGTGGCAAAATCCCACAGCGCTGTTCCGTCTGCGACGGTCTCGCGAATCGCGCCGGTCTTCACCGTGCTGTCCGGTGCGGGAGAGGCTCCGTCGACGGCGTTGGAGAAGGCTGAGCTCGCCCCGAAGTAGACCGCGTGCTCGATCTGCACGCCATCGCTTCCCGTGCCCTCCGCACGGCGGAAGGTCACCGGATGCTCCCCCTTTGCCGGGGGAATGTTGCCCGGCCACACGGTGAACGTACGGGTGGCGGACTCGTTCTCGGAGATCAGCCAGACCCTTTTCTGGGAAAGCGAGTAAACGATCCGCCGCCCGGTTCCGGAGTCAGCGGGAACCTCGTGCGTCTTGGGCTTGGGGGCGGAAGGGCGCGGCTTCGCGCTGGGCTTGGAATCGGAACTCGCGGCAGTATCCGCAGGTATGTTCCGGGAAGCCTGCACCGACAGAACAGAAATCGTGGCGAGGGCGGCGGTCAGCAAAACGACGATCCAGATACCGGAAGATATCCTGCGGGTCGACACCAGACTGCTCCCTCTAGGTCACGCACTGCCCTATACGGGTCAGCGTTCACGATCCTCAGCCTATCCGAGCCCCCGAACTTCGGTGCGGTCGCGTGTGACGCCCGTTCGCGGTGGCCAGTCGGGCAGGCGCCCTCGCCGATCCCGCCCGCCCGGCGATGGCTCGTTCGGGCAAGCGCACTCCCGGCCCCGCCCGCGGCGTGAGCGTCACGGGCCTGCACAGCCAGGGGTGACCGCCCGGCTGATGAACGTGCTGACCGAGCCGCACGCTCCCCTCAGGCCGCCACGCGGAAGCCGATGTTCCCCGTCGAGCTGTCCGGTGTGTTGGAGCTTCGGGCCGCGACGCGGTAGCGGTTGCAGTACGAGTCGTGGCACAGGTAGGAGCCGCCCCGCATCACCCGGGCCGTGTCCGGTGCGAACCAGTCCTCGCACCACTCCCAGACATTGCCCACCACGTTGTGGAGGCCGTAGCCGTTGGGCCGGTAGGACTTCACCGGGGCTGTGCCGAGGAAGCCGTCCTCACCTGTGTTCCGGGTGGGGAAGTCCCCCTGCCAGATGTTGCACATGTGGCGCCCGTCGGGCGTCAGTTCGTCGCCCCACGGGTAGCGCCGCTGTTCCAGGCCCCCGCGCGCGGCGTACTCCCACTCCACCTCGGTCGGCAGCCGCGTGCCCGACCACGCGCAGTACGCCTGCGCGTCGTTCCACGAGACGTGCACGACCGGGTGGTTCTGCCGCGTGGCGAAGGAGGAGCCCGGGCCCTCCGGATGCCTCCAGTCGGCTCCCGGAACCGCTCGCCACCACGGAACTGCCGCCACCTGCTGTGACGAGGCGGCGAGTTCGTCCGGCAGGAGCCCGGCGAAGACGAAGGAGGAGCCGAAGTGCTCGGCTTCCGTCACATGACCGGTCGCCTTGACGAAGGAGGCGAACTGGGCGTTGGACACCGCTGTGGGTGCGATGCGGAAGGCTGCCGTCGCGGCTTCACGGACCGGCCCCTCACCATCGGCCGGGAAGCCGTCCGGGTCGTCGGTGCCCATGAGGAAGCGACCACCGGGGAGATCGACCAGTTGCCTGCTGACCCGGAGGGCGGATGCCGACCTGGGCGGAGGCGGTGCGAGGGTGACCGTGACGGCCGGGGCGTCACCGTGACCCGGTGTGCAGCAGGATGAGGACACAGCGGCTCCTGGGGTAGGGCGGTCCGGCAGGGGCCCGCAGCGCTCGTCGGGCCCCTGCCGGAGGCTTCGCGTCCGGCTAGCCGACGCGGTCGGCCGCGAGCTGGGCCGCCAGCGCGGATATGCCGAGGTTCCGCTCTTCCTGCGGGGTCGCCAGGTAGAGGTTGTTCTTCAGCTGGTGCGGGTCGCCCGCGAGGTCGTAGTGCTCCCGGAACTTCAGCCGGCCGGTGCCGGACACCACGCCTTCGGCGTCGGTCGTCAGGTCGTAGTACTCGGTGTACTGCTTGTTCTTGGCGACGTACGACGACCAGGTCGGCGGGCCGCCCGCGGCGGTGCCCTGCTTCCAGAACTCGACGAGCAGGTGGTCGCGGCTGTACGAGGTCAGCAGCGACTTCCCGTCCTGCGAGTGCCCCGGCGTGACCCCGGCCGCGTCCAGGACGGTCGGCGCGATGTCGATGTTGGCGACGATGCGGTCGTCGGTGGTTCCAGCGCCCAGGCCCCCGGCCGGCCAGGACAGGTAGAACGGGACCTCGTGGGCGGGCCGGTAGGGCACCGACTTCTTGGTCCAGCCGTGGTCCGCCCAACCGAAGCCGTTGTCGGCGATGTAGATGACCAGGGTGTTGTCCAGCTGTCCGAGGGCAGTCAGCTTGTCCTTGAACGCCTGCACCGCGTCGTCGACGGACCGCAGCACCCGCAACTGCTCGGCACGGATCCGCCGGCCGTCGGCCAGGGTCCCGGTCGCGTTCTGCACGTAGTCCGGTTTGTCGCTCCGGTCGGCCTCGGGGACGGAGGGGCGTCCGTCCCACTCCGGCACGGCCGTTCCCGCGTACTTGGCCTCAGGCGTACGTGGCCCGTGCGAGGCGTACGGAGTGACGTACGCGAACCAGGGCCGGCTGTCGTTCGCGGCCTCGTCCAGGAAGTCCAGCGTCCGGTTCTTGATGATCTCGGTGGTGTAGCCGTTGATCGTCCGGACCGTGCCGTTGATGTTCCACCGGGCGTCGGCGTAGCCCGGCTGGAGCAGCGCGAACTCCTCGAAGTGCGGCGGGTTCTGCGCGAGCGTCCAGGAGTTGAGGAACTTCCCGAACAGACCGGTGCGGTAGCCCGCCTGCTTGAGGTACCGCTGAAGGGTGGTGTTCTGGTCGAGCTGGTACGAGGCACCGTTGTTCCGCACGCCGTGGTTGTGGGCGTACTGCCCGGACAGTACGGACGACCGGGACGGCGAGCAGAGCGGGGTGGTGACATGCCCGTGGGTGAACCTCACGCCTCGTCCGGCAAGCCAGCCGACCGTCTTGGGGAGCGCCCACTCGGTCTGTTTGGGCTGGTCGTCGGTGACGATCAGAAGGATGTTCGGGCGGGCCGCGGCGGCCGCGGGGCCGGCGGTGGCGGCCTGGGCCATCGCGGGAACGGCGGCCGCCGCGGCGGCCGCCACCGAGCCGGCGAGAAAGCCGCGCCGGCTCACCCTCGGTCTGTCGTTGTCACTCATGAGTCGTTTCCTCCTGTGGTCCGTCGAGGGGACGGCGGGCTCGGAATCGCATGCTGGACGCGCGGGATTCACGAAGGCCGCGCGGGGGCGGCACTGCCTGCCGGAATCAAGGAAGGACGCGCATGGGGCGTGGGAGCGCCGAGCGCCACGGGGATCCCGCAGCGATGGCGGCACGACGTGAACCGACTGGACCAGGACTGGATCACTGTCGCGATGAGTGCCCGACGAGGACCGGCTCGGGGTCGGGCGACGAGCAGCCAGGCTGGATGGTCACGCCGTAGCGGCCGTACAGAGCGCGCTCGCCAGCCTGCCGAGATCGACATGGCGGCGAGCAGCGAGCATTCCTTCTGCTGCCATGCCAGGAGACTAGGGGGAGCGGCGCAAACCGTTCCATGCACGGCGTGTGAAATCTGGGACCGGCCCGGCGCCGGCCGGCTCGTCCGTGGGGGTGAGCGGTTCGCGAGAGCGCGGCCGGAGGGGGAGGACACGGATCGCAGGGGCGCGTCCGGCGGCAGGACCGAGGACAGGCCGCGGGCGTTCCGCGTACCGGGCCACGTGGCTCCCGCCCCTCCCGGGCCGGTCAGGGTGGCGTGTCGCCGCGTCGTGACGTGTCGTCGAGGAGCTGCGGCAGGTCCTTGAGCCGGTCGAGGCCCTTGACGGCCCGGGCCGTGCGGTGGTTGGCGGCCAGGCGGTCGCGGTGGCGGTGCAGGAACGCCCAGTAGCCGGCGGTGTAGGGGCAGGCACGGTCTCCGGTGCGATCGGTGGGGCGGTAGGCGCAGGGCCCGCAGAGGTCGCTCATCCTGTTGATGTAGGCGCCGCCGGAGGTGTAGGGCTTGGTGGTCATGAGACCACCGTCGGCGTACTGGGACATGCCTACGACGTTGGGGAGCATGACCCAGTCGTAGCCGTCGACGAAGCAGCGGTGGAACCAGTCGGTGACGGCCGCCGGGTCCCAGCCGTCCTGCAGGGCGCGGCTGCCGAGCACCATCAGGCGGGGGATGTGGTGGGTCCAGCCGGTGTCCCGCACCTGGGCGAGCACGGTGGACAGGCAGTTGGCGGTGACCGCGTCGGCGTCCAGGTCGAGGAACCAGTCCGGCAGGGGAGCGGTGTGACGCAGCGCGTTGCGGTCCCGGTAGTCCTCACCGAAATGCCAGTACAGGTGCCAGACGTACTCGCGCCAGCCGGCGATCTGCCGGACGAAACCCTCGACGCTGTTGAGGGGCGCGTCGCCGGCCCGGAAGGCCCGTTCGGCGCGTTCCACGCACTCGGCCGGGTCGAGGAGTCCGAGGTTGAGGGGTGCGGACAGCAGGCTGTGGCTCATCACGGGGTCGGCGGCGAGCATGGCGTCCTCGTACCGGCCGAAGTCCGGCAGCCGGTGCTTGATGAAGTGCCGCAGTGCGGAGAGCGCCTCGCGCCGGGTTGCGGGGAAGCGCCTGGGGCCGTCACGGCCGACGAAGGAGACGTCGCCGTCGCGCTCCCAGCGATCGAGGTCGTGACGGACCTCCTCGTCGATGCCGTCCTCGCGCGGCTGCCAGGGACGCCGGACGTCGAGGGTCTCCTCGCCTCGCGGCGGGGAGTCGCGGTTGTCGTGGTCGAGGTTCCAGCGCCCGCCGACGGGCTCGTCACCGTCCATGAGCAGCTCGTGCCGCTCACGCACCCAGTGGTAGAAGCCCTCCAGCCGCAGGCTGTGCCCGCTGCCGCGGCCGGCCCACCGCGCGAAGTCGTCGTGGCTCACCAGGAAGCCCTTCGCCGGCAGGATCTCCACGCCCTCGAGCCCGCCGACGAAGTCCAGCGCCCGGCGCGAGGTGGGGTGGCAGACCGTCAGCCGGCCCCCTTCGTCGCGCTCCCGCGCAGGGCCCGCGTCCCTGCCACGGGCACCCGGACGGGAGGACGGCCGCTGCCCGAGGACCTGCTCCAGTCCTTCGGCGTACGTCTCGGCCCGGACATAGGTGACCCGGTCGCCGAGTTCGGCGGCACGGTGCCGCATCGCCGAGAGCACCAGATGAGCCTTGGCGCGGTGGAAGCGACGTCGCCGCAACACCGAGCGCGCCTCGATCATGACCAGCGGCGCCTTGGCGTCGGGACCACCGCGGCGCGGGTCGACGAAGTGCGGACCGAGCTGGTCCCCGAACAGCCAGTGGGAACGTGGCACCACGGAATTCCGCCTCTCTCAGCCGTTGCCCCGCGCGCGGACGCCACGCCGGAGGGACAGCACGGTCGGGACACGTACGAGTCGGGGGCGCCGATACGGCGTCGGCAGGGCGGTCGGCACGTTGCGCGATGCTCCTGCCATCAGACCTACCGCCCGGCCGATGCTGTCAGCCTCCGTCCCCGCCCGTGAGCCGACACTCCGTCGTCCCGTTGCGACGTTCCGTCCCCGGCGCCCGCGCTCGCGACCCGGGCGCATGCAGGCACCAGGGTCGGGTGGCTCCAGCGGCACGTCCGGGCGTGGCTTCGTGCTCTCCCCCGTGATGCCCCGGGAAGGGGCGGGTGCGGCCCACTCCCCCTTCCGTTGCGGAACATGGGGTTCCGCCGGGGCGGCCGAAAGCGTCAGGGAACCGACCGGGACCACGTGGCGTCCGGCACAGAACGACCGGTCGTCGACGGAGCCGGGAACGCCTGGGAGGCAGCTTCACCATGTTCGTTGTGCTGATGTACGGCGCCATGCTCTCGGTACCCTTCTGGGCCGTCGCGGTCGTGGTGAAGCTGCTCTCTGTCGCTCTCCCCGGGCGACGGCAGAACTGGGCCGAGGACCTGCTGCGGTGGAGCGCGGGCATGGCGGCTGCCGCAGCCGTCATCGTGTACTCGATCGGGCTCGGCGTGGTCCAGTGGGACGCGAGCGAAGCCGAGTCCGGCGCGGGGTCGTCCCCCGCCTTTCCCTGCCGCTCCCTCCCGCCCGGCACCCTCGGCCAACTCGCCGGGCACGAACCGTCTTACGTTCCGCTGGGCTTCGACTGCCTGCTGCACGACGGCCGCGTCGTCGCGGCCGACGGCCCCTACGGCCTGCTCAATGCACTGGCCGCCGGCTTCGCCCTGGCAGCGGTGCTGTCGCTGCTCGCCGTGGGCTTTCTGGACGAGTACCGGGCGCGGGCGGAGCTGAAGGCGGGGCAGGGCCGGGCGGTCGGCCCCGCGGAGGACTCCGGCTGAGGATCGGCGCAGAGGGGCCGCATCATGCCGGAGACCGCAGCGGCCGGCGGACGGACCTCCGGGCGCGAGTCCGTGTCGTCCGTCAGGGCGCTCGCATCCGGAGGACAGGGGGCGTGTTCCCCTCAGTCTCCGTGCCGGGCGGCCCGGACAGTGATCCCGGCGAGCACGGCGTCGAGCATCCGGTCGAACTCCGCCAGGGACCCGAAGTCGGCCATGAGGGGGGCGAGGGCGGCCATGGACGGGTACTCGGTCGCGTCGAACGCAGGTACGGCACTGGGTGCGTCGCTGGTGCGCGCCAGCAGGTGCCCGTTGAGGAAGCTGAACAGGACCATGGGCGCGTCCGCGACCACCTGGCCGGGCAGCCCGGCCTCACGCATCGCGGTGACCAGTTCCTCCAATGCGGAGACGGCCACCGGCGAGGTCTGGGCGCGCGTCACCAGGAGCGGGAACGCCCGGGGGTGCCGGTAGGCCATCTCGCGGTAGCTGTACGCGGTCCGGCGGGCGATCTCCTCCCAGCCGTCGGGTGCGTCATCGGTCATGGCAGCCGCGACCTCCGCGAGCACCGCCTCGGACACCGCGTCCATCAGCGCCGCCTTGCCCTTGATGTGGTGGTAGATCGACATCGGATCGACGCCGAGCTCCAGGGCGAGTCTCCGGACCCCGAAGCGCTCCAGCCCGTCGCGGTCGACCAGTGCGACAGCGGCGGCGGCGATGCGCCGACGGTCAAGTCCCGCCGAGGTGCCCTGGGTTCGTCTCGTCACGTCCGCTCCGATCCTTGTCAAACCTACGCCGTAGAAACTATCGTACGCGGGTAAAACCTACGGCGTAGGTTGTGAATGGCCGGTCCACAGGTCCCACCAAGGAGGAGACATGCGTGAGGTCACTGCCGTCGAGCGGCCACCTGAGCCGAGCTGGACGGAGATGACGGCCGAGGAACTGTTCACCTACCGCGACGCCGAGAACCGCTTCCGGGCCTCCGGTGCTGCGCGGGCGCTCCTCGGAGATCCGGATCCCGGCGCCGAGATCAGCTGGCAGGAGGTGGCGCTGCCCGGCCGCCGGCTCCCGGTCCGGGTGTACCGGCCGGCCCTCGCGCGCGACAGCGAGGACACCGGTCCGGCCGGGCTGCCACTCGTACTGCACGTGCACGGAGGCAGTTTCGTGGGCACGGCGGTGCAGTGCGACTGGGCCAACAGCCATCTCGCCGCCCACCTGCCCGCTCTCGTCGTCTCGGTCGAGCACCGCCTCCTCGCCCCGGGGAATCCGCTGTCGGACGCCGTCGACGACGGTTGGGACGCGCTCCTGCACGTGGTGCGGCACGCCTCGCAGTGGGGCATCGACCCGGCGCGCACCGCCGTGTTCGGCGAGAGCTGTGGCGCGTTGATCAGTGCCTTGTCGGCGATCCGCGCCGCAGAGGCGGGCCTCACGCTCAAGGCGCAGGTGCTGGTCAATCCCGCGGTCGACGTGACCGAGTCGATGTTCGACCACGCCTCGATCGCCGAGTACGGGTACAGCCCGACCCGCGCGGTGCCTCAACTACGCTTCTTCCAGCGGCTCTCCGTTCCACCAGGAGCAGACGCACGAGCTCTTTCACCGCTCTACGCCGACAGCCTGACCGGACTGGCCCCCGCCCTCGTGGTGGTGCCGACCCAGGACGCCGTGGCCGATCACGGCCGCCGCTACGCCGAGCGGCTGAAGGCAGCCGGGACACCGGCACGGCTCACCGAGTATCCCGGAGCACGGCACGCCTTCCTCACCCTCCCGGGCGTGGAGCAGCAGGCCGAGGCCGCGCGGGTGGAGATCCTCGAGTTCCTCCGAGCCTCCTTCGCCGCGTGACGGGCATGGCAGGCGTGACGGGCTTGGCCGACAGGGAGAGTGCGCTCCGATGACGAAGGAAGAAACGGTGAAGCGCATCGGCATCATCGGGGTGGGCGAGATCGGCCGGGCCATCGTGACAGGCCTGTGCGACGGGGACGACGGTTCACCGGAGGTGTTCCTCTCCCCCCGGGGAGCCCGCACGGCGGCGGAGCTGTCCGCGCGCTACGAGGGCGTAGAGGTCTGTGCGGACAACCAGGAGGTGGTGGACCGCTCGGAGGTGGTGATCATCGCCGTACGCCGTCAGGACCGGCACGGAGCTCTGACCGGCCTGAGGGTAAACGCCGACAGGACCGTGGTCAACGTAATGGCCGGCGTCGCCGACGCCGAGCTGCGCCGGACCCTGGCCACCGCCGCCCCGCTGGTACGGGCCATCCCTCTGCCCGCCGTACGCGAACGCTACTCCGTCACGGTGACGTACCCGGCGAACCCGTTGGTGGATGCTCTCTTCGAGCGTCTGGGCGGAGTGCTGCCGGTCGCGGACGAGGCGGCTTTCAACGTCTTCTCCGCACTGACGGGGACGTTGACCACCCATTACTCGTACCTCGCCACGCTCACGTCGTGGGCCGCCGGCCAGGGCATCGCCCACGGCGACGCCGACCGCTACATCCGCGGACTCTTCCAGGGCGTCGGCCGGACCCTGGACAACGGGACCCGCTCGCTGCACCAGCTCGCCGCCGACCACGAGACTCCGGGCGGAAACAACGAACGCATCCGCACCACGTGGTTCGGCCCGGCCGCCTCCGAGGCCCTCCACAGGGCCCTCGACGGCCTCCTCGCCGATCTGAGGCAGCCCGGTGCCGAGGACCTCCTCACGCCCTGAGTGCCCGCGAGCCGGGCGCGAGCCTCCCACGGCCCCGGGGTACGCGGAACGTCGGTCTCGGCTCCGCCCGGGGAGAGCGCCGGCAGCACCCGGGGAACGACAGCAGCGCCCGGGGCGCCGTGGCGGGCGTCGCTCACCGCACGGGGAAGCCGAAGGAGTACCCCTCCTGCTTCAGCCAGGGCAGGACCTCGCGCAGGGCGGCCAGGGTCTGGGAGCGCTCGCCTCCCGCGTCATGGAAGAGGACCGTCGGCCCGTTGGCGATCTCGCTCTTGACGGTGGCGACCATGGTGTCGGCACCGGGGTGCTCGAAGTCCTTGGTGTCGACGTTCCATCCCAGCGGACGCATCCCGCGGGACGCGGCGAGGTGCCGGCTGTACGGGGTGAAGGCACCGCCGGGGGCCCGGTAATACTGCGGCCGGACGCCTCCGGACGCTTCGGTGATCATGCGTTCGGCGTCCAGGATCTGCTGGGACTGGTACGCCTCGGACTTGGTGTCCATGGCGGTGTCGTGCGAGACCGTGTGGTTGCACAGCCGGTGCCCGGCCGCCACGACGTCCTTCACCAGGCCGGGGTAGGCCTTGGCCTGTGTGCCCACCATGCAGAACGTGGCCTTCACGCCGTTGTCCTTCAGCAGGCGCAGCACCTGCGGCGTCCACACCGGGTCCGGACCGTCGTCGATGGTGATGTTGACCCCCCGGGCGCCCTGGTCCGAGGCGTGCGCGATGTCCGCCGCCACCTTGGCCACCGGCCGGGCATCGCCCGAGACCCTCGCTTGCGGCTGCCGCCCACCGGCAGGGTCGGCCTGAGCAGTCCACACCGAGGTGGCGGCGGCCAGCGCCGTCACCCCGAGTCCCGCCGCCAGAAGCCGGCTGTGCCATCCCCTTCCCTTGTGCTTTGCCATGTCTGCCCGCCCCTTTGCTGACTCCGCCGATGCCGTGCCCCCATGAAGTCACACGAACGCCCCGACAAGCAGCCCCTGTTACTGATCGCGGACGAATCCGCAGGGGGCCCACGACAAACGCGGGAGTTCGGCGACAGAGGAAGAGCCCGTCAGCAAGCTGACGGGCTCCCGCGAAAGACTGAGGTCTAACCGTGCATCAGGTCAGATCGTCGGTGTGTCGTCGACGATCTCCTTGTGCGGTTCGACAATGAACTTCCAGCCGTCGCTGGGCTCCAGGAACCGCACGCGGGTCGGGTAGATGTCCATGGCGCGACGGTCGCGGTTCTGGTTGTTCGTGTTCTTCCGCCCCCGGGCCGGCTCCTCGTACAGGTCGACCTTGACGTCAGGAACCTCGACGGTTTCCTCGCTCCAGCGCTGAACGATCCCCGCGCCGAACGCGTCCCTCGCGGCCGAGTAGAGCGAGTCCAGGGAATCCGTGTTGCCGCCGGGCACGAAGAGGGCGAGGTTCAGGAGGACGCCCGCACTCTGGAGGACCTCGATCTCCTCACCTGCCTTGTCGGCGATCCAGACACCCGGCTCTTCGGCGTTGTCCGGGAGGACATGAATGTCCCTGCCGAAGATCGTCCTCGCAACGAAGGACCCTCCCTCGAAATTCTTACCCGGCTCCGTGAGGAGAGCCGGGGCGTAGCAGTCGAGAGGAAGGCCATCCATCTCCGCCGAAACGAAGATGGCGTCCTGGAGACCCAATTCCGAAACGTCTCCGGCCGTAAGACGTCGAGCCGTAACCTTCTCGGTATTCACGCCATTCCCCTTTTTTCGTGGCGTCCTGTAAATTCATTTAGGACTATACCATGAGGACAAACAGCCGCGCGCATTCCACGCCCCTGCGCGCTCGTGAAAATGCAGTCGGCTCGTCCGGACATTTCCTCCACAAAGCGGCAGGGGGCTTCTGCGCTGCGCTCCGCTCGAATACGACCCCCACCGCGGTATAAACTCGGGGCCAGAACGACCCGCCATTTTTTCGGGCGATTTTCCTCTTCAGGTCGGCCCGCAGGGCGAACGCAACAGGCCAGGTGCGACGGGAGTTGCCGAAGCCCCGGCATCCCGGCGCTGCGACGCCCGGACGAGCGGGCTCTCCATTCACGGCTCAGGCGGGAGCAAAGGGCAGCACCCGCACCGACGGAACCTTCGCAGAAAGCACCCGCGCCGCGAGATCTACGTGACCGTGAGCATCCGGGCAATACTGGACATCCCCGCCGGTGCAGGAGAACGGCGATCGTGGAAGAGCGCGGCCTTTCCCATGTCCGGTGTTCCGCGGTGGGGTCGGAGAACCCTCCGGAAGGCTCCCGCCGCGCAATCTCGTCGACCAGCTCCAGGATGCGTACGCGGATTGCGTCCTGGATCGGCCGGACCGCATCGATTGCCTTCCCGGCCGGATCGGGGAGTTTCCGGTCGAGTAGCGTGGGCACCTCGCCCGCGATATCGATTCCGGCCTCCGCCAGTGCGTTCGACCACGGCCGGGTTGACGGAATCGGCCGGCGCCGAGCCTGCCGAGCAGCCCCGCACGCGGTCTCCGGCCAGGCGGGTGAGGAATGCGGCGGCCATCTGTGAGCGCCCGACGTTGTGGACGCAGACGAACAGAGCAGAGGAGGGGCAGGCCGCCGGGCCCGCCTGCGCGTGCGGCTGACACCTCCGCGCCGGCAGCGTGCCGCACCCAGCCGTGAGAGCGACCCTGCCTCCGCCGTCCGGAGACTGTGCGGCAGGGCCGGGAATCCGGATGCGCCACGGTGGACAACTCCGCACAATGGCCGGGTCGTTCTCTTCTCCCGACCTCGGAGGTCACCACGTCAGCCGATGAGCCGGTCACCGAATCCCGTCGCGACGTCCTCGCCTGGGCCGGGCTGGACCCGGCGCTCCATCCCTTCGACTGGGACCACGACGAGGAGGTCCGGGTCACCGCTCTGGTCGCGGCCCTCGTACCGCCGGGCCTGTCCGGGCCGGACGCGGGCTGGAGGGCGAAGCACCGGTGCGTGGATCAGGTGACCGCTCTCTTCGCCGAGCGGTACGGGGCGTGGGCGGCCGACTGGAACTGGAGCATCGGGGAGGGCGACAAGGACGGCGGCGTGGTCGGGAACTGGTGCTGCTCGGCGCACTCGGTGGGGACGCCGGAGGAGACCGCGGCCAGGGCCGTGGCCTCCCTGGTGGAGTGGCGGGCCTGGCTGGAGGGTCTCGCCGCGGTCTTCGCCGAGTTGGCCCCGGCGGCGGACGCCGGTCCCGAGCAGCGCAGTTGGCACCTGGAGCGCGCCGCGGTGCGGCTGGTGACACGGGTGCTGGACCGCGGCGATGCGGAAAGCGGCTGGTACGGGAACTGCTACCTGGTGCTGGAGTGGTTCCTCACGTCCTGCGGCATGGCTCGTGCCGAGGCCAGGGCGGCCGTCACCGACGCGATAGGCGGACGCTTCGAAAGCTGGGTCGCGCCGCCGCAGACGCTCATCGACTCGGTCGGCGAGGATCTGGCCGTCGGGGTGACCGGGAGGCTGCCCTACCTCGACCACCGCGAGTACGGCCACCTGGAGGAGCGGCACGACCGGGGGCGGCGTGACCGCGGCTGAGGAGGTTCCCGACTCCCTGGCCGACTGGTGCCGGGTCAGACGGGAGGTGGGCTGGGCGGGGCTCGGCTCGGGAGACGTCACCGGGCCCGTACTCCCGGACGTCGACGGGTTCACCGCCTGGTGCAGGGGGCCGGTCAGCCGTCGTGATCCCGTACGCGCGCGGCGTCTGCTGGCCGCGTACGCGGCCGTCCGCACCGATGCCGCCCACGGCAGGCAGCTGACCTTCGCCCTGCTGGCGGGATGGCAGCGGGTGGTGCTCGACGCGCGTGAGGCGCCCTTCCGCACCGGGGACGCGTATGCGAAGCGGGGGCGTGAGCGGTACGGCCTGACGGCCCGCACCCGGGCGGACTTCTCCTCCTGTCTGCACGGGAGCGGTGACCGGGCCGTGCCGTTGGAGGCGCGTGCCGCCCGGGCCTACCTGGATGTGGCGTTCTTCCATCCCTTCGCCGACGGCAACGCGCGCGCCGCCCTGCTCGCGCTGACCTTCGTGCTCGCCCGGGAGCACGTGTTCCTGGCCGATGTGGGGCCCCTGCAGACCACGCGCTACGCGGACGACGCCGAGGGCGCCGCGGACCTCGCGCTCCTGGTCGGGATTCTCGTACGGGCGTCGGCCGGCCGTGCGCGAGTGGTCGCGGCCGCCCGGCCGTGCGCGAGTCGTCGCGGCGCCATGACGTGAGCCGGGGGCGCGTACGGGGGATCGCCCCGTACGCGCCCCCGGCCTGTCCTGTTGTCACGGGACGAGTGGCACGGGGCCGGTGGTCGCCGGCCGTGCGGTTCCCGGTCGAGCGGTTTCCGGTCGAGCGGTATTCGGTCGAGCGGTTACGGGACGAGCTTGAGGAGCTTGTTCGGGGAACCCGTGCCGACGCCGGTGAGGACGTTGGACGTCGCGCCGTTCACGAGTGCCGAGGCCACGGCGGCCGGGGCGGCGCCGGGGTGGCTCGTCAGGTAGACCGCCGCGGCGCCGGAGACGTGCGGGGCGGCGAAGGAGGTGCCGTTGCCGGTGTAGGTGGCGCTGTCCGACGTGTTCCAGCCGGCGGTGATGGCCGAGCCAGGAGCGAAGATGTCCACGACCGGGCCGTAGTTGGAGTAGGTGGCCCGGGCGTCGGTCCGTGTCGTGGCACCGACGGTGATCGCGGTGTCGACCCTGGCCGGGGAGTAACCGGACGCCAGAGCGCCCGAGTTGCCCGCGGCGATGGAGTAGGTGACTCCGGACGCGATGGAGCGGCGCACCGCGTTGTCCAGCGTGGTGCTGGCACCGCCGCCGAGCGAGACGTTGGCGACGGAGTTGGCCGCGTGGTTGGCGGTGATCCAGTCGACTCCGGCGATCACCCCGGCGGTGGTGCCGGAGCCGTCGTTGCCGAGGACCCGGACCGCGACGATCTTCGCCTTCTTCGCCACGCCGTAGGTGGTGCCGGCGACGGTCGTCGCGACGTGGGTGCCGTGCCCCGCGCCGTCCTGGGCGGTGGCGTCGTTGTCGACGAAGTCGTAGCCGTACGAGGCCCGCCCGCTGATCTCCTGGTGGGTGATGCGCACGCCGGTGTCGAGGACGTACACGGTCGCACCGTTGCCGCCCGTGTCCGGGTAGGTGTACGTGCCGCTGAGCGGGAGGTTGGTCTGGTCGATCCGGTCGAGGCCCCAGGGCGCGCTGCTCTGGGTGGCGGTCGAGTGGACCTTCTGGTCCTGCTCGACCGAGGCGACCGCCGGATCGGCGGCGAGCCGCTCGGCCTCGGCGCTGCTGAGCGTGGCGGCGTAGCCGTTCAGCGCCGAGGTGAAGGTGCGCCGGACCGTGCCGCCGTGGTCGGCTATCAACTGCTTGCCCCGGGCTGCCGACGCCTTGAATCCGGCCGTCGGCCGGAGCGTGACGATGTAGCTTCCGGGCACGGCCTCGGCCGCCCCTGCGTGCAGGACTCTGCCTTCGGGCTGCGCCGCCCCGGCGGGTAAGGCAGCCCCGGCGCCGACGGCCAGCGCCACTGTCGTCACGGTCGCGATCGCTGCGGCGATCCGTCGCCCGGTGTTGCGCACTGCTGACATCGAGAGGTCCTCCTCGAACGGTGGCGCGCCAGGGGTTCGACGCGCCGACGGGTGTGGCGTACGGGGTTCGTCCGCCGCATCCGACGATGGCCGGGCGCGTCCGGCCGGAGCAAGGAATCCCTGGAAGCTGTCATGGTCGCGCCACACTGTTGACCGCACGTCCATCCCGCGTCACACAGGGCAACACGGGCTTCGCACGAGGTGCACGATCCCGGCGGTGCGGAGGCGGCACCACCGGGACGGAACGCGGGCCGGGACGGCGTCAGGCGCCGTTCACGTGGTTCACCGTGCCGCGTCCAGCCAGGGCCTGCGGCCCGGGCCAGTCGGGTGGGTCCCGGTGACGCCCATGACCACCGAGTAGAGGCTCGTCTCCGCGGTGATGAAGAGGCGGTTGCGCTTGACGCCGCCCCAGGAGATGTTGGCCACCGCCTCCGGGACGACGAGCCGTCCCATCAGGGTGCCGTCCGGGTCGTAGCAGTGCACCCCGTCGCCCATGGCCGCGACCCAGAGCCTCCCGCCGTCGTCGAAGCGGAGGTTGTCGAACCGGGCCGCACCGCGGGCCGCCGCCTCGGCGAAGACCCTGCCGTCCGACAGCGTGCCGTCCTCCCGTACGTCGAAGACGCGGACGAAGCCCGCCTTGGTGTCGGACACGTACAGCTGTTGCTCGTCCGAGGAGAAGACCAGCCCGTTCGGCGCGCCGAAGCAGTCGGCGACCAGACGTACGTCGCCGGTGGACGGATCGACGCGGTAGACGTTGTTGGCGCCGATCTCGCTCTCGGCGCGGTAGCCCTCGTAGTCGCTGGTGATGCCGAAGTCCGGGTCGGAGAACCAGACCGAGCCGTCGGACTTCACCGTCGCGTCGTTCGGGCTGTTCAGGCGCTTCCCCTGCCAGCGGTCGGCCAGCACCGTCACCGTGCCGTCGTGCTCGGTCCGCGTCACGCGGCGATTGCCCTGTTCGCAGGAGATGAGCCGCCCCTCACGGTCGAGGGTGTTGCCGTTGGTGTGTCCCGCGGTGCGCCGGAAGACGCTCACGGCGCCGGTCTCCTCGTCCCAGCGGAGCAGCCGGTCGTTCGGGATGTCGCTCCAGACCAGCTGCCGCCAGGCGGGCACGTACACGGGGCCCTCCGCCCAGCGGCAGCCCGTGTACAGGACCTCGAGTCCGTCGTCGCCGTTCATGCACCGCCCCGTGCGGAACCGGTCGTCGAAGCTCTCGTACAGCCCGGGGTGCTCGCTGGTCATGGCCATCCATCCACTCGGCGACGCCGAACACCTCGGCGCAGGCCGAAGGTTGCTGGATCCCCGGAAAAAGATCAAGAGAACCGGGACGGCTCCCGTACGGGAGACCTTGACCACACCGGCCCGGTGCGGGGATGCCGACGGGCCTCCCGGGTGTTGGCGACCGGTGGACCTGCCCCCACCCGATGAACAGGACACGCAGTGACAGACGAGATTGCCCGCCGTGCAGCAGACGCCCTCTCGCGCCCGTTCGCGGTCCGGGGACTGACCTCCCGCAACCGGATCGCCATGGCGCCCATGACCCGGCAGTTCTCTCCGAATGGTGTTCCCGGCCAGGACGTGGCCGAGTACTACGCACGCCGGGCCGCCGGAGGTGTCGGCCTGATCATCACCGAGGGCACGTACGTCGACCACGCCTCCGCGGGCACCAGCGACCGGATCCCGCTGTTCCACGGCGAGGACGCGTTCGCCGGCTGGGCGGGTGTCGCGGACTCCGTGCACCGGGAGGGCGGCGCGATCATCCCGCAGCTGTGGCACGTGGGTGTCACCCGCGCCGAGGGCGCCCCGCCCGTGGCGGACGCGGAGCCGGTCGGCCCGTCGGGCGTGTCCCTGTCGGGCGAGCCCAAGGGGCGCGCCATGACGCAGAAGGACCTCGACGACGTCGTCGGCGCGTTCGCCGACGCGGCCGCCGCCGCCGAGCGTCTCGGGTTCGACGGGGTGGAACTGCACGGCGCCCACGGCTACCTGATCGACCAGTTCCTGTGGGAGGGCAGCAACCGGCGCACCGACGCGTACGGCGGCGACATCGTCGCGCGCACCCGTTTCGCCGCCGAGATCGTGGCCGCCTGCCGCGCGGCCGTGTCCGACGCCTTCCCCCTGTTCTTCCGCATGTCCCAGTGGAAGATGGATGCCTACGAGGCGAAGCTCGCGCAGACGCCCGAGGAGCTGGAGGCCATCCTCACGCCGCTGGCCGACGCGGGCGTCGACGTCTTCCACGCGTCCACCCGCCGCTACTGGCTGCCCGAGTTCGACGACTCCGACCTGAACCTCGCCGGATGGGTGAAGAAGATCAGCGGGCGGCCGACGGTCACCGTCGGCTCGGTCGGGCTCGACGGCGACTTCTTCGGCGCCTTCCAGGGCAACAGCTCCTCGGTCACCGGCGTCGACCAGCTGCTGGACCGGATCGAGCGCGACGAGTTCGACATGGTCGCCGTGGGACGGGCGCTCATCGCCGACCCCGAGTGGGCCGCGAAGACACTGCGGGGGCGCACCGAGGACATCACGCCCTTCGCGGCGGAGATGCTGAAGACCCTGCGCTGATCCGTCCGGACCGGGGCCGGGGACGCGGCGGACGGACCTCCGCCGCGCCCCGGCCGCGTGCGTTCCCGCGCCAGGCTCCGGGGAGGGGCCTGAGAACCGGGTCAGCAGTCGCCGGCCCCCAGGGACCCCGTGAGGCGGAGGACCTCCCCGGCGTCGAGGCCGAGCCGGGCTGCCCAGACCAGGGCTTCGTCGAGAGTCGCGTCGGTGTCGGTCAGGCAGGCGGCGGCGAGGCCGGGCGGAGTCCTGCCCGCGTCCAGCAACGCGCCCCACTGGTCCCGCGTGAGCGCGAGGTAGCGGAGGCCCTCCAGCTCGGACAGAACGGCCAGGTCGGCGACTTCGGCCTCCGCCAGGTCGAGGCCGTGCAGTCGGGGGACGGTGCGCAGCGGGGTCAGATCGGCCGGAGTGGTGGCGGTCTCCAGGCCGAGGGAGGCAAGGTGGGCGTGCCCGGCGAGCGGGGTCAGATCGCCGCCTGCGAGCCTGACGCGCAGCGCTTCGACCGGCAGGTCGCGTACGGGCGACAGGTCGGCGGTGGTGGAGCGGTTGAGGTGGATACGACGGAGGCCGCGCGCCGCGGCGAGGGGGGCGAGGTCGACGAGCCCGTCGGCGTCGTTGATGTGTACGGCCTGCAGGGCGGGCCGGACCTCGTCGGGGATGCTGCCGACGATCTCCCGGCGGTTCCGGGGCCGGTCGGGTTCGACCAGCTCGAGGTGGTCGTCCTCCTTCTCGTAGGCGCCCCGGTCCAGCAGTTCCAGACAGCGGCCCAGGAGCGACGTGACCGAGTCGGCGACGTAGGCCGGTCCCCTGTCGTGGTCGCGGCCGGTGTGGATGACCTGGCCGGGACGGCCGTTGCGGGCCGGGACGGTGTCGACGGCCAGGTAGTTGCCGTCCTCACCTGAGGCGAAGCGCAGCCAGCCGGGGTGCCCTCCGCAACGGCGCACCGTCTCTGCGGGGTCCGCGTCGAAGATCACGGCGTCCCACTCGAGTCCCCAGCCGGACCAGGGGGGTTCGGCGGCTCCGTAGCCGCTGCGCGCCGTGACGAGGTGTCTCAGCGGGAGCCAGGTGTTGCCCTGGAACAGGTAGCGGGGTTCGCGGCCGACGCAGTCACCGTCCGCGAGCAGGTACAGCGCCCGCAGATCGGCGGGCAGGCGGTGGCCGAGCTCGCGTTCGGCGGCGTCGATCGCGGCGGGGGTGGCAGGCGGGGGCAGCTCCTCACGGCGACCGAGGATCGCGGCCCGCCGCTCCATGTAGGCGCGGAACCGGGCCACGGCCAGCTCCGGGTCGCCGGCCGGCCCTGCGGTACCGGCCTCCTGCCGCATGCCCGGCCGGGACACCCGGTGGCCGGCGTCCAGGACCGCGCGGAAGCCCCGGCCCGTCCCGGTCACCCGGCGGACGGCGTCGTCACACGCCACGAGCCGGTACTCCCCGGAGGGCCGGATCCGGATCTCGATGCCGGCGGATTCCCCGCCGCGCTCCTGGAGCACCGCCTCGATCAGGGGCCTGATCTCCGTCCAGAGCCGCGGCAGATGGGCGCCCCCGGAGCCCTCGCCGGAGACGTAGCCGCCGCTCATCGACGTGCTGCCCGCGTCAGCCCGGCAGTGCAGCACCGCCTCGCTCCAGCCGCCGGGCGCCTTCGCCACGATCGCCTCGACGACCGCTCGCGCCGCCTGCTCCACCATGGTCCGCTCCCCTGCCGTCGACGGTCCCGGGGATCATGCCAGCTGCCACCGACACCTCCCCCGGAGCCGCCGGATTCCGAGGCGGGAACGGGGAGGGCACGAGGAGGGGGCGGGGAGGGCACGAGGAGGGGGCGGGGAGGGGACGGGGAGGGCCCGCACAGCCCCGTGCGCGAATTCCGCCTGCCCGGACCGTGCTCCGTGTAGAGTTTTTGAGTCCTGTCGTCTCCGATAGAGGTGGACGTTGCGCATCTGAGGTCCGCGATCATCGCGCGGTACGGCCCCTGCCGTAGCCCGTCACGCCCTGTCGGCTTTCTGCCGCCCCGTGACCCACCGCGTGGATGCGACCTCGGTGCATCAGCCGTCCCCCGTTTCTCCGGAGGACCGCACCCCTTCCTCTCCCGGCCGGTCGCCGCGTGGTGCTCGCACACGAAGCCCCTGTTCACATGCTTGCGACTGCGAGGACCACATGTCCCATCCCACTACGCCCGCCGCGTCCCTCAGCTGCTCCGCCCTGTCCTTCGGGTGGCCGGACGGCACCGAGGTCTTCGACGGGCTCTCCCTCAGCGTCGGCCGGGGCCGCACCGGGCTCGTCGGGACCAACGGTTCCGGCAAGTCGACCCTGCTGCGGCTGCTGGCCGGCCGGCTGAAGCCCTCCGCGGGCTCGGTCACCGTCGGCGGACACCTCGCCTACCTCCCGCAGAACCTGACCCTCGACACGGACCTCCGCGTCGAGGACGCCCTCGGCATCACCGAGCGGCGTACGGCGCTGCGCGCGATCGAGGCCGGCGACGTCGCCGAGCAGCACTTCGAGACGGTCGGCGACGACTGGGACGTCGAGGAGAGGGCCCTGGCGACCCTGGGTTCCCTCGGCCTGGACGACGTCGGTCTCGACCGCACGGTGGGGCAGATGTCCGGCGGCGAGACCGTGCTGCTGCGGCTGGCCGCACTGCTCCTGGAACGCCCCGACGTGCTGCTGCTCGACGAACCGACCAACAACCTCGACGTCTTCGCGCGACGGCGGCTGTACGAGGCCGTCGAGTCCTGGCGCTCCGGCGTGCTCGTCGTGGTCAGCCACGACCGTGACCTGCTGGAACGGGTCGACCGCATCGCGGACCTGCGCTCCGGTGAGGTGAGCTGGTACGGGGGCGGCTGGTCGGCCTACGAGGAGGCGCTGGCCACCCAGCAGGAGGCGGCCGGACGCATGGTGCGGGCCGCCGAGTCCGACGTGCGCCGCCAGAGACGCGAGCTGGAGGAGGCCCGGGTCAAGGTCGCCCGCCGCCAGCGGCACAACAAGAAGATGGACGCCGAGAGGCGTGCGCCGAGGATCGTCGCGGGCGCGCACAAGCGGTCCTCCCAGGAGGCGGCGGGCAAGCTCCGCGGCCTGCACGAGGACCGTCTCCAGGAGGCGCGGGACCGGCTCGACACGGCGTCGGAGGCGATCCGGGAGGACGCCGAGATCCGGGTACGGCTCCCCCACACCGCCGTGCCCTCGGGGCGGACGGTCCTGAGCGCGCACGGGCTGCGACCCCGCTTCGGCACCCTGCGCGACGGCGAACTCCACGTCCAGGGCCCCGAACGCATCGCGCTGATCGGGCGCAACGGGGCGGGCAAGACGACACTGCTGCGCACCCTCACCGGGGAGCTCGCGCCGGAGTCCGGCGAGGCCAGGACCTTCGTGCCGCTGCGGTTCCTGCCGCAGCGCCTGGATGTGCTGGACGACGCGCTGGGCGTCGCGGCGAACGTGGCCCGCGCGGCGCCCGGGACCACCGACAACGAGATCCGCTCGCAGCTCGCCCGCTTCCTCTTCAAGGGGGCGCGCGCCGAGCAGCCGGCGGGCACCCTCTCGGGCGGGGAACGCTTCCGTGCCGCCCTCGCGGCGACGATGCTCGCCACCCCCGCCCCCCAGCTGCTGCTGTTGGACGAGCCGACCAACAACCTGGACCTGGCGAGCGTGCGTCAGCTGACGAGCGCCCTCGAGTCCTACGAGGGCGCGCTGATGATCGCCGGCCACGATCTGGCGTTCCTGGAGTCGGTCGGCATCACCCGCTGGCTGCTCGTGGGGGAGGAGCTCACGGAGCTGGACGCCGAGGAGGTACGCGCGCTGCTCGGCGCACCCGACGCGATCGGGTGACCGGTGGTCTACTGGAAGGGTGCGGGCCGTGCTCCGGGGCCCGTACCCGCCACCACCGACCGCCGATCCGGATCCCGTCATGCACCCTCATGGATTCCGAGGAATCTCCCGGGCCCTCGCGGGCGCGGGCGTCGTCCTGCTGGCAGCCGGAGGGCCGACGGCGGTGGCCGCCGCCGGCCCTCCCCCGGCCGCCCCGGTGGCAGCCCCCGCCACGGCCGGCCCGGCAGCCGAAGCCCCGTCCGACCGGACCGACCCGCGCACCGCGACGGCGGAGCTCACCATCCCGTCGATCGGTGTGGAGGACCTTCGCGTCGTGCCTTACGAGGGGACGACGGACGACACCCCGGGGACCCGTGTCCAGGACCGGGGGGTGGCCGCCAGCCCGTACGGCGAGGACGGCGGCGTCGGGCCGGGCGAGGTGGGGAACTACCTGGTGACGGCCCACCGGCTCTCCGCCGGTGGCCCGCTCCGCGACCTGCCGTCGCTCGGGAAGGGCGACACGGTCCGCGTCACGGAGGGCGGCACGGTGTACGAGTACCGGATCACGGAGACCCGGCTGACGTCCTTCCGGTCCGAACGCTCGCTCGCCGAGCAGCGCGCGGAGGTCCCCGGCGAACCGGGCGAAAAACCGACCCGGGCGATGATCACCCTCTCCACCTGTGCGACCCCGGAGGACGACGCGGCCGGCAACCACTGGCGCGACGCGCACCACAACCCGGAGCACCGCATCGACAGGATCGGCGTACTGGTCTCCTCCCGGCCCGCGTGAACCCGGCGTCGCGAACCCGGCGCGCGTCGCGGACCGGCGCGTGACCCCTGCTCCGCCGTGACGCGCCCGCCTGCCGGGGGGGGCTTTCCCGAACCGCCCCTCATGAACCTCCGGGCATGTCGGTCGGCAGCTCCAGCCAGCGGGCCGTACCCGGCTCGACGACGTACGCGCTGCCGTCCAGCCTGACCCGCACCCCCGGCCGCTCCGAGTCCGGTACGGCGATCCTGAGGCGCTCGGCGCGCAGGCGCAGGTCCACGTCCCAGTGCCGCCGGAAGCGGAGCCGCATGCGGAACTTCGAGAGCTGGGGCAGCGTGGCGGGCGCGAGCCACAGGGCGTCGTCGCGGGTCTCCAGGCCGGTCATGCCACGCTGGACGAAGTCGAGGGTGCCGGCCATCGCCCCCAGGTGGATGCCCTCCTCGGTCGTGCCGCCCTGGATGTCGGCGACGTCACCGATCAGCGCCTCCTCGCAGTACGCCCAGGCGTCGTCGCGGTGCACCCGGGCGAGCACCCAGGCGTGGACGAGGGAGCTGAGGGTGGAGCCGTGGCTCGTCCGCCCCGTGTAGTAGTCGACGGTGGCCCGCCAGGTCTCGTCGTCGAGTTCGTGGCCGAGCCGCCGGAACAGCGCGGCGAGTTCCTTGGGGGAGAAGAGGTAGCCGAGCATCAGCACATCGGCCTGCTTGGACGCCTGGTAGCGGTTGACGGTGTCGCCCTCCGCCTCCAGGATCCGGTCGAGGCGCCTGATGTCGCCGTACCGCTGCCGGTAGGCCGCCCAGTCCAGCTCGTCCAGGTCCCCGTATCCGGCGAACTGGCTGATCACGCCACGGTGGTACGGGATCCGCAGCCGTCGGGAGATGTCGTCCCAGCGGTCGAGCTCGGAGGGGTCGAGCCGGATCAGTTCGAGCAGCTGCCGGCACCGGCTCGGGGGCAGGGAGCCGCAGAGCTCGACGGCGCGTTCGAGCACCCAGGCCGCCGTCACGTTGGTGTACGTGTTGTCGTCGAGCCCCGCGGCATCGGAATCCGGATAGGCGTCGTGGTACTCGTCGGGTCCGACGACCCCGCGGATGCGGTACCGCCCGAGGGAGTCGTCCCACTCGGCGCTCTCCGCCCAGAACCGGGCGATCTGCAGGATCATCTCGGCGCCCTTGGAGTAGAGGTACTCCGTGTCGCCGGTCGCCTGGCAGTACTGCCACACGTTGTAGGCGACGGCCGAGCCGACGTGGTGCTGGAGCCGTGAACGGTCGGGGAGCCAGCGGCCCGAGCGCGGGTTGAGGTGGAGCTCCTGTGTCTCCTCACGCCCCTCGTCGGCGCTCTGCCACGGATACATCGCGCCGCCCCTGCCCACCGCCTCGGCCGCCGCGCAGGCCGCGGGCAGGCGGCGGTGCCGGTAGTCGAGCAACCCCCGGGACACCTCCGGGAGATGCATGTTCAGGAAGGGCAGGACGAACAGCTCGTCCCAGAAGACGTGCCCCCGGTACGCCTCACCGTGCAGCCCTCTCGCCGGTACGCCGACGTCGAGTTCCGCGGTGTGCGGCGAGAGGGTCTGCAGCACGTGGAAGAGGTGCAGCCGCAGGATCCGCCCGGGCTCACCCGGCACCTCCAGCTTCACCTGTTGCCACAGGTCCTTCCAGGCCCGGCGGTGCGAGGCCCGCAGCCGGGAGTAGGCCGGGGCGTCGCCCACCGCGGACACGGCCGCCCTGAGCGGGCTGCCGATCGCCGGGTCGCGTGACGTGTAGAGACCGACCGTCTTGTCGACGACGGCACCGGCGTCCGGGGTGAGCGGGAGCAGCAGCCGCTGGTGGACCGCGCGGGGCTGCTGCTCCGGTTCGGCCCGGTGGTCGCCGTTGCGCTCCGGTCCGCAGGAGGCCACGGTGCGGGCGGCGAGGGCGATGCCGATGTCCGACTCCACCGTGCGGCAGCGCAGCCACACCATGGAGCCCGGCTCCGTACCCGTCTCCCAGCCGGTGAGGTGGCGGTCGGCCAGTGCCCGGTAGCGCGCGACTCCGCTGTTACGGATGTCGCCGTCGATCCCGGCCTCCACCTCCAGCTCGCCCGACCACCCCTCGGCGGTGAACACCGTGTGCAGCGCCGCGAGATGAGGCTCGCCCATGTGCACCAGGCGTTCCTGCTCCACCGTCAGCCGGCGGCCGTCGCCGTCCTCGTACACCGAGCGGCGCAGCAGGGTTCCGCCACGCAGGTCGAGCGACTGCCGGTGGTCCGTGAGGTGGGCGTGGTCAGGGCTCAGCCACGGTCCCGGGCGGGCACCGGCCGGACGGATGCGGTAGCGGAGCGGGAGCCAGTTGGGGAGGTTGACCACATCCTCGTTCTCGACCTGCCGGCCCTGGACGGACGAGGTCAGCCGGTTGTAGCAGCCCGCGACATAGGTGCCCGGGTAGTGCGTTTCGCCCGCCGGTGTCTCGGGTGCGGCGCCCCGGGTCGCGAAGTAGCCGTTGCCGAGGGTGCACAGCGCTTCGCGCAGCCGCTCCTTCGCCGGGTCGTATCCCTCGTACGCCCAGACCCAGCCGCGCGCCATCAGTCCTCCCCCGTGATCAGCAGGTCTCCCGGGTCGGCCACCACGAGGTCCGCGCCGTGGCGGCGCAGGTCGCCGGCGCCCTCCGGGCTGTCGGTCCGGTCGACGCCGATGACCAGCCCGAAGCCGCCCCGCCGGCCCGCCTCCACCCCGGCCAGAGCGTCCTCCAGTACCGCCGTCTCCCCGGCCGGGACCCCCAGCCGCCGTGCCGCCTCGGTGAACAGCGCGGGGTCCGGTTTGCCGGGCAGTTCCAGACGGCGCGCCTCGTTGCCGTCGACCACCGCCGTGAACAGCTCCAGGAGACCGGCCCCGGCGAGGAGCTCGGTCGCGTGCCGGGACGCGGACGCGGCGGCGAGCGGCACCCGCGCGTCGTGCAGCACGTGCAGCAGGCGGACCGTCCCCGGCCAGACCGCGATGGGGTCGGTGCGCAGACTCAGGGTGAACGCCTCCTCCTTGCGTGCGGCGACGGCCCGCACCGTCCCGGTGCCCGGAGGATCGTCCGGGCTGCCCTCGGGAAGGTCGATGCCTCTCGACGCGAGGAACGCGGCGGCTCCGTCCATGCGCGACCGGCCGTCGACGTGGCGCCGGTAGTCCTCCTCCTCGTCGAAGGGCCGCTGCCCCTCGTGGGAGGCGAGGCAGGCGTCGAAGGCCTCCTTCCAGGCCGCGGCGTGCACCGGGGCGGAGTCGGTGATCACACCGTCCGTGTCGAACACGACGGCGTGCACGGAGAGCAGGACTGCGGCCGGTGACGGTGCGCGTGCCATGACCGGGTGGTCCCTTCGTCGAGGCGTCCCCCGATTCCATGGCACCAGGTTCCGGCCGGGGCCGCCCCTTGTGGGGTCCGGAGCCCGCTCCGCGGCGACGTGGGGCCGTCCTCGGAGATCACCCCCGGCAACCACCTCGAGTAAAAAGTCGCAAAAGTTCCCTTGCATGCCCTTTGGTACTACCGTGAAGACATGGCCAGTACCGAGCGTCAGACCGACCGGCAGGCGGAGTACGCGTGTCCGGCCTGCAAGCAGCCCGTCGCGACCGAACTTGCGCGGCACAAGACCCTCGGCATCTTCGTCCCGCACTGGGGGCCGGGGCCTTGCCACAACCCCCGGTGCCACCGGCACGTGGAGTCCGGGGAAGCCGCGAACGCTGCCCGGGACGCGGATTCCGTAGGCCGGTAGGAGTGTTCCACCGAGATCGCCCGTGCTCACGGGCATGCCTGACCGGGACTGCGCGGACGCCCTGATCCGCTCCGGCCTCCCGTGCCGTCGGCGCGATGGCCCGGATCGTCGGCAGCCCGACTGCCTCTGCGTGTCCTGCTCGGGTCCGGCCTCCGGCTCCGGCCACGCCACCGGCTTCACCCGCACCGCCTCGGTCGCCGACTGCCCTGCCGTACACCGGGTGACGACCGCGTTCGACCGGTCCGTTCGTGTGACCCGCCGCTACGCTGCTCATCCGCGCGCTCGACGCCCTCGCCGCGCGCTGCACGTCCTTCACCCGTGACGCCTCCTTCGGCACCGACCGCCGTGTGTTCTTCCTGCCCGAGGATGTGGCTCCGCCCGCCGGACCCGCCGGTGGTGCGTCGGACTCCGCCGAACTCCTCGTCCTGCTCGACTCCCTGGCCGGTCCCGCAGCGGTCACCCGCGAGGTCGACGGCCTGATGTCGCTCCAGCGCTTCTCCCGGCTCCGCGAGGCCGCCGGTCCCCACTCCTCACGTCTACGTGGTGGACGCGTTTCCGCGTGACAACTCGTCCGGCACCATGGCCGTCACGGTTCAGGCGTTCAGCCGGAGGCGCTGACCGGGGAAGATGAGGTGCGGGCCCTGGTCCAGGACCTCGCGGTTCAGCTCGTACAGCGCGGGCCAGCCACCGGACACATCCGCACGCTCGGCGATCACCGACAGGACGTCGCCCTGCTCGACGACGTACGTCTCCTCGTCGGCCAGGTCCTCGGAGTAGTGAGTCGCGCCGTCGTCACTGCCGGCCGAGCCGCTGTTCCCGCTGTCGTTCCGGCTCCCCGCGGAGCTGCCGGAGGACGAGCTGCCCGAGGACGAGCTACCGGAGGACGAACTGCCGGACGACGCGTTCTGGGACGATCCGCTGTTCGAGCTGCCGGTCGACTGACGCTCGGGCGCCGACTGGGCCGTGTCGCTCCGGTCGGAACCGCCCTGCGAGGACGAGGACGAGGAGGACGACGACGAGCTCGACGAACCGTTCGCACCGAGGCGTCCGCAGGTGGGCCAGGCGCCCATTCCCTGGGAGCGTGCGACACGTTCGCCGACGGCGATCTGCTCGGACCGGGTGGCGAGGTCCGCGCGGGGTGCGTACTGCCCGCCGCCGTAGGCCCGCCAGGTGGAGGGGGCGAACTGCAGGCCGCCGTGGTAGCCGTTGCCGGTGTTGGTGTTCCAGCGGCCACTGCTCTCGCACGCGGCGATGCGGTCCCAGTCCGTACCGGCCGCGACGCCCGTGACGGTCGGTGCGACGGCGGCCCGGGCGGGGACGGCCTGAGCCGGTACCGCCTGCGCGGAAGCCTGCGCGGGGGCCTGGGCCGGGGCGGCTGCGGCGCTGCGGCCGGAGAGGCCCAGCACGCTCAGGAGGACGAGCAGAAGGGCGAGCACCGATTCGACGGGCCGCTTGGCGAGGGGTGATGCCGGCATGACGGTATTCCTCCGCTGTGCTCCGGATGGTGTGCAAGGGCACGAACAGATAAGCCGCCGATATTCTTTTCAGTGGGCTTTGACGCGTTCAACGCCCGCACATTCACTCGGGTGGAGGGTCTTCCATGGCACTGTTCGGTAACGCGCACACCGTCGATCCGGCTTCCGCGCAGCGGGACTACGCCCGGCTCCTCGGGCCGGGCGAGCAGGTACAGGCCGCATACCTGCTGATCCGCGACACGATCCTGTTCACCGACCGCAGGCTCGTCCTCGTCGACAAGCAGGGAATCACCGGCAAGAAGGTCGAGTACCACTCCGTCCCGTACCGGAGCATCACGCACTTCGCGGTCGAGACGGCCGGCACCTTCGACCTGGACGCCGAACTCAAGATCTGGATCTCCGGCTCCGCCACCCCGATCCAGAAGACCTTCACCAAGGGCGTCGACATCTACGAGGTGCAGGCCGTCCTCACCCAGTACGTCGCCCGCTAAGGGCTGTCCCGTAATCCCCGGTGGATCAGCGCGCGGCGTCAGATGCGGTGCATCGCAGGGCGGAGGGGCGTCCGCATACTGGATGTATTCGCGCGTTCCGACAACGCGGCGAGGTGCCGTAGCTGTCGTCGTGCGCCCGCCAGGGATTACGGGACAGCCCTTGGGGGCTCTCGCACGGAGCGGACCGGGCCGGGGAGCGGCGTCGGGACCGGGCGGAGCGGGTACGGTCCGCGAACGGCCCTGAGGGCTGCGCGCGGGCGTTACCGCTTCTGGGCCCGGAGCCGGGCCATCTCCGCCCGGATCGCCGGGAGTTCGCGGTAGAGCGCCTCGCCGGGGCAGTACGTCTGGAAGGTGTCCCGGTGCCCGGCCACGGCGTGGAGGTACACGACCTCACCGCGCCTGTACAGACTCTCGTCGTTCGTCGACACCATGCGCACGATGCCCCGCGGATCGATGGACCGGTCCAGCTTCCACGCCCCCACCTTCGCGATCCCCTCGATGAGCGCCTTCGGCACCGGTACGCCGGGGTCGAAGGTGCCGAGGGCCGCGATCCCCACACTGTGCGCGTTGAACCCGGTGGCGTGGGCCCCGCGGACGGAACGGCCGACACCGCCCGCCCTGCCCTCGTATATCGTCCCGCAGCGGTCGACGACGAAGTTGTAGCCGATGTCGTCCCAGCCCTCGCCCCGGACGTGCGCCTCCTCCATCGCCCGGAGCATCCTGGGCGCGTCGGCGCAGTCGTATCCGTTGGTGTGCCCCGTGTGGTGGACGAAGACGGCCTTCACCGTCCCCGTGTACACCGCGTCCTCCTTCACCAGGCTCTCGTCCGCGTGCCACTGCGCCCGGCTGACGATCGCCGGCCGGTGTGCCCCGGCCGGCGCCGCCGGTTTCGCGGTGGCCGAATCGGGCGCGGCGAGCCGGACCGGCGCATCCCGGAACACCAGGAAAGCCAGCGGCACGACCATGGCGCACACGACTGTTCGGCGAAGCCACATAGGGCCACCATGCGCGCTGACCAGCCACTTCGCAGGCAGCCGCACCCGATCGGGTGACGGGTGACGGCAGTGCACGGCGGTCAGGAGACGGGGACCGCCCGCTGCTGCTCGATGATGCGTGCCGCCCGGTGCGGGGAGGTGTCGAGGCGGGCCAGGACGCCCGGGACCGCGTTGTTGGGGAGGATGAGCTCGAAGAGGGCCGAGATCTCGTTCACCAGCTCCGGCGGCTCGGCCATCGACTCGGTCACCAGCTGGACCCCGGTCCACGCCCCCACGAAGAGCCGGGACGTGGCACCGGGGTCGACGTGCGGAAGGAGCTCGCCCCGGTCCTTGGCCTCGGTGAGGATCTCCGTGCCGAGGGAGATCCAGTCCGGCCAGCGGGTGCCGAACAGCCCGCGCGCCCGCGGGTCGACGGACAGCCGGATCGAGGCACTGAGCAGGGGTTCCCGGGGCAGCCGGTAGGCGAGCAGCAGGGCTATGTCCACCCATTCCTGCAGCTTGAAGGTCTGCGGGGTGACCCCGTCCGAGGTCACCGCCTCCTGGAGGACACCGCGGGCCAGCTCCTCCTTCGACGTGAAGTGGAAGTAGAGCGCGCCCCGCGTGAGCCCGGCGCGCTCGAGGATCGCGGCGATCGTGGCGGCGTCGTAGCCGTGCTCGTCGAAGACCTCGGCGGCGGCTTCCAGGAAGATTCTGCGCGTGCGGATCGCCCGTTGCTGTCGTGCCAACTCGCGCTCCCCTTGAATGTGGCCTGACGCTTCTTCAAAAAGTACCGGTGAACCGGTATCATATCAGCGCCGTACAGACCATTTTGCGCCATGTCCGGGAGGGCCGTGCCCGACATACCTGCTGCTCCGCGGCCGCCGGAAGCCGTGACGGAGGGCCGGGGCGGTATCTCCGAGGAGTACGTTCACCTCGGACGTTCCGACATGGTGTTCCTCACCGACTGGCGCCGCGAGGAAGATGGCGAGTTCTCGCTCACCGCGAGGTGGCCCGCCCCCGCGGCCGGGCTGCCCTACGACCCCCGGGTGCTCACGCAGACCATCCGGCAGAGCGGTCTGGTCATCGCACATGCGGCGTACGGCGTGCCTCTCACCGATCAAACCCTGCTGCATTACTTCGACTTCACCGTACTCCCGGGATTCAGCGTCTCCCCCGAGGGACCTTGCGGCCTCTCCGTCGAGGTGTCCGTCACCGAGCCCAAGAAGCGCGGCCGGTCGGTCAGTTCGCTCAGCATGGACGTCCGCGTGCTCCAGGGTGGCAGCACGGCGGCCCGAGCGGACTCCGAGTTCGGCTGGATCTCTCCGCGCGCCTACCGCCGGCTTCGCGGTGAACACCTCACCGTCGACTGGAACACATGGCCGCTGCCCGCCCCGGTCGACCCCCGCACGGTCGGACGCCCGGCCCCGGTCGACGTGGTCCTGGCCGCCGGGGACCGCCCCCTCCGCTGGGAGCTGCGCAACGACGTGGACAACACCGTGCTGTACGACCACCCGGTCGACCACGTCCCGGGCCTCGTCCTGATGGAAGCCGCCCACCAGGCCGCGCACGCCGCCCTGCACCCCGTTCCCTTCGAAGCGACCACCGTCACCAGCGCGTTCGAGCGGTACGCCGAATTCGACCGCCCCTGCTGGATCGAGGCGGAGGTCCTGCCGGCCGCCCCCGGGGAGACCTCGGTCCTGGTCACGGCGACACAGGACCGCGAGACGGTCTTCCGGGGGCGGCTGAGCGGCCCCTGCGGCTGATGTCCGCCGGCCAGAGGGCTCACCGGCGCCGCGAAATCACTGGTTGATGAAGCCGCCGTCCACCGGCAGGACCGTGCCCGTGAGGAACGGGCACCGGTCACTGAGAAGCCAGGCGGCCGCGTTCGCTATCTCCTCGGGCTCGGCCGTACGCCCCTGTGGGGTACGGCTGTTGACCATCTCCTCCAGGCCGGGGTTGCGCCCGAACCAGTCGGCGGTGATCTCGCTGCGTGTAGTGCCGGGCGCCACCGCGTTGACCCTGATGCCCTGTTGGGCGTACTCGTCCGCCGCGGCCCTGGTGAGACCGACGACCGCATGTTTGGCCGCGATGTAGGGCGCGGCGGCCGGTATGGCGACCAGGCCGCCCACACTGCTGTTGTTCACGATGGAGCAACTGCCCGTGTTCTGCAGCATGGCCGCTATCTCGTGCCGCAGGCAGTTCCAGACGCCGCGCACGTTCGTGTCCATCACCGCGTCGTAGACGTCATCGCCCATGAGGTGCAGGGGAGTTCGGTCTCCGCCCAGCCCCGCGTTGTTGAATGCCGAGTCCAGCCGCCCGTAGGTGTCGACGGTGAAGTCCACGGCTCGCGCGGCGTCTTCGGCCACCGTGACGTCGCAGACGACGTAAGAGGCTTGTGCCCCCTTGTCCTTCAACTCGGCCACCAGCCCGGCCAGTCGGTCCTCCCGGCGGGCTGCCAGGACGACCGTCGCGCCTTCCTCGGAGAACACGCGTGCCGCCGCCGCGCCGATACCGCTGCTCGCCCCGGTGATCAGGACGACTCTGTCGTGGAGAAGATCGCTCATGGCCGCAGTCTGGCAGGCCGGGGGCGGCACGACCACGGCTCTTCGCGTACCGCGCGGTCCGCCGGGCCCCACGGCCGCTCCGGTACGTGCTCGGGCGCCGGGTGCTACTGGAACGGCCGCCCGTTCCGCGGCCCCGGGACACGACGCACGGCCACCGCGAAAACAGACCGATCGTCCTGTTTTCGGATGGTCCTCATGAAAAAGCCGACGGCCGATCGCAGACCCTGTGCCCGCCCGTAGGGCCCGCGATACCGCACCTCGGACGTGCCGACGGGTTCAGCCGCTTCGATGGTCCAGAAGCGCTCGGCCCCGGGGACGTGACCGCTCCCGTGCCCGGCCCCGGAGAGGTGCTCGTCACCCCTGAGGCCGCCGGGGTGAACGTCGCGGACACCCGCCAGGTGGACGGCTCAGCAGCCCGGGTGCGGCCCGGAGAGAGCGTCGTCGCCCGGCGAGAGCGTCGTCGTGGGCTTCGGGGCGGACGCCGTGACCACCTACCCCCTCGCGGAAACGCCGGCCCCACCCGTGACCGGCGGCAGCCACCCGCTCGCCGGGGCACGGCGCGCCCCTGAGGAGCTGCTCGCGCGCAGGACCACCGGGAAGGCCGTCCCGGCCCCCTGAGCGGGCCCCGGGCGCCTGCTCAGCCGATGACGTACGTCGTGCCGAGGAGTGTGGCGTGCTCCAGGACGTCCTCCAGCGGATCGTCGATCTGCCCCGTCGCGATCAACGCCACCTGCGGCCCGTTGTGCGCGTCGGTGTGGGTCTCGTCCGCCTGGGCCGCTCCGGCCGGAAGCACGGCCGCCAGCACGGCCACCCCGAACGCGGTCAGCTTGGTCTTCATGTTCGTCCCGTCCCCTCGCAGGACCGCCCGTACGGCCCGGAACGATCTTCGCGGCACGGGCCCGGGCGGTCGCGCGGACACGAGCCGCGCGCCGGAGGACTGTTACAGACGTCCCCGCTTCGGCGGACAGCCGGGAGCCCCCGCACGCACCGCACCCCCGGGCCAGAAGGGCCCGGGGGTGCGGCTGTGCTGCGTGGGAGCGGCGGCTCAGAGGTCGCTGGGCGTCCCGAGCATCGCGGACGCGTTCTCCAGCGGGGTGAGCGGCGCCGCGGGAGCGGGCACCTCCGCGGGCCGGCAGGTGAAGCCGAGACGCGTCAGCGCCCTGGTCACCTCGCCGGCGGTGAAGTCCCGGCGGTCCTGGCGGGTGATGATCTCGCCCACCTGCTTGACGGGGTAGACACGGCGGCTGATGACCACCGCGTCACCGGTGACGGGTTCGGGCTTGATGCCCTTCATCGAGTCCTCCACCTCGTTCTTGAACAGATCGAAGGGGAAACGGGCGATGACACAGCGCATGGTGCCTCAACAAGGTCGAAGAGAATGCCGGACTGGGTCGGCCGGGCTGCCGGCCGGGTGGCTACGCGGCCTTGTTGGACCGGCGCTGCGCCGCCGCTGCCCGCGCCTGCGGCGTCGCCGTGTTGGCGTTGGAGCGGCGCCCCTGGCCGGGACGCGCGCCGCGTCGGCCGCGAGGACCGGAGCCGCTGCCCTTGCGCTCGGTCACCGGCGAGGTGATCGTGACGGGCACGCCCGAAGGAGCCTGGGCGCCGGTGATGCGGTTGAGCTCGGCCTCGCCGGAGCGGACCTGGGCGATCTGGGGCGTGATCCCCGCGTCGGCCATCAACCGGGTCATCTCGCGGCGCTGGTTGGGCAGCACGAGCGTGACGACACTGCCGGACTCCCCTGCGCGGGCGGTACGGCCGCCACGGTGCAGGTAGTCCTTGTGGTCGCTCGGCGGGTCGACGTTCACCACGAGGTCGAGGTTGTCGACGTGGATGCCGCGGGCCGCGACGTTCGTGGCGACCAGCACCGTGACGTGACCGGTCTTGAAGCGGTCCAGGGTGCGGGTGCGCTGCGGCTGCGACTTGCCGCCGTGCAGCGCGGCGGCCCGGACACCGCTGTGCAGCAGGTGGTCGGTGAGCTTGTCCACGGCGTGCTTCGTGTCCAGGAACATGATCACCCGGCCCTCACGGGCGGCGATCTCGGTGGTCGTGGCGTACTTGTCGGCGCCCTGGACGTAGAGCACGTGGTGCTCCATCGTCGTCACCGCACCGGCCGCGGGGTCCACGGAGTGGACGACCGGGTCGTGCAGGTAGCGGCGGACCAGCAGGTCCACGTTGCGGTCCAGGGTGGCAGAGAACAGCATCCGCTGACCGTCGGGGTTGACCTGGTCCAGCAGCTCGGTGACCTGCGGCATGAAGCCCATGTCGGCCATCTGGTCGGCCTCGTCGAGGACGGTGATGGCGACCCGGTCCAGCCGGCAGTCGCCGCGCTCGATGAGGTCCTTGAGCCGGCCCGGCGTGGCGACCACGACTTCGGCGCCGCCGCGCAGCGCGCTGGCCTGGCGGCCGATCGACATGCCGCCGACGACCGTGGCCAGCCGGAGCTTGAGCGACCGGGCGTACGGGGTGAGCGCGTCGGTCACCTGCTGGGCCAGCTCCCGGGTGGGGACGAGGACCAGGGCGAGCGGGCGGCGCGCGTCCGCGCGGTTGCCCGCGGTGCGGGCGAGCAGGGCCAGGCCGAAGGCGAGCGTCTTGCCCGACCCGGTGCGGCCGCGGCCCAGGACGTCACGTCCGGCGAGCGAGTTCGGCAGGGTGGCCGCCTGGATGGGGAACGGCACGGTCACGCCCTCGGCGCCCAGCGCCGCGAGCAGCGGCTCGGGCATGTCCAGGTCCGCGAAGGCCTCGGCGGCCGGAAGGGCGGGGGTGATGGTCACCGGCAGGGCGAATTCACCCGTGACGGCGGAGGAGCGGCGGCCGTAGCCGCCGGAGCGCTTCGGCCCGCCGGAACGGCCCTGCGAACCGGGGGCGCCCTGCCTGCCGGACCCCGCCGAGCGGAATCCGTTGGCGGTGCGGCTGCCCGCGGATCCGCCGGAACGCGTACGGGAAAATCGGTCGTTCGTGCGAGATGTGCGATCGCGGTTCAATGGAGAACCCTTCCCTCGAATGGCACGTATCGAGGGATTCTTTCCGGGCGGCTGCAGCCATGTACGGCGCCAAGAATCGCAAGAACGAGCCGGTGAAATAACGAAAGACGAAGCCCGTCCGGCGGATGAACCAGCCGGATTCGGCACTTCATATGACTGCAGATAACCGCCGTGCCGTGAACCGCGCGCACCGGGAATTACTCCATCGGTGCGACCGTGCGGCAACGGCCGGGAAAACGCAACGAGCTGGGGCCCGCACCCCAAGGTGCGGGCCCCAGCTGCGCCGTACGCCTGAGCGATCAGGCGGGGGTGATGTTCTCCGCCTGCGGGCCCTTCTGGCCCTGCGTGACGTCGAAGTTCACCTTCTGGCCTTCCTGCAGCTCGCGGAAGCCCTGGGCGGCGATGTTCGAGTAGTGGGCGAAGACGTCAGCGCCGCCACCCTCCTGCTCGATGAAGCCGAAACCCTTTTCCGCGTTGAACCACTTCACGGTGCCAGTAGCCATGTCATATCTCCTTCGGGGCGTTGCCCGTGGGCCCGCACTGTGCGAGCCCTACGTCGCCGCAAATGATTGCCCCGTCCGGAAGAGACCGGAAATACAAAAGTGCACCCGCCGGAGTGAAAACGGCAAGAGCACTTGAAGTTTTGGGAACCACAACTGCAACTGAGATCAACAGTAGCACGATTCGGGCACAAGCGAGCTGTACGCCATATCACTCCACCGGCACTCCACCGCGCACGGCATAAACCCTCACCGCTCATTGCGCGTATTTCTGTGCCCGTGGAATCAGATATATGCTCGCGGACCGGTCAGGAATCGGCGCCGCTCCGGCCGGCCGCGGGCCGCCTCAGTTCCTCGTTGAGACGCAGGGCCTCCTCGAGCTGGTCCTCCAGGATGACGATGCGGCAGGCCGCCTCCACCGGCGTCCCGCCGTCCACCAGCTCGCGGGCACGGGCCGCGATCCGCAGCTGGTACCGCGAGTAGCGGCGGTGCCCGCCCTCGGAGCGCAGCGGCGTGATCAGGCGGGCCTCACCGATGGCCCGCAGGAAGCCAGGCGTCGCACCGATCATCTCCGCGGCCCGCCCCATGGTGTACGCGGGGTAGTCGTCGTCGTCGAGACGGCCCGTGGCGTGCGACGGGGACTCCGGGGGCATCTGCACCTCTTCTGCTGCGCACCGGATCACCGATATGACCTGGCTGCACAAGAAAGCCTAGGCGTAGGGGTAGGTCATGTCTATTGCCACCGGAACAGGTTTCCCCCGGCCCCGGTGCCGCCCTCCGCGCGGCCGCCCGCCGCGAGGCTCCCGGACGGAGCGCTCCGTAGCCGCTCGACCACCCCAACAGGGCTGACCGACCGGTCAGTTGTCGGCAGACCGGCGAACGGTCATACTGCACTCGTAGCCCTTCACGCATCCCCCGTCGTGAAGGGCTACGTCTCTGCGCTGGCAGCGGTTCCTCCCTGGCCGGCGCGGCCCGCGCGACCTGGAGCACACACGGTCATGAACGGCACGGACAGGTCCACCGCGGTGGCCCGGACGGTCACGGACGTCCTGCAGCCCCGCAATGTGCTGCTCGTCGGCATGCTCGCCGTGGGCGTGGCCTCCGCGGGCGACTGGACCGGCCTTCCCTGGGGGTTCCTCGGCGCCCTCTGCGCGGGCCTCGTCCCCGCCGGTTACATCGAGTGGGAGCGTGGGCGCGGGACCTGGGGGGACCGCCACGTCGTGGACCGGACCCAGCGGGCGCCGATCTTCCTGGTGATCCTGGCCTCGCTCGGCACCGGTGCGCTGATCATGGTCCTGGGGCGGGCGCCCCTCGGCATCCTGATCGCGATGATCTCCCTGTGGGTCATGACGACGGTGCTCCTGGCGGTCAACACGCTCTGGAAGATCTCGGTGGACTCGGCGGTCGCCTCGGCCGTGGTCGCTCTCCTCTGCGTCACGCACTCCCCGTGGTGGCTGTGCGCGGCCGTGCCGGCCCTCGCCGTGTGCTGGTCGCGGGTGGCGCTCGGCTACCACTCGGTGGCCCAGACGGCCGCGGGGGCGGCTGCGGGCGCCGCGACGGCCGCCGGATTCCTCTTCGCCTGAACCACGCGCACCGCTGTTCCCGCTCCCGGCCCGGAGGACGGGCGACCGCCCCGATTGCGGACCGGTCCCGGAGCCGGTTACGTGGACGGTGGGGCCCCGCAGCGATGTCACCGGGAGGCAGGCAGATGCCCAGGAAACCCGCGAACTCGAAGGTCGGCCTGCTCCTGAGCCTGGGAAGCAGCGCGCTCGCCGTCGCCCGCACGGTCAAGCAGATGCGCAGGGTGCGTGGCACGCAGGACAAGCTGACCACCGCGAACACCGTGGCGGGGCTGCTGCCCCTGATCACGTCCGCCCTGCTCGTCCTGCGCCGGCTCCGCGGACGCTCCCGGCAGCAAGCCGGGTGAACGGGCCCGGGGCGCGCTCAGGCCGCCCCGCCCGCCGTCCGTGAAAGCCCCCGCAGCCTCTCCAGCACCCTGGCGCGCAGCAGCTCGTACTCCTCGCGGAGGCGGACGATCTCCGCGGGCCGCTCGACGGCCACACCCCCGGACACGATCTCGTGTGCGGCGAACTGCTCACGGGTGAGGTCGATCTCCACGCCCATGCCCAGCCTGTTCCACCAGTGGTAGTCGACGCGCTCGCCCCCCACCCGCACCTCGCCCCGGATCAGGTCGCCGCCCAGCAGGTCGTTGACGACGAGGGCCGTCACCCCGCACTGGTCCCGCGCCGGATTCGCGGGATCCCACCGCGGCCGGTGTGCGGGCGTGGTCGTGTCCGCGTCCCAGCTGCTGCGGACTGCTGCTTCGACGTCGGTGAGGAGCAGGGGTTCCATGCCCGGGATCCTCGCACCCGCCACTGACAACGCCCCGGGCACGCGCGGGGGTTCAGTAGCCCCGGCTGCGCGAGACGAGCACGGCGATGTCGTCCTCGGCCGTTTCCGCGAACCGGTCCACGACCTCTTCGAGCAGGTCCTCCAGCCGCCCGCTCGCCGGGAGCGTGAGCTGGGTGAGCCGCTCGATCGACACGTCGATGTCCTCGCCCCTGCGCTCCACCAGGCCGTCGGTGTACATGAACAGCACCGTCCCCGGGCCGCACGGCAGCACCGTCGTGCGGTACCCGCCGAAGCCCGTTCCGAGCGGCGGCCCCACGGACATCCGCGCCACCCGCGCGCCGGGTGCCCCCGGATCGATGAAGACCGGAGGCGGATGGCCGGCGCTGGCCACCTCGCAGACCCCCTCCCGCCGGTCGACGACCGCGATGCAGCAGGTCGCGGCACGGTCGAGGCCGGACCGTTCGACGGCCTTGTCGAGGCGTTCCAGGACGCGGTGCGGCGGGAGATCGTCCTCGGCCATGAGGCGCAGCATCGAGCGGTAGTTGCTCATGGCGACGGCCGCCTCCACACCGTGGCCCATCACATCGCCCATCACCTTCATGTGGCGTCCGCCCTGGAGCGGAATGGCGTCGAACCAGTCGCCCCCGACCACCGCCCCCTCGCCGGCGGGGAGGTAGAGGGAGGCGATCTCGATGCCCGGGTTCGGCACCCTCGGGTCGGAGAGCAGGGAGCGCTGGAGCTCCAGGGCGATGCCGTGCTCGTGCGTGTAGCGGTGGGCGTGGTCCACGTCGACGGCCGCGCGGCCCGCGAGCGTCCGCGCGACGACGACGTCCAGCCCTTCGGTGAACGGGGGCGAGTCCCCCGCTCTCAGCAGGCTGAGCACCCCCAGCGGACGCCCGCGCGCGGTCAGCGGCACGGCCACGGCAGAGTGGAGCCCGATGGCACGGTAGGCGGCGACCCGCTCGGGGTTGGGGGCGGCACGGGCGATCCGTCCGTCGTCCAGCAGGTCCACGATCACCGGCTGGTCGGCGGCCAGGCTACGGGGCACCGCAGCGTCCTCCTGGTAGTCGATGTCGGTGCCCGGTCCGCCGAACCCGGCGATCCCGTCGGCGAGCTCCGGGATGGTGGCCACCCCGGCCCGTCGCAGCCGCAGCACCCCGGACGGGGGCTCACGCCGGCTGTGGCCCTCGTCCTCGGGAAGCAGCTCGACGACGGCCACGTCGGCCATGACGGGCACCACGAACTCCGCGAGTTCCTGGCAGGTGGTCTCCACGTCGAGCGTCGTGCCGATGCTGACGGCCGCGTTGTCCAGGAGCGTCAGATAGGCCCTGGCCCGCTGCAGCTCCTCGCGCTCGTCCTCGGTGGCGGTGACCTCTTGCGCGATCGCGACCAGCCCGCACGCCCGTCCGTCCCGCTCGAGACGGTGGTAGGCCACACGCCAGTACCGCCGCTTGATGACGGACTCCACCCAGGTCCGCCCGCTGACGGTGACCTCGCGGGGCACTCCGTCGGCCAGCACCTCGTGCATGACGTCCGTCCGGACGGCGACGTCCGGCAGCACCTCCGCGACGGTCCTGCCCAGGTGCGCGGCGGCCGGGACCCCGTTGAGCTGTTCGAGTGCCTGGTTCACGTAGACGTAGCGGAGATCCGTGTCGAGGACGGCCACACCTGCCGGGCTGCTGCCGATCAGCTCGGCCAGCTCGGCCGCGTCGAAGCGCGGCGGGTCGGCGTGCTCTTCGGCCTGCAACGGAGCCTCCAGAGGGATGCGTCCCGGCGGGTGCTGGGCCGTCGGCCCTCACGGGTCGACGAGCGCCCGGCCCCTCATCCTCTGCCGCCCCGCACCGCGCCGCATCTCCGCGGAGCCGGCCCTCCGGCGTCGAGCCCGTCCAGCGGCAGGGTCCCCTCCGAGGCCGCCGCACCCGGCGGCAGACCGAACGCGGCCTCGACCCGCTTCGGCACCGGGGTGAGCCCCAGCAGGCCGCTCACCAGCAGGCCCGCCAGGTGGTGCCAGGCCGGCGCCCTGCGGATCATCGCGTGGTCGCTGCCCGGGATCGTCACCAGGCAGGTGCGGGCGCCCGCACGGCGGGCCCTGGCCGTCAGGGACTGGGACGCCAGAGGGCTCGTCACCCGGTCCCGGGTGCTGTGCAGCAGGACGACGTCGCGCCCCGCGAGCTGGGTCACCGGATCGCCGGGCGGACACCACGGGGCGAGCCCCACCACCGAGCGGACCAGGGGGTGCCCGGCTGCGTGGAGGGCGGCGCGGGCGCCCATGGAGTGGCCGAGAAGGACCACGGGGATGTCGCCCGCCTCGCGCCGCAGGGCGTCCAGTGCGCGTAAGGCGTCGTGCAGCGGGTCCTCGCGGGGCCCGTTCCAGCCGCGGTGCGTGTAGCGGACCCGCTGCACGCGCACGCCTGAGTCACCGCGCACCGCGCGGGCCACGACCCGGGCGACCGGCAGCATCCGCAGACCGGGCAGGTTCATGGCACCGGGCGCCGGCGCCGCCAGCCCCGTCTCGTAGCCGCCGTGGAGGATGAGCACCGCTGCCGACGGCGGTCTTGCGGCCACAGGTACCTCCAGGTAGAGGTGCGGGCCGACGCCCGCGCACTCCCCCCATATTCGGTGCCGGACGGCGTACGGATGGGTCGAACGTGGCGATGCGTGGAAAGTGCCGTTCACTGTACGAGGCACGAATCGTTCCCGTACGCGACCCAAGGAGCCCCCGACATGGCGTCAGGACCTCAGATCGGCCGGCCTGCACCGGATTTCACCCTCCCCGGAGGCGTGCTCTCCGACGACACCTTCGAGCGGCGCGACTACACGCTCTCCGCCGCGCGCGGCCGGGCCGTCGTGCTCGCCTTCTACCCCGGTGACAACACAGCCGTCTGCACCAAGCAGCTCTGCTCCTACTCCTCCGGCCTCGAGACCTTCGAGGGCCTCGACGCCGAGGTCTGGGGAATCAGCCCCCAGGGCGTGGACAGCCACGAGTCCTTCGCGCGCGGCCACGACCTGCGCATGCCTCTGCTGGCCGACACGGACCGGGAGACCACCCGGGCCTACGGAGTGGCCGCGCCCGGCATCGGCGTACGCCGCTCGGTCTTCCTGATCGGGCCGGACGGCGTGCTCCGGTGGAAGCACGTCGCGCTGCTGGGCGCCACCTTCCAGTCGCTCGACACGCTTGCCGAGCAGCTTTCCGGCATCAGAACTCCCTGAAGACTGCCGGACTCCGGCAGTACCCCCGCCCGGTCCCGCATGGGACCATTCAGCCAGTTCGACGGAGACGTGTCGGGGGACAGCGAACACCGGGGGAGTGATCACGTGACCGTTCTTCTCGGTCTCGGCATTGCGGGAATCGTGCTGCTCACCCTTTCCCTGATCTTCGACGGGATCCTCGAAGGGCTCCTCGGTGACGCGCTGGGCGGGCTGCTGAACGGCTTCTTCGACGGCCTGCTCTCCCTGCCGGTCGTCGCGGGCTTCCTCTCCATGCTCGGCTTCGGGGGAGCGGTCGTCCTCGGCACCACCGGGGCCGGCCTCCCCGTGGCGGTCGCGGCGGGCGCCCTCGCGGGCCTCGTCGCGGCCTGGCTGACCTGGAAGTTCAGCCAGGCCCTGATGCGGGATCAGACCACGGCGACACCACGCGGGGACGATCTCGTCGGCACGTCGGGATCCGTGGTCACACCGATCCCGGCCGACGGCTACGGCGAGGTCCTGCTGCGACTCGCGGGCCAGACCGTGAAGTACTCCGCGAAGAGCGCCGTCCCGGTCGAACGCGGTGCGGAGATCTGGGTGGAGGCCACCCTCTCGACCACCTCGGTCACCGTCCGCCCCGTCGAGCGCTGACCTCCGGCGAGCCATACGTACGCCTGTCCGAAACCCGTACAGCGAACACACTGCCGTCCCGTCGGGAGGGCAGGGGGGACACCTCTCATGAGTCCAGTAGTCATCGCCGTCATCGGCATCGTCGTCCTTTTCGTGCTCCTCGGCCTCGCCGTGATCACCCGATACAAGGTCGCGGGGCCCAGCCAGGCCTTCATCATCACGGGCCGCCGCGGCAAGAAGTCCACCGATCCGGTGACCGGCCGCACCAGCATCGACAACAGCGGCCAGAAGGTCGTCGTGGGCGGCGGCGTCTTCGTGGTGCCGTTCGTCCAGCAGAAGTTCACGCTCGACCTCTCCAGCCGGCACATTCCCGTCGCCGTCCGCGGCGCCGTCACCCTGCGCGGTGTGAAGTCCAACCTCGAGGGCGTCGCGATCGTCAAGGTCGGCGGCAGCGAGGACGCGATCCGTGCCGCGGCCCAGCGCTTCCTCCAGCAGCAGAACGGCATCGTCGGGTTCACCCAGGAAGTGCTCTCCGGAGCGCTCCGCGCGATCGTCGGCCGCATGTCGGTCGAGGACATCATCCGCGACCGCGCGGCGTTCGCCGGCCAGGTCGCGGAGGAGGCGGAGGCCAGCCTCTCCGGCCAGGGCCTCATCCTGGACGCCTTCCAGATCCAGGACATCACCACCGAGGGTTCCTACCTGGAGGACCTCGGGCGCCCCGAGGCCGCTCGCGCCAAGCAGGAGGCCGACATCGCCGAGGCCATCGCCCGGCGCGCCTCCGAGCAGGCCCGGCTGAAGGCGGCCGAGGAGATCGCCATCGCCGAGCGGACGTTCTACCTGAAGCAGGCCGAGATCAAGGCGGAGACCGAAGCCGCCGCGGCCAGGGCCAACGCCGCGGGCCCCCTCGCCGAGGCGGCACGTCAGCAGGAGGTCCTCGCCGAGCAGGAGAAGGTCGCCCAGCGCCAGGCAGCCCTGACCGACCGCGAGCTCGACACCAAGGTCCGCAAGCCCGCCGACGCCGCCCGCTACCGGGCGGAGCAGGAGGCCGAGGCCCGCCGCATCGCCCAGGTCAAGGAGGCCGAGGCGGACGCGGAGCGCTCCCGCCTGACCGGTCAGGGCGAGAAGCTCCACCGCTCGGCCCTCGCGGACGCCGTACGCATCGAGGGCGAGTCCGAGGCCGCCGCCATCGCCGCGAAGGGTGCCGCCGAGGCCGAGGCCATGCAGAAGAAGGCCGACGCCTTCGCGCAGTACGGCGACGCGGCAGTCCTCCAGATGCTCGTCGAGGTGCTCCCCCAGGTCGTCGCCAAGGCGTCCGAGCCGCTGAGCGCCATCGACAAGATGACGGTCATCTCGACGGACGGCGCGAGCCAGCTGTCCCGCACGGTCACCGACAACGTCGCCCAGGGCCTGGAGCTCCTCAACTCCACGACGGGCGTCGACCTGGGCGCGCTGCTCCGGAACCTGCAGGGCAAGGCCGGCGGCAGCACCGCGCCGGCGGTGCCCGCCCCCGCGGCCGACGGCGAGAAGATCGAGATCAAGGACTGACCACCTGTCCTCATGTGCCCGGCCGGTGGCGGTTCACGGCCGGGCACGCTCATGTCCGCGCCCTCCGCCGCGACGGCGGCGGAGGGCGCGGACATGAGCGTGCGCCACCGCGACGGCGGCAGGGACGACGGCAGGAGTGCACCGGTCACAGCGGTGGGCGGCGCGCGTGGCGGTCAGGCCCCTGCCCGGGGACGCGACGGAGACGGCGCGTTGCGCAGGTCCTCGTTGATCTGCCGGGCTTCTTCGAGCTGGTCCTCGAGGACGACGATGCGGCAGGCGGCACCGACGGCGACGCCCTGATCGACGAGTTCGCGAGCCCGGGCGGCGATCTTCAGCTGATAGCGGGAGTACCGGCGGTGCCCGCCCTCCGAGCGCAGCGGAGTGATCAGCCGCTCCTCGCCGAGGGCACGAAGGAACGCGGGTGTGATGCCGAGCATCGCGGCGGCCCTGCCCATCGTGTAGGCGGGGAAGTCGTCGTCGTCCAGACGACGGAAGGAATCCTCTGCGGGCATTCAACCTCTCTCGGAACGCACTGGAGGGGCCTTGGTGCCAATGGCACCAAGGCCCCGAAGGAAACTGCTACACCATCCGCCGGCTCTGCTGCACCGGCTCTCTGAGTCCGCACGGCCACCCGACACGGAGTCGGGGTTGCGGGGATCGCGAATGCGTGACCGGAGACCACCTGCCTGTCGATGTCCTGCGGCACCCGGACCCGGCTTCCGCCGCCCGGGCGATCCTGATGGTGGACAACTCCTCCGTTCTTTCCTCTGGACCGACTGCGTACGTGCACTGCTGGTGGCGGCCCCTGATCACTACGGGCCACCCGGTCCGGTCGTCAGTTCCGTCGCCGTCATGCGACCACCCTGGCTTCGGAACTCCACCACCGCACCGTCCTGCGAACTGCGTGTACCGCCACCCGGCAGTTCGTGTCTGCCGGACCGTCTCGATCTCTTGGCTACGAGGACGACACTAATCAGTGAGCCCACAGATGTCTACCTCCGCCACGACAGATTTTCTGTGAGGTGGAATGGCGTAGTTCTGCTTCCACAGATGTTCGAATTCTCCAACCCGGTAGACATCGGGGTAGTAGAAACCGTCTGCGCGGGCACCCGAGATGTCCAGGAGCATGCGACACAACCGATCAGGTGGGGTGTACGCCCATGAACGACACGACGATCCCCGACACCTCGGCACCCCCCGCAGGGACCGTGGTCCGGGGCGACAGCACCGACAGCATCCACTGGGCCCGCACGGCCGCCCGCACCTTCACGGACCGCCTCCGCCCGGCACCGGCCCCGGACCTGGCCGACACCCTCGTACTCGTGGTCTCCGAGCTCGCCACCAACGCACTGCGCCACGGCGGCGGCCGGTTCACCCTCCGGCTCTTCGCCGGCCCCGGCACCGTGACCGCCACGGTCAGCGATCCGAGCCCGGCACCCCCGCGCGGGCGCGCCCCGGACCTCGACGGCGCCACCGGCGGCTTCGGGTGGCACATGGTCCGCCGGCTCACCCAGGCCCTGACCGTCACGCCCGGCCCGGGGTCCGGCAAGACGGTCTGCGCCCAGTTCGCCCGGTAGCCCGGGCGGGCCGTCAGACGCGCCCATCCGGGTGGTTCTCGTGGCCGGATAAGGTAATGGGTGACTAAAGAGATGACAAAAGCGTCGCCCTGCCGCCGCGCGCTCCTCGGAGGAAGCCATGGGAACCCACCGCACATCGCTGCCAGGAGTCGGCGTCCAGTACGACTACACCACCGAGTCGGGACAGCACATCTCCGTGGTCGTGCACCACGACGGACGACGGTTCCTCGGGTTCTACGAACAGGACGATCCTGATTCGTGCGTGCTCTCCGTCCCCCTGACGACCACCGAGGCCACCGGGCTCGCGCACCTCATCGACGCGGCGCCGATCGACGCCGTACGGACCGAGGGCATCGACCTGGTCACCGAACACATCCCGCTCGGGGCCCGCTCCCCGTACGGCGGGCGGCTGCTCGGCGACACCCGGGCGCGGACACGGACGGGGGCCTCGATCGTGGCCGTGCTGCGGACGCACAGCGCGCACCCGTCACCGGGACCGGACTTCCGGCTGGCCATCGGGGACACGCTCGTCGTCGTGGGCACGCGTGAGGGCGTCGACACGCTCTCCGAGATCATTGCGGAGGGCTGATCGTGCACGACACGACTGCACTGCTCGTGGAGCTGGGCTCCGTCATCCTGGGGCTCGGCATCATCGGGAGGTTCGCCGGGCGAATAGGCCTCTCACCGATCCCGCTGTACCTCCTGGCCGGACTCGCGTTCGGGGAGGGCGGGCTGCTGCCGCTCGGGGCCAGCGAGGAGTTCACCGCCATCGGGGCGGAGATAGGCGTCATCCTGCTGCTGCTCCTGCTCGGGCTGGAGTACAGCGCCTCGGAGCTCGTCACCAGCCTCAAGACGCAGTATCCGTCCGGGGTCGTCGACTTCGTGCTGAACGCGACACCCGGAGCGGTCGCCGGCCTGATGCTCGGGTGGGGGCCCGTGGGGGCCGTCGCCCTGGCCGGGGTCACCTGGATCTCGTCGTCGGGCGTCATCGCCAAGGTGATGACCGACATGGGGCGGCTCGGCAACCGTGAGACGCCCGTCATCCTCGGTGTCCTCGTCATCGAGGACCTCGCCATGGCCGTCTACCTGCCGCTGCTCACCGCGATGCTGGCCGGTGTCGGTCTGGCCGGCGGCAGCATCGCGCTGCTCATCGCACTCGGGACCGTCGGGTTCGTGCTGTACCTGGCGCTGCGCCACGGCCGGCTGATCAGCCGCGCGGTCTCCTCCGACAACCCGGAGATGCTGCTGCTCGTCGTCCTCGGGCTCACGGTCCTGGTGGCCGGGGTGGCCCAGCAGCTCCAGGTGTCCGCCGCCGTCGGCGCGTTCCTCGTGGGCATCGCGCTCTCCGGAGAGGTCGCCGAGGGGGCGCGCAAGCTGCTGACGCCGCTGCGGGACCTGTTCGCGGCGGTCTTCTTCGTGTTCTTCGGGCTGTCCACCGATCCGGCGGAGATCCCGCCCGTACTGCTTCCGGCGGCGCTGCTGGCGATCGTCACGGTCTTCACGAAGATCGGCACCGGCTGGTACGCCTCCCGGCGCGCCGGGATCGGCCCGCGGGGCCGCTGGCGCGCGGGCGGGACGCTGGTCGCGCGAGGGGAGTTCTCGATCGTCATCGCGGGCCTGGCCGTGGCCACGGAACCGCGGATCGGCCCCATCGCGACCGCGTACGTGCTGATCCTGGTGATCGCCGGTCCGCTCACCGCCCGGTGGACGGAGCCGGTCGCCTCCAGGATCCAGGCCGCGCTGGCCGGCAGGCGGAAGACGCCGGCCCCCGCGGGGGGTCAGCCGATGCCCTCGCACGACGACCTCACACCGGAGCACGCCGGGCGCGACTCCGACTGACGGGGCACCACCCGTGCGGCGCCCCGGTCCAGGAGGGCCCGGCCCCGGCGCTCAGAGCGGGGTGGCCGCGTGGAGGATGCCGACGAGCGTGACCGTCGCGTTGAGCGACGACAGCGCCGAGGCCGCCGTCCCCACCGTCGCGGTCACCGCCGCCAGGGCCACATGCGCGGAGGCCGGGGGCCAGAGTCCGGCCGAGGGCTCGGGGTCCAGCAGCGCCGCCACCCGGCGCGGTACGGGGCCGGCCGCCGCGAAGGCGGGAAGCACGGCGGGACCGGGCGGGCGGTGCGAGACCAGCGCCGCCCTGCCGACCGCCGTGGCCACTGCCCTGCGGCTGCCGACCGCGCACGCCGCCTCCTCGTCCGCCCAGCGTTCGGTGCTGTACGCCACCGCCGTGCACAGGGGCAGGAGGAACGGGTTGGCGCGGGCCGCCAGCTGAGTCACCAGCAGGTAGCGGTGGTGGCGGCCGGCCAGGTGCGCGCGCTCATGGGCGACGAGCGCCCGCTGTTCGCGGGCCCCCAGGCACTCCAGCATCGCGGTGGAGACGACGACCCGGCCGTCGCGGAGCCGCCCACCGGGGAGGGCGTACGCGAACGGGTCGGGGGACGGGACCACCGCGAGATCCCCCTGTCCGGTGGACGGCGGCAGGGCACGGCCGGCCCGGACACGGGTCCGCGTGTGCCGCAGCAGGGTGCCGCAGCAGGCCACCAGCACCACTCCCAGCACGCCGATCGCGATCAGGCCCGCCTTCTCCTCGTACGGCACCGCGGCGCGGACCTCGGGGTCCGACCAGCCGTCGGGCAGCGGATTGCCGGGGAGCTGGGCCGTGCCCACCACCATGAGCAGGGCCAGGCACAGGGTGCTGCACAGGGCCAGCGTCGAGCCCACGGCTGCCAGCAGCCGGGTGGCGCTCCTGGGGTGCAGATGCTGTTCGGCGAGGCGCGCCATGGGCAGTGCGGTCAGCGGCAGGACGAGTGGCAGGTAGACGAAGACGCCCATCGTGGTGTCTCTCAGCCTTCCGGGGCGGCGGAGTCGTCGGTGCGGCCGGAATCCCCGGGGCCGCCGGAGCCCTCGTCGGCGTCCTCTCCTTCGGCCGCGGGGGAGAGCAGCGCGCGGAGCCTGGCCTCGTCGCCCGGGGACAGCGCGGAGACGAAGCGCGCCAGGACGGCCTCCCTGTCGCGCTCGCCGTCCAGGACGCGGCGCATCCGCAGGGCGGCGAGGCCCGCCTCGTCGGACGCGGGGGTCCAGGCGTAGGAGCGGCCCTGACGGGTGCGGGTGACGGCCTTCTTCGCGTAGAGGCGGGAGAGGATCGTGATCACCGTGGTGTAGGCGAGGTCGCCGTCGAGGTGCTCCTGCACCCAGCCGGCCGTCGCGGGGCCGCCCGCCGAGCGCAGCACGGTCAGGACCTGGGACTCCAGCTGCCCCTGGCCGCGCCGGGGCAGCCGTGGGCTTCCCCGTGTGCCGCCGTCGTCCGTACCTGTGGGCCTGTTCATCCGCCGCATCCTACTGAGTGGCCGCCGAACGGCCCGTCGGCCGCCGTCCACCCCTCGTTCTTCTACACCGCTGTAGAGTTCCAGTGGTTCCCGCACCACAGGCAACGCAACGTATGCAGACGTCATGGCCCTTTGGGATCGGATCAAGGAATCCGCGTCGACGATGCAGACGCAGCTGGAGGCGAAGAAGAACGACCTGAAGAGCGGTGCGTTCCGGGACGCGAGCATGGCCATGTGCGCCCTGGTCTCCGCGGCCGACGGCTCCATCGACCCGTCGGAACGGCAGCGCGTCGCCTCGCTGATCGCCACCAACGACGTACTGCAGAACTTCCCTGCGGACGACCTCCAGCGCCGGTTCAACGCCTATGTGGACAAGCTGACCGCGGACTTCGCCTTCGGCAAGGTCAGCGTGCTCCAGGAGATCGCCAAGGCGAAGAAGAAGCCCGCCGAGGCGCGTGCCGTCATCCAGATCGGCATCGTCATCGGCGGCGCCGACGGCGACTTCGACAAGTCGGAGCAGGCCGTCGTGCGGGAGGCGTGCTTCGCGCTGGACCTGCCGCCGCACGAGTTCGACCTGTAGGACACCTGCGGAGGGCGTACGGGCCGGGGCCGGGCCGTACGCCTCACGGGGCGCCCGTCTCAGCGGCGCCCCGTCCCTGTGGCCCCCGTCCCGGCAGCCCCGTACCTCGCAGGTCAGAGCTCCTTCGCCGGCCAGTCCAGCAGCCGGGCACCGATCACCGCGGTCTGCAGGGTGTAGCGGTGCATCGGATCGGCCGGGTCGGAGCCGGTCAGCTGGTGTATCCGCTCCAGGCGGTACGTCAGCGCGCGGACGCTCAGCGACAGCCTGCGGGCCGTCTCGGCGGCGACACAGCCCGCTTCGAAGTAGACGGACAGCGTCCGCAGCAGCGGTTCCGCGCCGCCCCGGGCCTCCCTGAGCGGACCGAGCTCACTGCGCACCAGATCCGCCATCGCCTGCCGGTCCCTGGTCAGCACGGGATAGACCAGCAGGTCGGCGGCGTACAGCACGGGATCGTCGAGCCCCATCCGCTGCGCCAGTTCGAGGGCGTCGAGCGCCTCGTCGTACGAGTGGACCACCCCTCCGGGCCCGCGGTGCGGGCGGCCGACCGCGACCTGGCCGCCGTCCGTCGCGGCATGGGCCTGCTTCGCGAAGTACCGCAGGACGTCCGGCTGACTGCCGGGGGCTATGCACACGAGACGCCCGTCCTTCGTCGTGAGCAGGATCTTCCTGCCCCCGAAGCGCGCGAGCAGGGCCGCCTCCACGCTGCGGGGCACCGCGTCGGACTCGGTGTACGCCTCGGGGCCCGCCGCCACCGCGACGGCGTGGGCCCGGGAGAGCCGGAGCCCGAACCGGGTGGCCCGCTCCGCGAGCCGGCCCAGGTCACTGCGCCCGTACAGGAGGTCGTCGATGAACTCCCGCCGGGCCGCCTCCTCGCGCCGCACGGTGAGGCGCTGGGCGCGCTCGAAACCCTCCGCGAAGGCGTCGACCGCCTGGTCCACGGCGCCCAGCACGGCATCGGCGGTGAAGGCCCCCGACGTGGCGCGCGGCCAGGCGGCGCGGGTCTCCGAGAGGTGGCGGTGCACCAGTGCCCGCAGCTGGTGCCCGGCCTCGGCGGCCTCACGTCCGAGCGTGCGCCGCGCCTCCAGCTCGTCCCGGGTGAGCCGGCGGCCGGTCTCCGCCACCTCGGTCAGGATGTGGGCATAGCCCTCCAGGAACCTCTCGGGGATCTCGGGCTCCGCCACGGCGCACTCCTCCGTACATGATCAGCACTGTCAACTCACCAACGCACGGGGGCGGGTGCCGGTGCCCGGCAGGCAGGGCACGTGAAGCCTGCCGGATTCCGGCAGTGCGCCGGGACGGCCCCGGCTGACACGATCGTTCCGGCAACACACGGGGGAAGCACGGGGATCACGGGGGATCACGGGGGAAGGAACCGGCTGCCGCGGGGCCGTTCGCGGTGCCTCGGCGCCGGCGCCCCGTGCCACCCGCCTCCCTGCCCCGGGACCGTACGGGTGTCGTGTCGCAGGGGGTGGGCCGGATGACCGAATTCCTTTCCGCAGCAGTCGCCTTCCCGGCTGTCCTCTTCTGCGCCGCACTGGTCGTCGTCGTCTGCTTCTGGCTGCTGGTCCTGGCCGGGGCCGCCAGGCCCGACTCCTTCGACGCCGACCTCGACAGGGAAGCGGTCGGCTTCGGCGGGGTGCCCGTCTCCGTGTCGGTGTCGCTGTTCGTGGTCATCGCCTGGTGCGCCGGCCTGACCGGTTCGGCCCTGGTGCTCCGCAGCGGGGTCACCGCCACCCCCCGGGCCGTGCTCCACCTCGCCGTCCTGGCAGGTGCGCTCCTCATCGCCTGGGGCGCGGTCCGCATGCTCGTACGCCGCTTCCGCCGGTTCTTCCCCCCGGAGCCTCCACCTCCACGGGAGGACACCCCGGGCCGGGCCGGCACGATCCGTACGGGGCCCACCGGCGCCGGTTCCCCGCCCTACGACGCGGAGGCCGCCCCGCGCCCGCTGCCACGCGCGGCCCGCTGACCCGCCTCACCGCCTCCCGGACGCCGGGAACACCCGCCGCCGCGGCCCCCGCCTCGCTCCGGGTGCTGGGGCGCCCCGGAAGATCCACCAGGAAGGAGCACCAGGCATGCTGGGTTCCGTGTCATCACTTCCGCAACAGCCCCAACGTCCGCCCAGCGTCGGCCACATGGTGGTCTGCGGCGACGACACCCTCGCCCGCCGGCTCGCCGTGGAGCTGCGCTACGTGTACGGGGAGCGGGTCACCCTGCTCGTCCCGCCGGGCCGTGACACCGGCAGGACGGAGCAGCCGCTGACCCAACGGGCCCGCGCCGGGGCCCTGTTCGGGCGGATGTCGGCGGCGATGAACCGCAACGGGGTCGTCGGCGGGAACGGGGACACGAACGCCGGGGTCGAGGCCGTCCGCATCATGGAGGCGCACGAGCCCACCGACGACGTGCTGGAGGAGGCCGGCGTCGACCGGGCCGCCGCGCTCGCTCTCGTCTACGACGACGACGAACTCAACATCCGTGCCGCCCTGACGGCCCGGCGGCTCAACCCGCGCCTGCGCCTCGTCATCCGCCTCTACAACCGCAAGCTCGGCCAGCATCTGGAGACCCTCCTCGACCAGGCGGCCGCCGTCTCCATGCCCGGTCTCGATCCGGCCGCGCTGGACGCCTCCACCACCGTCCTGTCCGACGCGGACACCGCCGCCCCCGCCCTGGCCGCCACCGCGCTGACCGGCAGCAGCAAGGTCATCCAGGCCGAGGGCCTGCTCCTGCGCGCGGCGGAGCGCACCCCGCCCCGGCCCGGCGAGCTCGCCGACCCGGGCCTGTGCACCCTGGCCCTGCTCTCCGCCACCAGCCAGGACCCGGCCGGCGCGGAGGGCTCCGACAGCAGCGGCGACGAGGGTCCCCAGCTCCTGCCCGACCAGGCGACGGTGAACGCCGCCACGGGCCGGGGCACGGTCGTCCTGGAGGCCGTCAGCCAGGCCGGACCCGACCGGGGGCCCACCCGCATGGGAGGCAGGGGCGCGCCGCTCGGCCAGGTCTTCTCACGGAGGCTGCGCTGGTCGGCGCTGGGCGTCGCGGTGGCCGTGGTCGCCCTGGCCGTCGCCTCGGTGATCACCACCGGGGACAGCCCGCTGCACGCCGCCTACCTGACCCTCCTCGACCTGCTGGCCATGGGCGACCCAGCGGTCGAGGACACCGACTCCTCGTCCCGCCAGGTCATCCAGCTGCTCTCCGGCACGGCCGGACTCCTGCTGCTTCCCCTGCTGGTGGCCGCGGTCCTGGAGGCCTTCGGCTCACTGCGCACCGCGTCCTCGCTGCGCCGCCCGCCGCGCGGCCTGTCCGGCCACGTGGTCCTGCTGGGACTCGGCAAGATCGGCACGAGAGTCCTGGTGCGGCTCCGTGAGCTGGACATCCCCGTCGTGGTCGTCGAGGAGGACCCCGAGGCGCGCGGAATCCCGCTGGCCCGAAGCCTGCACGTGCCGACCGTCCTGGGCGACGTGACCCAGGAGGGGGTCCTGGAGGCTGCCAAGATCCGCCGGGCCCGCGCGCTGCTCGCCCTGACCAGCGTCGACACGACCAACCTCGAAGCCGCGCTGTACGCCCGCTCGGTGAAGCCGGACCTCCGGGTGGCACTGCGCCTGTACGACGACGAGTTCGCCACCGCCGTCTACCGCACCCTGCGCACGGCCCACCCCCAGGCCCTGACCCGCTCCCGCTCAGTCTCCCACCTGGCCGCCCCGTCGTTCGCGGTCGCCATGATGGGCCGCCAGATCCTGGGAGCGGTCCCGGTCGAGCGCAAGGTGATGCTCTTCGCGGCCCTGGAGGTGGCGGGCCACCCCCAGCTGGAGGGCCGGACCGTCGAGCAGGCGTTCCGGGCGGGCGCCTGGCGGGTCCTGGCCCTGGACGCCACCCCGCCGGCGGACCGCCGCCCGGACCTCGGGGCCGTACCGCCGTACGACCCGCTCGACCCGGCGTCGGCCGGGGCACCGGACCGTCCCTCCGGCCTGGTGTGGGACCTGCACCCGGGCTATGTGCTGCGGCCGGAGGACCGGGTGGTGATCGCCGCGACCCGGCGCGGGCTGGCCGAACTGCTGCGCAGGCAGCGCGCGATGACCCGGCGCTGAGCCGCGACGTGCGGTCGGGGCCGGCGGCCCCGGCCGGCGGCCCCGGCTAGCGGCCCCGGCTAGCGGAACATCCCCATCGCCTCACGCACCTCCTGGAGGGTGGCCTCGGCCACGGCGTTCGCCCGCTCGTTCCCGGCGCGCAGCACGTCCCGCACGTGGCCCATGTCCTGGGCGTACTCCGCCCTCCGGGCGCGGATCGGGGCCATCGCTCCGTTGACGGCATCCGTCACGGTCCGCTTGAGGCCGGCCGCGCCGCTGTCGCCGATCTCGTCGGCGAGCTCGTGCGGATCGCGTCCGAGACAGAGCGCGGCCAGCAGGACCAGGCTCGACACCCCGGGGCGATGCGCGGGGTCGTAGGTGATGCGGCGGTCGCCGTCGGTGGTCGCGCCTCTGATCAGCCGGGCGGTCTCGTCGGCGTCGGCGCGCAGAGGGATGGAGTTGTTCCTGCTCTTGCTCATCTTGGTGGCGTCGGTGCCGAGGAGCAGGGGCGCTGCGGAGAGCAGCGCGTCGGGTTCCGGGAAGACGTCTCCGTACCGCTCGTTGAAGCGCCGGGCGATGGTGCGGGTGATCTCCAGGTGCGGCAGCTGGTCCTGGCCCACCGGCACGAGGTTGCCCTTGCAGAACAGGATGTCGGCGGCCTGGTGGACCGGGTAGGTGTACATGAGACCGCTGACCGCGGCCTGCCGGGAGTGCGCGATCTCGTCCTTCACGGTGGGGTTGCGTCCGAGCTCCGCGACGGAGACCAGCGAGAGGAACGGCAGCATCAGCTGGTTGAGGGCCGGGACCGCGCTGTGGTTGAAGACCGTGCTGCGGGCGGGGTCGATCCCGATGGCGAGGTAGTCCAGGAGCAGGCCCTCCACGTGCTCGGTGAGCCGATCGGCGACGTCCCGGTCGGTGAGGACCTGGTAGTCGGCGACGAGGACGAAGACGTCCGCACCGAGGTCCTGGAGCCGCACCCGGTTGTGCAGGGTGCCGAAGTAGTGCCCGAGGTGGAGGGCCCCGGTGGGCCGGTCCCCGGTGAGGACGCGGAAGCGGCCGGGGTCCTCGGCGAGCTGCTGCTCCAGTTCGGCGCTGCGGCGCGCGGCGGGGGTGGCGGGCAGGTCGGTCGTCATGGTCACGGGGGCTCTCCTCGCTGGTGGTGTACGCGTGGAGGACGGCCCGTCGTGGGGCACCGGGGCAGCAGAAAGGGCCGTCCGAAGATCGAACGGCCCTGGTTCCGCGCAGAGAGAGGTGGCCGCTCCTAGGAGGAGCGCCACCGGTTACGGCACGGTACGGAGGTCATGCGGCGAGTCTAGCGCGCACCGGTCCCCGGGGGCCGGGTACGACCGCTCCGCCCGGCGTGCCGGAGCGGCGGCTGCCGGACCGCGCGGCGGGGGTGGAATAGAGGAGGGGGGTGCTCCGTTGTAGGGTGTGTTCACATAGTTCAACGTTCAACCAAAACTTTGGAGGCGGGCGCCATGCAGTTCGGGATCTTCACCGTCGGGGACGTCACCACCGACCCCACGACCGGGACGACGCCGAGCGAGAACGAGCGGATCAAGGCGACCCTCGCGATCGCGCTCAAGGCCGAGGAAGTGGGCCTGGACGTCTTCGCGACCGGTGAGCACCACAACCCGCCGTTCGTCCCGTCCTCCCCCACGACCACGCTCGGCTACATCGCCGCCCGCACCGAGAATCTGATCCTCTCCACCTCCACCACCCTGATCACCACCAACGACCCGGTGAAGATCGCCGAGGACTACGCCACGCTCCAGCACCTGGCGGACGGCCGCGTCGACCTGATGATGGGCCGCGGCAACACCGGCCCGGTCTATCCCTGGTTCGGCAAGGACATCCGTCAGGGCATCCCGCTCGCGATCGAGAACTACGCGCTGCTGCACAAGCTGTGGCGTGAGGACGTCGTCGACTGGGAGGGGAAGTTCCGCACCCCGCTGCAGTCCTTCACCGCGACCCCGCGCCCGCTGGACGGCGTCCCGCCGTTCGTCTGGCACGGCTCCATCCGCTCCCCGGAGATCGCCGAGCAGGCGGCCTACTACGGCGACGGGTTCTTCCACAACAACATCTTCTGGCCCATGGAGCACACGAAGAAGATGGTCGACCTCTACCGGCGCCGCTACGCCCACTACGGGCACGGCACCGCCGAGCAGGCCATCGTGGGCCTCGGCGGGCAGGTGTTCATGCGGAAGAACTCGCAGGACGCGGTACGGGAGTTCCGGCCGTACTTCGACAACGCGCCGGTCTACGGCCACGGGCCCTCGCTGGAGGACTTCACCCAGCAGACCCCGCTGACCGTCGGGTCCCCGCAGGAGGTCATCGACCGGACCCTCTCCTTCCGTGACGAGGTCGGCGACTACCAGCGCCAGCTGTTCCTGATGGACCACGCGGGCCTGCCGCTCAAGACGGTCCTGGAGCAGCTCGACATCCTGGGCGAGGAGGTCGTGCCCGTCCTGCGCAAGGAGTTCGCCCGCCTGCGCCCGGCCGGCGTGCCGGACGCCCCCGTCCACCCCGCCGTCGCCGCCGCCCGCGCCGCCGCCACCGCCGACCCGAAGGAGCTCTGAGCACCGTGCCCGTCACCGCCCCCCTGAGGATCGTCGCCGTCGCGGCCGGCCTCAGCAGCCCCTCCTCCACCCGGCTGCTGGCGGACCGGCTCGCCGAGGCCGCGCGCGAGCGACTGGCGGCCGACCAGGACCGCCCCGTCGAGATCGAGGTCGTCGAGCTGCGCGATCTGGCCGTCGACATCGCCAACCACCTGGTCACCGGCTTCCCGCCGGCCGCCCTGCGGAAGGCGATCGACGCGGTGACCGGAGCCGACGGGCTGATCGCCGTGACGCCCGTGTTCACCGCCTCGTACAGCGGTCTGTTCAAGTCCTTCTTCGACCTGGTCGACAACACGGCGCTGACCGGCAAGCCCGTCGTCGTCGCGGCGACCGGCGGAACGCCCCGGCACTCGCTGGTGCTGGAGCACGCGATGCGCCCGCTCTTCGCCTATCTGCGGGCCGTCACCCTGCCGACCTCCGTGTACGCGGCGTCGGAGGACTGGGGCTCGCACGGCGACGAGTACACCGAGGGGCTGCCCTCCCGGATCCGGCGCGCGGGGGGCGAGCTCGCCTCCGCCGTCACGGGGCGGACCGTCTCCGGCGCCGCGCGGACCCTCACGCTCGACGACGGCGAGGACGCGGTCGTGCCGTTCGCCCAGCAGCTGGCGGATCTGCGCATCAGCTGACGGCCGCCTCGGGCACATCGGGGCATCCGGGGCACCACTGCCCCCGATGCCCTGTTTGGTTACAGTTACTCCATGTATGCCGGACATGCTTGAACACTCTGGGAGGCAGACATGGGCAGGATCGTCGTGGGCGTCGACGGATCGGACGCGTCGGTCAAGGCGCTGCGCTGGGCCGTACGCCAGGCCGAGCTGACCGGTGACACCGTCGAGGCGGTCAACAGCTGGGAGTACCCCTCGACCAGCTGGGCGTCCATGATGCCGGGCATGCCGGAGGACTTCGACCCGCAGGCGGTGGCGACCGTGGCGCTCACCGAGGCGCTGGAGGAGGCGCTCGGCGCCGAAGGAGCGGCGGCGATCGAGAAGATCGTCGTGATCGGCAACCCCGCCCAGTCCCTGCTGGAGCGCTCCAGGGGTGCGAACCTGCTGGTTGTCGGCGCCCGCGGCTACAGCGGCTTCAAGGCGACGCTGCTCGGCTCGGTCAGCCTCCACGTCGCCCAGCACGCCACCTGCCCGGTCACCGTCGTCCGCGACTGAGCCGGGTCCGCCCCGGCACGGGCCGACGGGCGGGCCCCCGGTGTGCCGGGAGTCCGTCCGTCGGCCCGTGCCGACTCGCGGGGTGATGTGGCGTCAGAGAGCGACGACGTCGGCCACGACGCAGGAGACGTTGTCCGGGGCGCCGGCGTCACCGGCCAGCGCGACCAGAGCGCGTACGGCTGCGTCCGGTCCGTCCGCCGCGACGACGGTGCGGGCCACCTGCCCCTCGTCGACGACCGCCGACAGCCCGTCCGAGCAGAGCAGATAGCGGTCACCGGGCAGGGTGTCGTGCAGCCGCACGTCCGGACGGGCAGGCGGCTCCTCCGTCTCACCGACCAGCGCCCTGAGCAGCAGCGCGCGCTGAGGGTGCGAGGCAGCCTCCTCTTCCGTCAGTGAGCCGTCGTCGATCATCGACTGCACCACCGTGTGGTCGTGCGTGATACGGAACAGCTCGCCGCCCCGGAGCACGTACGCCCGGGAGTCCCCGATGTGCACCAGGCCCAGCCGCTCGCCGGTCCACACCAGGGCCGTGAGCGTGGTGCCGGACTCGGCGGGGGCACCGGCGCCGGCCACCGCCTCGCGTACCGCTGAAGCGGCGGACTCCGCCGCGTCCCGCAGGGCGCTCAGCAGATCCGCCGCGTCCACGGCGCCGCGCGCGGCCGGCTTCAGCGCCTCGACGGCCGCCGCACCGGCATCGGCGCCGCTCGCGCCGAAGCCGTCGGCCACGGCGAGCAGCCGCGCCCCGGCGTACGCCGTGTCCTGCTGGGAGGTGCGCACCGCACCCGGGGGGCCAGTGCCGCGTAGCGGATCCCGAGGGTGACCGGCCCCCGGCCGGTCTCGTCGCCGTTCGACATTCCGGCGTTCTCCTTCGCTGACAGATGGTCGACGAGGAAGGCCGCGAGTTCCCGGCGGGCGGCCGTCTCGGCCTCCACCTTCGCCCAGTAGGCACGGATCTCCGCGGCGGCGGCGCCGTCGCCGAGCGCCACCACCTCGGCGATCCGGGCGAGCGGCATCCCGATCCGCCGCAGCCACGCCACCAGCCGTGCGGTCTCCGCCTGCGACCGGTCGTAGTACCGGTACCCGTTCACCGGATCGACCAGGACGGGGCGGAGCAGCCCCAGCTCGTCGTAGCGGCGCAGGGCCTTCGCGGAGAGCCGGGACAGCCGGGCGAACGCCCCGATCGTCACCAGCCCCTCGCGCCCGGACATCCCGCCTCCGCCTTCCACCACGGCCTCCTCGCGCCGGGGCGGATGCGCCCGGCCCCGCCGATGCTGGGGCTTCCCCCGCGGGGAAGGTCAACAGGCGGACCGCTTCGTGCCGCCGCCGCGACCGGCGCCCCGGTCACTTGCGGTTGTACAGCCGCATCGTCACCGCGCCGAAGACCGCCACGAAGAGCGCCGACCAGCCCAGCGACCAGGCGATGTCCGTCGCGGGCCAGTTACCGGCCATCAACTCGCGCACGGCAGCGGCGAGATGGGTGACCGGGCTGTTGTTGACGAACACCTGCAGCCAGCCCGGCATCGTCCGGGGGTCGACGAAGACGTTGCTCAGGAAGGTCAGCGGGAAGATCACCATCATGCTGACGCCCATCACCGACTTCTCGGTGCGCAGCATCAGTCCGAACATCGTCCAGATCCACGAGAAGGAGAACGAGAACACCATCAGGAGCGCGACACCGGCCAGCACTCCCAGCGGACCGCCGGCCGGCCGGTAACCGATGACGATGCCGACCACGAGCATCACGGCCGAGGCCAGGAGGTAGCGCACGACATCGCCGAGCAGGTAGCCGACCATGGGGGCCGGCCGCCAGATCGGCAGGGTGCGGAACCGGTCGAACACGCCCTTCGCGATGTCGGTGTTGACCGCGACGCCCGTGTACATCGTGATCATCACGACGCTCATGACGAGGATCCCCGGCAGCAGGAACTGGATGTAGTCCTCGGTGGAACCGGCCAGCGCCCCGCCGAACAGGTACGTGAACATCAGCACCATCATGATCGGGAAGACCGTCACGTCGAACAGCTGCTCGGGCACGTGTTTGATCTTGAGCATGGCCCGCCACCCGAAGGTGAACGACGCCGACAGCGCGCCGGGCCGGCGCGGCCGCTCCTGACCGACGAGCAGCGAGGCGAGCGTTCCGGCGTCCGGTGCGGTGAGCTCGGCGTCGTCGCGTCCGGTGCTCGTGGGCGCGGCGCTCATGCCGTCACCCCCTTCCTGTCCGTCAGCGCGAGAAAGACCTCGTCGAGGCTGGGCTGCCCCAGCGCGAAGTTGTCCACGTGGATGCCGCACCGTGCCAGCTCGGCCAGTGCCCGGGCCGCCTGCTCGGCGGCCCCGTTCTCGGTGCCGTGTCCGCCGACCCTGGCGGTCAGTGCCACCGGGTCGTGGTCCAGCTGCACGGTGGCGTCCAGCACGAGCGCCAGCACCCGTTCGGCCTCGGGCCGCTGCCCCGGGTCGCGCAGGCGCAGATGGACGGAGCCGGCCCCCACCGACGCCTTGAGCTCGCCCTTCGTGCCCTCGGCGATCACCCTGCCGTGGTCGATCACGGCGATGCGGGAGGCCAAGTGGTCGGCCTCGTCGAGGTACTGGGTGGTCAGCATCACCGTCGTGCCCTGGGCGACGACGGCCCGCACGATGTCCCACACCTGATTGCGGCTGCGCGGGTCGAGACCGGTCGTGGGCTCGTCGAGGAACAGCAGGTCGGGCGTGTTCAGGATGGAGGCGGCGATGTCGATCCGGCGCCGCATGCCGCCGGAGTAGTTCTTCACCTGTCTGCCCGCCGCCTCGCTCAGCCCGAAGGCCTCCAGCAGCTGCGCCGCCCGGGCCCGGGCGGCGGGCTTGGAGTGGCCGAGGAGCCTGGCCAGCAGCACCAGGTTCTCCGTACCGGTGAGGTCCTCGTCGACCGAGGCGTACTGCCCCGTGAGACTTACGCGGCCGCGGACCGTGTCGGCGTCCGCCACGACGTCGTGGCCGAAGACCCGCGCCTCGCCCGCATCGGGCCGCAGCAGGGTCGCCAGCATCCTGACGGTGGTGGTCTTCCCGGCTCCGTTGGGCCCCAGGACTCCGTAGACGGTCCCCACGGGCACGGCGAGATCGACGCCGTCCACCGCGCGGTTGTCACCGAAGACCTTCACCAGCCCCGCGGTCTCGATGGCCAGTTCAGTGCTCATGGTCCCTTCCTTGCCAAGGGTGTCGAGGGCGGACAGGGCCACGATGGCACGGCCCGCGGCGGTCGCGGGGCGAATCGGACGGAATGGACGGGCGCGGCCCGCGGGCCCGGGCCCGGGGGCGCGGCCCGGGGGGCGGGGGGGGCGCCCGGGGCCGGGCGCGCGCGGGGGGGTGACGGGGGACGACC